>JAZRLA010000001.1:0-8869 GCA_045646605.1 Candidatus Enterousia sp.
ACGATTTTGTTTTGCTCACTGACGCGACATATAAACCCATAGCGGAATATTTGCGCACACGAAAGAACGCCGACGCCAACGCCCCATTGTTTGCAAGTGAGAGTAACCGTAATAACGGTGGACGACTGACAACGCGCGCCGTTTCGGGAATGATTAAAGAAGCATTACGCGAGGTAGGTTTAGACAACCGCGCATTTACCGCCCACAGTCTAAGACACACAGCAGGCACCAACGTATTACGTGCGGGCGGATCTTTAGAGCAAGCGCAATATATGTTAAGACACAGCAACCCCGCAACAACGCAGATTTACACGGCAGCACTCAGAGAGGAACAGCGTATTTGCAACGGTGGAGAAACATTATTGGATAACTTATATTAAACGAAATGAAAGTAATAACGATTTGCAACAACAAGGGCGGAGTTGGAAAGACCACAACCGCCGTAAATGTTGGCGCAGGGTTGAGGCGCCGAGGGTATAATATCCTGTTGATTGATTGCGACGGACAAAGCAACCTAACGGCGTCGTTGCGGGTTCCTGTAACTAAGGATTGCAACACATATAACGCCCTGACAACGAAAAAAACAATAACCCCCGTTGAGGTGTTGCCCGTTGATGGTGGCGCGGGTTCCTTGTCGGTGTTGCCGTCGGTTCCTAATTTGTCATTGTTAGAGGTGGAAATATCCCAAGAACCCGACCGCATAACAAGGCTTAATGACATAGTGCGGGGATATGGGAAGAAATACGATTATATCATAATAGACACACCGCCAACTTTGGGTTTGCTTACGTTGGGCGCGCTGTATGCGTCAACCGAAGTTTTCATAACGGCACAACCTCAATATTTGGCAGTTGCGGGGTTGGTTAGTGTTACCGACATAATACGGCGAGTTGCAAAAATGCGAGGCGGTGCGTTACCTTATAAAGTTTTGTTTACTCAATATGATAAGCGAAAGAGTTTGCACCGTTTGGCGGTGGAGCAGGTAACGTGTGCGGGGGTTCCTGTATTTAACGCCAAAATACGCGACAACGTGGCGTTGGGGGAAGCGCCCGCCTATGGTTGTGACATATTCACGTACGCACCACACAGTAACGGCGCAGTTGATTATAACGCCGTAGTTGAAGAATACCTAAACGGGGTTTAATGGTTTACAAAATAAACCACAAGCCAACCACCGCCGAAGATCGCAAATTTAAATAGTCTATAAAGTATATAAAAATAAATATATAATCTATATATAAATACATAAAGATTATTTAGTAATAAAACACGAAATCAGGCGTACAAAAAAACGAGTGCAAAAATTGTGCAGTAAATGAAACAGCGCAGAACACCCACCAAAAAACTAATTTTCTTACATCAAAAATAAATACATTATGAAAAAGGATTTTTTAAAGTCCGCGTTTGATAATCTAATACCCGAGAAGCAAGAACAACAAACGGTTACAAACGCGCGACAGATGGCAGAGGACATTTTAAATAACACCGAACCGCCCGAAACTTTCCGCATTAAATCCCCGAGAGGATCCACAACGCGCATTTGCTACAATCTTAATAAAGACGTTGTAAAGAAAATAAAGATTATAGCACACCACGAACGCAAGAATATAAACGAACTATATAACGAGGCTTTGCAAAATTATATAGACCGTTGGACGCCAACGACCGCCGACGCGCCTATAAAGTAACCCCACCACGGCAAGCAACAAAAAAAGCGGAGGATATCCCCCCGCCTTGATTAATTAAATATTGTTTGTTTCTGTATATTCATATAAGGCAGTAAATACGCTATTTGATAAACCACGCTCAACCGATTTTAACAACGCGGTAAGGTGTGGCAAGAAATCCGAGTTATAAAGATCGTCGGGATCCCCTGAATCTTCCGAAATTATCAAATCGTAAATTTCAGTAAAAAGGCTTTGTACATTTTTATGAACCGTTACCCATTGTTCAGTATGTTTGCTAACGGCGCATTTTGTTGAAACATGGTTGTAACTGTACTTTGTTTCGGATTGGGTTAAATTTTCTTTTTTCATTTTGTGGTGTTAAGACATAAAAAAGCGAAAACCGCCCTATTGTCTTATCCCACCACAGGACACCACGCCCATTATAGACGTAGTATAGGAGTTTTCGCCGTTATATATTCCCCGTTACGGGTTTGTATTTCTATGGTTATGGTGTTTAAGACAATGCAAAAATAGTAAAAAAATAATAATACCGCAATAATAAAATATCCTAATTTCTGTTGAGGCTTTGAAAAATAAAGAGCCTCAACCTATTTCTTAAAATATTACATTACGGAAATAGAAAATAACTAATACCAAACTATCATAAAACAAAAGCATACTAATGAAAGACAACAATAAATTTGCAGTTATTCGCGCAATATGGAATGACCCCGCATTAATATTCAACACCCCATTTAAGGCGACAGGAACAAGGCGACAGGAAACCGCAAGAGGCGGAACGTATCAAGCGGGCGCAATCGCATTAACAACCGACGAGGAACGCCGAAATATCACAGTACACGGCAATACTAATTCAGGGTTTGCAGGGCAAAAGATGGATATATTTACGTACACGTCGCAAACATTCGGTTGTGGAGGGTTCAAAGAAACGCTAATGTATCTTGCAAACCTGTATAGCGTGCAAATGGAATTAACCGAAGATTTCACGCAGAAATTAACCCGCGAAAGGTTGGCGCGAGAGGTTGCCCCCGTCCTTATCAAGTCGCTACAAGGCAATCCCGAGGGCGAGGCGTCGCAATACCTAACGGCGCGAGGTTTGCAAATAGATGATCATTTCGGAGAGTTGACCGACGCAAGTATAAAAGCAGTATATAAACACCTGAAAGAACAGGGTTTGCGATATTCCGCCGAAGATCTTACGGCGTTAGGTATTACAGAGGAAAGAGCAAAACAAGGGTATCACGCCGTAATTATGAACAAGCAAAACGGAATAGTAAACGGCTTTATTTATCGCAACACCACCCCAAACGCCCCAAATGCAGACCGTTACAGGGCGAGCAAAGGAATAGACCGCGTATATTGCGAAAGACTAACCACAGGAGCGCCCGCGTACGTCGTAGAGGGGGAAATAGACGCTATAACATTATTGCAAGCGACAAAAGATTATTGTAACGCGGTTGCTATGGGTGGAGCAAACAACGCCGACACCGTGGCGAGGATCCTAAAAGGACACGGGATTAAAAGCGTTGTGTATATACCCGACGTTGAATTTACCACAACAGGCGCCCGAGATTATGAAAAAATATTCAGGGCGTTAACAGCGTTGCAATCCGCCACCGTGAACGGCGAAAAAGTTATTGCCGATTTGCGTATAAGCGAATTATCAACCGAGGCGGGCGAAAAGATGGACGTAAACAAATACGCAAAAATCCACACCCCCGTTTCTCTGTGCGTGGAAATAAACGGTAATGTAACAAGTTGGTACGATTACGAATTAAAGCGGTTGGAACAATGGAGAGAGGAGAGCGCCGAGGGGTGGCACGTTGCCGAAGCGTTCCGAGATAGGTTTAAGAATATATACAACCGTTGCGGAGAATTTGAACGCGAGGCAGTAAAACGAATAATAGCAGAGCGCGAAATATACAAGATCCACGACGTAACACCGTCCGCGTTGGCATATATTGACAAATGGGCGACCGAAAGAGATTACAGTAATCGCGTCAAGGCGTTAAGTGACGATCTAAGAAAAGCCGTTGAAGATGGGGCGAACCCCGCCGTAATTGCCGATATAAGCGCTAAACTAACAGGCATACAATCCGCCGACGTTCGCAACGAGTGGAACGCCCAAATAAATACACCGTTCGGGGCAATATTAGAAGCGATCGCAGAACAACCCGAAACAATAAAAACAAAATGGGAGGTTGGCACGCTGAAAACAACGAAACAAGCATTTCCCAAAAGAGGCGAAGCACGGGAATACAGTAAAAAGGCAGATATTGTTTTCGCGTCGGGCGACGTTACTATTTTTTGCGCCCCGACATCACACGGGAAAACAATGTTTTTATTTCAAGCGGTTTTAGACTGTATAAAGAACACCGACAAAACATTTTTGTATGTGAGTTTTGAGGAATCGCAACGCCAATTAGCAGAGCGAGCAATTAACGCCTATATTGACATACCAACGACCAAGGACGGCACACACAACGTCAACCCATGTTTTAAGCGAGGAGAACGCAGAAAAGCAATTTTATACGCAATTAGAGAACTTACGAAAAAATACGCCGACCCTAATAAAAAACTTGAAATAGATATTAGATTATTTACAGAAATAGAAAGGCAAATAAAACAATATGAAACAGCGATTGCCCCACGCCTAAAAATGGTAAAAGTGGACGCAAGCGCCGAGAGTGTGCGCGACAGGATTACGCAATTTTGCGACGAGCAAGAGCAAGCGGGCGCCAAGGTCGGCGCGGTGTTTGTTGATTATATGCAGTTGATGAGAACCGACGCCAACAGTTACAGCAGACACGACGAATTAAAAGACATTTGCACGATCTTAAAGAAATGCGCCGAGGTTGCAAATATTCCTGTAATTGTATGCGCGCAATTTAACCGCGAATCATTCCGCACGGGGATAGACCAATTAAGCGTTGCAAATATTGGAGAGGGCGCAGACATAGAACGCATAGCGCGCGACGTTTTTTTAATTTGGCAGACAGACAAAACCAATTTAAGTATATACGTAGATAATAAGCACGCCGACGATTGCACCGACGACGAAATAATAATTGATCCCCGAAATGTTGGGTTGCGTGCAAATAGAATATTAGCCAAAGGCGATATTTCCGACAAGAACAAACGCAAATTAAAACGCGGTTATATGTACGTAGAGCAATTAAAATCCCGATACGGGGAAACGGGCGGTTGGGCGCTGTACCCATACGACGGCGAGCGCGGTTTTATTGGAGAAATAGACAGTAAAAAAATGGTTGAGTAATGGACGAAATTTTAAAACAAATAAACGCATTAAGAGAGGTTACGGGGGTGTATGTAATTACGCCACCCGTACCGTTGATGGAGCGCGCCGTAACCTATTGGAACACCCACCACGGCGAAATAAAAGCATTGTTTAAGAGCCACGACGTAACACCGTCAACTATTGAAGCGGTTTTGCGTGATTACCGAAGCGTATTAATGGGGCAATTTGCGTTTGTGACGACGCCACAGGAGCAACACGAATTATTAACGAAGATAAAACCTTATACCGCCTATTTTGCCGACAAATATGTTTTGTATTTCGTCCTGTTGCGCCAATATCAAAGCAACCTAACAAACCTTGCAAAGTACGTTCAAGAGTTCCGAGGGGCAACAGAGGAGAATAAAATTAAATTTCTCAACAACGTACATTATTCTCTAAATGATTTTATTTCATTATCGCATTATAAGGACAACGGAATATTTACGGTTAAGGATTTTGCAGATTTGCAACTTCAAGGCGTAAACGAATGGTTTGCTATGGTTGAGGCGTGGTCGGATCTTGCTAAGTATTGCGCTTATTCGGTTATCGCGTCGTTGGCGTTGAATGCGTCCGAAGATGAAGCGGGCGCAATCCCCGCCCCGCCTGACGAAAATTTTAACTTCACATTAACCCAAGCAAAGGAATTTGTTAACATCAAAATCAAAGAGGCACGCGACAAGGTGGCAGAAGTGGCGCAAGAAGCCACGCGATTTTTAGAAGCAGAAACACAGAAAGAGCAAGAGCAAGCAAAACAAGAGGTTGGCGCGTGGGATAGCAACACAAACAAACCTGAATATTTAAGGTTACACCGTACTTTGTTAGAAATGACATCAAAAGGTGTAAACGCCAAGGCACGAGATGGGGCGGATTTGTTGCCGATAGATTTGTTTTTTGAGGACGACAAAAAAATAACGTCGTACTTGATTGAAACCGCCGTTGATGGTGTAAATAATTTGCTATCCACCAAGAACGCGAAGAAACACGACGGGTTATTATCATTTGAAACCAATATTTCGGAATTTGCCGAGGCGTGCGGATATAAAGACGCTAACAACGAAGAGAAACAACGATTTTTGCACGCATTAATGACCCTCAGCGGGAAATATATTGCAGTAAACACAAACAAAGGTGTAAGGGCAATAAATGTGTTTCGCGTGCGTTGGGCAGAGTTAACAGGTAAAAACGCAGGATCTTTTTACGTTGACGTGGAATTACCACAACAGGCGCCCGCACTTGTAACGAAAGAAGAATATAAAAACCTGAAGCGCACCAAAGGACAGGCGCAAAATCGTTTCAAATCCCAAATATTAACAAAGGGGCATAAATCCGAAGAAGATTTGCTAAATGAGATATTCGGATATTCCGAACGGTTGGAGATTGCTAAATACAGCAACGCCGAAGAAACGAAAAAGGCAAAGGATTATATACGCAAAAAGAAAAGCGGACACAAACGAATTTTGCGGAAAATGTTTGAGCAAGCGCAATCAGACGCCGTTATAAAATTTAAGTATGACGAGAAAACCAATGTATATAGTTGGAGTAGAATAAAAATGTAACATTTTTTCGCACTCCGTGGGGGGTTGTGGGTGGCATTTTGGGGGGTTGTGGGTGGCACCCCCCCTTATAAATATTTATAAATCAATTAGTTATAAGGTGTTTTTTTCTTTATTTACTTTATATACTTTGATAAAGTAAATATAGGGGGGTGTTTCGCTAACGCCCCCCCCTATATTTTTTTGTTTTTTTCCTTTGCGGAGGGGTGCGCAATCCCCGCCCCATTTAGGATTATTTAACCCTATATTTTAGTGCAATTCAGTATTTTTTTAGTAATTTAGTGCAAGTTAAACGCAAGAACATACAAATATGGCAAGAACACAAAATGACGGACGCGGACGAATGGGCGGACGCGCTAAGGGTACAGGAAACAAACCCTTAACAGAATGGGTAGAAACATTTATCAAACGCAACAAGGCGCAATTTGAGGAGGATTTTAACACGTTACCACCCCAAGAGCGCGCGTCAGTAATGGCGACGCTTATAGCCTCAGTAAATCAACACAAACACACCGCAGAGGGATAACACGAAAATACAAAGATGGAAACAAAACAAAAGGAGCAAGAAAAGGCGCTAACGTCGCGTGAGTTGCGCGAGGAATTGCGGGCGTTGCTAACGCGCGAGTTGCGTAAGTTACCTGAACTAATCAAGCAGATGCCACCGATGGAAAGAGTTAAAACAATACTTCAGCTAATGCCGTATTGCACACCGAAAGAGGGCGACCCCGATACAGGAGTGCCGAAAATGGATTTTGGTTGGTAACGTGGCGCCGTGGAAATGACGTTTTCTCTAATAATTTAGGTTGTTTTTATGATTTCAATTAGCGATTGTATTAAGTTAAATATAACCAACTGTAAAAATGAGGGGTGTTTAAATCCCGACAAGGTAACCCGTGCAAATATTGATTTTGTGACAGGGGGCGCGTACGTTTTTAATGGTACGTTAACCACGGACGTACTAAACAAAACTTGCACGTTGCAATATTCGTGCAATGATGGCAAGATAGTAGAGCAAAAAATATCTTTGTTGTGGCGTGGATCCAATTTGCAAAATACGCAAGGGTATTATTTATTTATTTGTCCTGTAACGGGAAAAACTGTACGCAATCTTTATTTCGTGGGTGGTCGGTTCGTATCACGCCACGCATTTAAGGCGATATATGAGAAACAGCGACTAAGTAAGAGCCAACGCAAAAACAGCGTTTTTTGCTTGTTTCATGATTTGCTTTTTTTAGATGATAAACGGCGAAAATACACGTATAGGGGAGAGCAAACCCCATTTGCCCGAAAGGTTGAGAAAATGAGCCAACGCCTAAGCGGTGCAGTTGAAGATATGGAGCAAGAGCGCAAAAAAAATAAATATTAGTGGATTTTTAGAAGCAAAAGCAAGCAAAAGCAAGCAAAAGCACTAAGAAACCGCACGGGCGAGGATCCGAAGCGGGTATAAAGTAGGAACAAACCCCACGGCGTTTTTACGTTGTCGGGGTTTTATTGTATCTATAAAGTATATAAAAAAAGTTTATAGATATATTGTTATATTACTAAATATATACTATCTTTGCACTAAATAACAACTAAAAACAAAGAAATGGAAACCGCTACAAACATCACGCCCGTACAGGTTACACAACACCAACCTATAAAAAATAATACAAACCACGGAACAGTCTCAACCGCCCAAATTAGCGACATTATAAAGATCTTTGCACAGCAACAAGACGTTGCAGTTTCAAGCCGTGATTTATACGCCCGTACTGTTGCAAATTTCTTTGCGTGGGTGGAATCAACGGCGCGCACTATTGACCGCCTGACGGTGGCGGATATTATCGCATACAAAGAAAATTTGCTTAATATGGGAAAATCAAGTTTGACGGTGGCAAGTTATATTAACAGCGTGCGCCGTTTCTATGAGTGGGCAGAGGCAAACGTATATTGCGCCAATATTGCGCGAGGCGTCCACGCCCCCAAGCGTCGGCAAGAGTTCAAAAAGAAACCCCTAACAGTGGGCAAGGTACGCGAGTTGTTGACAAATGTACAGGGCGAGAGTGCAAGAGATTACGCAATTATAAATTTGTGCGTCCGTACGGGGTTACGTTGTATTGAGGTGGTGCGTGCGAATGTTTCCGACATTACATTTATAGGCGACAAGCGCGTTTTAATGGTGCAGGGAAAAGGACGAGTAGAAAAGGACGATTTTGTTTTGCTCACTGACGCGACATATAAACCCATAGCGGAATATTTGCGCACACGAAAGAACGCCGACGCCAACGCCCCATTGTTTGCAAGTGAGAGTAACCGTAATAACGGTGGACGACTGACAACGCGCGCCG
>JAZRLA010000002.1:0-86957 GCA_045646605.1 Candidatus Enterousia sp.
CACGTGCACGTGAACGAGAGATAAATAGAACAAAATAAAAAAACACCGCTTCACGCGGTGTTTTAATTTTTGGCAGGGCAACTCGCGCAATTCACAAACCGGTGAAATGTGCGAATTGTTGCAGTTCGGGAAAGAAATTAAGGTATTTTTAACGAAAGTTTAACTTCTTTGCATTTCATTTTTGATTGGTGGCAGTGGCCTGACATCCAAATTTAATTCTGGGTGCTCTTTCAACAATTTTTGCATTCCTTTGACCAAATACTCGCCAATAAAATCGTTACCACCAACTACAAAATCTTTAAATTTATGCCGTCTTGAACCGTTTGGCAATTCTTCTATAATTTCTCCTTTAACATATGTTTCATACAGTAATCGAAGTAGTTTATCAACCTTATTGCTGTCAGTGACATAGTGATTTTTTAACGCAAGATCCATTCCGAAAAAAGAGCCGCTACGCCCATTAGCATCAACAAAGACATTATTTGGCTTTTCATGTATTAAAAAAATGTAGTGAACACTATTATCAACACGACGCCGAACAACAAACTCTTCCCCGGGTTTCCAAGTGCTGTAAAAAAAACTTAAAAAATTCGCTGTTTCATTATCACATTTACTTGTCTGGAATCCATCTGGTACACCAAACACTATTAACTCTGCCATTAGCTACCCTTTGTTTCTAGTATAGAAAGTATCACAAAACCTACATAAAATCAATCTTTAAATTTTGCTAAGTTCGTAAATCAGTGAAATGCTGTCTGTTTTTACTACCCGACTTACGAACTGCTGAAAGTATTAGAAAACAAAGAAAAATCGGGCATAAAACCCGATTTATCTATTTTGGCAGTCCCAATGGGAATCGAACCCATGTTACCGGAATGAGAATCCGATGTCCTAACCGCTAGACGATGGGACCGGCGAAATATTGTCCCATCGTCTTTGTCATTCTGGCGCAGGCCAGAACGATGGGACCAACAAAACAAGTAAATTCTAATCGATTTATTTTATTTTTCAATAAGTTTTGAAAATAGTGTTAAGTTGTTATTCCAAAATGCGCAAGCCCCGCCCTTGCGGCGGGGTACACTAACTACTAACACTGACCACTCACAATAATTTCTTGTTGACCCATGACACAATTTTTTAATAACATAAAAAACATGAAAAAAATTTTATCTTTTATTGTTGCATTTTTATTCTGTGTGGGCGCGGGCGCAGCGGATTATCGTGCGGCCTTGGTTGCGGATATGGATACGGGGCGCGTGATTTTTTCTGAACACGCGAACGATGCGAATTACCCCGCAAGCCTTACGAAAATCATGACATTGTATTTGACTTTCGATGCGTTGGAACATGGGCGCTTGCATTTGGATGATTATTTGATTGTGTCGCAAAGTGCCGCCGCCGCGCCATCGGTAAAACTGGGCCTGGCCGCCGGTTCAAAGATTCGGGTTGAAGATGCGATAATCGCCCTTGCGGTGTACAGTGCGAATGATGTCGCGCGCGTGCTCGCCGAAAATCTAAAGGGCGGAAAAGAGGGAACTTTTGCATCACTGATGACGCGTGTTGCACGCGAAATTGGCCTGTCGCATACGAATTTTGAAAATTCTTCGGGGTTGCCGGATGACGATCATTTATCCACCGCGCGTGATATCGCATTGCTGTCCATGGCGGTTTATCGGCATTTCCCACAGTATTGGAAATATTTTGGTATAAAAACTTGGGTTTATAATGGCAAAACATACACGAACGGAAACCGGTTACTGGAAACATATCCGGGGTGCGACGGTATGAAAACCGGTTACACGGATAAATCAAAGTATTCGTTGGTTGCGACGGCGGCGCGTGGCGGGCACCACTTACTTTCGGTTGTACTGGGTGCGGAAAGCAAAGATGTGCGCGCGGCGGTATCAACGCGTCTGTTAAATCGTGGTTTTGAATCATATGGTATCGGGGCGGCAACGAATTATACGGTGGAACCCGCGCCGGTGACATCGCCGATTGTTCAAAAATACGCGGATGATGCGCCAAAGATTACGCCGGCACCCGCGGCGCCAACTTATGCAACCGGCGGTGTTGGTGTTCAATTTGGTGCGTTCGGCAGTACGGATTCCGCAAATGCAATGATTGCGCGTGTTAAAGATGCAACCGGCGCGACGGCGCATTTGGAACCAAATGGCGCGGGACTTTACCGCGTGCGCGTGACGGGTTTGACCGAATCGGCGGCGCAAAATCTAAAAAATCGCGCATCGGCCGCGGGAATTGATTGCTATGTGTTTCATTGATTGCTAATATACGTTTATGAATCCGAAAATTGAAAAACTTGTTAAACAATTTGCAAAACTGCCGCGTGTCGGGAATAGGGCGGCACAGCGCATTGTGTTGGCATTGTTGCAAGATAAAACCGGTCGCGTTGAAAAACTTGTTGATGCGTTGGTTGACGCAAATGAAAATGTGCATGCGTGTCCGATTTGCGGCGTTCTGACCGACCGTGCGATGGAAAAATGTGAATATTGTCGTGACGCGGCGCGCGCGAATGGTATGCTGTGCGTGGTGCGTGATTTGTCAGATGTTTGGACACTTGAAAAGTCCGGCGTGTTTGGTGGTCGCTATCATATCATCGGTGGTTTGCTGTCGGGTGTTGCGGGTGTTACCCCCGAAGATTTGAATTTGGCGAATTTGCCCGCGCGAATTGCGGACGAAAAAATTTCTGAAATAATTTTCGCGTTGCCGAATACCATCGAAGGAAAAACGACCCAACAATATATTATGTCGATAATTGATAACGCGGATATAAAGTTTTCCGAACTTGCGTCGGGCGTGCCACTGGGCGGTGAACTGGATTACATTGATGACGGCACTTTGTCGTTGGCGTTTGGGGGGCGGCGCACAATATGACGGATAAAATTTCATCTTTGCCACCGGTGTCGGAAATGATGCGCGATGCGGGGTTGGAACCGAAAAAGCAATTTGGTCAGAATTTTTTGTTTGACCTAAATTTAACCGGCCGTATCGCACGCGCCGTTCCCGACATAGAACGCACAACAATTATCGAAGTTGGACCGGGGCCGGGCGGCCTTACGCGCGCATTGTTGTCGGCGGGTGCGCGACATGTTATCGCGATAGAGAAAGATAAAACCACCGAACCAATTTTGTCGCAAATTGAATCCGCCGCAAATGGTCGATTGCAAATTATTTACGATGATGCGTTGCGTGTGGATATGAAAAAAATTGCGGGCGGTGAGTTTTCGATATGTGCAAATTTACCTTATAATGTCGGCACGGAATTGTTGGTAAATTGGTTGCAAAATATTGCGAACGGCGCGCCGATTAAATCGATGACACTAATGTTTCAACGCGAAGTCGCGGAAAGAATCGTCGCAAAAACCGGTGACGATGCGTATGGGCGATTGGCCGTTTTAACGTCGACCGTTGCGGATGCGAGAATTTTGTTTGGTGTGCCGTCGACCGCATTTGTACCGCGGCCACGTGTTGAAAGCGCGGTTGTGCAAATAATTCCGAACGTAAGCAAGATAAAAAAAATTGAAAATATTTCAGCACTTGAAAATTTAACCGCGAAACTTTTTGGAATGCGGCGAAAAATGATTCGCGGAATTATGCGCGATGTAAATTGGGAAAGTTTTGGTTTGTCGGGAACCGAACGCGCCGAAGATTTAACGGCGGAAAAATTTCTTGAACTTTCGAAAAAACTTGTTGCATAAGCACCGCAAATTTTTGCTATAATACATCACGAGTCGTACGGAGAGAGAATTGTCTTTATCGGTCCTGATATTTTTTGCGATGATTTTTGTGCTGGTGTTCTTGCTGCGCACGTTGCGTGTTGGCGCATTGGTTGCATTTTTGGTCGCGGGTATGATATCAGGACCGTATATTTTAGATTTATTTCAACTGAATTCCACATGGACCTTTCTTGGCGACCTTGGGATTTTATTTTTGTGGTTCACCATCGGATTGGAAATAAATATAAAGCGTCTTTGGCAAATGCGACGAACAATTTTTGGTTTCGGCGCGACCCAGGTTTTAATGGTTGCGATAATGCTGTTTCCGATTCTGTTTGGATTGACAACATGGTCGGTGATTGGTGCAATAACGATTTCACTTTTGTTCGCGATGTCCAGTACGTCCGAAGACCTGCAATTACTAACCGACCGTAATCAGTTAAATACGGTAATGGGACATCAAACTTTTTCGATTTTATTGTTCCAAGATTTGTTGTCGATTCCGCTTCTTGCCATGTTGCCGGTGTTTGCCGGACGTTCATTTAACCTTGGTGCAACATTGATTGATGTCACGGTAATATCGGTGGCACTTGTTTTTGTTGTTGTTGTAATTGGACGGTTTGTTTTGAATCCAGTATTAAAACGCGTGGCGAAATTAAAATCCAAAGAGGCATTTTTACTTGCCATCATGTTAAATATCGCACTTTGGGCGGTGTTGATGAACCTTTTGGGATTGCCGACGGGACTTGGCGCGTTTTTGGCGGGTATGCTAATGTCTGAAACAATATACAGTCACCAGGTCCGCGCAGAAATCGACCCGTATGCACTGTTGTTTTTGTCGTTGTTCTTTATCTCGCTTGGGATGGGTTTGAATCTTGATGTGTTGATGCGGAATTGGTATGTGGTTATTGGCGGTATGGTTGGATTGGTTTTTATAAAATTCTTTGCGCTGTTTATGGTGTCGCGTGTGCGCGGTGTTCCGGTTTTTGATGCGCGCCTTATTGCATTGATGCTAAGCCAGGGCGGCGAATTCGCGTTGCTGATGTTTCAAACGATGAAGACCAGTGGTATTTCCGCCGTTCCCGCACCCGACCAAGAAATTTTGACCGCGATAATAATCTTGTCGATGGTGTCAACGCCGTTCTTGCTTGCATTACATGATAAACTTTTTCGTTCAAAGAAATTGTTTGCGCGTTCGCGTATGCGCCAATTAAATGCAACCGACAACGAAACAAAACCCGAAGTTTTAATATGTGGTTTCGGGCGTGTGGGTCAAATAATTGCGCATGTTTTGCGCGCGCGAAAAATTCCATACATCGCGCTTGATTTAGATGTAAATGCGGTCATGCTTGGGCGTGAACATGGGTACAATGTATTTTATGGCGACAGCACGAATCGCACGGTTTTGCGTGAATTTGGTTTGGCATCGCGTCGCGTGCGTGCGGTTGTTGTTGCACTTGATAACGCGGCGACCGCGCGTAATGCGGTTTTGACAATAAGGGGCATCGCACCAAAGGTGAAAATTTTTGCACGTGCGCGCAATTTGTGTGAATCACGCGCACTGACCAACGAAGGTGTGGAAGAAGCATGGCCGGAAACGGTGGAATCTTCGTTGATGTTGGCGCACGGGGTTTTGGAAAAACTTGGCGTGTCCGATGAAATAATTTCCCGCACATTGCAAGAAATGCGCAGTGAAAATTATTCGAAACTTGATAACGCAATCGCGGCCAAGAATAATTAAAAAATTTGTGCGTATATTTTGCGTTTGCTTTTATTTATCTATCTTGCTATATTATGCCAAACAATTACAAAGGAAAAACCAAATGAAAAAATCACTGTGGGCAATTGTCGCAATAATCGCAATCGTTTTGATTGACCAAATCACAAAGGGCGCGTTGTTGTATCTAATAACCGGTTCTGCGTTCGTGTGGGGTGCGGCGTGGACCGTTGTGCCGGTGCCGTATTTAATGCGACATGTGACGAACTTTTTTAATGTTGTGTTCACATGGAATCCGGGAACGGCGTTTTCACTGTTTCGGAATTTTGGTGACAATTTGCCGGCAATTATGACAATTGCAACGGGCGCAATAATCGCGCTAATTTTATATTACCTGTTCGCGCGCGCAAAGAATTATGAACGCGTGCCACTTATTTTAATCGCGGGCGGGGCACTTGGGAATTTTATTGACCGTTTGCGTTTTGGCGCGGTGATCGATTTCCTTGATTTTCACATCGGTGGCGCGCATTGGCCGGCGTTTAATGTGGCGGACAGTTTTATTACCGTCGGCGTCTTGCTTTATATTTTGAATTGGTGGATGACACGCCGTCGTTGTATGCGTAATTTAAAAGGATAAAAAATGGTAAAATTTCTTGATAACAATAATTCTGGCTTCGCGGCGTGGAATGCAAATCGTAATACGAACGCAAAACCAAAATCGAAAATTGGCGGGTTTTTATGGTGGTTTATTTTGTTCATTGGGTCTTGGTGGCTAATCAGTATGTGGATGGCCCCAAAGAATACGCCCACGCCAACCGATGCGGATGTTGCAATTATTTCTGCAGGCGCAATCGATATGCCATCACGCGAAATTTCTTCGGATAAAATCGTCGCGGATGTGCGCGGATTGCGTATTTCAAATGTTTCATTAACTGATTTTGCGGCAACATCGGATGCAGAGGCCGAACGCGTAAAATTACTTGGTGCGGAAAATGATTTTATGGAAATTGGTCTGAACGCAACCGGCACAACCGCACCCGATGCGAATACAGTGTGGCAATATGCCGATGATAAAATGACATGGCGTAATTCCGATGGTGTTGTGTTCACGCGTGACATAAGCGTTGATGGATACTTGGTCACGATTACCGACAGTGTCGAAAATAAAACAACGCGCGATATTTCTTTTGCGCCGTATGCGCGCATTGTGCGTGGGCCCGCGCCTTCTTCGGCGGGTGTTGCAACGGGCGCGGTGACGAATACTAATTCGCGGGTGCGCTATGTTGATTGGGGCAAAATGGCCAAGAAATCTTATGTCTATTCGACAACGAACGGTTTTGTTGGATTTGCCGATCAATACTGGCAAACAGTCGCGAACATAAAATCGCCCGACCAAACAATGCGCGTAAAGTCGGTGGCGGACAAATATGTTGCGGATTCCACCGCGGCGCCGATTATTGTTAAACCAAATGACACGGGCGTTTTCACAACAACGGTTTTCGCCGGCCCGCGTGAGCAACGCGTGCTGGACACGGCGGAAACAACAATTTCCGGAATCGGTCAAACCATAGATTACGGTTGGTTTTGGTTCTTTGCGCGGCCACTGCTTTGGGCATTGAACATTTTGAATTCGTTCGTGATGAATTACGGCGTTGCGATAATCTTGCTGACGATATTGTTGCGGTTGCTGATGTGGCCACTCACGCGTAAATCGTATGTGTCATCAATAAAGATGCAACAGATGCAGCCGGAATTAAAACGCATTCAGAAACTTTATGCGAACGACAAAGTCCGCCTGCAAATGGAAATGATGAATTTGTATCGCACGCATAAAACTTCGCCAATGTCGGGGTGCTTGCCGATGTTGATTCAGATTCCGATTTTCTTTGCGCTTTACAAGGCGTTGCTTGTTTCGGTGAATATGCGGAACGCGCACTTCCTGTGGATAAGCGACCTTGCTGCGATGGATCCGTATTTTATCCTACCGATACTTATGGGCGCGACAATGTGGTTGCAGCAATATTTGCAAACCGGTCGCACGAAAAACACCGACGGAAATGACGCGATGGCGCAAACGGGCCGCATGATGAAGTGGTTGCCGATAATCTTTACGATAATGTTCGCATGGATGCCGGCGGGCTTGGTCCTTTATTGGACGGTTTCAAACATTTTCGGCATAGTCCAAACATACATCATCAAACGCCGATTGAACACGAAATAAGAAAAGGGTACATAATGTCGATAAAATTTAATGCAATTATACACGGTTGCCCAGCGGGGCAACAATCGAATGCTACAAACACTGACCCAGCGGAGTTTCGTAGCTATGCAGATTTTCATCGTGGCGATAGCAAGTATGTAGAATCACCTTCTAAACCTGGTGCTAAATTTATAAAAGAAATTTTACCAAGTGGGCATTTGGCATATACTTTTGTTCGTACTGGTGTGTTTGAGGCGGTCAGTAGTCGCCCTGGTTCCAATTATGCCGCGATAACGCTTTTTCTTCCAGGTGATGTCAAGATACAGAACGAAGATGAATTCAAACAAAAACTAAAACAATGGTTTGAAATAAATATATTGAATAATTTCACACGCGATATTGGTGGTGGTTGGTTAAAATGGACACGTGATGCTGAATATTATATATTTAGAAATAACTTAGATGCGCAAATTGGTGAATCACTATTAAAACAATTTCTGCCCTATTTATCAACACTGGAGCAAGCAAATACTTCCAAGGCAACCGCGAAAGATTTTGACGATGCAACACAAAAACTGCAGGCAGAAATACATGCACTTGAACAACAATTGGCCGCCAAACGTGCTGAGTTAGAAAGGTTAACAAAACAAGCATAAACCATCAATTGAACACGAAATAAGAAAAAGCCCGTCGTTATGACGGGCGTTTTCATTCCGCAATTGCGCGATACAGTGCATCAGGCGTTTGTATAAACGGTGCGCGCATTTTAATTGCATCCTTTGCCATATTGACACAGGTCCAATTTTTCCGTGGAAAATTTCGTGGTAAATCGCACGGCATATAAACAAAGCACCAACCGTGTTGTTGCAGCATTTTCATATCCCGCACACGCAGAATAATTTTTTCGATATGCCCATGCGATACGAATTGATAGAGTGTAAATTCTGCACCATTGCGCACAATAACCGCGCAGTGTCGAAATTTTTTACAAAATATATTTGGTAAAAGTTTTGTTGATTTTTGTGCAAACCCAATTATAACCATATCAAATTCTCCATTTTTTATTCAATCCAACCTTTGTCGCGCGCACCCGCGTCTATAACGCGCATTGCCGAATCCCATACGGCGGCGGCATGATTTTCGCGCCATATATATTGATGCGGTGCGCGCCGGCGGTCGCCGTATTCTTTGATGACCGCCAATTGTTCCGCATTTAATTTCCCCGACAAATAAAGTTTCGTGATCAGCGTTTCAACATCAACCAATTCGCACACGCGCCGTGTCGCCGCATTTCCGCGATATTGACCGATATCATTACGCACAGATTTCGAATACAAAAACCAAAACCACAATTGTTCTGCGCTTTGAAATTTTTCCTGGCCAGGGTTTATTTGTGATTGATTCATGATAAATTCTCCTTTTTTTCTAATTCTTTTATATATATAAATACTAGCTTGAGTTGTGTGAATAATTACAACCATAAATTGAAACAAAGTGTGATATATCGATTCGTTCGTTGGTTATGAAAAATTTCCTGCGAATCGATAACCCTTTGTTTTTTGATAAAAAGGCGATGCATACGCATCGCCTCTCTCACCTGTGGCATAATAAATTTTTTGCTATGTCATGTTTAAAATCCTTTGGTTAAAAAAACCGCCATGTGGCGGTTTGGTTATTTTTTTGTCCCCGTTACATCAAAACGTAATCGGTGGGAAACAATCGCCACCCGCGTTTGGACAGCAATTGAATCCTTGGTCGCCCATATCGGTGTACGTTTCGCCCGGACAGCATCCATTGGCATCCGGATTTGCACCACCATCACATGTTATAACAGATGTATTTTGCTGTTGTGCCGGTGCGGGTGTTTCCTTTTTGAACGGATTTTTTATAGTGCCATCCGCATTATATTCAAGTCCCAAAACTTGTGTATTATATTCTTGGGTATTTTGACCAGTATAATCCGTTTTTTGCACGGCATTTTGTTGTTGATTTTGAAACACCGCTTGTTGCCGTGCATTATTGATTGCATCATACGTTCCAAATGAACGGCAGTAGAAATCAAGTGTCACAAAACTATAATTCTTGCAGGCTTTAAGGTCCTTCCAATTAGTCTTCGCCGTGGACGCCTTTGTACCGTCGGTCGATTCGCAACATTCTTTTTGTAGCGAAGCCTGCATCATTGAACGTACCTGACCAATAAGTTCTTCCATGTTATCGGTTTCTTTTAAATCGTTTTCTCCGGGTCTCCAACCAGAGCGTTTGCTACCGTCGGTGCCACCATATGGTCCAATTGCACATTTTTTTCCACCGGCCGTACTCGGATCACCGCATGTTACAAATAAATCAACCGGTGAAAACACGGTAATACGCGTGCCCGCGGCAATTGAAAACGGTGGGGTTGTATTATCCATAACATCGACCAATAATTTTGTCGCGACATTATTCCATGCGGTGATAATTTCATTCTTAGCAAGTTCGGATGAACGCACGGTTCCGCTTTGCACAACGGTATTATTATCCAAATCAATTTGATTCACAAACGCATCGGACACCGGTGCAATTAAATTCACCGCCGCCGGCACAATTGCGGTTAACATTGGCATAATAAATTGTTGCAAATAATCCGTGCTGCCATGTCCCGGAACACCTTTGCGCCCCTGGGAATCCGCCGAAAATGGCCGATTGTTGTCACCAAAATTAAACTCCACACCATCCGGACGAATAAATTGATACCATTGTATTTGCATACGACCAACGGCCTTATACGGTCCCGGCAAATCACCTGTAACATACCCAAGCATCAACGTACCGGTTGGAATAATCACCGTGCGCCCATTGTCGGAATAAACATTTCTATCCACCGTCGCGCGTACCGGCAACCCATCCAGCAACATCTGCTTGTCCGCCTGAACATCTGAAACAATTGTCGCCGGAATTGGTTTATATTGACGCAATACAAACGTCCGATCATACGGCATAGATGAAAAAACACCACCCTCTTTACCCGACCCCAGGTACATTTCCTGTTCCACATCGTTCGGTGTCAATTCCACGCGCTTCATCCCGCCACCACTTGATTGCCGTTCGGCAACCAGGTTTTTAAGGTCCGCGTCACTCAATTGTCGCGCACGATTACCACGATACTTTACCGACCGCGTGCCCAAATTTGGTAATTGTTCGGTGATACTTAGCCGAATATGTTCCGCATCCGACCCAATGCGTCGCGCGGGATTTGAAATATCCATAATATAACCCGTATCCGAATTATAAATTCCCGTCGGCGTTTCACAATTCACATCGGCAAAGGGGTGATAATAATACGCCCCACCGGACGGCTTAATCCACCCACTGTGCACGCCGGACATATTGTATCCCGGAAAAGAAAATTCCGAACACCCCGTGCCAACCACCGACCGCGCGGGTGTCGCAACAGGTGCTGGTTCCGGCCAATCGTATGTTGGCATTTGTGCGTCATCAAAATCAAATTCCGGTGAAATATCGTCAACATCCTTTTCAAAATCATACGTTGGTTGCGGGTCAAATATTGGATCGGGTTCGTAAACAGGTTCGGGTTCTGGTTCTGGCGCCGGCTTTGATTTTATTGGTTCGCGTGCACCGATAACAAGGGTTATCGCATTTGTATCATCAACCTCAACCCCGGTATCAAACGCGGTCCATTTAATTTCCACATCAACATTAGTAATTGTAATCGGATGTTGTGGTTCGTATTTCACTGTTATACGACATGGCATATCTGCATTTATGATCGTGTTTTCGTTGGTACATGTTTCAACAGCCGAAATTCCCGCCGCATCGGTCGTATCGCCATCGACAATTACATTGACGCCGGTCACTTGGGCCTGAACATTTGCGGACACAGTATATTCAATTTCACGCACTTCACCAACACTGGTGTCAACCCAATCAATTGGTTCGTTTGGTGAAATAATCAGTTCCGGGGTAACCGGCAAAGGCGATTCGATGATTGTAACTTTTTTCTTTTCTTTGCCCCGCATCAGCAACACAAACAATGCAACCACAACAATTATTGCGACAACCAACAAAATCCAATGCAAACTGCGTGGCGAAGATTCATTCGATTCGATACTCATTACCAATTCCCCTTATGCAAAAACACTATTGAATGCGTACAACCTGGCAACTTGCGCCACTGAACTTTAACAACTGGTCGCATAATTGCTGTGCGGTATCAATATCCGGCATCGGTCCGATACGCAACCGATACAAACGTGCCGCCGAAGATGTCGCCCCCAGTTCACCAACGCCTTCTTCATCCACGGCATAGAACACGTTATCTTTATACTTATTCAATAAACCTTTGCCATCATTTCCACTGAACCGTGCAACCAAACCGGCCCAATATTCATCCAATGCCTTGACACTGCTATCAGATTTCAATTCAACGGCGACCCCGCTTTGATTACTGGTAATTAATGGTATATTCGAACTTGGCAAATAAGATCCCGCGGTTACACGTTCGGTCGGTAACATGTTTATACCCTGGGTTCCACTGCCCACGACCGGCGTACTGGATGTGCCGTACATCATCGTGCCCGTATTCATATTTGCCGGTTGCGTCGCCGGTAATACCGCCGAATTTGGTATGTTGCTGATATACATCGGGCTTGCCGTCAAATTACCGTATCCCGCATTTATCGCGGTCATATTGTCGGCATAAATCATATTGTTTAGCGAATTGCCCGACATCATACTTTGTGCAACATTCGCTTCGGCCAACGCCATAACGCTTGCGGTATCGGCAATCAGGAACGGCTTTGCGCGCTTTTTAATACATACGATGCGTTGCCCACTGCGCAGGACCATATCGCCCACGGCCTCTACTATCAAAAGCCGCCCGTCTTGGCCATCAGTGCGGAAACCGACCGGCGATTCGCCACCCTCAACCAACAGCGATACAACTGGCCGTTGGGTCATTGAAATAACCTTGTCCCCAAAGTCAATATACGTGAACACACGGTCACGCCACACACGTTCCGGCGCAATCACATAGTCGTCCGGATTCGGCACAAATATATCCAAATCGAAACGGAATTCCGACGGGTCAATCTTCATCGTTTTAATCCAATCATAATCTTCGCCGTCGACACCAATGCTGCTGCTTTTTGTATTCGTATTTTTGAATATGGAATTCATTGCACCACCACTTGGCGCCGTCGCCCCACCCACCATCGGCAAACGCGCATTACCGTCCAAAACAACATCAACCTGGGAATAAGTAATTTCGGACGCGTTTGACGGTTCACTGCGCAGATAGAAAGTATAAACATTCCCCGACTTTCCCGTCACAATCAAATTCGTGTCCGAACCCATATTGTCCGGCTTTGGCGCAATATAAAGTGTTCCTCCACCTTGTTTCCCATCGATTTGAAACAAGTCATTGTTTCCAACCTGGGCGTCTTCAATCTGTTCGCCACGTGGCAAATTTACCATCGTCACCATACCGTTACGCAACTTTACCGGCAACACTGTCCCCGGTTCCCATGCAAGTTGTGCATACCCCGGTTTCAAACTGCCACTTGTCATATTTGCATTCGGGTTATCCCACGCCTCTTGAATGCCGTAATCCACGGCCATGGCGCCCGACGCAATTACGCACGCACAAATCGCAAACCTAAAAATCCAAAGTGTTTTCATTTTTCCCTTCCTTTTTCTTTTGCGTATTTTATTTTGATATCCAGTTCAACGGGTCATTTCCGTTTAATACCGTATATTCCTTTACTTTCAATCCCAACGGATTATTCAGCCGTTCAATCCAATCGATAATCGTGTCATTATCCTTGGCCAAGACCACACGAATCTTATAGTCCCGTCGATCCGTCGGCCCGCTGTTTGACTCACAGTGGTACCGCATGGTTACGGTATATGTATCCGGTGCCAACATCAACGGTTCGCCGGTAAAGGTCACGGGGCAATTAAACGCAAAATCTGGATAGTCAAATTTAATCGCGTTATACATATCGGTCTTTTTGAACGCGGCATAAACTTCATCCGTTGACCACATTGCGACAACATTGCCTTCATCCACCCACTTGCGTCGCATAACTGTTATATTGCGTTCCACTTCATTACGGGCGCGCACATATTCCATAACAAAGGCCTTTTTATAAACATCGACATTTTCATCATTCGCCGGCAATTCGGTAATTTGAATGCTAGACGAATTTACGGGTTTGGTTGTTATAAAGAAAATTTCCGGCCGATTTAATGGAAACATTTTCCCCAGTGTCATGAACAACACAAACAACACCACCGCCATTCCGGCGAATACAAAGACAACAAGTCTGGATAGCAAAACAGGCGGTTCTATGCGGTGTTGCAAGGTTTACCCCTCCATCGTTTTTTTTGATTGTAGAAAAAAATCAACAACCAATGCAAGCAAAAAAGTGGAAAGATTTTTTATTAAATTATTTGGCATAAATTGATTAAAAATCCGCTTGCATAAAAAAACAAAAAAAATTATAATAATTCCGCTTGATTTTTCGTGATTTTATTGCTAACCTATCGCGGAATATCGGAATGCTTTCGAACCAAAGTGGCGCATTTCTGGGCACGAAGGGGCATGGTTCAATGGTAGAACATCGGTCTCCAAAACCGCGGATGAGGGTTCGATTCCTTCTGCCCCTGCCAAAAACTGTGGGCGGACATTGCGATAAAAAAGAATACATGGGGAACTGGTGCGTTTTATGAAGAAAATTATGGAATTTATACGTGGGGTGCGGGCCGAATGGTTCAAAATTGTGTGGCCAACCCGGGCGGATGTCGTGCGCGCAACGATAATGATAATCGTGTTTTCTGCGCTTGCGGCTTTGTTCTTTTTTGTGGTGGACAGTATTTTAAACGCGCTGGTTGGGTGGATTTTCTAAAACGATTTGCCAAGGGGAATGCCTAATGGATGATAAAATGCAATGGTTTGTTGTAAATGTTCACACGGGATGCGAAGACAAGGTTGCACGCAACCTGCGCGAACAGATTGATAAGCGTCGGCTTAACGCGTGTTTTGGTGAAATTATGGTGCCAACACGCGAAATTACAGAGGTCAAGGCCGGGAAACGTGTCAAGGTTGAAAAGAAATTCTTTCCGGGTTATATCGTTGTGCAAATGATTATGAATAATGAAACTTTTTCATTGGTAAAATTGTTGCCACATGTGATCATGTTTCTTGGTGCGCGTCAAAAACCGATTGCTGTTAGTGAAGAAGAAGCGCGCCGCCTTATTAAACAGGTCGAAGAGGGCAGCACTGTTCCTGATGACATCACGTATGAAATTGGCCAAGAAGTCCACGTTATCGACGGACCATTTGCGAACTTTAATGGCGTCGTGTCCGAAGTTGATAATGTAAAACAGAAAATGACCGTGACCATTTTGGTGTTTGGTCGCGAAACAAGTGTTGCACTTGATTTCGAACAGGTCGAAAGGGTTTAACCGATTATCTAAATCGGCGGGCGTGTGCAAGGCGCGCAAAAAACAAAATCGTGGTAGATGCGCCACATCGAACCACGAATCCAAAAACAAAAAGGATGAAAAATGGCAAAAAAAGAACTAAAGGGGATTGTTAAACTGGTCGTCCCCGCGAAACAGGCAAATCCTGCGCCACCAATTGGGCCGGCGTTAGGTGCGGCGGGTGTAAATATCGCCGAATTTTGCAAACAATTTAATGATAAAACGTCTGATAAAGAACCGGGTATGCCAATTCCGTGCATTATTACCGTCTATACGGACCGCAGTTTTGAATTCATTATGAAATTGCCGCCGGTTTCCTATTATATCAAAAAGGCGTTGAAATTAAAAATCGGTTCACATAAACCTGGGCGTGATTTCGTTGGCACCATTACCAAGGCGCAAATCAAAGAAATCGCTGAAAACAAAATGCCGGATTTGAATTGCAGCACTGTCGAAGCGGCGATGAATATCGTTGCGGGGCAATGCCGTTCAATGGGCGTAAAGGTGGGGGACTAAGGCCATGAAAATTACAAAAAGACAAAAAACGTGGTCTGAGTTAGATGCCACTAAAACGTATTCTTTCGCGGATGCGATAGAGGCGTTGCGTCCATACTGTTCAAAAAAATTCGATGAAAGTTTGGAAATTGCGGTTCGTCTTGCGATTGATGTGACCAAGGCCGATCAAAATATTCGTGGCATGTTATCTTTGCCGAACGGAACGGGCAAAAAGGTGCGCGTTGCTGTTTTCACAAATGACAAGGTGGAAGATGCGAAAAAGGCGGGTGCGGATGTTGTTGGTGGCGAAGATTTGATTGAAAAAGTCGCGGCCGGCAACATTGATTTTGACCGTGTTATCGCAACACCGGAAATGATGCCGAAAATGTCAAAGATTGCACGTGTTTTGGGGCCAAAGGGCTTAATGCCGAACCCAAAATTGGGAACGGTAACGAACGATGTCGCGGCGGCGGTCGCAAGTGCCAAGGCCGGACAAATCGAATATCGTGCCGAAAAGAACGGTATTATTCATGCCGGTATTGGTAAAATGTCGTTTGCAACCGATAAATTGGTCGAAAATGCAAATGCGTTGATCGAACAATTGAAAAAGGTTAAACCGGCATCGGTCAAGGGTCAATATATTGTTGGAATTGCGGTTTCAACAACCCAAGGTCCGGGCCTGCACGTGGATGCAAAATAATTATTGCGGTTTGGTGCGCATGTATCAAACCGCAAACAGAGATTTCTGTCCAAGACTGATGGTGCGGTAACGCTTAATTCCCATCATAGACAAAGAAAGTTTCTTTGGGACAGGAAGTGGTCCCATCCCGGGGAAACCCGGATGGAAAGTTGAATTGGTTCGTGCGATTATCAATCGAACCAGAAGTAAGGGTAAAAAGATGAAACGCGAAGAAAAGTCAAACTTGATTTCTGCGTTGCAATCGTCCTTGGGCGAAGCGAACGGCGTTTTCGTCGTTGAAAATCACGGCCTTAGTGTAAAAGAAATGGAAGTGTTGCGCAATGAATTGCGTCCACTTGTTTCCGTTTTCAAGGTTGTGAAAAATCGCCTTATGAAGTTGGCGTTAAAAGACACCGATTTCGAACCTGTATCAGACCTTATGAAACGTCCGACCGCCGTTGCTGTTGCAACCGACGCGTTGGCCGTGACCAAGGTTTTGGTAAAATTTGTCGAAGAACATCCAAACCTTACCATCGTTGGGGGTAAAATGGATGCCGGCATTTTGGGTATGGACGATATTGTGCAATTATCCAAGCTTCCTTCTCTGCTCGAAGTTCGTGGCACAATTGCGCGTATCTTGGTGGAACCGGGGTCGCGTCTTGCGCGTGTTTCGGCGGAGTATGGAAAAAAGAATCAGTAATTATTGGAATAACTTTCCAGTAAGAATCGAAGGAGCAAAAAAATGGCAGACATTCAAAAATTAGTTGAAGAATTGTCAAAATTGACCGTTTTGGAAGCCGTAGAGTTGTCCAAAGCGTTGGAAGAAACATGGGGCGTTAGTGCCGCCGCCGCGGTTGCAGTTGCCGCAGGTCCGGCCGCAGGTCCAGCCGCCGAAGAAAAGTCCGAATTTGATGTTGTGTTGACGGATATTGGCGCAAACAAATTGGCGGTCATCAAGGCTGTGAAAGAAATCACAGGTCTTGGATTGACAGAAGCCAAGGCGTTGGTTGAATCTGCACCAAAGACGGTGAAAGAAGCTGTTGCCAAAGACGAAGCCGAAAAGATGAAGGCATCGATTGAGGCCGCAGGCGCCAAAGTTGAATTGAAATAATTCAATTCATACGAACCGAAAGGTTCAAAAAAATAGGGTCCACGCCCGCGCGGATGAACGTTTGTCTGTGCGGGCGATGGGCAAAAAAGGTATATGCAATAGTTTCGTTTGCAAAACGCATAAAAAAAGGATTGATACCCATGGCAGTTATCCAAAAATTAAGAAAATCTTTTGGTAAAAGTTTTTTGCAAACTCCGCTTCCTGATTTAATAGAAATTCAATACAATTCCTACAAGGAATTCTTGCAGGGCGATGTTGCACCCCAAAATCGTAAAAACAAGGGGTTGCAAAGTGTATTTACTTCTATGTTCCCAATCAAGGATTATGCGGGGGCCGCCGAATTGGAATTTGTTGAATACAATTTGGAAAAACCGGCGTATAACGTCAAAGAATGCCTTGCGCGGAAAATGACGTATTCAAGCAAGTTAAAACTTAAATTAAAACTGATTTTGTGGGATGTCGCCGAAGATGGCAAAAAGTCATTGCGCGATATCAAAGAACAAGAAATCTTTATGGGCGAAGTGCCACTTATGACCGAACGGGGCAGTTTTATTGCATCGGGCGTAGAGCGCGTCATTGTTTCGCAAATGCATCGTGCCCAAGGTGTTGTTTTCGCAACCACCAAAGAGGCCAAAATTGCCGGAAATCCTATTACATATACCGCGCGTATAATTCCGGAACACGGTTCTTGGATTGATTTCGAAGAATCCAAGGGGGTTATATATGTTCGTATCGACCGTCGTCGTAAAATTCCGGCAACGGTTTTATTACGTTGCTTACCGTGTGCCGAAGACGAAAAGAAATGGGTGGCGGAACCGCGCAAACCGACAATTCGCGGAATGTCTGATACTGAAATTTTATCGGTGTTCTACAAACGTATCGCGCTTAATAACAACGGTAAATTGTGGGTTGGTGACACATCCGTGTTCGAAGGTTTGGATAAATATCGTTTAAATTACGATTTGATAAACCCCAAGGATAAAAAAGAATTGGCGGCCAAGGGTGATCGTTTGAACGCAAAGCGCTTAGGCAAGATTATGACCGCATCAAAACAATTCGGTATTTTGCCGGATGCGTTGGTGGGTGAATATTTGTTTGACCCGATTATGTCCGCGGGCGAAGTGATTTACCCGTCGGGTACCGAAATCACCGAAGAGGTTTTGGCCGATATCGAAAAACTTGGTATCAAAGATATTTCTTTGATTTCGATTGATAACACAACGATAACCGCACACATGCGTAACACATTAGTTGCGGATAAAACGACAAATCGTGAAGATGCGTTAATCGAAATTTATAATATCATCAGACCGGGTGAACGTCCAACATTAGAGGCGGCAATTAACTTGTTCATGCGTCAAGGATTCGAAGCGGCATATTATGATCTTTCGCCAGTTGGTCGATTCAAAATGAACAAACGTTTGAAAATTGATTCTGGGAAAAAGCCCGAAGACGAACGTTTGCTGACCAAAAACGATTTTCTTGCGGTGTTAAAAACTTTGACGAACATCATCGACCACAAAGACACGATTGATGATATTGATAACCTTTCAAATCGTCGTGTTCGTACTGTTGGTGAATTGTTGGAACAAAATTTCCGTACCGGTATGGTTCGTATTGAACGTCTTGTGCGCGAAAGTTTGTCTTCGCCGAATATTGCAACAATGCAACCCCAAGATGTTGTCAATGTCAATCCGTTGATGTCATTGGTTGCGGAATTCCTTGGGACAAGTCAATTGTCACAGTTTATGGATGCATACAATCCTCTTTCGGAATTGGAACACAAACGTCGTATATCTGCGTTGGGGCCTGGGGGACTTAATCGCGAACGTGCTGGTATTGATGTACGCGACGTTCATCCAACACACTATGGACGTCTTTGCCCAATTAACACACCCGAAGGTGCAAACATTGGCTTGATTAACCACCTTGCGTCTTATGCGCGTGTGAATCCATACGGATTTATTGAAACACCGTATTATGTTGTAGAAAACAGTAAGATTACAGACAAGATGGTCTATCTTACCGCGGACGAAGAACTGGGACACAAAATTGCCCAAGGTAATACCCCAACAAATGACAAGGGTGTTTTGACCGAAGAAATGGTTACCGCGCGTGTTGACGGTGAATTTACACGTGTACCACGTGGCGAAATCGATTTAATCGACGTTGAACCGCGCCAGGTGGTGTCCATTTCGACCGGACTTATTCCATTTGTTGAAAACGACGACGCGAACCGTGCATTGATGGGTTCAAACATGCAGCGTCAGGCCGTGCCACTCATGCGGGTGCAAACACCACTTGTTGGAACGGGGATTGAGCGTGAGGTTGCACGCGATTCTCGTACGGGCAAGGTCGCAAAGCACAGTGGTATCGTTGAATCTGCGGACGCAAATCGTATTGTTGTAAAATGTATGAACAGCCGCAATGTTGTGACGGGTGTGGACATTTACAATTTGGAAAAATACGAACGTTCAAACAATGATACGATTTTACATCAAAAGCCATTGGTTCATGCGGGTGACCGTATATCCGCGGGCGATATCATTGCGGACGGTTCGTCAATGAACTATGGTGAATTGGCGTTGGGTCGCAATGTCTTGGTTGCGTTCGTGCCATGGCGCGGATATAACTATGAAGATTCCATTGTGATTTCCGAACGTATTTCGCGTGATGATGTTTTCACATCGGTCAAAATTGTGGAAAAAGAAATCAAGGTTCGCGATACACAATTGGGGCCTGAAAGCTTAACGCGCGACATTCCGAACGTTAGTGAAGAAGCGTTAAAGAATTTGGACGAATCCGGTATTATCTATATCGGTGCACGTGTGAAACAGGGTGATATTTTGGTTGGCCATGTATCGCCGAAATCTGAAACATTGCTTACCCCCGAAGAAGCGTTGTTGCGTAACATCTTTGGTGAAAAGGCATTGAATGTAAAGGATACATCACTGCGTGTTGGTCCGAACGAAGAAGGAACGGTTATCGGTGTGAACGTCCTGACCAGACATGGGGTCAAGAAAGATGAACGTACCCAAATGATTGAATTGGAAAAAATCGCCAAGATAAATAAAGATCGTGACGAAGAAATCCAAATCATGGAAAAAGGTTTCGCCGACCAAATCTTCCAAATTGCCGAAGGTCACACTATCGAAGCCGGTACGGGTAGTTTGAAACCGTTCATCGGTAAAAAATTAAACCAGGAAGTGTTCGAAGGTATAAGACCGGCCGATTTCAAAAAGTTGGTCATATCTAACAAGGAAGCCCAGGCGAAAATCGAAGAAATTCGTGATGTGCACATCTTGACTTTGAAACAGTTGAATGAAAATGCCGATCGCGAAATCGAAAAGGCGACCGAGAGCAATTCGCTGAATGCCGGTGTTTTGAAAGAAGTCAAGGTTTACATCGCACATAAAATGAAATTGCAACCGGGTGACAAAATGGCGGGGCGTCACGGAAACAAGGGTATCGTTTCACGCGTTGTTCCAATCGAAGATATGCCACATATGGAAGATGGAACACCGGTCGATATTGTTCTGAATCCGCTTGGCGTGCCAAGTCGTATGAACTTTGGCCAGATTTTGGAAACCCACCTTGGTATGGCGGCGCGCACGCTTGGTGAACAGATTGGGGCTGTTTTGGACGAAGTTAAACAAAAACGTGCGGTGACCGACGACCTGCGCGCGATAATGGGCAAGATTTATGGCAAAGACATGGCGGAAAAATTGGCCAAGATGACCGATACGGATGTTCGTGCCAATGCCGCGTTGTTGCGTGATGGTGTGCCGATGGCAACACCGACATTTGACGGTGCGAATGCCGAAGATATTCGTCGCATGTTAAAATTGGCAAAATTGCCTGAAACAGGTCAGTTCACATTGTATGACGGTGTAACCGGTGAAAAGTTTGCGCGTCCGGTGACCGTTGGTGTGATGTATATGTTGAAACTGCATCATTTTGTGGACGAAAAGATTCACGCACGTTCAACCGCAAGTTATTCACTGGTAACGCAACAACCATTGTCCGGTAAGGCACACATGGGTGGCCAGCGTTTGGGTGAAATGGAGGTCTGGGCACTGGAGGCACATGGTGCCGCGCACTTGCTGCGTGAAATGCTAACGGTGAAGTCGGACGATATTGTTGGCCGTAACAAGATGTATGAATCCATCATTTCTGGCAGTGACGATATTCAAACCGGCACCCCAGAGGCGTTTAACGTGTTCGTTCGCGAATTGCGTGGATTAGGCCTGGCAATGACACCAAAAAAAATTGACTAAAGTGTTAGTGTAAGTGGTTAGTGGTTAGTAAAGAAATGCTAGCCGTCACTAACCACTAACACCGACCACTAACCACTAAGTAAGGAGCTTAGAAAAATGGCAAATATGTTGCAAAAGATATTTGGACAAATCGAAACAAGGGAACAATTTGATGCGTTGCGTGTGACAATTGCATCGCCGGAAGAAATCCTTTCTTGGTCCCATGGCGAAGTTACAAAGCCAGAAACGATAAACTATCATTCGTTGAAACCGGAACCGGATGGATTGTTCTGTCAAAAGATTTTTGGCCCCGTCAAAGACTATGAATGTGCATGCGGAAAATATAAAAGAATTAAATTCCGTGGCGTTATCTGTGAACGTTGTGGGGTCGAAGTTGGATCTGCATCTGTTCGTCGTGAACGTATGGGACATATCAAATTGGCGATGCCGGTTGCGCACACTTGGTTCCTGCGTGAAGGTAAGATTGCGACCCTGTTGAATAACCTGTCGCAAAAGAAATTGGAACAGGTTGTATCCTATGATGCATATATCGTTATTGAACCAGGGCTTACAAATCTTAAACAATACGATGTCATAAGCGAAGATGAATATCGTGCCGCGGTTGAAGAATATGGTCCGGATGCGTTCCGCGTTGGTATCGGTGCCGAAGGTGTACGCAGTATTATCGCAAACCTTGATATGGGCGATGAAAGAACACGTCTGCGCGCGGAATTGGCGGAAACAAAATCCGAAGCAAAGCGCAAATCCATTATGAAGCAACTTAAATTAGTCGAAGCGTTCCTGGATTCAAAAACCGAACCGCAATGGATGTTGCCGGATATTATTCCGGTTATCCCACCGGATATGCGACCACTTGTCACATTGGATGCGGGACATGTTGCGGCATCTGATTTGAACGATTTGTATCGTCGTGTGATTATTCGTAACAATCGTTTGAAACGGTTTATGGAAATGCATGCACCTGAAATTATCGTTCGCAATGAAAAGCGCATGTTACAAGAAGCCGTTGATTCATTGTTTGATAACGAACACAAAACGCGTCCGATGGTTTCGCAAAATCGCCGTCCGCTTAAATCATTGTCTGGGTCATTGCGCGGTAAATCCGGTCGTTTCCGTATGAATTTGTTGGGTAAACGTGTGGATTATTCCGGGCGCAGCGTGATTGTGTCTGGGCCATCATTAAAGATGCACCAGGTCGGTTTGCCAAAAGCGATGGCATTGGAATTATTTAAACCGTTCGTATTTGCACGTTTGATGGCGGGTGATTATGCCAATACATTAAAGACTGCACGTAAAATGGTTGAAAATGGTGAACCGGTGGTGTGGGATATTTTGGAAAAGGTCATCCATGAACATCCGGTTTTGCTGAATCGTGCGCCATCTTTGCACCGTTTGTCGTTGTTGGCGTTTGAACCGGTTTTGATTGAAGGCAAGGCAATTCGTTTGCATCCGTTGGTTTGCAAGGGATTCAATGCGGACTTTGACGGTGACCAAATGGCCGTGCATGTTCCAATTTCATTAGAAGCCCAGTTAGAGGCACGCACATTGATGTTATCTACCAATAACATTTTGTCGCCGGCAAATGGTGAACCTATGACCGTTCCGTCACAAGACATGGTTTTGGGTATTTACTATATTTCGTTAATGGATGGTGAACATACCGACAAATCTCCACGGTTTAGTGGTATGGACGAAGTTGAAATGGCATTGGAAAACAAGACAATTACACTGCATACCCCAATTGTTGCGCGTATCAATGGTAAAACATATAAAACAACCGCGGGTCGTATGATTATCGGGCAATTGTTACCAAAATCTGAAAATATGCCGTTTGATTTGGTGAACAAGGTTATGGGTGAACCTGATATTCGTGCGTTACTTGCGACCACATACGAACGTTGCGGTGATAAAGCAATGATTCTGCTTGCCGATGCGTTAAAGAATACCGGGTTTGAACAGGCGGCGCGCAGTGGTATTTCAATTGGTTATGATGACGTTGTTATTCCCGAAGAAAAAGAAACAATGATTGCCGACACCGAAGAAGCCGCAAAGGATATCGAAGATCAATATCAAAACGGTTTGCTATCGGGTGGTGAACGTTATAACAAACTGATTGATTTATGGCAAAAAACAACCGATCGTCTTGGTGATTTGTCTTTCGCTGCGCTGGGTCGAAATCACGGTAACGATTGGAACTCTATCTATATGATGGCGGATTCCAAGGCACGTGGTTCGAAACGCCAGATTCAACAGCTTGCCGGTATGCGTGGTATGATGTCAAAGCCGGACGGTTCGATTATCGAAGTTCCAATTATTTCGAACTTTAAAGAAGGCCTTACTATGGCGGAATACTTTACATCAACCCACGGTGCGCGCAAAGGTTTGTCCGATACCGCGTTGAAAACAGCGCAAGCGGGTTATTTGACGCGTCGTTTGGTTGATTTGGCATTAAACACCGTTATTACCGAACATGATTGTGGAACCAAGGAATATATTACCGCAAAGCCTGTATACCAAGGCAGCACACTTTCCGTTCCGCTTGGTAACGTTGTTTTGGGTCGCACCGCGGCACATGATATTGTCCATCCAATCACCAAGGAAGTTATCGTTCCGGCCGGCGAACTGGTAACCAAGGCCGCTGCACGCAAGATAAACGAATCTGGTTTGCCAAGTGTTGATGTGCGCAGTGTTCTAACGTGTTGCAGTGATGGTTTGTGCGCAAAGTGCTATGGTATGGATTTATCGCGTCAATCACTGGTTCATGTTGGCGAAGCCGTCGGCGTTGTCGCAGGTCAATCCATTGGTGAACCGGGAACCCAATTGACATTGCGTACCTTCCACATTGGTGGTATCGCGTCCGGTGGAACCGAAAGTCATTATATAGAGGTTCCAGTCGCCGGTAAAATAAAGTTAATTGGTGTTAACACAATTAAAAATTCTGCGGGCCGCGTTGTTGTCCTTTCCCGTAATGGCAAGGTCGTGGTTGAATCACCATCTGGTGAAGAATTATTTAGTTGCGGTTTGCCGTATGCATCTATGTTGATTGTGAATGAAGGTGACACGGTCGAAAAAGGTGCCAAGGTCGCAGAATGGGATCCATATTCCAACACAATCATTGCGGAAAAAGATGGTATCGTAAACTTTAACGATTTGGTTGAAAACGTTTCGTTCCAAGAAGAAGTTGACCCAACAACCGGCATAATTTCGCGCAAAGTTATCAATTGGAAATTAAACACGAAAAAGGCGATGCAACCGGCAATCCGTTTGGTAAATGAAAAAGGTGATATCCTTTCGCTTGGTGGAAAAAAGGTCGCGGAATATCTGTTGCCGATTCATTCGGTTTTGAACGTCGCGAACGGCGCAACGGTTGCAGCGGGTGATGTTTTGGCACGCATACCGGTTCAGGCAAAGCGTACGGGCGATATTACCGGTGGTTTGCCACGCGTCGAAGAATTGTTAGAGGTTCGTCGTCCGTCCAACCCGGCATTACTTGCGGAAATTGATGGAACGGTCGAATTGGAAGATGCAAAATCGAAAATCATCATTCGCATTGAACCAAATGATGGAACTGCGCCGGTGGAATATGCGGTACCAAAGGGAACAAATCTGTTGGTACGCAGTGGTGATGTCGTCAGAAAGGCGGATAAATTGGTTGATGGTGATCCCGTCCCCCAAGATATATTACGTATCTTGGGTCAAAAGGCACTTGCAACCTTTATGGTCGAACAAATTCAACAGGTTTACCGGCTTCAGGGCGTGTCCATCAACGATAAACACATTGAAATTTTGATTCGTGAAATGACACGCCGTGTGGAAATCACCGATCCTGGTGATACCGGATTCCTGACTGGACATGTTGTTGACCGTGTCGATTTCGAAGAAGAAAATGCACGTGTTATTCACGATGGTGGTCGTCCGGCGGTCGCGTCCCAGGTTTTGGTTGGACTTACACGCGCGTCGCTTACCACACGTTCGTTCATATCAAACGCATCGTTCCAACAAACGACCAAGGTTTTGGTGGATGCGGCAATCAATGGTTCAACCGATAAATTGGTTGGTATAAATGAAAACTTGATTGTTGGTCGTCTTATTCCAATTGGAACGGGCGCGTATGTCCGTCGCGTTCGCGAAATAGCAAAGGCCGAAGAAAAGGCCGAACGCATCGCGCGTGAAGGTGGCGAAAACCAACAATTGCTGGATTTATAGGGGAACGCAAAAGTTCCCCTCTGGCTAGAGGGGTGCCCGAAGGGCGGGGTGGTCTTTTCACCAAGCCAGGGCAAAGCCCTGGCGCAGTCTCGGCGTAGTCGCGTCACCGCTGTGCGGTGACGGACAAAGACGGATAACCACTAACACTAATGACTTCCAAACCTGCAATTTTTTGTGATATCGACGGTGTGGTGTCCAAGAAATGGGCTATTGCCGACTATGATCGCTTTGGTGAACCGAACGCGAATATGATACGTGTACTCGAAACATTGGGTCGGGATTTTACAATCGTCTTTATAACGGGGCGTTGGGCGATGGGCCAGGCCAAGGTGGACGCATTTATCGACGGATTGCTGCCGAATATTAAAAAAATCGTATTCTGCAAGCCGCACGATTACCCCGGTACAACGGCGGAATATAAATTGGCCAAGATTATGGAATTGGAATCAGATGGCTATCAATTCTATCTTGGGCTTGACGACCATAGTGCGGTAATTGGATTGATGCACAACCACGGCATGTTCGTCGCCAAGGTGATAAGTGACTAGAAATAATTGGGGTGGAGTGTGTCGTTGTAACACACTAACCCGCTAGCCATTTACACTAACACCAAGCCAGGGCAAAGCCCTGGCGCAGTCTCGGCGTAGTCGCGTCACCGCTGTGCGGTGACGGACGAAGACGGATAAATCACAATTTTTTTCTTGCAAATGGGCAAGAATTGGATAGAATTAATAACTGTCGAATAAAAGGATAGAAAATGGCAACGCCAAGAAGTAAAACAAGTAAAGCACGCAGCGCACAACGTCGTTCACATGATGCATTATCTGTGATGCCGTGTGGTGTATGCAAAACATGTGGCGAAAAGAAACGTCCACATCATGTTTGCCCGGCTTGCGGTGCAAAATAATAAAAAATGTATTTTGGATTGGGCGCATTCGTGTGCCCGTCTGTATTTTTAGTGCGCTATGACCGACGAAACAAAGAAAATTATTGCGATTGATGCGATGGGCGGCGACCGTGGACCGGCCGCGGTCTTGGGGGGTATAAATCAGTTTTTATACCAACACGGTGAATCACACACTTTTTTCCGTATATTTGGTGATGAAAAATTGTTGCGCAAATTACTTGCAAAATATCCGCGCGTTGCGCGCAATTCTACGGTAATCGATGCACCCGATATAATCCGTGGCACGGACAAGATTCGCGATGTAATTCGCCATGCGCAAAACACTTCGATGTATATGGCGATAAAGGATGTGCGCGAAGGACAGTCCGCCGCGGTGGTCAGTTCCGGGAACACCGGTGTTTTGATGTCGCTTTCGAAACTTGCGTTAAAGACGGTTGATGGAATTTCGCGGCCGGCGATTACGACAATGTTGCCGTCGGGTGCGGGCGATTCCCGTGTGGTTGTTTTGGATTTGGGTGCAAATGTGCAATGCGATGCCGGAAACCTGTTTGACTTTGCCATTTTGGGCAGTGTTTATGCCGAAATCATCGGTAAAATGCAACGACCGAAACTGGGCGTTTTAAATATCGGCGAAGAAGAAACCAAGGGCAACGAAACATTGCAACATGTGAATAAATTGCTGACGACGCATCGCGCGGAATTGCCGTTCGAATACCTTGGGTTTGTAGAACCCACGGACATCAGTGCCGGCCGGGTCCAGGTTGTTGTGACCGACGGATTCACCGGCAACATCGTTTTAAAAACTGTCGAAGGCACCGCGAAACTTATCAAGCGCGTTATTTCCGAAAATATGAAACGTTCGTGGCTTGCGATAATCGGCGCGTTCTTTTTGGTGCATGTGTTCAAACGGTTAAAGCATAAAATTGATCCGCGTTCTTATGCTGGCGCAACATTTTTGGGATTGAATGGGTTTGTGGTTAAAACGCACGGAAATTCAGATGCGCTGGCCTTCGCAAACGCGATACAATACGCATCTGAATTTGCCAAGAAAGATTTAAACGATATAATCGGCGGCCGTGTTGCAAACCTTGCCCACATCCGCGCCGAATTGCAATCTGCAGAATAATTTTTAATAAACATAATGTTATAAAAAACATCGTCGGCGATTACTCGCCGACGTGCTCTCCTTCCTTCCGGAAACCGGAAACTTTTTTGGGCTACGCCACCATTGCGACTGTGTCCATCGATTTACCTTCGTCCGCATCCATAATGCGCTTTGCTTCGGCAAAAACCATTTCTTTGACACGTAATGCCAAATCCCGTGTTTCAAGGGCTTCGGCGGCGACATCAAAGTTGTCTGTTCGAATTTGCAAAGACACATATGCACCAATCAATGATGGGCGCGGCAAATCTTCAATTGAACGTGGCGAATTGTTATGACCGATTTGCAATTCATCGCTAAGCGAAATAATCTGTCGGTCGGCGTTTACCCACACGGTTGTGCTTAACACTTTGTGCAGCGCAATCATGATTTCTTTTATATTTTTCTGTTGCATGTGTGTGTCCCTCCTTTCTGGGTGTTTTGTTTGAAATTTAGCCAGATTTTGTATTTACACCGTGTATTTACATTTTGCCGACTAAAATTTCCAAATTGTTTGTTGTTTTGCCCGAAAATCTGCGGTTTTTGCAAAGTTTCGAACGATTTTCCTCTGGTCCCTTTGTCTATACAGTGATGATAGAATAAAAACGAATCGCGGGTCAAGTGAAAAAATAAAAAAAATGAAAAAAAAATTAAAAAATTTTTAACCAATTGTATTTAGACAAATTTTTCCGGAATAATTTTTGCAATCGTCTTAAAAATGCGTCTAAAAATTGTCGTGTCGGGGTCGTGATGATGAATTCGTGGTGTGCTATCGCCACTTCGAAACCCCATCCAAGTTGTGCGGTTATCTTCAATTGTTACATGCCACGATGTTTTTGTGTCGTCAATAATCATATTGCGCAGTTTTTCCGCAAATTCCGCACTTTCAAAGATTGCTACATTTTCGGTGTTGTAATACGCGCTGCGCGGGTCCAGGTTAAAACTGCCTATCCATGAAATTTTATCATCGAACACAATTGTCTTGCTGTGCATGACGGAAAAACTTGATTGCTTGCGCATGCGGTCGTGCAGTTTTCCGCGCCTATTTTCCGCCGAAGACATAAATTCATACACATCGATTCCATCACGAATAAGTTTTCGCCGATATTTTTCCCATTTGCCAAAAACGGTCGGTGCATTTGTTGATGCAAGTGAATTTGTGACAATCGTGACATGAACGCCGGACTTTTCACCGCGTTGCATCATCTGCATGCCGCCACGCCCGGGAACAAAGTATGCGGCGGACACATAGGCGGATTTTTTTGTCGCATTCCAAAGTTTATTAAGTGTGCGCATAATTTGCCCCGGCAATCGTTCTTTTCGTGACATCGGCATTTGCACCTTGGTCGGCGCATCGGCCAAGAATTGCCCGTGTCCCCACGAAAAATCAAAATTCTTGCGCCCATATTCCCGCACAACCAATGAAATAATCGTATTGTATCGTTTAAGGTTTTTTGTTCCCATTTGCTCTTGACGCCGAAATTGCCGATTAAGTTTTTGCATCGCATGCGCGGAACATGCCTTTGGAATCACGGCCGCCGGCACCGACAATTCATAGTTCCAATATTCATTAAAACTTTTTGTTGCGTCATGCGTGATGTTTCCAATAAATAAAACATCGGTATCGGAAAAATTCGCCGCGGTTTCCGGCATGAAATAATTACTGCCTATATTTCGGCCACCGGTAATCAGCGCAACATTATCAACAATAAAAAGTTTGTTATGCATGCGCGAATTTAATCGATTAAAATCTAACAGCATTTGCGGATAATACAGTAATCGTGAACGATGTTTTACCGCATTAAAAATTTTCACTTCGATATTTGGATGTTGATTAAGTACGATAACATCGGCAATATCGGAATTTGTTCCATAGTCATCAATAAGGATTCGCACCTTTACCCCCCTATCGGCGGCGTTTTTAAGTTCGCTAATTAAAACATGTGCGGAAAAATCGTTGCTATATATATATGTCTGTAAATCGATTGTTTTGGTTGCCATACGTGCAAATGCGGCGCGAATGATAAACGCGGAAAGCCCATCATCAATCAGTGTTGCGCCACTTGTATCTGTGCCATGGGTCAGTTCCTTTTTGTAAACCTTTGCGATTGGTGTTGTGTTCGGATTGTATTCAAAATCTTGTTCCGTTATCTTTGATTGGTAATTACGCAGCTGTTCGTCTTTCATGCTGGTTGGAATTGCGCAACCAAAAAAAGAAAACTTTGTCCATGGCAAAATTTTTTTTGTCTTTTTCATGTGTTGATTATATCAATTTGCATTTTTCGTCGCAAGCTAAAATAGGAAAAGACATAATTCCCAAAAAGTTTTTTTTAGAATGTGTATGCATTTTTCACTTGCCTTAAATTTTGATTAAATGGTAAACTTTCCGTAAAGGAAGGAAGAATTTACCATGAAACGACTTGCTATATTTATTGGTGGCCTGTTTGTGTTGCCCGCATTTGCTGAGGTTGCGCCCGTTTTCGTTACGGATGAAGGCGCACTTGAATATGCGGATTTGATGTACGATGAAAATGGGTTTTTGATAATTCCTGATACAGAAATTGTTGAAGAAACGGACGAAGTGGACGAACAAAAATCGCAAACGCCCGTAAAAATTTCGCGTGTGCCAACCGGTGCAACGCCGACCGCGAATCGTTCAACGGCATCGCGTGCGGTGCCTGCGTCGGGCCGAACGAATAATACATCGGGTCGTGGTTCAAATGCGGGCAATTCATCGCGTGTTGTTTCGGCACGTACGACAACCGCCACGCCGCGTGCAAATGCATCGCGCACGGTTGCATCACGTGGAACGGTTGCGTCGCCACGTACGGGAACGGCCGCGACGACATCAACGCGTACGACATCGAATACCGCGGCAACAAACGCGGCGGCGGCACGTGCAACGGGTGGTTCGGCCCGGTCGACCGCAACAACTGGTGCAAATGTTGCACGAACCGGAACAGTTGCGCGGACGGCAACGACGACGCGTGCGGGAACTGCGCGTGCGGCGACGGCAAAATCATCGACTGTTTCGCGTGCGGCAACAACGGACACATCGCGTCCATCGGTGCGTGGAAATATTGATGTTGGTGCGGGGGTAAAGGCCGGTGCAACAATCACGGCATCGAACGGAACTGTCACATTAGTGGATTCGAATAGAAGTCTTTATAACGCATCTGCGGTTCGTCGCGCGCCAACTGTTCGCATGTCTGCGTTAAAGGATACGACTGAATCAACAATAACCATGTCGATGGAGGATATGGATGATTTGGCGGAAATGACCGATTACTGCAAGGCACAATACGCATCATGTATGGATAATTATTGTAATGTCTTGGACGATAACCAGGGCCGGTGCAGTTGCAGTGCGAATTTAAAGAATTATGCCAAGGCCGAACAGGCGTTAAAAACCGCAACCGAAGAATTACAGGACGTTGCGCAAAAAATCCAATACATCGGTCTTACCACGCGTGAGGTTGAAACCCTGTTCACCCAGACCGAGGCTGAATTGGCAATGCAATCCAAAACGGATACCAGCCAACTTCAGGCGAGTCTTGATAAAATCAAGGACATGATAATCGATGTTAAAACCGGCAACACGACCAGCAGTGGCAACACCGACCTTTTTGGTCTGAATTTTGATTTGTCGGGCCTTTTGGAATTTTCGTTCGACAGTACTGGTTTTGACCTTGGGTCGCTTTTTGGTATGTCCAACACGAACAGTGTTAGCAACCAACGCGGCGAAGAACTGTTCAAAACCGCAACGGCGCGTTGCAAAACATCGGTGTTAAAGGCATGCACGGCGCGTGGTGTTGATGCGTCACTTGTCACAAACGCATACGATTTGGAAATTGATCGTGAATGCATCGCGTACGAGCGCAGTTTGAATGATTCCAACGACCAAATGATTGCGACGGTTCGTAATGCAAAGAACGTTTTGCAAAAGGCGCGCCTTATGGTTGCGCAACAGAAAAACGCCTATGACCTGCGCGGATGTATCAACGCCCTGGACGAATGTATGCAGGATGAATTTGTCTGCGGTTCGGAATATGAAAATTGCCTTGACCCGACGGGCCGTTATATCGTGAACGGTGAAATCGTGGTGGGCAGTCAACCCGGCCACGCCATTGACCCAGATTTACCGCAAAATGTCGCAAGTGTGATGACCAGTGACGTTTGCCGCGTGAACCTGTATCGGACATGGGACGTTGAACCCGGTGTATGCACACCGCACACCGTGGATGATGCATACAGCACATATGTTCAATATCCAACCGCGGACCAAGGCAACGCCTGGGGCAGTGGTAATGAAAACGACAACCTTGTATATTATATTGAACAAACGGTAAAAACCGGCGCCGCGCACACGGCAAGTGAAAATATGTCGAAATACTTGCAAAACAAAATCGGCTATATCGACAAAAAGGACGGCCGCGCGCACGGTATGTGCATATCGGTCCTTAACAAATGCCAAGATTATAGTTACGATGGCAAGGGCACATCCGCCAGTTACAAGGAAGACAACGACGTCATCAAACAATACCTTGGGCGCGTTTTGGTCCAGATCAAGGCGAAACAGGATGAAATCCTTGCAAACTATGCCGAAACATGTGTAACGGACGTCACATCGTGCCTGTCACAGAACGGGTACCCGACCGAGGATCCAACGGAATGGGGCGACGGCGACCCAAACTCACTTGAATACACGCAAAACATTGTAAAACAAAACATTGCGGTAAACGCCTGCCGGGCGCAGGTTGTAACCTGTATGTCCGTGAACGGCTATTCAATCAGCACCCCAACCCCAACGGAAATGAATTGCTGGGTCCAAGGTTTGCTGTATAACTACACAACCGAAGATTGCATGTTTGAAACCAACACCACACATTCGTGCAGTTCTAGTACGCCTGGGTGGTGTTATAATAAGACCGCCTGTGAGGATGTCGGTGCCAACTGGTGCGGCAGTTCATGTCAACAACAGGAATGTTCCTGTTCGACACAAAACCCGGGCTCTTGCACCGAAACGGAATGCAAGGCAAAGACCGGCTTGTTCTGGTGCACGAATAATGGCGGTTCTTGTATGACCAGTAATTCGCAATGCAGATATACTGTGAACATTGCGTGTGGAAGTGGTTCGACCGCTGCAAGTAGCAACCCCACCAGTAGCAACGTAATGCACGGCAATTCTGTGCAACTAAATAATGCATGGTGTAATGCAAGCAGCGATTACACATTTATTGGGTGGACTTGTACTGGTGGTTCGGTTGATAGCAGTGGAAAGTATTACCCAACACACACTGGAACCACATGTACAGCAAACTTTAGATATGTATCCCCCGACACACCAAAATATTCCGTAACCCTTAACTGTGGCAATTCTTGTACCTATAATTCGCGTGGATATAGTGGTACTTCGTTACCTCAGGGTACATCGCTTACTGTTCCAACTTGCAACAATGCTGTAAACGAGACGGTAGAATGGTCCTGTCAATCGGATTCTACAATCACTGCTGGTCAGATTAATGGTGGAAATAGCCTATCTGTAACCGGGAAAGTCAACTGTACCGCACAATGTTCAACCCCTGGTACTGGCGATGAAATTAGTGTATGCATCGATTGTGGAATTAACACTTTTGTGAGCGACAAGATTAACACTATATCTGTTGGCTCCAAAGCATCCGCCTCGTTGCCATATACAGAAACTAGTAGTTCGGTTACTTTGTCATCATTTACATCTGGTGATGGGATTGAATTTGATAAAGGAATATGCAAATGCAGTGATGGTAGCAGCCCAACGGGATGGTGGGCAAACGACAGTACCCAAGGCATATCGGTGGGTAGTGACGGTAAGATTACAATGTCAAATATAACCGCAGACACAACCTTTACCCCAATATGCTCCACCGGCACCACGGACGGCACCACAATTGTGCAGATTTCATGCCCCGCCTCTTCTTGGGCAACACTTAACACTAATTTCTTCAGCAATTATCCTGGAGATATAATAGCAGGCAATGTATATAAACAAGAAAACGTGACATCTTCAACGTTCGCGTTGGATAAGGATATGTGCGCTTGTAAGTCAGGGGATACTATTAAAAATTGGATAAATAGTAACGGTGGTTTAGTCGGGGGTGTTAGCGGTGATTATGGCACGACAAATGCTATCTTAAAAACAGGCCAACTCAATACATTTATGCCGTATTGTCCGTCGGATTGGGTAACGTTGAATTTGAACTATAACAACGGTTCAACATCGCAAGGGCATCTTTACATTGATAGAAATCGTACATGTCCAAATTTCTATACAAGTAATAGCATAACCCAATTACAATATTGCCCGTCTATAGTTCCCGACAGCAAAATCACCGTTCCAACCAAAGATAATTGCACGTTTGGTGGGTTCAAGGATAGCAGTAACAATACGTGGATAAATACCGAAGGTAAAATACAATTATCTGTTCTAAACTATGCTATTCCATCGACGGGCAACAGTATAACATTAACCGCACAGTGGGATTGCGGGTCCAGGCCGGTTTATATCCCCGTTGACGTTGAAGGTGACTAAAATTTTATAAACCTAAGGAAACATGAACATGAAAAAGACTTTTATTTATTCAATCTGTGGATGTTTTGTAACCGGTGTGGCGACCGCGACCACATATTGGCTAAACATTATTCCAAATACATGTACGGGGCACACAATATGCCTTACCCAGCCCACGGATGGTTCATGTTGTTCCGCAAACGATACCATTGAAAAATTTCCTGTTGCCTCTGGATCCAAAGGCGGCACCATTTCCCTGGGGTCCCGCAATATTGCAATATTTGATGCGACCGGTACGCCAACAACGTTTACCAACGAAAATATTCGTAATTCATTGATAAACGCCACATCAAATGGAAGTCACCTTAGTGTTACAAAAATTCCCGCGGACACAACATTGGTATCCGTCACGGTTAATATGCAGGGCGGTTCATTACCCCTTGGGTTTACGGGTAACACGATGGCGATGGAACCGGGCGATGTAATCCTGTCTGCGGGCGTTACGCGTGCCGATGGTGCCAATTTGGCCGGATTTTATAAATCGGGTCAATCGCCGTCCACCGCAACATCAATTATAACCGTTGATAGCACACCAAGCCAAACATATATCGCAAAGTGGGAATGTGGCGAAGGTTTGGAAATGAATTCAAAGGGAACATGTATAAGTTCGAATACCGTTTATATGAAATCGGATGGTACGGTAATGGACCCCAATGAAATCGATATTAAATCCGGCGGTTCCAATGGTTGCACTTTGTTGACCAAGGGCAAGGTTCATTTGTACGATTATAACCCAACTGCCCCCGATGATTTAAAGAATAATATGTATTATTATATGTATCGTGATGGTCCCAATGGTTCCTATGATAATAATATAATATATCGGCCATATTCGGACAGTGATCATAATCCATATATGGGAACTATTGTTACGTTAAACAATATATCCCAGGTTCAAAACTACAATTATTTACATACCGGAAGTCCGAACAATGGTGTAACACTGTATTGTCGTAGTAATGGATGCTGGTGGTCCGAACAGGGTGCCGAGTTACCCATGGTGGTATATCACACCAGTTCACAAAATGATTGTACGTGGTGCGGGTCCGATTGTACAATGTATACATATCCAAATAACGGCCAAACAATCTACTATTGGCAATGCCCTTGCATAAAGGCCTATGACGTCCCGGGCGAGGGCGAATGCGTCCCCGCATATCTTGGATGTACATATTTACCCCAGGTAACAGAAGATGGAACCACAGAAATGGTATGTGTACCACAAGGACAATATTCGGCCGCACATACCGAAGATTTAGTATGGGGATTACGTCAGCCAAAGGCAATCGGGTGGACTTTCCGCGGCTATTATCTTTCAAATACTGATGCAGACCTGTATACAACCGAAAATACAAATGTGGGCGCACCCGTAAATGGTTTCGGCACAGGAAACCCGAACAATCGGGAAAAAGTAATAAACATTACATCTCCAATCGCTGTATGTGGTACAAGTGGGCAAACGGCATATGAAATCACTCTTTATGGTGCGTGGGCCAAAAACTGTAATCCTAGCGATCATGCGACATGTAATATGTCAATTAATGGCGTGGGCGCAAGTCCGTCATCTTATGGAACCGGCGACGTGTATTACAGCGCGTCATGCCAAAACGGGTACAATATAGAAAGCGGATCCGGAACGTATAATCCGGTGTGCAGTACGGATGTATCGGGTTCTGTGGACCTTAATTACAAATTTATAAATCAATACGGAAATTATATCAAGAAAAACAACAGCATGTACACTGTTGAGAACAGCTGTTCGTACGGGCAAGGATACACACTTTTAAGTGCGACCAGTTTCACCAACGCCCTTGGCACCGGGTATAGTTTGCGTTATTTAAAGATTGGTACTGGCAGTAATGGTTCATATTTTACCCAAAATTATGGCCTTGGCTGTAGTACAAACGTGTTTGGCGCCGATGTAAATTCGGTCGATGTTACCGGGTACGTTTGCGACGAATGTGTGCCAGAGAACGGAACCTGTGTTGATGTCGATTACAGCCCATCTATACAATATCCCACCAGTGGTTCCGCACATCAAACCGCCACGTTGTGGGGTGCAAACACTAATAAAGGCTATACGGCATGCAAGAAATTAAGTTGTGCAGAGGGATACACCCTGCGGCAAAATGAAGCCACCGGTCACATGTATTGTGCACAAGAATGTGAACCCGGTAAAACGTTTCTTGATGGTGAATGTCGTACACCTTATGAGGCTTGCATATATAATTGTCAGCAAAACCAAGACCCGTCTAAGTGCGGCAGCAATTTAACAGATTTTTCAAGCTATTGCAGCACCGAAACATTTGTGTGTCCACCTTTAAACGCTCCAACGGGTCTTAGTATTACAAATGTGGCCAAGACAAACAGCCCCAAAGAATGCAAATATACGGTTGATTGCGCCAATGGTATCGGTACAGTATACGAAGGGGGACAGATGATCCATACCCAAGATAATGAGCTACATATATGGACAAGCAATACTACGTCTGATTATATCCATTATAATGATGATGGCTCGGTTACGGTTACCTGTACTGATACAGACTGCAAACAAGAAAAGCTGAGTAATTTAAAGTGTCTGATTTGTCCGGCTTATAACGGGTCAGATACTACTGTAACTGTTCATAACCCGACGCGGAGCGATAAAAATCGCACCTGTTCATATAACATTAGCTGTAAAGCTACAGTGGTCCCAAGAATATTATTGAAAAAACGCGCAAGAAATGATAGCTGTTATGTGTGGAATGAGACTGATGAACCCAACTACTGTGCAATCGACAATATTGACGCTGATTCTACGGATACTTTTACACCGACGGATACGGTTACATGCACGGCCAACCAATGTACGGCCGGTTATATGAGCACTCCTTACCACTTCTTGTCCACCGAATTTGCGAAATATAAATGTATACATACCAGCGCCTTCAGTTGCCCAACAATTAGTGGAAACAGCGGGGTAGCCGTCACAAAACGGCTAGGAACAGGCGAACAATGCACATACACATTGTCGTGCAATAATACTTCTCAAGTTCCGTATAGTGGTGGAGCACGCCCCAGTAGCAACTCTCCCACTGCAGTGACAATTTCTTGCGATGGGGTGGATGGATACAGCAATGCACCTTGCGTGGCGAGTTATTTAACCAGTAAGATACAAGCGTATATCTGTGGAGATACTCCGGGCTCTGGTGGTTCTGGGGATTCTGGTGATTCCGGCGGTACGGGTAGTGATGAAGGCGATATAGGTTCTGGTACCTCCGGTGGCACCCAAAGCAATTAACCCGATCCGCGGGTGGCGGATGTTCAAATTCACATTAACCGGCAAAGGGGAAACAAAAACGCGGTATCTGCATCGGGTTGCAGAGAATCGTCACCCCGCCGAAGGGCGGGGCCCAGGCCGAGCGTAGCGAGGACTTGCTCCGCAGGATTCTGAAACAAGTTCGAAATGACGATTTACTTGATGTCTGCGACGCAAGTTTTTACTTTCGCAAAAACTGGATCCCGGCCTTTGCCGGGATGACGGCGTTCTGGGAATTTGGCATAAAACACGGGCGCGAACGCGCCCGCACTAACCACTCACACTAACCACTAACACTTGCGTGATACCCTTTCACGAAACTCTGCGCATGGCCGGAAAGAAACAACCCGTCGCGCCGTTACAATTGCCACCTCTCCGGTTTTTGGGTTGCGACCCACGCGTGCCGATTTATCCAAAATCTTGAATGTGCCGAAACCGGCAAACTTTACTTCTTCGCCATTTATTAATGATTCACATATTTCATCAAATATTAAATCAATCAGTTTTCCTGACTGCGACGCCGTAAAGCCAAACTTGTCGCGCAATGTTAACGCCAAATCATTCCTTGTTATCGTTGCCATTTTTTACATCCCCCGGTTATGTTTTGTATCTAAATACTGTGTCCAGATATTATACAGATTTTAATATAACTTGCAATATCAAAATCAAAGATTGTTAAAGCGCGATTAAGGTACGAAATGGTGATAATTCCAGAACACCGTCATCCCGGCGCAGGCCGGGATCCAGGCCGAGCACAGCGAGGACCCGCGTCGCAGACAGTTTGTCGTCGCTGTGCGACGATAAATCCCCTGCGGGGCAAGTTTTTGCATTTGCAAAAACTAGATACCGCCCTTCGGCGGTATGACAATTCTTTGGAATTTTAAGTGTCGTTAATTGCACATTGACATATCAAAATCAAAGATTAAAATATACCTGCGTGTCCCCATAGTTCAATCGGATAGAACAAGTTCCTCCTAAGAATTAGATGTCGGTTCGATTCCGGCTGGGGATACCAAAGAAATGGATTTTATTATGAAAAATCGCGCTGTGAAAATTGGAATTATTGCCGGAATTTTGCCACACATGTTTTGCTGTGTGTTGCCGGTTGTGTTGGGATTGGTGGGATTGGTTGCGCCAGGCGTATTGGATCATGACTTTATACCACACGATGCGGAAAAATGGCTGTTTGTGTTTTCCGGATTAATGTTGTGTTTGTCTTGGATTATGTATTTTTCAAATCGTGAATGTAATTGCGAACACTGTGACGCGACGCATCATCACCGCGTGCAAATGATAATTTTGGTTTGTATAACGATTTTGACGGTCGGCGGAATTGTTGCGCATTTGTTTTTGCACCACTAAAAAATTTTACCACAAACGCGTGCGTTCTTCGGGACGCAGGTACATTTTGTTGCCGGGTTTAACATTGAACACATCATACCATGCGTCAATATGCGGCAAAATTCCGTTCACGCGCCAACGATTCAGCGAATGTTCGTTCGTTTTCGTTTGAACCAAAACCTGTTCATCGCGAATATTCCCCGCCCATGCGCCCGCGTACGCAATAAAGAACCGCATGTCCGGGGTAAGGTTTTGAACCGTTTCGGTTTTTTTACCAAAATTCTTATACGCCGTATACGCAATTGTCACACCGCCATAGTCCGCCAAATTTTCGCCCAGTGTAAATTCGCCATTCGCATGTGTGTCGGGCGCAACGACTATATTATCAAAATATTTCCGCATAACATTCGCGCGCGCGGTGAATGCGTTCGAATCCGCATCCGTCCACCAATCGCGCATATTGCCGTATTCATCAAAATGCCGGCCCGAATCATCAAACCCATGCGTCATTTCATGTCCAATTATCGCACCAATCGCGCCATAGTTAAATGCATCATCCGCATTCATATCAAAAAACGGCGGTTGCAAAATTCCCGCGGGAAAGCAAATCTCATTCGTTGTCGGATCATAATACGCATTAATTTCGTGCGCATTCATATACCAAAGCGTTGGGTCTTTTTCTTTGCCGATTTTTGCCAACCAAAATTCATCTTCGAATTTCGCAACACGCATCATATTTTCAAATAAACTTTCATTTTTATCCAAATGCAAATTTGAATAATCGCGCCATTTATCCGGATAACCGATTTTCGCCCGGAAAGCATTTAATTTCCGCAACGCGTTTGCACGTGTGTTATCCGACATCCAATCAAGTTTTTGAATGCGGGCGGTATATGCACGACGCAGATTTTCAACCAATTCTTGCATACGAATTTTTGCCGCGGCCGGAAAATATTTCGATACATAAAGTCGCCCGATTTCTTCGCCAATCGATCCATTCAACATACCAATTGCGCGTTTCCAACGGGGCTTTTGTTCACGTTGTCCCGACATTTCACGATTAAAGAAATCAAATGATATTTCGTATGTTTCATCGTCTAGTAACGAATCGGCCGCCAAAATAACATGATACTTTAAATATGATTTTATTAAACTAAGGTCAGTATCGTTTATGATTTTTATCGATTCCTTTATCGCCTCTGGCTGACCCACATCGATAAATTTCGCGGCATTTGCGCCACGTATATCGAAATACGTTTTCCAATCAAACCCACCATATTCACGAATAAAATCATCGCGTGAAATTTTATGATAGTTTGCATGCGGGTCGCGCAGTTTTTCTTTTGTATAAAAAGATTTTGCCATGCGCTCTTCTAAATCATAAATCTTTTGCGCATCCGCATTTACACCAAAATTTTTTAATTGTTTTACGATAAAATCCACATACTTTTTACGAATTTCTTTTGTTCGTGCATCGTCATCAAAATAGTAATCACGTGGCAAACCGATGCCCGATTGATGCAAACCGTAAATAAAATGTTCACTGTCACCCGCATCAATTCCAACCGTGTCGCCCCAAAATCCAGAAAAATAGGCATGATGTTCACCCAAATATTTTGGTAAATCCGATTTCGATTTTATTTTGTCAATTTTTTCAAAATACGGCTTAACAGGCTGTGTCTTATCGGTGTTCAATTTTTTTTCATCCATTGCGACACCGTAAAGCAGGCCGATCTTTCCATTGTCATTTTCGGCGATTTCACGCACCCGATTAAGGTTTGTTTCATTTAATACCTCAAACACACCATATCGAACATAATCATCGGGAATCGGGTTTGCATTTCGCCACCGCAACGTCACAAAGTCAAAAAAATCATCAGCCGGATTTATCGCAAAATCCAAATTGTTAATGTTGAAACCCGTATCCATTTTTTTACCCCCTTTGATTTGTATTGCAAACATTATTGCCAACACAACGGCAACAATTCCAAAAATGTTTAATAAAGTATGTCGCATTTTATTTCACCAACCTTTGAATTAAATTATCAAGAATCAAAATTCCCGCATCTGTTGCGCGAATTCGATTGTCAGATTTGAACTCTATCACATCGGGATTCGATTTTGCAAATTCTATATTAATTACTTTTTTTATTGTGTCGTCAATTTTTACACCGCATTGTGTTCGCATACCAGTTATAACACGTTCAATTGCACGTTCCGAATCGGCCAGTTTTTGAAATAATTTTCCGCCACCCATTTCTTCGTACCAAACGTTATCAATCAAAATTCGACCTGCGGCCCCGTCACCAATTCCAATATACGGTGCGCCATCCCAAACATTTTGATTATGTCGGCATTCAAATCCATTTTTTGCATAGTTTGAAACTTCATATCTATTTAGTTCTAATGTTTTTGCAATTGCCGTGTACATTTCCGCCATAACCTCATTAGACGGCATTTGTAAATTCATTTTTCCAAATGGTGTGTTTGGTTCAATTGTCAATTCATACATCGAACAGTGCGACAATCCAATTTTATTTATTTCATTGCAAGTTTTTATTACATCATCAACAGAATCTTTTGGCAAACCATATATAAAATCAGCTGAAACATTTTTTATTTGTGTCATTGCAATATCAATCAAACGACGCGCATCATCGGCATTGTGCGCACGCCCAAGAAATTTCAATTTTTCATCATTAAAAGATTGCACGCCAATCGAAATTCGATTTACACCCGCATCAAAAAAATCATGTAAACGATTTGCGTCAATTGTTTTTGGATTTGCCTCTATCGTAATTTCTGCACCATTCGATAATTCAAAATTTTTATGAATTGTATTCATTATTTTTGCAAAAATTTGTATTGGCAAAAGCGAAGGTGTTCCACCACCAAAAAAAATTGTTGGCACCGAAATACGCCCCAACAAATCATGCCAGTGTTTTATTTCATTAACAATTTTTTCGGCATATGAATCCCAATCAGGCTTTGCACAGGCACGTGAAAAAAAAGCGCAATAATTGCATTTTGACATACAAAACGGAACGTGGATGTAAATGTTATGCGGCGTTTTCATAACCCCGATATTACAACGGGGATAAAAATCTGCAATAAAAAATGTTAAAACTATTAAAATAGTTGTTTACAAAATATTGTCGATGTTATAATATCACATTGAAAGTGAGATGATGAAAAGGGGAATAATATCTTTTTTACCGGCGTTGTGGGCCAGTTTTGCTGCATTGGCGGCGAATGAAGGTGTGCCGGTTTATTACCAAGATGCGCCGGCAACTAACGCAAATCAGTCGAGTTATGGTGCGTATGCTGATAACGGTTATACAAAGTATGTTGGAAAGTCTGGTGAAAAACAGGTTGTGGGTACCCGTACGTATTCTTATACAACTGAAAAACGAAATCGTCCAACCCCAAGTATTGAAGAATATGCCGAAAATATCGGCTATGTTGGTGCTGGAACCATGACGGTAAATGGTGTCGGTTTGGCACCGGAACAGGAACGTTCAACACACTTTTATGCCGGATATACACGTCGCTTTGCAAATTTTGAATTTAAGTCGGGTGTGAATTCAATACTTGAATGGGATGACATGATTTTTAATGAAATAAATGTTGGTGCCCGTCATGTGTTTTCCTTTGGTAATTTTGATATGTTCGGTTTTGCCGATTATGCGTACGGTAAAATGTCAAATGGTGGGCTTTCCATGGATTACGATTTGGAACCATATGATTGGTCGGATCCAGAGTACGGAATTTTCACAATTTCAATGGGGGGACAATCCGGTGATTCGCATCATTTACGCCTTGGAATCGGGGCAAAGCATATTTGGAACGTTGGTGGATGGAAATTTTCACCGGTGATTGGATACGAAATTTTCAAACACAATTTGGAAATGTCTGACCATTTATATCCAAACCAGGGAATTTATTTACCGCTTATGACAAATCTTGGTGAATATGTTTATGGAAATACAGAAGGGGAGTATTATTCATTACCAATTGACGTGTTGCCACCCGATGATTGGTACCAGGTTTGTATGGGCCCCGAAGATATAAAAGTTGTGACACAAAGCGGAACATCAATGGGATATGCAACGTATCTTGGTGATGTTTTGCATACAATGGATTATGACGAAGAAACGATGGGATACTTGCCTTGGGGTGTTTATGGTGGTGATTGTGTTATTATTGGGGGCGACGGACCGATAAAGGTTGGCGGACTTACGCACATATATAACACAACATGGAGTGGTTTCTATTTTGGTCTAGAAATAGAAAAACAAATGACACTTGCGGATAAATTGCGTCTGTATTTTCAAGTTGGTATGCCAAAGTATTCATCCGAAGGTATATGGCCGAATCGTACGGATTGGCAACAAAACCCAAGTTTTTTGGATGAAGGAACAAATGGTTCCTATACATACGCGGCGGAATTGGAATATGATGTTCGTATCGCACCGCGGTTACAGTTGGCCTTAAAAGTTGATACGAATTTCTTTCATATTGGAAAGATACCTGGAAAACTTTACGTTGCCGAATATACTGAATTTGTAATGGATGAAAACGGTCAATATGTACTTGACGGAAATGGGTTACCATATCTACAAACGGTTCCCGCACATACCGAAGACGTGCAAGAATCATTAAAGTATGCAGATTGGCAATCGTTTGGCGTGCACCTAGGGTTTAAATATTCATTCTAGTTATGATGAACATAGTATATAGAATGGTTTCGTTGTTTGTTGTATCATTTGCTATCTCGGCTTTGGCTGATAGTGGTGAATTTGATATGTCGCGCTGGACATCAATAATGGATGATGTGCGGTCGCGGGCGGTGGCCCAGAATATATCTGAATCGACAATAAATGACACGTTACGTTCGCCTGCATTTATTCCGTCAATTGTAAAAAGTGATAAAAATCAGTCTGAATTCAAATTAACATTGGACGAATATTTGAAACGCACGGTTAATACAACCCGAATTTCGCGTGGTCACCAAATGCGTGCAAAATACCCAACCTTGCTTTCGCGTGTTGAAGATATTTATGGGTTGCCACCACATGTTATTCTTGCGTTTTGGGGTATGGAATCAAACTATGGCGAAGTAAAGGCGCGACACAGGTTGATAGACGCGTTCTTTACATTAATTTATGACGGCCGTCGTGAAAAATTTTTCAGTGACCAATTATTGGCGCTGATGAAAATAGCGGATAAAAATTCATTGGATATAAATAAAATAAGGGGCAGCTGGGCCGGCGCAATGGGGCATTTCCAATTTATTCCAACAACGCTTGCATCGTATGGTGTGGACGGAAACGGCGACGGTCGTGTCGATATTATCGAAAGTGTTGGCGATGCAATGGCCAGTGCGGGAAATTACCTTAGTAAACTTGGGTGGAATAAAAACGAACGTATTGTTCGACGCGTTATTTTACCGGCGGATTTTGATACATCCTTGCTTGACGGTAAAACAAAGAAAACATTAAACGATTGGGCGCGTATGGGTGTGTTGAACCCCGATGGAACCCCGATCCCGAGTGGTGAAATGGTCGCGGGTTTGGTCGCGGACACATCAAATTTGCCGGAACCAACATTGGATGAAAATCCGGATTCCGACATCGCACCGCGTCCGGTAATAACGGCTTATTTAACCTATCCAAATTTTTACCGCATAAAAAAATGGAATAATTCAAATTGGTATGCAATCGCGATTGCCGAATTGGCAGATAAATTAAAGTAAATTCCCATCAAAAAACCCAAAATAAAAAGATTGCACCGGCGGCTTTTGTTTGCTATCCTTATGATAGTTTTTAAACCAAGGATTTATTATGGCTATTAAGGTTCGCGATTTTGAAGTTAGACTAACACACACCAAAGAAGAACGTCGTATGGTGCGTCAATTGCGTTATGACGTTTTTGTCGCCGAAGAAGGTGCATCCGCCACCGACGAACAAAAAGAATTACACGAAGAATTTGACGAATTTGATAAATATGCCGAATATATGGCGGTATTTCATAACGGTAAAATTGTCGGTACCTATCGTATTATTGATAAAAAGGCCGCGGACAAAATGGGCGGTTTCTATACCGAAACAGAATTTAATCTTTCAAAAATAAAAAAGGCATCGGATAACATCGCGGAAATGTCGCGTGCATGTGTGGCGCGCGAATATCGTGAAAATGCACTTGTTATGCGTATGCTTTGGGCGGGACTTAGTGAATACGTTTTACGCCGGCGCATTGCGGTTTTGTTTGGTGTTGCATCATGGGTTGGCCAAAAACCGGTGGAATCGGCCCAGGCGATATCATACCTGTATTACAATTACCTTTCGCCGTTGCGCCTGCGCGCGCGCGTGATACCGGAAAATTTTGCCGACGGCGTGGATCAACGCATGGCCCAAATGAATATTTTGCCACGCGCCTTTGTGGACGAAGAAATTGCAAAAAAACAAATGACACCACTTATAAAGGGTTACTTGCGCATGGGTGCAACCTTTGGCCAGGGTGTATTTATTGATAAACCGTTTAATACATACGATGTTTTTGTTATGTTGCAAACGAAAAATATGGATGCCGCGTATCAAAAGCATTTCTATGGTCGTGAAAATGCATTGGAACATTTGGATGTTAAACGTCGCCCGATTCAAACATTGGGCAAAATAATGTTGTTGCCAATAACGGGGTCGTTGAATATGCTTGGTGCTTTTTTCGAATTTTTATTGCGTGAAGATGCGGCGGACGCGGAATTCATCGACGAATCACAGGTAACAGACGAAGAACAATAAAATGTCGGGTACACGGAAACAGAATTTTTTTAATACGATAACCGGCGCACTGCGTTTTACGGCGTTTTGGATAATGGTTTTGTTACAGTTGCCTATATTGTTTGTATTGCCGGCGCGCAAAAAGATAACAGTAAAATATATGTCGGTGTTTATGCGGATTTTTCTTTGGATTGCAAATGTTAAAATTGTAAAGCATGGCACAATGTCGACGCGGCGGCCATTGCTGGTTGCGGGCAATCATATTTCCGTGTTTGAAATTGCAACTTTTCCGGTTATGTTCGGGGGCAGTTTTATTTCCAAAAACGATGTCCGCAATTGGCCGCTTGTCGGGTGGGTTGCGAATAAGTTTGGGGTCGTCTTTATCGATCGCCGTCCGTCACATGCGATGGAGGTATTAAAACAAGTGCAACATGAAATCGCAACCATCGATTGGCCACTTTATGTTTTCCCCGAAGGCACCACAACCAACGGCGCGTATGTCAAGGAGTTCAAAAGTCCGCTTTTCAATGTCGCAGAAGGCGCGGATTTGACGGTTCAACCGGTTGTTATTCAATATTGCCACCATGATGGCACACCAATAAACGATGCGGACTTGGCGGAACATTATGCGTATTTCGATAATGCAAAACAAACCGCTGGTCCCAAATGTTCCCGCGAACGCAGCGCATTCGGCCAGGTTTTTCACATCATGGTTTTGGGCGGATTCCGTGTGAATGTTTATATGTTGCCGCCACCGCCACTGGCGGGAAAAGACAGAAAACAAATCGCAGAAACAATGTATGAAATAATTTCAAATAAATATATGGAACTTAAAGGTAATAAAAATGAGAATTGAAAATTTATGTGTAAAACGGCAAATCGGTGATGTCGCGGGTGCAACCACGCGTGGCCACAAAATGGCGATCAGGGGCGGATATATCTATCAAACTTTTCAGGGCGGATACACACTGACCCCGACGGGTTGGCGCGTTGTTCATAAAATTGAAAATATTATTCGCGACGAAATGGATAAAATTGATGGCCAGGAAATTTTAATGCCGGTCGTATGCACCGCGGATTTGTGGCGTGAAACCGGTCGTTACGATGCGATGGCGGTCCTTGCAAAGTTCAAAGGTTCGTCCGGCGCGGACTATGTAATATGTCCCACGCATGAGGAAGTTGTAACGGACTATGCGCGTTCGGTAATTGGTTCGTATCGTCAGTTGCCGTTTATGCTGTATCAAATTCAAACAAAGTTCCGTGATGAATTGCGCGTGCGTGCGGGTTTAATTCGAACACGCGAATTTATCATGAAGGACGGTTATTCTTTCCATGAAACCCAAGAAGACCTGGAACGGTATTATAAACTTTGCTTTGATGCGTATTATCGCATATTCCGGCGCTGTGGATTAAAGAATATCGTCGATGTTATGTCATCCACGGGCGATATGGGCGGCGCGGTCGCGCATGAATTCCAACTGGTCAACGAAATGGGCGAAGATACACTTTATATCTGTGATTGTGGTTTTCGCGCGAACAAGGAACTGGAAGACCACCAGGGCGGGGGCGAAAACGCCGTTTGCCCAAAGTGTGGTAAACCAATGCAAAAGGTTCGCGGCATTGAAATCGGAAACATTTTCCAACTTGGGAAAAAATATACCGATTCAATGCACATGACATATACTGCGGCGGACGGCACGGAAAAAACGCCAATCATGGGTTGTTATGGCATCGGTGTTGGGCGCACTATGGCGGCAATTTTGGAAGAAAGCGCGGACGACAACGGTCCGATTTGGAACATGGAAACCGCACCTTTCGCGGTACAGGTTATCGGCCTTGTGGACAAAGAAAACAAAACTTTGCCGATGGCGGAAAAAATCTATAACGAATTAAAAAATGCGGGTGTCGATGTTTTGTTGGATTCGCGTGATATTCGCGCCGGCGAAAAGTTTGCGGATGCGGATTTAATCGCGGCGCCAATTCGCTTGATTGTGTCGGAAAAAAATCTTTCGCGTAATGTGATTGAGGTTAAGTACCGCGTGAACGATTTTGATATATCAAAATTGTCAACGGAATTCAAAATCGAAACTTGTGTTGCGGACACTTTGACCACAATACAAAAGTTGCTACATAAATAAAAAACAAAAATCAAAACGGGCGCGGACGCGCCCACTTTGGTTGTATGGATTTATAATATTTTTATCACAATATCATCATTTAACTTCATTCAATATCAAGTAGAAATCTGCGATATGTTCTGGGCTCATACCATTTAGTAAACTAACCGATGCGACAGAACCGAACGGGGCATAAAAATTGTTATCGAAGTTATAGTATTTACGGATACTATCGTTTATCTTATTTTCCAGTGCGGACATTTGCATATGAATCATCATATTCCAAACTTTTTCTTGGATTTCATCATATTTGTAATCATCAAACCTGTAATTGTCCCAAAAATAATTCAATATCTGTTCTGCTTGCGATGCTTCTAATTCTTTTATGCTTTCTGGAAAATTGTAACGCGGATGCGAATTACGGTATATATCCAGCTTTTCTTGATTTACACCATACGCATTTATTCGTGCGGTATTATTGTCGGTTTGTGTGTTTTCATATTCAAGTATTTTATTAACAAAATCACTACGCCTATCGGCAACAGCAACCATTGGGACCAGCAATAATAATACAAACACTAACTTTTTCATACACTTATTATTGCAGGATATATACAAGAAAATCAATATCTATTTGTACGATTTGTCCATCCGTTGCCATATTTATCCCATCCGGGTAAATCCTTTAAGTATTCTATTCTGTTATCTTTTAAATCTTGCATAAAATCATCGATTTTATCGGTTGGAATACTGTTTAGTGCATCTATGGTTTTATCACCAATTTTCCCATCAACTTTTAAATTTTCGCCCATTGAATCATTTAGTATTTCTTGGACAAGTTTACCAACGTTTCTGAAATTACTCATAACACCCATATCAAATATAGCATTTGCAATACGGTCATCTTCTATATCACTAATACGACGGTCATCGTAGAAATTTTCCCCGTATATTTGTCTTGCCTGATTATTTGTTAAATCTTTTACCGCGTCCGGAAAGTTAAAGTCAGGGTGTTCCGTGTTATATTTATTTAGTGTCGGTTGGGTTATGCCAGAATTTGTGGGTTGGTCTATCTTATTTGGGTTATCAACATATCCGCCTTCTTCCGCCATAGTTTTACGAATTATATTTTGCTTTCGTTTATCAACGATCGGGTCATCATTATCATCCAGTTCTAGTTCTTCTATCCAACAACGGCAATTTAGATGATGTGGATGTTCCGGGATATCTTCTTCAGTTTCATAAATAGTGCCGGAAAAACTTAGGCAATCATCACAAGTTTTTTCATCTTTTTCTGTATGCCAACACCACGCTCTTCTTATTGTTATACTGCGTCCGGTTGCATCAATCGTGCTGTTGCCATATTTATTTTCGAAATAATTTTGAACTCGTCTTGTAACATTTTGGTGTTCTGGATTGCTAGAATTTGCATACGCATCACTTTGCATAAGGTTTAATATATTTTCTGGTATTTTGTTCATAATTTATCCTTTTGTTAAATAAAAAATCCGCTAAAAAGCGGACAAAAAAATGACACAAATGTGTCTTAAAACCAAGAGACATTTTATCATAAAAAACCAAAAAAATCAAGATGATATGTTATATCTCCCACGCCCGTTTTATATCAATCTTTAAACAATATATCCATTATCGTATCAAATCTTTCTTTCAATTCTTTTTGCGATTCGGGACTTAGTTTTCGATAATCGCGCGCCAATTTGTTTTTAACAAATCCTTTTCCTTCCGGTATCGACAAATTCATTTTGTTATACGCCAAACTAAACAAAGATGGGATGTTATCAAAATGTGCAATAGCATCCGCATCGGCAAGAATTTGTTCTTCCGCCGTGTTGCGTGCGTCACTTTTACTGCCCCGATGGTGTAAAACGCATTTTTCAACCAAATCAATTTTTTCGGCCGGATATCCAAGTTCGGATAGTATCGAACGTGTCATTTTCGCACCGTATATTTCATGTTCTTCGCGTGGACCAAATTCCGCGGCCATTGCCATATCGTGGAACAGTGCCCCCAGTTCGCAAACTTCAACATCCGCACCGCGTTTAACCGCCAAATCATGCGCGTTTTGAAAGACATATTTTATATGCTCGTTCCAAAAATCATATCCGTCTTTTTCAAAAGATTTCTGGGTATATTCCAATAATTTGGCTTTTACGATTTCAACAATGTTTTGCATGATTAATATTTCCTTTGATTTCCAAAAACAGGCATAGATACATTTTTTACAATGTTTATAAAATTAGTTGTGGTATATTCAATCCCTGGATCGATTTGTTTGTTCTGACCTTTATTAAAAATATACCAAGGTCTTGTTCCAACAATTTTTACTACCTTGCCATCGGTATATAAACTATCTTCTTCTGGTAATGCAATTACCGGCTCATGCATGGAATATTGTGTTAAATATTCTGTGGCTTTTTTGTGATGTTCCGCGTCTTGATTTGTGTAATGTGCGGTAAGTGAAAAACCAAATAATGAATTAAAACCGCGTGTATCTTTTAATTCAACATTGTTTGTATCCATATAGCTAATTGCTTCAATATCTTTGCCGAATATTGCCGCCCCAGCACTTCCACCATAAACCAACCCGCCGTTAGCTGTATATTCTTTTATTCGTTCAAACGCACCACTGTCTTTTAACAGTTTTAATAGTTTATAAGTGTTTCCACCACCAATAAATATAGAAGAATAATTTGATAAATTTTTTTCTGAAATTTCGTCGGCGGATTGTATAACTTCGATTTCGCCATGTTTAATATTTTTAAATTCACGAACCAAAAATTTTTTACAATTTTCATAGCCGGCATCATAATGATTCCAAGCCAAAGGAATGTATAAAATTGGTTTTTGCGAATCAATCAAACTTTCGAACAATTTATTTGTTATAGTGGTTTTATCTGCGCTGCCACCACCACCCAGTATAATAGCCATAATTACACCCTTTTTAGAATTGTAAAAAATTATTTTCCAAACTTCCCGCTTCGTGGAAAACCGACGGGGATTGTGCGGCCCTGGGTTGCGCGCCGGCCGACCCACGGCGTCCAATCGTCAAGTTTCGTTGTTCCGCGCCCAGTTGTCCAACCGAACCCGTCCGCCGCGTTAAAGAACATCACGTCCAAAACATACGTCCGTTCGGCATTGTATTTCTGTAAAATCACACCCTTGCCACGAACCATTTCCGGGATTTCGGTTGCCGGAAAAATCAAAATCTTGTCATTTGAACCGGACATCGCAACCGTGTCACCCGTGACCCGAACACAGAACGTTGCGGGATTCGCATCATCGACATTCATAACCTGTTTCCCAGTGCGCGTTTGCGCCAAACAGTTTTCACCCGCAACAATAAATCCGTTTCCATGCCGCGACACCAACAAATATTTCGCGGACATATCCAAAACGAATGCGTTCACAATTGCTTCTTCGGCGCCGATATCAACCATCATACGCACCGATTCACCAAACCCGCGCGCCGACGGCAAATCATTTGCGGCCAACGTGAACATGCGCCCTGACGCACCAAACAGGTTTATTTTATCGGTGGACATCGCGTGAAATGCAAATTGCAATTCATCGCCCTCTTTGAATTTCAAATCAAGTGCATTCAAATCCATATGCCCCTTGGCCGCGCGAATCCAACCCATTGTGGACAAGATTATGGTCAACGGTTCTTTTTCGATAAATTCTTCGGCATTTACGGTGATTTCTTCGGTCTGTGCCGCCCAAGTTGTGCGCCGCCGCCCAAGTGCGGTCTTTTTATCATATTGCTTTTTAATATCCGCGAACCAGGCCTTTATCTGATTGTTCTGAATTTCTTCATCTTGCAACAACGCAACCAATTGTTCGCGTTCCGCACGCAGGTTTTTATCTTCGCGCCGAATTTCCATTTCTTCCAATTTACGCAACGCGCGCAGGCGGGTGTTCAAAATCGCCTCTACCTGAACCTCGGTCAATTTAAATTCCGCCATAAGCACGGCCTTTGGATCATCTTCGGTCCGGATAATTTCAATCACGCGGTCAAGGTTCAGATATACAATCAGCAATCCGCCCAAAATTTCAAGCCGTTTATCGATGTTGGTCAACCGCCACCGCGACCGCCGGCAAAGAACATTTTTCTGATGCCGAATAAATTCGGTCAGCACATCGCGAATCCCCATCACACGTGGCGCGCCGTTTGAATCGATAACATTAAAGTTCATATTAAACCGATATTCCAAATCGGTCAGGGCGAACAAATGCGCCATCATTTTATCCGCGGGCACATTGCGACTTTTTGGTGTAATGACAATGCGAACATCGGTCGTCGATTCATCGACGATATCATCAACCAGTGGCAATTTCTTTGCGTCAATCATTTCGCCGATTTGCTCAACCAACTTTGATTTAATAATGCCGTACGGGATTTCGGTAATTACAACCTGGTATCCACCGCGGTCAAGTTCTTCGATTTCATAGCGCGCGCGAATACGGAATGCACCCTTGCCGGTTTCATAGTTTTTAACAATCGTGTCGAAATCGTCAACAAGGATGCCACCGGTTGGAAAATCCGGCCCAATCATCTTTTTCATAATTTGCGCGGTTGTGGATTCCGGTTTATCAACCATAAGGGTCAGAGCATCGCAAACCTCCGCCACATTATGCGTCGGGATATTCGTCGCCATACCGACCGCAATACCCATGCCACCGTTCGCAAGCAAATTTGGAAACGCACCCGGCATAACCACCGGTTCAACCGTTGTGCCGTCAAAGTTCGGCATCATATCGACACTGTCTTCGTCAATGCCGTCCATAATCAGCATTGCCGCCTCGGTCATCTTGGATTCAGTATAACGATATGCCGCCTGGGGGTCGCCGTCGATATTTCCAAAATTCCCTTGGCCATCAATCAGCGGATAACGCACGGAAAAATCCTGCGCAAGTCGCACCATCGCGTCATAGACCGACGAATCGCCGTGCGGGTGATAGTGCCCAAGCACATCACCAACAACGGTCGCACATTTGCGAAACGCCGCGGCGGGCGATAATTTTTGCCGCAACATAGAATACAAAATGCGCCGATGCACGGGCTTTAAACCATCGCGCACATCGGGCAGGGCGCGCGACACAATCGTGCTGACCGCGTACGACAAATACCGCGTGGACAGCGCGTCCGCCAATTGTTGTGAATCAATTCTTTCGATTATTTCTTTACTCATAACGACATGAAACATAGAACATTTAGAAAAAAATAACAACCAAAAAAACGCGAATTATTCGGCAATTTTATTTTTTATTTCGCGGATTCGGGCCAAAATTTCCCGCAAATCGGCATCAGTTACACTTGGTGCGGGGCGATTGCGGATTTCGTCGGCCAAAACGATGCACACGGTGGCAAGTAACGAACTTTCCGGCAACGGTCCGATTTTATCCAAAATTTGCCGCGCACGCGCATCCACCATTTGCCCCAGTTCCACAAGACGACCTTCCTGGCCATCTTCACAGCCCATGGGATAATTTTTATTCACAATTGGGATTGAAACAACACTCATTTCAACCCCCCAAGAATTTCAATGGATTGGTCAATAAGTTCGGTTGCCCGCGCATTTTTTGCACGCAAGTTTCGCACTTGCTGGGTCAAAATTGCAACCTCAAGGTCGGTTTGTTTGTTCGCACTAATTGCCGTCGCCCGCAGGCGCGCGGTCGCTTCTTCAAGTTTTGATAGTTCCTGAAAAATCTGTTCCCTTATATCTGACATGTTGTCATTTTAAGACATTTTTTATATGCGTTCAACCTTAAAATGTGATATAATCGTTTCGAAAGATTTAAAAAATGCGATGGTGATGCAAATGAAAAAAAAGATAATTTATATTTCTGGGGCCGATTCTTTTGATGCGAACGAAGTGCACGCCGCTTTTGACGAAGTTCGTTCCACGCTTGGGCTTGACCCCGATACCATATTATTCGGTGTTCCGGTGGATGATTTGATTGCGGTAGAAAGTGTTTCAAAAACGACTGATTCGGTGGAAACCGCCACGCCGGAAATAATCAAAGAACCAACTATGCCAAAGGCTGAAAAATCGATAAAAGCCAAGAAAGAAAAACATGTAGATACGCCTGTGGTACCGATTTTGTCAGTGTTGGATTCCAAAACCGATGAAAAACCCGTCATTGTCGAAGAAACAGCGGTCCAAGAAGAAATTACGGAAACAATTGCCAATCCGGGTATTGCCGATATTGAAGAAATGCTAAAAGACGAAGCGCCAATTGAAAATCATGAAAAAACACTTGAAGAATTATTGGAAACGATGACGCCTTTACGTGAAGATATACATGTAGATGAACCGGTTGTTGAAATGTCGGAACCGACCCCAAATGACGATTCTTTGGAAAAATCGGATGCAACACTTGAAAGTTTGGCCACAGAGTTTGCAGATATTCAAGATAAAATGCCGACATTCAAAAAAGGGTCAGAACGTGGCAAAATAAGTAAACTAAAAAATATATTGCCTTTCAAAAAGATGAAACGTGACGATACCGGAATTATGGGTGATTTATTCGGTTGGGCGGGTGTCGCCGCGAATGACGAGGAATTTTCTATCCCGGGATTCTTTACGAATGTTGCATCGAAAAAATAAAAGCCAATGAATAACATTGATACAATCAGAACAATGTTGAAAAACGTGGGTCTGCACGTGCGTGGGGTTGATACAAATTTTATTTATATCGAAGACCCGGCATGTATATTGCGTGGCTTTGAAAATTTTTTGAACTATGCTTGGATGGTGTTGGGTTTGTTTACGGCCGGCCTTGTTATCGGATGGGGCATATCAATGATACGCGGTGCCAAAAATGATATCAAAGAGAATTTCAAAACATTGGTTTTAATTTTTGGAATTCTGACCGCTGTGTGGCCAATTTTAAACGTTATTTATGGTGGCGACCTTTTGGGTATGGGTTGTAAAACAACGCGAATTTCAATTAATGGTGTTAATGAAATATTGGCGGCCAAAGTGGCGGCCCGTGGCAGCAACGCAATGCTTTACGAAGATATTGATATCTATGACTCAGGCAGTGGAATTTTACCAACATATGAGATGCCAGAATTAGACGACTTCCCAGATTTATCAGATTTGATGAATTGGACACCCGATGAAACAGACGGTGGTTATAATATAACAAGTGAAATCAATCGTACGACCAATGCCGCTTCAAATTATACAAATGCACTTGGTGAATTTTCCAATCATACAAATTCAAGAAATATAAACAGTAACCAATTTGGCAACGGGACTATCAATGGAAATGAATATAGAACAAATAGTGCCTCAAATTATACAAATATATCAATGAACGGAAATACAGCAATTGCCGCGGTCAGTTCGAATGTCGGTGAAATTACATATACTGCACAAAACGGATCAAAGTATACACACCTTGGGGGAAGTTTAACATGGCGTGCAAACAATCCGGGGGCGTTGCGGAATTCTGATTTTACGCGACGTATGGGTGCAATAGGTGTAACCACGAATGGATTCGCAATTTTTCCAACCCCAGAGGTTGGACGCAGGGCAAATGTTGCGTTGTTAAAAACCGATAAATATCAAAAGAAAACCTTGGCCGAAACAATACATGCCTATGCACCATCATCGGATGGTAATAATCCCGCATCTTATGCGGCGCGCCTTGCACGGGCAATTGGTGTTTCGGTGAATACATACCTGCATGATATGTCTGATATACAAATAGAACGCATGGTCGAAGGTATTCGCCGAATCGAAGGTTGGCGCGCGGGCGATGTTCGTAATCATTAGAAAAAGGAACAAGATATGCAAAAAAATAATGGATGGATAAAAATAGTAATAATTATTGTATCGATTATGATCGGTATATTCATATTTTATAAACTTAATAAACCACGTACAGAAATTACATCAACCAATGAAGGGGAACATGTTATTGAAACCGTCGAAGGCGCGGATTTTACAGATGGGTTGGAAAACCCCGTGTCGATGCATAATTTTCAACCAGATGAATTTGGTGAAGGTGTTGTTGAAGTCGCAACATTTTCATATGACATTGATGGCGATGGGCGACCCGATAGAATTTCACGCGCGCGCCGCGAAACCGGGACCGCACATTTTCAATATATATACAAGGTTGAATTAAACAACGGTGAAAAAATGTTAAATATAACACCAAAAGATTTGTTTACGGTCGAAGGTACGGAATGTGCACATCAAAAAATCCAATTTTCTTTTAAACCAGATTTTTCCATAACAAAGATTTCAAGGCCCATGGGCGAAGATTGGGATACACCAACACAATCAACCAAAACAATCTATACGTTGTGGAATAATAAATTACACATTGCAGAAACGTCCGAATATAAAACTGTATGTGATGTTGCGGAATTATTTTAACCAACATTGTTCTTTCATGGAATATACAACCCCACCCGACACAACAAAGTGGTCATAAAGTTGTATGCGAACATTTAGCAACGCATTTTTTAATTGTTCGGTAATATCTATGTCTTCTTGTGAAAATCCCAAACCAGGAACCGGATGATTGTGAATAAGCGCAACAAACTTAGCATCCATGCTAAGGGCGTTTTTTACGATTTCTCTATCATATAAAACTGTGCAATCAACTGTTCCGGTGCTGTGTTTTTCGTCTTTTAACAAATGTAAATTGTTATCCAGGTATAAAACATGCATTTCTTCGGTCGGTCGCCCACCAAGCATAAGTCGTACATAATTATAAAATTGTTCCCTGTTGTGTAAAATTGGTTTTTCTTCGGCCTCTGACCTGTATCCATCGATGATTATTTGTTGCATCGCCTTGATAAAAATTGCGGTGTTATGTCCAAGACCAGGGATTTTTTCAAGTTCTTCAATCGGTGCGCAAAGAATCGGAAATGTTCCACCAAATTTTTTATACAACATCCGCGCCAATGGCCGAACATCTTTGCGTGGAATAGCATAACTTAAAACCAATTCCATAATTTCATATTTTGCAAGTTCGCCATCCAAGAATTTTTGGCGCAATCTGTCGCGATGACCGGCACGCAAAGATATTTCCAACGATTTATCTTTCATGCATTTATCATTTTTTCCGTAAATATTATGACACCGTCTTCGGTAATTCCCAATGTGTGTTCCCACTGGGCCGAAAGACCACCATCAACCGTGCGCGCCGTCCAACCATCTGCATCAATTTTGCATTCGGGTCGTCCCGTATTTATCATTGGTTCAATTGTAAATACCAAGCCCGGAACCATTTTTACGCGATCCCACATTTTATCATAAAAATGAAAAATTTGCGGATCGTCGTGCATAACCTTGCCAATGCCGTGTCCAACAAAATCGCGCGATATTGAAAAACCATGTGGTTTAACAACCGATTCAATGGTTTTTCCAATTTCGGAAAGTGGCACACCCGGGGCGCATACTGCAATCGCCGCATTCAGCGCATCTTGGCACGTTTGCACCAATTCACGCGCACGTGGTGCAACATTTCCAATCATAAACATGCGCGACGCATCACCATGAAAACCTTTGTATTCTGCGGTTAAATCAACATTCACGATGTCACCGTCACGCAGAATAACATCATCACTTGGAATTCCATGCACAATAACATCATTTACCGATGTACAAATACTTTTCGGATAACCTTGGTACCCTAAATCAGACGAACGGGCACCGTTTTCATGCAAGAAACCGGCAACAAGACGATCAATTTCGCCGGTTGAAATTCCGGCTTTGACGTGCGGTGTAATATAATCAAAACAGCGTGCAACCAAATCACCAACCACACGCAATCTTTTGAAATCCTTGGGTGCATACACAGATGACAACATAATTAATTCCTTCGTTTAATAGACATTTTATAAGTTTTTAATACCAATTTTAACGCAAAATCACGCAATAAAATTTCCGCCGGCATTCCGGTCGTACGCATTTGCGATTCAAGCTCGTTTAACCGAACCAAAACCGCGGTTATGTCGTCACCACGCCATATTTTGGTGGCAATGTTAAATTTATCCGCAACCTTCCAAAAAAGTCGTGGCAATTGACCATCAACCACCGCGGTTAATAACGATTTGAAATGCCGATCCAGCATCCTTAGCAACATATTGGGTTCCGCATTGTCGTACAGCAATCGATCAAGCGCGAGCATAGTTTGCTGGATATGCCCCGCGGTCAATGAATACAAAAAATCATCAGTATTTGCCGCACCAGTATCCGGCAGACATTTTTCGACATCTTCCAATTCAATTGTTTTTTTATCATCGACATATATTGCAATTTTATTCAAGAATCCGCGCGTAATTCCACGGTCACCCCCAAGGTGCGTTGTCATATAAACCATCGCATCGGGTGAAATCTGTTTGATTCCGGCATTTGTAAAAAGTTCATTTCGAATAAGGTTTTCAAGTGTTTTTGCATCGTCACTATAACACGCAAGTGCCGCGATATTTGCGCCACCTTCAAACAGGGTGCGTAAAGAACCGCCCGAACGTAAATCACCCGCTGTCACGATAACCATTGCATCAAGTGATGGATGTTCAACCAAATCGCGGATTGTTTTTGCATCGGAATCACCGGCGTTTGAAATAATAACCATTTTTCGTCCACCGAACATTGATGGGGTGCATGCTTCGGCAAACAATGAATCTTGCTTGTCACGCAACTCATCAGAATCAAGTGCAAAAATATTATCTTTTTCAATGGATAAAATATTTATAGATTTATCGCACAGTTCATCGACAAGTCCCGCATCCGGCCCATAAATTAATACACCGCGAATTGTAGAGATTCCCTTGGAAAAATCGGTTTCTTTCCATTTCATTTTTTTGCCATTTCGCGTTCGTGTTTTGAAACATCGGCAATCGCACGTGTTCCAATTTTGTCGGCCAAAACCGTAATGGTATTTGCAACCGCATCATTGTATGACGCATTTGCCGCCACCAAATAGCGCACAAATGTATACGATTCTGATGCAGATTCGGTTCCGGTGGAAATAGTTTTGCCATTGTTGGTCAAAACGTAACTTGCCGTAAGTTTTATTTCTTGCCACGTTGCGGCCCCCGTCGGTTCCAAAGCTTTGTACTTTGTTTGTGGTTCATTTAGTGTTATAGCTAGTTTATATGGGGCGTTGCTTTCCTTTTGCCCCCCAAATTTTGTATTCAACGCATTGCGCAGTTCGATTCCGTTTATACCACTGATTACCGGAACATATATGTCGGTGTTTGATTCAGAAAACATCGGTGTAAACCCGCAACCGCAAAGAAGTAACAAACATAAATATTTTTTCATAGCGATATCACCATATTTAGAAAATAGACAGTTTTTTTTCTTGAATTTCATCCATATAATACCTAGACTTTTATTAAATCGCAAGAGGGAATCATGAATATTTTTCTTATAATGCTTATATCTCTATTCATGGCGGGGTATTACATGTTTTTTGCCCCAAATACACGCGTTTTGGAACATGAAACCGATAGGGCTATAATTGTTTCTGATTTGCGTTCAATTGCCGAATGTGCATTGGCCGTGCATAATGCGGAAATCACCGGAAACACATTTGACGATATATGTGTCGAGCAAAATCAAATAAAAACCGAACGGATGTGCTTTGATTCCCGACTTTCTATTGCGGATTGTTCTTCGAATGGCACACGTCGCCCAAGTTACAGTTTTATTGTAACAACAACCGGCGCATTGGATATATCGGATTATAACGCAATGATGGAAATTTTGGAAAAGAATTTTTCTACTACTGGGACTTTTGGAATCTATCAAAACGGTATGGTTATGGTTGCCGGAACCAATGCCAAAGAAGTTTTACCGAAATCAATGGTTGATAAATTATCATTGGGAAACGGTCAACTTGTTTATATGACCAATTACGATGTTCCTGACCCGGATCGTGTGTTCAGTGAACCTGGGGTTGAAAATGTTACGTGCCCATCGGGAACGCAAAAGGTTTTTCGTTTTGGACGTTGGCAATGTGCAAATTACAATATAAAGACAAGTTGTGGCGGTGATCAGGTATGGGATTCTTCGATTATGGAATGTGTCCCTGACGAATCGCGTCGGCCTTTGTGTGCCGGTGTACAAACCGCGGTTATGGTTGATGGGGTTTGGGAATGTGTTGCACCGTTTGGTGAATATAAATGCCCCGGAAATCAACTTGCACGTATGAATTACGAAACATTGCAATGGGAATGTGTCGATAATTCGACCAAGACTGATATGACTAAACGTGGAAAATGCACAATGCCACCCCCCCAGGTCGTTCGTGGACGCGGTGGTGCATCGTTGCGCGTTGTTGCAAACGATTGTACGGATTGTGAAAAGGCAATTACAAATGAAGAAAATTGCACTGTTACATGTGTTCCGGATCCGGCAAAATTATCCCTAAGTGCGTGTTATCACGGGCGGGTAAACGATTGTCGTGGATCGTCCAAGGCTTTTTATTTCGGCTTTCCTGATGAGGATTATGCTGAAAAGGCTGGGGTCGTTTCGGTAAAATCAATTCCTTTTGATAAAACACATTCGCGCAACAGAAGATTTAATTGTCTTGATTGTGGCAAGGAAGATATAGATCTTTCGCTTTCTGTGTATCCCTATGTTGCTGTGTGTAAACATCATGGGGACACCAAGATGGATGAATATTAATCACATAGTTCTTTGATTTAATTCATGAAAAAGCAACCGGTTGTTTTTTGACGGTGTGTATTTTCTATATATAGATGCTTTTGTGTGTTTTGCGACTATATTTTGTATTTTTGTAAAAATACGAATCGATTTCGAATCGTTTTTGTTTATTTTCTTGACACAAAACATGCTTTGGTGTTCAAATTGTGTTATGATATTGTTCCTGAACACCGCAGAAAACCCGCATTTTTAAATGTCCAGTAAAAAAATAAAAAAAATTTCATTTTATTGGTTGTATTAAAATCGAAAAAACTATATATTGATGCTGAAACAACGTAAACGACACAAGATATTGTGTTTTTTGACAAAATTGGAGTTTAATAATGTCTGGGACCAAAAAAGAGGTTAAAATGCAGATTGCGCCGACATTTATATGCAATGTCATGAGTGTGAAAAAGCGCTCTGGCGAAACGGTTGCGTTTGAATCAAAAAAAATTTACAACGCTATTAAAAAGGCGGCAATGGCCACAAATGAAATTTCTGATGAAACGGTTGTCCAAATCACAAATGAAGTTTTGAAAGATTTGGACAATAATTTTATGGCGCGCACCCCATCGGTCGAAGAAATCCAAGATACGGTGATTCGCAAACTGATGGATGCACACGCGTACAAAACCGCAGAGGCATATATTATATATCGCCAAAAACATTCTGAAATTCGCAACGCTAATGTTGATGCGATTGATATAATTGAAAGTTATGTCGGCGGTTCGAATTGGCGTATCAAGGAAAATGCAAATATTGGTTATTCCATTGGCGGACTTATCTTGCGGACCAGTGAACGCGTAACGGCCGAATATTGGTTGAATATGTTTCCGGCGGAAATTGCCGATGCACATCGCAGTGCGGCAATTCATATCCACGACCTTGGGTGGTTGACGGGATATTGCGCTGGTTGGTCGCTTCGCGAATTATTGTACGAAGGTTTCAACGGTGTTCCGGGTTATCTGCAATGTGAACCGGCCAAACATATGGCCACCGCAATTTCACATATGGTAAATTTCCTTGGCACGTTGCAAAACGAATTTGCCGGGGCCCAGGCATTTTCCTCGGTTGATACATATCTTGCACCGTATGTCCGTGTGGACAATATGTCCTATGCCGATGTAAAAAACGCGATGCAGACATTGGTATTCAATTGCGCCGTGCCGTGCCGTTGGGGAACACAAACGCCGTTTATCAACTTTACATTTGATTGGACATGCCCCGAAGACCTGAAACCGCAACGTCCGTTTATTGGTAAAAAGCAAGTTGACTTTACATACGGCGATTTGCAAAACGAAATGGACATGATAAACCGCGCATTTATAGAGGTCATGACCGAAGGCGATGCCCAGGGGCGTCCGTTTACTTTCCCGATTCCGACATACAATATCACGAACGATTTTCCGTGGGATCATCCAAACGTTAAACCTCTGTTTGATTTGGCGGCAAAATACGGAATTCCGAATTTTCAGAATTTCTTGAATTCTGATTTGAACCCAACGGACGTTCGTTCTATGTGCTGTCGCTTGCGCCTTGATGTGCGTGAATTGCTGAAACGTGGTGGGGGCCTGTTCGGTTCCGCGGAAAAGACCGGATCAATCGGCGTCGTCACAATGAACCTTGCACGGCTTGGGTATATGCACAAGGGCGACCGTGATGGATTGTTCCGCGACCTTGAACGGCTAATGAATATGGGACGTGAAGTTTTGGAAATCAAACGCCGTGTCATCACAAAGCACATGGAAAATGGGCTCTATCCATTTACGCGTCGTTACCTTGGCAATTGGAATCATCACTTTTCCACAATTGGTGTGAACGGTGCGAACGAAATGGTTTTAAACTTTACGGATGGCAAAGAAAACATCGCAACCCCGTATGGTAAAAAATTGGTTTTGGACTTGATGGACTTTATGCGCGAAAAACTCGTAAAGTTCCAAGAAGAAACCGGAAACCTTTATAATTTGGAGGCTACGCCGGCCGAAGGTTGTTCGTATCGTTTCGCAAAGACCGATGTCAAAAATTTCCCGGATATCATTACCGCCGGCACGCGTGAGGCACCGTATTACACAAACTCCACACAATTACCAGTGAACTTTACCGATGACCCGTTTGTCGCATTGGAACACCAGGAAGAATTGCAACGCAAATATACCGGTGGCACAATGTTACACCTTTATATGGGCGAACCGGTATCCAGTGGTGAAGCGGCACAGAAAATCGTGCGCACGATATTCGAAAACTACAAGATTCCGTACATGACACTTACCCCGACATTTTCAATATGTCCAAAACACGGGTATCTGCCTGGCCGGCATGAATTTTGCCCAAAGTGCGACGCCGAACTTGGCATAACGCCAGACGACGTGTCGAACAAGGCATAAAAACAAGAACTAACAAAAGCAATACAAAAAAGAAAGGAGAGAAACATGATTGCTAACCAACAACAAAGAACACCTTGCGAAGTATTTTCACGCAGCATGGGATTTATTCGCCCGACAAAAAATTTCAACATCGGGAAATATTCTGAATTCTGCGAACGCAAGACGTTCACCGAATGCAATTGTTTGACGACCGGCGCACGGCACGTCGAATTGATGAAGAAAGCCGCGTAAAGATGAATACTGTTCAGATTGGCGGGTTGGTATCGTTCACAACGATTGACTTCCCGGGCAAATTGGCGGCGGTTTTGTTCTTGGTCGGTTGCCCATTGCGTTGTGCGTATTGTTCCAACCCGCATCTGATTGATGTCGCCCCCGGTGAATACGATGCGGATAAAGTTTTGGATTGGTTGCGGTCCCGCGTCGGAAAGCTGGAGGGCGTCGTTTTTTCCGGTGGCGAAGCATTGATGCAGGGCGACGCCACAATCGACTATATGCGGCGCGTGCGCGATTTGGGGTTTGCAATCGGCCTGCACACAAATGGGTTTTATCCCGAAAGATTGGCCGCGGCCGCGGATTTAATTGATTGGATTGGTATTGATTACAAGGCAACCAAAACAAATTACGAAAAACTTACCGGCATAAATATCGCATACGACCGGTTGCTGCAAAGTTTGGACGTGTGGTCGAAAACCGGCAAACCGGCGGAGGTTCGCGTCACTTGTGACCCGCGATATGTCACGCCGGACGATTTGTTAGAAATTGCGCGTGATGTGTCGGCGCGCGGATTCAAAAACTTTGCGGTGCAAAAATATATTCCACACTTTGAAGATGACGAACATAAGACAACGCCCGCAATGCGTGGCGCATTTTTTACCGACGACAAATTACGTAATGAAATAAATTCCATGTTCGAAACCGTCATTTGGCGGGAATAGGGCAAATAGTGGTTAGTCCGTCACGACCGCGACGCGGCGTGCCGCGACGGGTGTAAGTGGTTAATGATTAGTGGGAAGTAAACCCCGCCCTTGCGGCGGGGTCGATGCGACCGAGCGTATGCAACGGTCAAATCGGGGGCGGGTTGATTATATTATTTTTTTACCCGCCCCCGCATCCAAAAAAAGATATTGTTAAACTAAAAACATTTACTATGGCAACTGTAAAGTGTCATCGGTGGCAATGTGGCAAGGACGGTTGTTGCAAAAAGTTTTCCTTGTTCGGGATTGTCTTTCAAACATTTCTGTAAAGCCGGGTTTTCGTATAATACATTGGCGGTCACTGCAACCGTAAATGTTTCTTTGGCATCTTTACCGGGAATTGTTTCCAATGTTCCGTCGCAACATAATTCTTTACAACGTTTGCGTATATCAGCGGTTGTAAAGATATTTTGCGAACCGGTTTCACTTAAAACCGGGATAAGGTAATTTTTATCACAATTGCCCAATGCGGAATACCCGTCTTTTTGTTTTTCCAATATCGCGCCTTCCCAATTAAAATTATATAAATTATGCAGGACAAAGCAATCTGTATCCTTGGTCCAACATTTACCTTCGTGAAAGTTTTTATCCGTATCGATGCATACGCAACTTTTGCCATCCCATTTTGCAATATCTTTGTGCTTTTCGCAATCTGCTTGGACCTCGGCAAGTGTTTTTACTTTTTCTTGTCGCCGCAAAAGTTCATTTTTTGCCGACGTGATTTGTGCATCCATTTCATTATTTTTATTTTTTAATGCAATGTTCCCAACGACACCTGCCGCGGTAAGTCCAAGTGTTGAAATTCCCGCAACTTTGAATCCGGTGACTTTTTTTGTACATTGCTCTAATGTTGCAAGTTTTTGATTTTTTTCATCCACCAATTGCCTAATCAGTGTTTCATCGCTAACCGCATTTACATTATCAATCATACCAAACATCGCAATTATAATATAAGAAATTTTCCGCATGTTTATATCCCTTATTTTGAAATGTGTTCGGCCGCATCCGTCGCCGTGGTTGTGGCATTGACTTGGTTTTTTAATTCGTTGAATTCCGCCTTTTTATCAGACAAAGTATTCGCCTGTTTTATTGCGGCGACACCGGTTCCAACGATTCCAATACCGCCAATGACCGTGGCGGCAATCCAAGATTTGCGTTGCTGTTCACAAAGGGCGATATCATTGTCAATCGTTGCAATGTCTTCGCGCAGTGTCGCGATAATTTCGCTGGGGCTCATGCCGGCGGCATTTGTTACATAATTATCAACCGCTTTTGGATTATGATGCTTAACGGCGGCGGTGGCCCCATTACAAACCATCACCATAAATAAAATAAATAAAGTTTTTTTCATGATTTTTCCTTTGCTATAAAAATACCGCCTGGGAAATCAAGCGGTCAGGGTGTTCGTAAATCAAATCCGTAATGATTCCTGTGGCCTTTTTTTATATACGCCCCAGGCACCCCGACCAACAACCGGGGTAAATCAGAATGACGGCACAAAATATCGGAAATTTTGCGGATTACGACATAATGTGCCGACGGATTTAGGCCTACGACAGCCCAGAGCCAGGTTCCCACCTGATTCAAGTATAATTATACCAAAAAACAGATTAAATGTAAAGCAACATATACCCAAACAATAAAAATGCGGGGCATTGCCCCGCGCACTAACCCTTGTCCCACGAAGCCTTGGCGAAGTGGGAACGCCTTACCACTTTTAGTGTGGCATTTTCGCCTCGGTCATTTTGACATGCTTGCGCAATTTCGGGTCGTATTTACGACGGCTAACCTTGCCCGTGGCGGTTTTGGTGTTTTTTACCACCGTATAGAAATAACCGGTTTCCTTGTTTTCCAGTTTGATGATTTCTTTGCTACCTTTTTTAGATGCCATTTTATTCGCCTTTTATTTACGTTGCGTCAAATCATAGGTTATTTTTTACTGGAAATCAAGTATTTTTTATCATAACATATTTTGCGCGGGGCCCGTGGCGAAATTGGTAGACGCGCTGGATTTAGGTTCCAGTGGGGAAACCCATGGGGGTTCAAATCCCCCCGGGCCCACCACCAAATTTTCAAGCGCGCTTTGCAAGCGTTGAAAATTTGAGTGCCGCGGCGGAGTTCGCAAAGCGAACGAAGACGAGCAAAATTCCAGATACTTTAATACATCGGATAATCGCGCAGCGGCCCATTCGGCCGTGACAGGTCAGATTTAACCCCGCACGCACACAGCACAAACGCACACAACAAAATTAAAACAATTTTTTTCATAATTCACCATTAAACGACACTTTATAATACATAAAAAACACCGAAATGTCTATTGTTTTATGTTGTCTACTTTTGGGATACACTTCATTGTGTGTTAAGGACAAGTCTCGCTGCAGCGTAAGCGAAAGTGGATGGCAGGGCCACTCAAGCAATTCACGAGTTGATTTTATTCGTGAATTGTTAATATTCGGAAAAGATATTAAAGTGTTTTTGAATAACTATATTTAACCACCTGTTATGTAATAACTTTGTTTTATAAGTGTAATTGGTTATCCTTGTATTTTTCTTTTATTAATTGTGCGTATCTTAATGCAGCACATTTTATCAGGGATTCGCATTTTGTATAACCATCTTTTAACATTTGTTGTGCAGGACATACATCAGGTGTTGAAACTTGGCATTTTTCACAAGAAATATTTTGTTTTGGCATACAATCGTGCGTATCCCATGGTTTGTGCCACTTACATCCAGCACAAGCACCAAGAACACTCATCGAATCAAAAATATATAATTGATCCAAGCGTTGTGATTGTATATTAACTTCCACGCAAGAACCAACAAGAAACGAGGGACCGTAAAATGTTAAAACATATGGGACAGAATATTTTTGCAACCTTTTAAGCATTTCGCATTCTTGCACTTCGTTCGCTGTACGATCTATCAATTTCTTGCAACATGTATTTCCACGCATACCATCAATAGAAATGAATCTTATTTCCGTAAAATGTTGCAATTGTTCACGAAAACAATATTCGTTTTTCCATCCCAATACAGGTTTTTGTAAATTTTCTTTCGAAACATGAATACTTTCTGTATCTGTCGAGCGATTATATTGTGCTGTGTATACCATATCTTTTAATGCAGGACATTGCTGTGATTCTATATAACACCCATAGCATTGAAAGGCGATACAATTATCTTTTGTATAAAATATTCTTTTCATATTAAAAACTTTTACATGATTATAATGTATGTGTTCCCAATATCAATATAAAAAAAGTTCGTAAATCAGCAAAACGGTCTCTGTTTTCAACACCTAACTTTCGAACTCACAGAACTATTGGAAATCCAATCAAAAAACCACCCGTTTGGGTGGTTTGAATTTTTGGCAGGGCCATCTGTGCAATTCACGAGTTGATTTGATTCATGAATTGTTGTTGTTTGGAAAAGAAATTAAGATTTTTTTGAATAAATACTATCATATCTGAACTATGTTATGCAAATTATTGACATTTATATATTTTGTATTATATTATAAACGACAATAAGAGAAAAAACAAATTGGCAATTCAAATAGATTTTGACCGAGCCTTGCATGATATGGAATATCATGATTCAACAACACGGGTAACCTTTGGGCCGTATTCGCCGACATATCTTATCGCAACAGATGAAGATGCAAACCAAGATATCAAACGTTATATGTATAACGGAAAAGATAAAAAATACTGCGAAAAAGTTCTGACCGTATCGGCATCTGGCGACCATCCATTATTTTGTAAAATGTATGGTGCTAAACAAATTACTACTTTTGATATAACATATGCATCCAAAATAATTATGGATATTAAAACACTGGCTATAAAAAAGCTTACTTTTGACAACTATTGGCAATTATTAAAAGATTTATGGAACAATCCGAACATTACATCTGTGTCAAATTTTGAGAGTATTATGCAAAAATTAGATTCAAACGAACAAAAATATATTCATACAATGGATAGAAAATTCGCATTATTTAACTTTGGAACACCGCCAGGTTATTATCATGTTTCGGATACAAATAACCAAAAATCACTTTACGAAGGATTACATCTGGCTGATTTGCCAACATTTCCTTTTATTTGGACTGATATTGAAGACCTGGACGCAAAATTGGGTGATAATACATATGATTTTATACATTTATCCAATATCTTAGATTTTGTAAATGATGACATCAAAGTATCTGTTTTAAAACAATTGACGCAAAGATTGAATTATGGTGGTCGTATATTAATGCGCAGAATAAATGGCAATTATCAATTAGTCGACATATGTCAAAACATAGAAAAACAATCAGATGATTTAGGCTTTGTTAATCGTTGGGAACAAATGATTTTATTAAAATGCAGATAATCAAAACAATTTAATAGTTCGTAAATGTATGAAACGGCGGCGGTTTTTGATATCCGACTTACGAACTCACAGAACTATTGGAAATCCAATCAAAAAAACACCCAAACGGGTGTTTTTGATTCTTGGCAGGGCCATCTGTGCAATTCACGAGTTGATTTGATTCATGAATTGTTGTTGTTTGGAAAAGATGTTAAGGTGTTTTTGAATACTACCAACTTGACTTTGTAACGATTTTTGCTACTTTCTCAAATGAAAAGAGATATATATGTCAGATATTTCAAATAAAGAATACATCACTATAAATAAAGATGGGGTTTTTGTTGGTGGAGAACCCGCAATTTATTATCGTGGCAAAAAAATGCATTCACAAAGTTTGACACAAACATATTTCCTTTATATACAAGAGAAATTTCCAGTAATTGAAGAAGTTCACGTCTTATCATCAAAAACCGAAGCCAAACTATACAATATAAATGAAAAGCCATCACAACAAGATGGAAAACATACATGGTGTCGTGTAAAATTTACTAACGGTAAAATGGGATATTGGACACCAAATTTAACGTGGAATAATGCGGTAGAAACCTATTGCTATTGTGTTGCTGATATTGGTTGGGATGCTGAATTTACCAAAAAATTATTCTTACCAAAAAACGAGAATGAAAGATGATAAATTAAAAAGTTTGTAAATTGGCAAAACGGTGGCTATTTTTACTACACAACTTACGAACTCGTGAAAGTGTTGGAAAACAAAGAAAAATCGGGTATAAAACCCGATTTGTTTATTTTGGCAGGCCTACTCGGATTTGTTTGCATACGCTCACCACTCGTAAGACTCGAACTTCGCTATGCTCGTTCTCGTCAACTATCGTGTGAACCGCAGTTCAAATTCGCCAAGGTAAACCAAAAGGATAAAAAACAACACCCAAAGCGGGTGTTGTTCCTTATCCTTGGCAGCCCTACTCGGATTTGAACCGGGATTCTCGCCTTGAAAGGGCGGTGTCCTAACCATTAGACGATAGGGCCAAAACGAAAGCACAAAAAAACTGGCGGGATTGACGGGGCTCGAACCCGCGACCTTCTGCGTGACAGGCAGACGCTCTAAACCAGCTGAGCTACAACCCCAATGCCGTGACGGTATAATATAATTCTTTTCCGACAAAATCAAGCATTTTTTACAAAAAATTTACGACCGGTTTTTATAATTATTTTAAACCTATTGATTTTTGATAATTTGATGCTAGGATACAAATGACAGGTGGGTGTCCCATCTGTTGGGCTTAAACAACCCATGTAGTTGTCCCAAATGGGATGTGTTTTCCAACCATTGGTTGGAGTGTGCGAATATATTGAATAAGCACAGCAAAACTACATTGTTGTTTAGCTCCAACCACTTGAAATTATTTCGGTGGTTTTTTTAACAAAAAGGAATACACAATGTCGCAAATGCTGTTGCTGAACAACATACGAAATTTTTTCAAAAAAAATCCCGCATATGAACCAGAATTGGTCGAAATAACCGCCGCGATATATGTCTTGTCATGTCGGGCAATGTATGAAAAACCAAATCCATCATTTCTTGCGATGGTGCAAGGCAAATGTAAAAAACACCGCACCGGCAATGAACAGGATTCCGGACAACAATTGCCCCATGGTCAATCCCCAACTGGTTAAAAATCCAATTTGCGCATCGGGTGCGCGGAAAAATTCGCAAATGATTCTAAACACCGCATAGAACATCGCCATTGCCCCACATAGTGCGCCAGGATATTTCCGCAAATTCGTAAATCGATACAAGCAACACATAATGCCGAACAAAAGCACGCCTTCGGTTGTGGCTTCGAACAAAGGACTTGGGTAACGGGGAACATCGGAAACCCCATTGAAATAAACACCCAACGCGGAATCCGTGGGTCGCCCCATAATTTCAATGTTTATGAAATTTGCAATTCGGCCAAAGAAAAATCCAATCGGCGCGACCAGTGCGATTAAATCCAAAACCTGTAACGCGCGCCGCCATTTTTTCGCAAATATAATCGCCGCAACGATTACCCCCAACAGACCGCCATGAAAACTCATCCCACCGTGCCACACGGCAAAAATATCCAACGGATGTGCCAAGAAATAGGGCAGGTTATAGAACAACACATAACCCATCCGACCCCCGATAATCACGCCCAATATCACGGCGGTCAATAAATCATCAAGTTCTTTTTTTGAAAGTTGCAATTCAGCGTTTTTCGACCGCCCAATCCGGCGCAATATAAGATACCCCGATATAAATGCGATGATATACGCAATCGCATACCATCGCACCGGAAACCCAGCAACCGAAAAAGCAACAGGTGAAATTGGGTCGATGGTAATCGCCATTTAGTGCCCCAGATCCTTTTCTAATTGTGCAACTATTACACGCAAACGCTTCACAATACGTTCAAGACGCTCGTATTCGGCCGTTTCCTTATATGCCGGCGTAGCCCTATCGTATTTTGCCTTTTGTTCTTCGTACTTGTTACGCAAAATACGATAGGTTGCTTCTTTTTGGATTCTGGGGTTTATATCGGGTGTAATACTCCTTCCCGCGAATGACGTGCTAAATTCATAACCTTTGTATATAGGCATTTTTTATCCTTTTTTTTGGAGATTATTTTTGATACGGTTCAAGTCGTTTTTGCAAATCTGCGACGGTAACGGTTACAACTTTTTTCTTTTTCTTTTCTTCTATAACAACCTTAATCGAACCATTTTTGGGTCCACCATTTTTGAAATAATCACCAAGGTTACGTGTGGCAATTTCAATCAATCTCGCCTTTTTCTTGGGATCTGATTCGCCGGCCTCTAATTTGGTAACCTTGTCATAAACGTTATTCAAAAATATAGTATTGGTGTTATCCGTTTGCATCGAAGAATCCAATGTGCTGTCAACATAGAAACCATCCTGTCCACGGACCGGCAATCTATCGTTTGTGCCATACGGATTATTTTTTCCTGTTCTTATCTCTCGTATCATTTCGTCATCCTTTTTATTTTTTTATTCTTGAAACTTTTTTCTTATTGTATTATATATTTTCTGAATAACAAGGAGAAAAAATTATGCCCACAAAAAAAACACCTGTGCGTAAAGTTGCCGCGGTTACCCAGAAAACCGGCGGTATTGACATGTATCTTAAAAAGATATTCACATTAATGTTTGGTGCCGTTGGCGTTACCGCAATCACAACATTTATCACAATTTACCTTGGGGGAATACGGTTGCTGGTTTCCACCGGCGGAATGACACCGTTCTTTTATATCATGGTGTTCGGCGGACTTGCGCTGTCCATCTGGGCCCAGGCACGGGCGTTTTCCATGCGGCCGGCGGTTGCGGCGGTTTTACTGTTTACCTATGCGGTGATGATTGGTTTTGCACTTACGCCGATTGTTTGGGGCGGGCTGTCGGTCAATCCGGCATCAATCCTTTGGGCATTTATAATCGCCGCGATAATGTTTGCATGTATGGCGATGTTCGGGTACAAAACCGTTAAAAACCTGTCGTTTTTGGGGATATTCCTGATGATGGGTATGATTGGTTTGGTGTTGGTTGGTATTGTTTCAATGATATGGACACTTGGCGGCACGTTTTCAACAATCGTCTGTGCGGTTGGCGTTTTGGTGTTCGCACTGTTCACCGCGTATGATATGCAGAATTTGAAAAACGCGTACAACACACTCAGCGATGATACGCAAAAGGATCAACTTGCGGTCCTTGGTGCGTTGCACCTGTATATATCGTTTATTGCAATGTTCCAATATGTGTTGGGATTGCTGAATCGGGATTAATAAAAAGCATAGGAGTAAAAAATGGCATATAAAATCGACAAGACTAAATGCATCGGGTGCCATACATGTATGGGTGTATGTCCAATGGGCGCAATCAGTGTTGATTCCGACGGTAAATGCGTAATTGACCCGGCAAAGTGCGTTTCTTGTGGCGCATGTGCATCGGTTTGCCCCGTCACGGCAATTGCCCCCGCACAGTAAATGTTGGTTTTTATGTTTCTTTGGGGGCGTCGCCCCCATTTTTATACCAAAAACTGTTGCAAAATGCGGAATAAAGGATAATACTTAATACGCAAATTAAACAAAAGGGGTTTGAATTATGCCGGCAAAAAGTGTTAATGATATTGTTGCCCTGTGCAAGCGTCGCGGGTTTATATTTACCGGGTCAGAGATTTACGGCGGACTGGGGGGGACATATGATTACGGCCCGTACGGCGTGGAATTGATGAAGAATATTCGCGCCGCATGGTGGAATGCGATGATATATTCGCGCAACGATATCGAAGGTTTGGACGCATCACTGATTGGCAACCGGCTTATGTGGAAATATTCCGGACACGAAGGCGGTTTTTCCGACCCGTTGGTTGAATGCAAAAAATGTGGCGCCCGCATGCGCCAAGATAAAATGCGCGACCAAACAAAGTGCGACAATTGCGGTTCAACCGATTTAATGCCGCCGCGTGAATATCAATTAATGATGGGCCTTTCGATTGGTGCGGTTGCGGACGGCGAAGTCAACGCGTATCTGCGCCCGGAAACGGCGACAACAACATATATAAATTTCAAAAACGTGCTTGATTCCACACCGCACAAGTTGCCTTTTGGAATCGCCCAGATTGGCAAGGCGTTTCGTAACGAAATTTCCCCGCGTGGCTTTGTGTTCCGTATGCGCGAATTTGAACAGGCGGAAATGCAATACTTTGTCCGCCCGGGCGAAGATGAAAAATACTTTAACCAATGGCGCGAAACGCGTATCGCGTGGTGGACAAACGTCCTTGGGATACCGGCGAATAAATTGCGTTTCACACCGCACGAAAAATTGGCGCACTATGCCAAGGCCGCGGGCGACATCGAATATGAATTCCCTGATGGATTTGATGAGGTCGAAGGTGTCCATAATCGTCAAGATTTCGACCTGGGGTCACATACGAAATCGCAAAATGAGTTCAAGATTGCGGCGCACGTTATGGAAAATAACGACAGCACGATAAAACTGTGCTATTCCGACCCGCAAACGGGCGAAAGTTTTATTCCGTATGTCATCGAAACCGCGATGGGTGTGAACCGCGCGATGATGGCACTAATGATAGAGGCGTATACCGAAGAGCAGTTACCCGACGGCAAATCACGCACGGTGTTAAAATTAAAACCGGCATTGGCACCGGTCAAGGCGGCGGTTATACCATTGGCACGCAATGTTCCCGAATTGGTGGGTTTGGCGGAAAATATCGAAAACGATTTACGGAAACTTGCCATCGGCCGTATCGAATTGGAAAATTCCGGTAATATCGGTAAAAACTATCGCCGGCACGATGAAATTGGCACGCCGGTTTGTATCACCGTTGACCACCAAACATTGGAAGATGGTATGGTGACAATGCGTTTCCGCGATACAATGGAACAGGTTCGTGTTGCGATTGCCGATGTGCCAGGGCGGGTGATGGAAATAGTCAGAGAGTGTTAGTGGTAAATACGTCATCCCGCGGTATCGGGCCCCGCAAAATTTGAAAAATTTTGTGGGTGATGACAGGCGGGATCTTGTGGTTTCAACTATAATAACAAGATACCGCCTTTCGGCGGTATGACGTTTTACTCTTTTACCGTGGGCAACGATACAACATCGTTATAGAATGTCAGGAATTTTTTGCCTGTGCCGCAATATATCTTTTCAAGTGAATCATTATATTCGCGTGTGGCTTCGACAAAGCGGGCCTCGATATCGGCCTGGGCACCTTGGTATCCGGAAAATCCGCCAAGCGCACCACCGACGCCTGCGCCTTTTAGTGTTGAACCCAAACGTGCCTTGTTCGAAAAATCAACCACGCCGCCATCATCAGCATCCATCGTCAACGGGTTAAAATCTTCAATTGTGTACGGGTTTTTATCGGCATCCACTAACTTGCAATCACCAGTTGGGTTACCGTATCCGTCGCGCTGGCACATTCTTACGCCCGTTTTATGCGCAGCCTTCCATTGTGTCCAATCGGCAAGTTTTTGTCCAAATGCCCCCGTATCTTGGAAATCAACAATAACCGCCGATATTGGTGCGCCCGCCCGTTTTTCAACATACGCATCATAGCAATACGCGTCGTCGAATCCCGGATTCGGTTTTATATCATTATTTTCATATTTATATTCGGTTGCTTTATCGGCAAGAAAACGGGCAAAATCGCCGTTCTTATTAAATTCTTCGGGACGATAGGTTTTACCGTCTTTGTTACCTTTTATATGTTTTACAACCAAGCTGTTATCTATTGTGCACGGCTTATCCGTCTTTGTAGTGTCGCAAACAATCACATTACTATCCTTTGGACAGTAATAATAGTTTTTGCTTGGGTCTTTTAATTGTTCTGTTTTTGTAATGTTTCCCCAAAGGCATGTTGTTTCACGCCCCCCGTCATTACACTTTTGTACACGCAATACCGCATCACCCGTTGCCATCATATTTCCAACAACACTGCCCGCCGCCGCGTTCACACCCGCGTGTAAAATCGTATCACCGGCGACTTTCCCGGAATATGTGCTTGCGGTCATCAATGCTGCACCAAGCAACGCGCCACCAAGTGTGGTTTTCATTTTTTCCGAATTTGTTCCAAACAAACCGTCTTTGCCCGGTTCTTGTCGCCCGACCATATTTCCCGCAACACCCGCCGCAACCGTCGCCGCCGCGATTTTAAGCCCCGCTTTGTTCTTTTGTTCTTCGTTCAAAACGCGAATAACATCATCGTGTGTCGGTGCATTGTCCGCCGGGAAAGTCACACGCATCGCGTCCGGCAAATATGACGAAGATGGAAAGTCCGATATATTGCAATTCACCGCATCACCCGCCGCCAATTTTCCACGTGCCACGGTTGTATATTCATATGCACCGTTCGCGCCCAAGACGCGCATTTCAACGACCGCGACACATGTTGGCTTGCCACCGGCGCCTTGCCCCATTGTAGGCACATCCCAAACAAATTCGCCGTCGGGATAAATCATTGCACAGTTGTTCAGTGTATTGTAATCTGCGCCTGCATCTTTATCGCCACTTTTTATCTTGTCCGCAATATTTTTATCGGCCACACGAACCGGTAAATCTACGTCAACCGGCGCATCTTGGACGGCGGCAACAGAATCATAGTATTGCTGTTCCAATGCGGTAACATTTTTATACGAATTTGCATAGTTTCGTGAAATATTCCCAACGCGTATTCCACCAAACACATCACCTGCGGATAAAACCGCAACCCCGGCCAACAACGAACAAAACAATATACAATAATTCTTTTTCATTTGGCCCCCCAATCAGACCACATGGTTAAATCCCTAGAATTGCAACCGCAGGCGCATACCAACATCAATCAGTGCCAAACGCCCGCTTTCATACCAATTTGTATAATGGAACACACTGTCGTAATCTGCCTGAACTTCTTCACCGGCGCCATCAGACAACCATTCGATTTGTGATAAAACAATACTGCCCGACGTTTTTACATTTCCAAGATTCGCATACCGTGCAAAAAAGTCTATCTTTATCCCGCCACCAAGATCCGTTGTTATACCGGCTTCGGCCATAAATGCCAATTGTTCACTTGTCCCGCCATTGTGATACGCATATATATCAGAAATCCCGGTAAGTAATCCTGCCTTGCCAATAGTGGTATTCAAATCTTCAATAATTGTATAATACGTATCGTCATATATAACATAATCCGCAATCGTATTCAACGACAAACCAACACCCACACCAATATATGGGCGCAGCGACCCACCCGCCAAATACCCAGTATAAGAATCAAGGTTATAGTATATATTCAACATAGTTGTGTTTGCGGTAATTGCACCACCTTCGACGGCGGTCTGAACCGTGGCGGCACCGGTGTATTCCGCGGTGTAAACATGGTCTGGATAACTTAACCCCGAATAACGCGTATACGAAAAGTCAACGCGAATATCATTATTTAACGCCGAACCAACCGAAACCTGAAGTGGTATAACGGTATCCGTCTGAAAATCTGCATCTGCAAATGCGCCTGGTACGACATAGGCATCTTTTTCACCCGTATAATCCGCGTGCATAGATCCCATAACACTCGCGGCGTATGCAACCGAAAGACCAACATACAAACCACTATCCGCAAGTCTATCGTAATCGGATGGTAAATAATATTTCCGCCCCGCCGCCGTTGCCGCAGACCCAACCTGGGGCAAAGCGCCCGTCACACGCGTTGCCGGTACCGCAACACCGGAATTGGCGACCAAAACCGCGCCACCGGCCGTTGGTAATTGAACCGTACCCGTTTGTACCGGATACGCGGCCTGCACCTGCATCTGTTGTTGATATTGTTGTTGATAAAGTGGAATATTCTGCGATGGATACGCCGCACCCGCAATGCGCGATGCACCAAAACAAAATCCCAGCAAAGTGGCAGAAAACCCGAACTTCCTCATACTTTTTTCTTTTCTCTCTTGGGGGTATTATATCATAAAATCGACATTAAAAAAAGCACTTTAATATGAAAACTGTTCTAAAAACAGGATTCTTATATACATCATTGATTTTGATGACGGGAATTCTTTTCCAGAGAGTCGTCACACCGCTGAAGAGCGGTGCCCAGTCGTCGCGATAGCGATGACTTGCCCCGCAGGGAATTTTTTATCGCTTTGCGATGAAAAACATAAATGTCTGCGACGCAAATTTTTGCATTCGCCGGGATGACATCGTTCTAGAAATTGTCGCATTATCGCAGTATTTCTATTATAGAAATTAGCAACATATACAAACGTAACGATAATACAAAAACGGACCCAATCGGATCCGTTTTTTATCTGTGCCTGGGTTCGGTTTTTTCTTTAGAACATAAAGTTAAACCGGAAACCACTTTCAACCTTTACATTTGTCGTGTTTGCCGACAAACGCGCACCGGTATCATATGTGTCTTCGATATACCACGCAAGTTGTGTGCCCGGCGTGAACTGATACGCAATCGTGAAACTAAGCGCATATTCATCGAAACGATCGTTCATATCTTTGAACCCGTTGACCAACCCATTGACTTGGGCTTGAACCGCCGGGGCAAGGTTTGATAAATCGGTATAGATGCCGGTTAACCCATTTGTCGCATGATGTTTATAATTAAATCCGATACCACCCGAAAGTTCATCGGATATTTGATAGAACACATTTGCGCCGGCGTTGATTTCCCATGTGGATTTAAGGTTTACGGACAAATCCCTTGGCAATCCAGGCAACATAGCGGACAATACCGACACATCAATTTCATTATTATGATTACCCCATGTCCGTAAAACCTCTACAAACGCACTTGTGGTAAGGTTCGTCCAACGATAACCAAGTTTTGTTCCCAAATGCGCACCCCAACGGCCGTTTGAATAGTTTTCATAATTAAAAACCGGTTTTCCTGGTTCTATGGTTGAAAGGCTAAGTTTCCCTTTCATCCTTTCCATCCCGCCAAGGTGGAAATCGCCATACATATCCCACACGAAATTTGTTTCGTTACCAAATATGCGATATGTCGTCCCCAATCGCCCAAGGTGGAAACCCTTGCGATTTATATCCGGGTCATACGTATATCCCGCAATTAAATGCGCCGCCCAACGGTCACTTATACCAACACCAAATTCTTGCATCGGGCGCCAGATTGGGAATTCCGTACTGCCACTGTGTCCACGCAAAATCTGATTTTCCGTGGAATCGGTGATTTTATACATCAATCCCAATGTAGTTTTCGAATAAACATCCAATGCGCCCGGCAAGAACAATGGATTTTCCATGTTTGCCGCCATCGCCGAAGTTGTCATGGCCGCCGTAGCCGCCGCAATACCAAGTATTTTTTTCATTTTGATTTTCCTTTCGTTAAAAGTTTTTTCACCAACCCCCATTATTGGCAAGATTGGTATCATACCCCCGCACCACCCATTATTGGCAACAGTGCCTTATTCGGAATATGACCCGTATATGATTGCCCAAGTAAAAAATAAAGTCAAAGATTTTGTGATAACCCTTGAAATCCGTGGCAAAAAACACTATTATATAGTAATAAGGTGTATGAAAAGATTCAAATGGAAACGAACCTAAATAAACTTATTGCCATGGCTGCGGGTCAAAATCGCGATTGTTTCGATGAAAATTCCATTTCATCAGAGGTGCGCGGTAAGGTTGATGGTGCTCTGGATTCTATATTCCGTGGCAAAAGTATATTGATTTGGACACGTGGTGGAAAACTTTGCGACGCATGGAAGGCGGCTATGGATGAATTGCGTGACGAAATTTTTGCGATAAAAAATACCGCGCCAATTATTGAATACTTGCGTATCGCGGTTTTTGCCTTGCGCGAAAAATGGGAAATAAAAATTACGCAAAGCAATGAAAGAAATTCTACGGTAAACGGTGCATCTGATACGGAATTGAATGATTTGAAAAATTATGCAAAATCCCTCATAGAAACGGGCACTCAGGTAATAAAAGATTTAATATCCGTTGGCGCATTTGCATGTTCCGAACGCGGGGTACAAAAAAACCGACCTATGAATATGGAACGTGTAAGGGGGCACGAACGCGAATACGAACATACACGAAAACGATAATAACTGGGACACAAAAAAATGAAAACAGAACACATTTCCAATGCAACAAAAGACTTACTGGCTCATGCATACCAGAATACGTATGACGCCTTTGTAAAGGCGTATCTGGCCAAAGGGAAAACCCAAGGCGAATCGCGCTTTAATGCAAGTTGCAGAATGAAACAACTTATAAGCGCGCATGAAAACGAAAAAGATAACCCGGTAATCATGTATTTAAGAAGTTTTAATGATTCTCATTATTCGGCCGAGGCAAAAAAACTTATGGACCCAAAACGGAATATGGACCAGATTGACCCTGCATCGTTGGACGTTGACATGACGGATGCAATCATAGATGCAATAAATAATTTTGAAAGGGTTATTACTGCGGTGTCACCAAATGTTTTGTGTGTGCTTAGGAAAACTGGTGCACCAGATACGAATCCGCAAAATATGCAAAAAATGAGATCGGACTTTTCTTCGTGGTTGGATAATACAATTAATGACAACGAATTCGCAAAATTGGAAAAAGATCCACGGTATTTTGAAAAACTTTACCGCCGTTATGTTATGCGCCAATCGCATCGGTAAAATCACTTATGCTTATATGCCAAGACAAGTGGCACCAATTTATCGAAAACATCCGCGACCCAATCGCGCGGAATTTTTATCGCGCCATGTTGGCCCGCGGACATCTTTGGTAAAATGGAATTATCACGCGCATTAATGATTTGTTTAAGTTTGACACGCACACCGCACACATCATGCGGAATAACAAATGTAATTTCGTCGCCGGCCTTTATTTCATTTCGCAATTCAAGTGTGATTTCCGAATCATTTTTTGCAACCACAACCCCCGCCGCATGGTATTCGGACACCGACCGTGCGGAATCATAGTTGTGCGCGTCGCTTGGCACCGGCCCATCAAAGAACGCCGTCGTATATCCGCGCGATTCCAATACGTTCAGCATTTCCATATACGGTGCCGGATTAAAATTTTCCGGGTCACGCGCATAGTCATCAATCGCCGCACGGTATGCATGAACGACACTGCCCACATAATATTCACTGCGGTTGCGGCCTTCGATTTTTAGTGAATCCGGCCCCGCAGCAATTACTTCGGCTAACCGTGGCATCAAACATAAATCCTTGGAATTCATGATATACGCGCCACGTTCATCTTCGACAATCGGCATTTCAATACCGCTTTCGCATTCGCGCAGAATCACATCGTATTTCCACCGGCACAGTTGCGCGCATGCACCGCGATTCGCCGGCCGCCCCGTGATAAAATTCGACAGCAAGCACCGCCCCGAATACGCCATACACATTGCGCCATGCACAAAAATTTCAAGTTTTATATCCGGACACGCGCGCCGAATGGAAATAAATTCCCGGTGTGAAACTTCCCGCGCAAGCACACAAAGCGACGCGCCGGCGGCCTGCCAAAATTTTACCGATGCGGCGGAACAAATATTCGCCTGGGTCGAAATATGAATTGGAATGTCGGGGTGGTTTTCTTTCGCCCACATCAAAACCCCCGGGTCGGACACAATCAACGCATCCGGCGATAAATATCGAATTATTTCCGACACACGTGGCATATTTGCATATTCAGAATCATGCGCAAACAGGTTGAAGGCCAAATAAACCTTTTTCCCGGCGGCATGCGCAAGTTCAATTCCGGTGCGCACTTCGTCCGTTGAAATTTTTGCCCGCGCCCGCATAGAAAACCCGGGCAGGCCGGCATAAATCGCATCCGCACCATACAGAATCGCGGTTTTAAATGCGTCCAACGTTCCCGCCGGCGCCAAAAGCTCAGGCAATTTTATCATAAATCTAATACTAACCCGCCGCCCGCCATTTGCAAGATTTTTTTGAAATTTTTTCTGTTAACGCACACTTAAAACAAACCAGGTTGATTATTCCAGAACGCAAAGTTCCCCTCTAGAGAGGGGTCCGGCGGAACCGCCGGGGGGTGTGGTGCGTCGCAGACATCAAATAAATTGTCGCATCTTGAAATTTTTTCTTGCTTTACCTGGTGCGATATGTATAATTACATGCACATTGCCAGTTTAGCTCAGCTGGTAGAGCATCTGATTTGTAATCAGAGGGTCGTTGGTTCAAGTCCGACAACTGGCACCATCGATTTTCGTTAACAAAAACCGCACAAGTGCGGTTTTTTATTTAAGAAATCTTGCAAATGACGGGCAAATTCCTAAAAAAAACGGAATCAAATGATTCCGCTTGTTTTTTAGTTATTTTCCTGCTTTTCTTTCTCGCGCTGTTCGACCGCGTTGGCGACATTTTCAATTTGCAACAGTTGATTTTCCAGTGCCCCCCGTTCGGAATTTTTATATCCCGTCTCTTCCGGCGCCACCGGTGCACCATCTTTCTTTGAATCATCAACCACGCGTGGATTAATCAGGTTGTCATAAATCCGCTGTGCTTCACGCGAACCTTCTATATCACGCATCAACAGTTTGCTTGTTTGCCCCGGGATAAACCATTCGTCCAACTTTAATGCCGTCACCTGCATCACTGGGCGGGTACGCGCATCAACCAACCATGCCGGTACACGCGGCGTGTCAGAAAAATACCAAAGCGCAACCCAATAGAAAACGCCCATAACGACAATGCCACGAACAATCCCAAAAATCACACCCAATGTATGGTCGGTAACACTCATCACGCTGGCCTGAATCCGGTCACGCAATTTTTGATTAAAGAACCCGGCAATTAGCAATATAACAAAAAACACAATGAAATACGACGCGACCAACGTGCCCACAGTTGATTCGGGCAACCCAAACCAACCCTGAAGCAATTTATCAAGTGCCGGTGATACAAAACGCGCCGTCACCGCCGCGACAACCCAAGACAACGTTGCGATGGTTTCATAAATTCCGCCACGTATCGTCGCCCACACAGTTGACGCAAGCAAAATCCCGATATATGCATAATCAAGTCCGGTCAAATTAAACATCGTGCTTTCCTGTTATTTATTTTTTTTGCGACAAAGAACCAAAACCAATCCCACCACAAAAATCCCAAGAATTCCGTAATAGAACCAGTTTGCGTTCCACTTAATTAGTTTTTTTTTGCGTCCGCCTTTTCAACAACGCGTTCCGCAATTGCCGCCACGCGATCCGTGTGTGCACTGCGGAAAGCGGCCGCGTCAGATTCCATCGCTTTTTTATTGTCGGCCGCAACCCCTTTGGCCGCATCATCCATATCAACCTCTATCGCCGCGCGAATTGAATCGCCCATCGAATCACCATAGCCTTGGAAACATTTTTCACCGACAACCATCACCGGCACACCACCCGATTGGTATTCACACTTTTTAAGTGTTGCCATAAATTCGTCACGATTTGCGGTTTCCATGACATTAACCGTCGTGACATTCAGATTTGGATATTCATAAATCAAATTTTGCGAAATAAATTCACGTGCATGATGGCAATGCGGACAGGTCGGTGAATAATAAATCGTAATATCCGCGGCAAACGCGCCACCAACAAACATCGCACCCGCAAGCGCACCAAACAAAATTGACTTTTTCATTTTTTCTCCTTTCTTTTCATACGATGATTATAGAAATATCTGCGCGCCCAGTGCAAGCAAATTTTAATAAAAGACAAACAAATTTTCCTATGGTCACACACGCGCGTTTTTGGCAGAATGTGCGCAAAGGAGATATAAAATGTTCAACCTTACCGAATATCCATTACCGTTTCGCGAAACAGACCTGGTTCCATATATGTCCGTTGAAACGGTGCGCGCGCATCATGATAAACACCTGGGGACATACATCGCAAATCTGAATAAACTGATTGCCGGAACCGTGTACGCCGATATGGATTTGCGCGAAATTATTCTGAAATCACACGACGATAAAAACGCGACAAAAATTTTCAATAATGCGGCGCAAATTTTTAATCACGAATTCTTTTTCAATTGCCTTGGTCGCGGGAATACTTTGATTCCGGATTTGATATCGGATGCGTTTGGTGGTGTCGCCGAATTCAAAGAAAAATTTAAATCGGTTGCAAACGATGTTTTTGGCTCCGGCTGGGTTTGGGTTGTTATGCGGCCCGATAAAAAGTTTGAAATAATCGCAACGAAAAATGCGGACACACCGATTACCGATGGATTAAAACCAGTGCTTGTTTTGGATTTGTGGGAACATGCGTATTATTTGGACTATCAAAATCGGCGTGCTGAATTTATTGATAATTTCCTGGGATTTCTAATCGATTGGAAATTCGTCCTGGATAATTTGAATATGGAATAAACTTTTACGCGGCAAGTTTCATGAGTCTAACATCATCGAATTCCGCATATCGATTAAAGATTGATTGCGCGCGTGGACAAAGCGATAAAATTTTGCGATTTTCACGACGCGCAGAATCCGCAACACACCGCACCAGGTTACGGCACACATCGGTATTTTCGAACGCGCGGTCAATTTGCGTGGATTCAATAAGCAACCGATTTGCGCCGACATAGACAATATCTATTTCACCGATTATGTTGCCGTTATACTTTGCGCAAAAACCGTTGCCGTGCGTTAGTCTTTGGTATTGGATATCGTTCGTTGACATTTTATCCCCCCATACCAAAACTATATCACGTGGGGCGCATAGCATAAATATGAATGTTTGCCGAAACCCCGGTATGTTTTCCGCGTTTTGATATCTGCACACACAAGTGTTACGAAATTCGAAGGCAAGATTACCGTAATAATGCGACGATTCCCATATCCGCGTCATCCCGGCGAAGGCCGGGATCCAGTGCGAACGAATGTGAGCACCTGCGTCGCAGACAGTTTGTTGTCGCAATGCGACAACAAATTCCCCGCGGGGCAATCCGTCGGTGCAAAGCACCGCCGAGATGGGCACCGCTCTTCAGCGGTGTGACGATTCTCTGGAATACTTTTTTGTCATCAAAATTGGCAACATCAAGAAACTGTTGCAGTTTTATTTCTTCTTAAATTTTGCAAAACAATTGATATCGCGAAAACGGTTTTCTTTTGGCAACCATTTTTCTTGTTTTAAAACACCCTCTAATTCATACCCCAAATTTTTGGCAACATTTACAGAGCCCTTATTTAACACATCGTTATGAATTATTATTTTATTAAAACCATTTTTAAATAATTCTTGTTCCAGGATTCGAACGGCCTCTATCATATACCCACAGCCACGATAATCATTTGCCAACCAATAACCTAATTCCGCCTTTTTGTTTTTTGTATCAACAGAATTTGCGGCACAATTGCCAATAATCTCATCGTTTAATACAATAAAATATTCATAAGCCGAATTGTTTTCCCAACTTTTGTCAGATTGTTTTAAAAAAACATAAGTATCATTGGCAGATTTTATATCCCGGGCCCACGATAGCCATGGCAACAAGAAGTCTTTATTCTTACTTTCTACATCATACAGCAGTTTTGCATTATGCATGCATGGTTCCAAATGCATCAATGTAATTCGTGGGCCTTTTAATACATATTTCATAATATTCTCTTTCGCTGTAACATCACACCCGTGAAAAATTCTTTTGAATTATTTTTCCGCTTTTCTTTAACGCGGCCGATTCCGCCGGCGACATTTTCGGGTTCAGTGTCGCAACCACGCCGTTCGCGCCAACTATGCGCGGCAAAGACATGGCCAACACATGCGCGCCCGTGCCCGCAGCAATCGACACAGTCAAAATTCGATGCTCGTCATTTACAATGCACTTTAACAAGTCCGCGACCGCGGCACCGATTCCGTCCCATGTCGCGCCACGCCCGCGAATAATTTCATACGCCGCGTTGCGAACGTGTTCTTCGATACTGGTGCGTATTGCGGCGGTCAGCGGAACTTTTACCTGGCGACAAAAATCGTCGAGTGATAATCCGCCAACGGTAATCGACGACCAATCAATAACACTGCTGTCACCATGTTCGCCAAGAACATAGGAATGAACCGATTGCGGCGACACGTCTAACCCCCGCGCAAGTATCGTGCGCAACCGCGCGGAATCAAGCATCGTGCCCGTTCCAATCACGCGCGCCGGGGGCAGGGCGGATAATTCTTGCGCCAACATAACCATCACGTCCAACGGGTTCGTCACGATAATTAGAATCACACGCTTTGGGTCAACGTTCGCCATAACACGTGGCACAATGTCGCGAATAACCGCGGCATTATGTTGCAACAAATCAGTGCGCGTTTCACCCGGTTTTTGATTCGCGCCGGCGGAAATAATAACAATGTCCGAACCGCGAATTCCGCGATAGTTATTCACGGCGGAAATATCAACATTAAACCCAAATGTCGCCGCATGTCCCAAATCTTCGGCGGCGGCGCGCGCCCGCACACCATCACGGTCAAACAAAACAATTTCATGCACCAAACCGGTATTTTTCACCGCCGTCGCAACGGCCGAACCAACGGTCCCCACACCAATAATCGCCACTTTCATCTCTCTACTCCTTTGTGTGGATTATAACATATTTTTAGTATTAGTGTAAGTGGTTAGTGCAAGAGTAAGTGTTTAGCAAAAAATTCCCTTCTGGTTAGAAGGGGACATTATTGATTCTGGGGTAAAGAAGCGTTTGCACTATATGTTGTTGCGGTCCATGTCTCTTCAACCGGTGTCGCAAGTGGATAATATACAATTACAGGTGTTCCTGCTGCGTATTGGTCGGCAAGCCATTGTTTAAATTCGGATACATCTGTATATAAACTGGTTCTCATCCACAGGCTATGCAATGCATGGGAGGTGGAACCTATACTTGCTGTATTATTCGATTGTCTTGGATTATTAGCACCTGCTATCGGGGCCGGCAAAAAATGAGAACAATACAAAACTGCAGGAACCGTAGACTCAACACTTGCATTGTCTAAAACCCTTCTAACAAGAAAAAAAGTAGGATAAATATCAGAATAAAGTGTAGCATAAGTCCAATTTTCTGTTCCGTTCAAAATTATTTCTCCGACATTTCTTGTAATCTTATGTGTTGTTGCGTCGTATGAATCTGCATAGTCACCAACACGGCGCAAAATCATATCACCCTGTTGATAAAATGTTGGATATATGGGATTCGTTGGTGTTGGTGTGCCGTCCTGGACACCCGTGCCAGTCGCAGATACATACGGTTCCTGCATTTCTGTATACGCGGTTTGGTCGATGATGTTCCAAAGACTGCATGTGCCAGGGTTCGCACATTCCAGTTTTGTTGTGTCCGTTGTCGGTAAATTGGTAAATGTGGCGTTTAATGCAGATGCCGTAATAAGTTTATCACCGTCCCTTGCGGCATCATAACTGCTGATATCACTATACAATCCACGTTCACCAATTTGACCATTACCGGTCGATGTATAGGTCATTACCGTTTCACCCGCATCAACATTTGGTTGGCCCGCCGCGGGGATTTTTAACTGCTTCGTTTCTATTTTCGTATCAACATACGCCTTGGATGCAACGGTTTTCATATCATCTTCGGCATGCGCAACATTGGTTATCGCAGTAATCACAAACATCAATGCCAATAATATCTTTTTTAACATTTCTTTCCCCCCGTTCACACGTTATATTTTTTATCCATTATTATTATTGTTATTATTACTGCTGTTGTTATTATTATTTCCACCATATACTTCTTGATCTACGATGGTCCATAAACTGCATGTCCCAGGATTCGCACAGGTCAATTTTGATGTTTCCATTGTGGGTAAATTTGTAACGCTTCCTTTTAGTGCCGATGCCGTCACCAATTTATTTGCGTCTGTGCCCGCGGTATAATTTGTTG
>JAZRLA010000003.1:0-54655 GCA_045646605.1 Candidatus Enterousia sp.
CGGCGGAATTCGTGGGGTTGCTGGGGATGAAAAGTGTTGAAAAAAACCAAGGTTTTTAGTCAACAACTTTTTTTCAAAAATCCAAAATTTTTATTTGTAGTAAAATCAATGACTTACGATTTTCCGAATTTTGGCCGGACAAGGTGTCAAAAAACCTTGGTTTTTATTACACTTTGAACGTGGATTTACCAAAGGAAAAGGAGAGTACCCCATGCGAATTGTTGGGAAAATATTCACTGTTGCATTATGTATGTTCGTGGTTGGCGTTGCACATGCGGTACCGACAGAATTGGATAAAAAAACCGTATCGTCCAAGGCATACGTTGATACATCGGTTGAAACACGACAAGAAAAAATCCCGGCCGCGGGAACAAACAGTGCGAACGCCGGAACGACGGTTGTAATGTATACAACAACCGGAAACGGTACGATCGGTGAACGCGGAATATATGATAACCCCGCCAATTATACCGCGGGAACGGACGCGAATAAATTGGTGACGGCATCGGCACTGAAAGGAAGCGTTACAAACCTGCCCACAATGGAAACATCAAAATTGACCTGTGCGAATCCGGACACATGCAGTTTATGGACCATCGAAGATCAACAGGTATATGGTGACGAAGATAATAATAGTAATGGTGGTAATTAAAAAAATATAGCGTGTGAACGGGGGGAAGGAAATGTTAAAAAAGATATTATTGGCATTGATATTTGTGATTACTGCGATAACCAATGTTACGCATGCCGAAGACGATATGAAAACCGTTGCGTCAAAGGCGTATGTTGATACACAAATAGAAACGAAACAGTTAAAAATCCCCGCGGCGAATACCCCCGGCGTTGGTGCGGGTGAAACTGTAATGACATATACCGCGACCGGAAACGGTCAAATTGGTGAACGCGGAGTGTTTACGGGCGGTGAATATGATTCATCGAATGACGCAGATAAACTTATTACCGCATCGGCGTTAAGAGATACTTTTACCAACCTGCCTACGACAGGCACAACGAAATTAGAATGTGCGAACCAAGCGGATGGTTGCAGCCTTTGGACCATCATTGACCAAACCGCGTATGGTAATATGAACCAATTACCTGCGGGATATACACAGTTGGAATATATTGAAAGTACGGGCACACAGTATATTGATACGGGATATAAACCGACATCTACGTCTATACTGGACCTAACCATTACAAATTTCCAAACAATGCAGACATCTGGCAAACTCGTGTTTGGATGTGGCGAGGGGGAGTGGGGCATTTCCAAAGGTTGGGTATGTGGTATCGCAGGTTCCTCTGGTTCCAGCGCGTGGAACTGCCGGCTTTCGAGTTCAATGATAACATACAGCGCCCTTGGTATTACGACCGGTAATGCTTATACTTTACGATACGGCCCAGATGCTGCAATTGTCAACGGTGTAAAAAAGATAGATTTTAATCATTCACCAGCTATACCCCAGTCCTATGACCGTTCGTTTTGGTTGTTCAGAGCTAATACTAATAATAGCAGCTATAACAATGGCTCATGGAGGTTTGGCCTCACTACACTATATGATAATGGTAATCTTGTTCGTAATTTTATCCCAGCAGAGAATTCATCTGGTGTTGTTGGTATGTATGACCTTGTGTCTGGCCAATTCTTTACAAATGCCGCAAGCACGGGACCAGACTTTACCGCAGGGCCACCAGTCGCGAATTAAACGGGTTGTTTTGAAAACCATCGCATAGTATTAACTCCCTGTCATACCGCGGAAACGCGGTATGACGACACTAACCACTAGCACTTTCCACTAACACTGATATGTTAATGCACAATTAAAACGGGACACTTAAAATTCCAGAGTCGCGTCACACCGCCGAAGGGCGGTGCCTAGTTTTTGCGAATGCAAAAACTTGCCCCGCAGGGGATTTGTCGTCGCATTGCGACGACAAACTGTCTGCGACGCAGGTGTTCACATTCGTTCACACTGGATCCCGCGCTACCGCGGGATGACGGCATTTTGGAATAATAACCACTGTCCCATTTTAATTGTGCATTAACACCACTAACACTGATATTGACTTTTCGATTCGGTTGGAATATAATGTGTTCGTTATGAAACAGATTTGGTTTATCTTTACAGCAATCACGACCACAACGACCCCCGCGGGGGTACGGTAATTTCTATTTGCGTTTTTTGTGGCGCACGAATATAATCAAACAGTTTGAAAATCTAATAAAAAATAAAAGGGATTTATTATGTCATATCCAATTGAATTGATTCGGCACTCACTGGCGCACGTGATGGCGGCGGCGGTGCAAAGACTACATCCGGATGTAAAGTTCGCGGGTGGTCCGGCGATTGAAAACGGATTCTATTACGACTTTGATACGGATTATCGCTTTTCCGAAGAAGATTTTGAAAAAATCGAACGGGAAATGCGTGAACTGATTAAATCAAATGGGCGTTTTGAACAGAAAATTGTTGACCTGGACGAAGCGAAAAAAATCTTTGCGGACCAGCCGTATAAAATGGAATGGTTGAACGAATACGATGCGGCGGGCGAAAAACTGTCGATTTATACTTTCCGCGATTTTACGGATTTGTGTCGCGGGCCGCATGTGGAAAGTTCCAAAGATTTGCCGCGTGACGGGTTCAAGATTCGCAGCGTTGCCGGCGCGTATTGGAAAGGGGACGCGAAAAATAAAATGTTGCAACGTATCTATGTTGACGCGTTTGCAAGTAAAGAAGAATTAGACAACTTCCTTAAAATGCAAGAAGAAGCCGCAAAACGGGACAACCGCAGATTAGGTAGAGAAATGGATTTGTTCCACTTTGAACCAGAATATGCGCCGGGCGCGGTATTTTGGCATGACAAAGGGTACAAAATTTATCGTAAATTGATTGAATTTATGCGTGTTCGCCAAGAACGTGCAGGATACCTTGAAATTTCTACTCCGTCGGTTATGGATAGAAGTTTGTGGGAACTTTCTGGGCATTGGGCAAAGTATGGCGCGCACAATTATTCGGGAACAACCCAAGATGGAAAAACTTTCTGTATAAAGCCGATGTCTTGTCCGGGTGGAATGCTGGTTTTTGCACAAGGTATCAAATCATATAAAGATTTGCCGTTGTATTTAGCCGAATTTGGTAAGGTAAATCGTTATGAGGCATCTGGTGCGTTGGCGGGGTTGATGCGGGTGCGTGAATTTACCCAAGACGATGCGCATATTTTCTGTACCGAAGAACAAATGAAACCGGAAATCATTAAAACCTTGGATTTCGTTATGAGTATTTATCGTGAACTTGGGTTTAATGATGTTTTGATAAGATTTGAAACTCGTCCGGATAGTGAATTTAGAATCGGAAGCGATGAAATATGGGATTTTGCAGAAGCGACTTTGGAAGAAGCGTTGAAATCCGTAAATGCGAAATACGAAATTGCGGAAGGCGAAGGTGCTTTTTATGGCCCGAAGTTAGCTTTGTATCTGAAAGATTCGATTGGTCGTATCTGGCAATGCGGAACAATTCAGCTTGATATGAATTTGCCAGAGCGATTCGATTTGTCTTATATTGGTGAAGACGGCGAACGTCATCGTCCGATTATGTTGCACCGTGCGATGTTGGGTTCAATTGAACGCTTCATGGGAATCTTCTTGGAATCGACTGGTGGTAATTTGCCGTTGTGGCTGTCGCCGGAACCGGTGGTTGTGGTGCCCGTATCGGAAAAGTATAAAGATTATGCCGAACAGGTTGTCGCCGATTTGCGCGATGCGAATGTCTATGCGCGCGCCGATTTGCGCGATGAAAAGGTCAACTATAAAGTGCGTGATTTGTCGTTGGCCAAGACACCGATTATCGCCGTTGTTGGTGAAAAAGAGGCGAACGATAAAACCGTGACCTTGCGCCGTTTGGGTGTGGAAAAGCAAGAGGTTATCTCGCTTGCCGATTTCATAGGTCAAATGCGCGATGCGGTGAAAATGCCGTTATAGGTATTAAACGTCATCCCGGCGAAAGCCGGGATCTTGGCGTTACAGATGAAACCACTGGGTCCCGCGTTTCCGCGGGATGACGAGAGAAAAGGAAGGAATATGAAAAAAATAATTTTAGCTTTTGTTATGTTGTTGCCGGTTGTGTTGGGCGCGTGCACGCGTTCTTGCGAAACTGAACCGATTGTTGAACAGAATCATAAACTGATTGTGCCACCAAACTTTGGTGCGCGTCCCGCAAAATAATTTTTGTGATATCGTTTTTTTATGATATAATACCCTGTATCAAAGGGAGAAAATATCATGAGTGATGACAAAGAATTAGAACTTTTGGATTTAGATGACGCCGATGGTGCGGTTGACGAAGGTTTGCCGGATGCGGTGCCTTTTGTGACGCCTCGGCCGCACAGACCATGGTTATTGTTGGCGATTGGTGTTGCGATAATTGTTTTGGCTGTGTTCATTATTGTGCGCGTGGTCAGTAATAATTCTTCGTCTTCGATAGAGGTTGACCTGGGCGCGCCCGTCATGGTTGAAGAACGCGAACCGGAAATGATTATGCCTGCGCCGCGTCCTATGCCGACGCCAATGCCGGCACAGGTTCAGCCGATGCCGGTGCAACAAATGCCGGTGGGTGATATGCGGCCTGTGCCGCAACCAGTGCCACAGCCGATGCCACAACAGGTGGTACAGCAACCAGCACCACAACCGTTCCCACAGCCAGCACAGGTTGCGCCGCAACCGAATCAAAATGTTCGGGTCATAGAAGATAGAAAGGATGTAACGTTTAATCCGGAACGTGCGGCGGTTGCACCAAAGCCAATTCCGGCGCCGGCGCAGAAGGAAGTGAAAACACCGGCAAAACCGAAACCGGCGCCAAAGCCCGCCGCGCAAAAGGTTGCGAATGGTGGTTGGTATGTGCAATTTGGTTCATATGGCACACGCGCCGCCGCCGAAGCCGCCGAGAAAAAAATTCGCAGTGGTCACCAGAATTTGTTCGCGGGCAAACAGTTCGTGATATTGGCCGCGGTGTTGCCGAACGGAACAACGACGTATCGTTTGCGTATTGCGTTCGCGTCTTCGGGTGATGCAAATGGGTTCTGTCGCAATGCAAAGTCCGATGGGCTTGATTGTTATGTCGCGAAATAGCAAGGTGAAAGGAGTTTGATATGTTTGGAAGATTGGGTTGGATGGAAATACTGGTTATTGTTTTGCTGTTGGTCATATTGTTTGGCCATGCAAAGATTCCGGGTATGATGCGGAACCTTGCCAATGGGTTAAAGGTTTTCAAAAAAGAAATGAAAACTGATAAAAAGGCGGACCAGGAAAAGAAAGATTCCAAACCCGCACCGAAAAAGAAACCCGCGGGTAGCCGGGTGCAAAAAAAGAAATAAAAAACAGGCGGTGAAAACCGCCCATATTTTTTGTAGAGACAAAACTTGACATTTTAGTATTTTGGCGTATAGTCGTTCCCGTAAGATTTAAACAAGGAGTTAATTATGGGCGATAGAATTGAGCAAATTTATCCAGCTCCACGACGACGGTTGCCGATATGGTTGTTGGAATTTTTGTCTAGAAGAAAACAAATTGGAAAATCTATGTCTGAATCGAATCCAAGGTCTGTTGAGGAATCTGCGCCGTTGCCAGTAACTCAACAGCTTCAAGACGTATCAGAGCCGGAGAAAAAACAGGACGACGCAACATTGGACGGTTTGATTGATGATTGTATTAATTTGCTTGATGAAGATAAAAATATCTGTGTTTGGTTGGATGATGGCACTTTTTTTGTTGGAGCAAAAGATCATAAAGTTATTTTTTTCCTGAAGGAAGGGGATATGTTTGGTCGGTCTGATCTTCATGGATATGCTTTTAGTATTGCAAATGCTTCCTTGAGTGTTTATCGTCGCTTCGTACTGGAATCAAATGGAAAATTTTGCCGTTCAGAATATGACGAGATGATTGATGCAGGGAAGCTTGCACAATTAAAGCAACTTTGTGTGGAAAAAGAAGCAAAATATCATGATGTAGAGCAGGCGAGATTGGCGTTCGAACGTCAGCAAGAATTGAATGACGCATCACGAAAAATTAGACTTTATTTAGGTAAATAAATAAAACGGGCGGTGAAAACCGCCTGTTATTCTTTTCTTATTTTCTTTTTTCGTGTTCTTCTTGTTCTTCGATTGTCATGGTTGCAAGTGGTCGCGCCAGCATACGCGAAAGGCCGATTTCATCGCCGGATATCACACTGTATCCAAATGTGCCGTTTTCGATTCGGTCAAGTGCGTTGTTTATTTTCGCAAGTAAATTATTATCACGTTCCGCCATGCGCAATGTCATTGATGTTTCCTGTTCCGCGGTGGCGTTGTCGAATTCGTCGCCAGTGATGGATGAATTTGCAACCGTTGTTGCGGTCACCGAATTCAATGCCGCCGTGTTTTGGCGTGTGATTTCTTCCTTTTGCGCGGTTAGCAATTGATAAAAATACGCCAAATGTTCCGGACACATATATGGTTCAGATTTCTTTGGTGTGTATTTTGGTGGAAGTTCAATTGTTTTGTAATTTGCCTTTGCCATGTCTTTATCCTTTTAATTCTGCAATCCACGCGGCCAATGTTTCGTCGTCCATAAGGCCGCTGCGTGCCTCTACCAATTCGCCGTTTTTGAATGCCAGCACACTTGGAATTCCACGAATACCGAACTTTGTTGGGGTACGACGGTTTTCTTCATTAACTTCGAATTTAACAAAATTTACATCCGGAATTTTTTCAGATGCAGATTCAAATATGGGGCCAAACATACGGCATGGTCCGCACCATGGTGCCCAAAAGTCAACAAGTGTTAATGTGCCACCAATTAATTCGGTGAAATTGTCGTCAGTTGCGTGTTTTACCGACATATTTTTTCTCCTTTGCTGGTTGATATTTTGCACAAGTGTATTATAATTCGAATAAAATGCAAGGGAAAACGTAAAATGAATAAAATCATATACTTAGATGCCGCGGCGACTGCACAAAAGCCGGATTGTGTCATTGATGCGGAAATGGGTTTTTTGCGTAATTCGTATGCCAACGCAGGGCGTGGAATTTGCGCGCGCGCGGTGGCGGTTGATGATATGGTGGCGCGCGCGCGGCGACGTGTTGCGGAATTTATAAATGCGGATGCGAATCAAATTATTTTTACGTCTGGGGCAACCGATGGTCTGAATCGTGTGGTGAATATTTTGACGCGCCAACCGTGGTATGCGGAAATGTCGACCTTTGCGGTGTCAGATTTGGACCATCATTCGGCGCGTTTGCCATGGCAGGAATTAATGTATGATGGGCGTATTCGCGAAATGTTCAAATGTGAATTGGATGAAAATTTTGATATCAATCCAAATTTCGTGCCAAAGACAGATTTCCTAATTATAACCGCGATGTCGAATGTTTTGGGGCGGGCGCAAGATGTGCGTGCAATTATTAATGCCGCGCGAAATAAAAATCCAGAAGTTGTTACGATTGTTGATGCGTCGCAATATGTCGTGCATAAAAAGATAGATGTAAAGACCTGGGATTGCGATTTTTTGGTGTTTTCTGGGCATAAAATTGGTGCGGATACGGGCGTTGGTGTTTTATATATTCGCGATGCAAACAGGTATTTCCCTGATAAATTTGGTGGTGGAATGGTGGCCAAGGTCACAGATACGTCATTAAATTTATATACAAGTCCAGATAAGTGGGAGGCGGGAACTTTGCCACTAACGCAAATTGCGGGGTTGTCGCCGGCGATTGACTATTTGGAAAAAAATCGCCCGAATCTTGATTTGATAAAGCATGCGTATGATGAGTTGTCAAAAATTCCAAAAATAAAAATTCTTACCACGCGTGATGCGGCGATTTTAAGTTTCGTTGTTGACGGTATGCATCCGTTGGATGTTGGTGCGTTGATTGGTGCGAATAATATATGTGTGCGTGCGGGGAATATGTGTGCGTCTTGGATTCATGCGCGTATGGGCATTCCGGGGTCGGTGCGGATTTCCGTTGGGTCGTGGAATACTATGGCAGATATAGATAAAACAATTGATGTGATAAATAAAATAGTGAAATAAAAATGGCATTCACAAAAGATGATATTATCGGCGCACTGAAAACCGTATATGACCCGGAAATTCCGGTGAACATTTGGGATATGGGTTTGGTGTATGATATTGATATTGCAAAGGATGCGGTGAATATCAAAATGACCTTTACCAGTCCGACATGCCCGATGATGGAAGATATTTTGAATCAGGTAAAAAATGCGGTGATGAAAGTTGTTGCGCCGGTGGCGGTTAATGTAGAATTGGTGTGGGAACCGGCCTGGGATTTGTCGCGAATGTCTGATGCGGCGCGCATAGAATTGGACCTAACAAACAGTGGTTGGTAAAAATGAAATTTGAACAAATAAAAAAAACTTTGGAATCCATAATTGACCCAGTTGAAAAATTGGAATTCGTCATGGATTTGGGTAAAGAATTGACACCGGTGCCAAGCGCCGCGCAATGCACAGAAATTTTGGGTTGCACATCGTTTGTTCAAATTTGTCGTGAAAAAAATAATTTTTATGGTACGGCCGATTCGGCCATTGTTCGTGGAATTTTATATATAATTTTGTCGATGGTTGATGGTAAAACGCCGGATGAAATACGGCAAATGGACCCTGAAAAAATGTTTGCTGAATTGAAATTGAATATTGGCGCGGCGCGGTTAAATGGTGTGAATTCTATGATTCGTTTTTTGAAAAATTTGTGATAGAATACACGCAGAGGAATTTATTCGGGTAGGAAAGATGAATGAAGAAGAAAAAATGTTTCGTATTGGTTCGGCAATGCTGATTTTAGTTATTGCGTTAACCGTGGCGTTGCAGGTGTGTTATCGAACGCAGAATAAAGAGCGTTGGAATGTGCGTGAAGAAATACGAGATAGACAACAGGATATAGCGTTGGCCCAAACGAAGTTTGCAAAATTGGTGCGGCCGGAAAACCTGCGTAATTCGATTGAAATAAGCGGACTGGGTAAGGTCGAAGCGGTTAGTTTTAATAAATCGGTTGAAATTCAAGAATTACCGGATAGAATAGACGGCAAATAATGTTTGAAGTGGGACGGGATATTTTTAAACATGGTTTTACGGGCGCCGGTGATAATGTTGTCGGCCACAGGCGTTTGCGTTTTGTTTATGGACTTTTTTTGATTGCGTTTGTGGTTTTTGTTGGGCGGACATTTCAATTGGCATCACGTGGATCGAATCGTGTACGTAAAAATATTGATGAGGCAAGTTGGGTTGTAAAACGTGCAGATATTATTGATAGAAATGGTGAAATACTTGCAAAAAATTTGATGACTTGTGAAATAGCATTGACGCCAAGGTTGGTAAAAAAGCCGGATAATGTTGCAGATGTGATTCATAATCTATTTGAATATGAATATTCAAAACAGGATGTGTTTAGCAAGATAAATATTGGAAAGCGTGTGATTATAAAGAAAAGCGCCGATGAAGAAACTTGCCGGAAAGCATTAAAAAGAGAAAATCGGTTTGATGGTATAGAGGTCGCATTGAAACAGGAACGGATACATCCGAAAGATAGTTTGTTTGCAAACATTGTTGGTTTTATGGGCGAGTCAGGAAAAAAAGAAGAGCAGGGTGTTATTAGGGGACGCGCCGGTGTTGAAAAACAGTTTGAAGATTATCTTGTAAACAGTACGGAACCGTTGCAATTGTCGCTTGATTCACGTATACAGGCCGTTTTTTATGAACAACTTATTAAGGCAGTCGATCTTTACCAAGCCAAGGGTGCAATGGGAATGCTGATGAATTCGCGGACGGGTGAAATGTTGGCTATTGTTTCATGGCCAAACGCGGATTTCAAACGTTCAATGTTCCCGCCATTAGAGGGCCGGTATGAATTTGGTTCGGTGTTCAAAGTATTTAATACCGCAATGGCGATTGAACAAGGTATCACCAAAGAATACTATGTAAAAAAGCCTTTCCCGATAAAAGGAACGCCATTTACTATTTCGGATGTAAGGACCTTTAAACCGCCACGCCCGTATTTAAGTGTTGATGAAATAATGTTACATTCTTGCAATGTTGGCAGTGCACAGATAGCACTTGAATTTCCGTATGGGACCCAGCAGGAGTTTTTGCACAGAATTCATATGGATGAACAATTGAACCTTGATTTTGGTGTTGCGGTAAAGCCACGTATGCCACGTCAATGGGGGCCGGCGGAGCGTGCGACAGTTTCAATTGGTCAAGGGATAAATGTGACGGCTATGCATGTTTTGTTGGGTATAAATTCTATGATTAATGGTGGAATCTATATTTATCCAACAATTCTTAAAAAAGAAATAGGGCCAATGGTTGGTGAACGCGTTTTGGATTCTGAAATATCACAGCGTTTGCGTTCTATAATGTATCGTATTGCCGAAGAAACGACGGGGCGCAATGCACGTGTGGCCGGAATGAACATAGGTGGAAAAACCGGAACCGCAGAAAAGCATATAAATGGTAAAACAGATAAATCAAAGAATATGACAACCTTTGTTGGTGTGTTTCCGATTGAGGCACCACAGTATATAATTATGGTCACCATAGATGAACCACAACGGACCGAAGCTTCGAGTATGCAGCGAACCGCGGCGTGGAATGCGGCGCCTACGGCGGGTCGAATATTGAATGCGATACTGCCATTGCTATTTGAATAATTTTAGGTTATAATACATTCGACAATAAAATAAGAGTGATAAAGTTGAAAACCATAGTTGAAAAATCCGTGCTGGGACGGGCATGGGTTGTGTCGGATTGCGATGATACGTCGAATGATGATAGTTTGATGCGATGTGTTTTGCATAATCGCGGTGTTGCGGAGTGTGACACAGAAAAGTTCCTTAATCCGTCAGTTCATGATTATATGCCGGACCCATTCGTTTTGCGTGATTGTGAACGTGCGGTTGATATTATTTCTGATGCAATTTTAAAAAATGAAAAAATCGCAATTTATGGTGACTATGATGTTGATGGTGTTACATCAACCGCAATATTTATAAAATACTTGCGCGCGGTTGGGGCGGATGTTATTTGGCATTTGCCCACACGTGAAGGTGAAGGGTACGGTTTAAACAGTGACGCGGTGCGGGATTTATATGAAAAAGGCGTACAACTTTTAATAACTGTTGATTGTGGTATTAGTGGTGGCGCGGATGTTGGGGTTGCAAAACAACTTGGGATGCGTGTTGTTATTACTGATCACCATTCTCCCGATGCGGTAATTCCGGCCGCGGATGCGGTTGTAGATCCAAAACGTGTGGATGATGATTCGGGACTTACATATCTTGCGGGTGTTGGTGTTGCGTTTTTGGTTTTGGTTGCGTTGAACCGGAAATTAAAATCTATTGGTTCGCAGGATTTATTAGAAAAAATAAATTCTGTAAATTTGATGGAATTTCTTGATTGTGTGGCACTTGGGACAATTTGTGACACGATGGCGTTGGTTGGTTTAAATCGTGCATTTGTTGCGACGGGGCTAAAAGTTTTATCGTTGCGGCAAAATGTCGGATTAAAGGCGTTGATGCAAATTGCCAAGGTTGACAAGGTTTCTGTGTATACCGCTGGGTTTGTGTTGGGACCGCGATTGAATGCCGCCGGACGGTTGGATTCGGCAAATCCGGCGTTGGATTTGTTGTTGACCGATAATCCGTTGATTGCGCATGATTTGGCATTGAAACTTGACGAGTTAAATCAGGAAAGAATTGGAATTCAAAATGCGATTATGGATCAAGCAACAGAACTTGCTGATCAATGTTGTGCACGCGGCAGGTGCAGTTTGTTTATATGTGGTGATAACTGGCATGGGGGTGTAATGGGGATTATCGCCGGACGCATAAAGGATAAGTATAATTTGCCAACATGTGTTGCAACACGCAGTGATGGGGTTATAAATGGTTCGGGTCGTTCGGTTGCCATGGTAAATTTGGGTGCGATTATTCATGACGCATTGTCGCGTGGATTGTTATCCGAAGGTGGCGGTCATGCGGCGGCGGCGGGTTTTTCTTTGTCGGTTGAACGTGAAGCAGAGTTTTGTGAATTTTTGGAACAATCGGTGTTGGAACAATTAAATGGAAGAAAACCCAATTGTGATGTTTTGGTTGACGCTGAAATGGATGCGTCTGGGGCAACAATGCAATTGGTTCGAAAATTGCAAAAACTTGAACCGTTTGGCCAGGGAAACCCGGAACCAATTTTGGCGTTACATGGCGCGGTTTTGAATTATGCAAGTATTATGGGACGTGGCGGAGCACATTTGCGTGGTGCCTTTCGGACATCAACCGGTGGCCGGTTAGATTTTGTTGGCTTTAATTTAGTTGGCACGCCGGTCGGTGATTTTTTACTGGACGATGCGAACATAAATACTAAAATAATGGTGTTGGGGCGACTTTGTGAGAATTCTTACAATGGTCGTGTAAGTGCACAATTCGTATTGGAAGATATTGCGTTATGATAACACGGAAACAATTGGATATTTTTGATGAAAAAATTCGCGCCGCGAATTCGATATTTTTGTTTGCGCACAAAAATCCTGATGGTGATGCAATATGTTCGGTGCTTGCGCTTGCGCGTCTTATTGAATTGAACTATGGCAAAGATGTCACATGTGTATATGATGGGAATATACCGGATAACTTGGATGATGTGCCATTACGGAAAAGACTTCGTTTTTTTGAAAAGATTGAAGAAGATACACCGGTGGATGTCGCGATTGTTATGGATATGGATTATCGGGTTACGCACAATATCGGTGGACCAGCAAAGTTTATGGAACGCGCAAAGTTTGTGATTGAAATTGACCATCATCAAAGTGATGAAAAAGAAGGTGTTTTGTGCATTGATAATGATACCGCGGCGGCAACAGCGGAGATTGTATATGAACTTATGAAGCGTGCCGAATGGGAATGGGACTTTGTAATTGGGCGATTGTTGATGACCGCGATTTTGACCGATACGGGTTGTTTTAAGTATGAAAAAAATGGAAATGTATTGCGTATCGCGGCGGATTTGGTGGATGCGGGTGTTGAAATTCAACGCATACTTGGCGGACTTAATAACAAACCGCGCAAGACCATTGTGACCGAGGCTGCGTCTGTTGCCGCAACGGAATTTTATTTCAAAAATCGTGTGGCGCTTGCGGTGATTGATAGTGCACAGTATAAAAATATTGATGGTCGTGGGGAAACGGTTCTGAACTTGCTTGGGCAAATGCACGGTGTGGAATATCTTGTGTTATTAAAAGAACAAAAACCGGACCAGATTGGAATTTCATTGCGTGGGCGCGGGCGGCCGGTGAACACGGTTGCGATGGCGCTTGGGGGTGGGGGACATGAATTTGCCGCGGGCGCGGTTGTGCACGACAGTTTGGAAAATGTGAAAAAGAAAGTTTTGGATTTGTTGGCCAAGGAGGTAAGGAAATGATAAAAAAATTTTTGTTCATGATTTTTACATTGTTGCCGTTAAATGTTTTTGCGGCGGTTGATGCGTCGGTTGTTGCGCGCGCAGAAAAATATCTGAATGGTATCACCGGCATAACTGGCGATTTTGTGCAGACGAATAATGGCAAAACAGAACAGGGAACTTTTTCATTACTGCGGCCGGGGCGTGTGCGGTTGGATTACAAAAATTTGCCGATTCAACTGATGGCGGATGGTTCGGATTTGTATTTCTATGACGAATCGTTGGACCAGATTACAACTGTGCCATTGACCAGTACGCCGGCGGGAATTTTGGTGCGCAAAAAAATAGATTTGCAAAATGCAGATATTAATGTTGTCGGCACAACCGAAGGTGCACGAACCTTTGTGTTAAAGATGAACCTGCGTGGGCAGGAAGGTTTGGGGAATATGACAATTGTGTTTGATAAAAAGCCGGTCGCGCTGAATTCTTGGACGATTGTTGATGCGGTTGGTAACAAAACGGATGTCGTGTTTAGTAATTTGAAAACTAAAACTGATTTCGGTAAAAACTATTTTCAAATTCAACGCCACAAAACGGTCAGCACCAGTGGCGGCGACGATTTCTATGATTAAAAATGTTTGGAATAAGTTGGGCGGAATTTATCGTAATTTTGTTGGTTGCCGTTTTGGTAATACCGGCGCGGTATTGGCCTGATGTGGCGCGTGCGCTGGCACGTGCGGTAAAATTTATTCGCAGTGTTATTTGGAAAATTACGGACGCGTCCGAAAAAATCAAAGAACAAATTGAATTGGAACAACCGATAACCGACATTGTGAATACCACGACAAAAGATATGTTGGATACTATATCGGTGCGGCGCAAAAAACGAAAGACGACTAAATGAAGAAAATGACAATAATGCAGCATTTTGCCGAACTGCGTCGCCGCATTTTGTGGGTGGTTGCGTTTTTCGTGGTGGCGTTTGTTGGTGGTTGGTTCGTCGCGCCGTCCGCGATGGGGTTTTTGACCGCGCCGTTGTTGGGTGTGTGGCGCGATGCGCAGTTGCTCTATACGGGAATAACCGATGGTTTGATGGTGCAACTGTCTATTGCTTTGTTGATTGCAATTATGGTGACAACGCCGTTCGCATTGTACCAGGTGTGGAAATATGTTGCACCGGGACTGCATAAAAACGAAAAGAAATTTGTAATTTCAATTTTTGTTTTTTCGCCGTTGTTGTTTATTGCGGGTGTGGCGTTTGCATTTTATTTGCTGTTTCCATTTGTGTTCAGGTTTTTTATAGAATTAAACGAATCGGCACCGGTGCCGGCGGTGATAATGCCCGCGGTGCGCGACTATATTGGTTTTGCAATTGGATTGTTAAAGGTTTTTGGAATCGCGTTTCAGTTGCCGTTGGTTTTGGTGCTGCTAAATCGTGCCGGTGTTTTGCCGCGTGCGCGAGTTGTTGCAATGCGGCGATACGCGATAATCTTTATCGTAATCGCGGCGGCGATTTTAACCCCGCCCGATATAGTGTCACAAATCTTGCTCGCCGTGCCAATGCTGGCATTGTTTGAATTGAGTATTTTGTTGATGAAAAAGTAGTTAGTGTTATCCGTCTTCGTCCGTCACCGCGAAGCGGTGCCATGACTACGCCGAGACTGCGCCAGGGCTTTGCCCTGGCTTGGTGTAGGTGGCGGGCGCGTTGCACCCGTTTTTTTGGTGGTGAAAGGGAAATGAATTTTTAAAATTCTCGTTTTTTTAGTTGTTCTTGTGCCCAAACTGGAATTTTTTCTGGGTCGACTTCGTTGCGCAAGCCCCATGATGCCCGTTGGTATTCATATAACTTATCTTTGCGTCTTTGTTCTTGTTCTGCTGGGGCGAATCTTTCCTCTGCTTTTTCGCGGAATTCTACATTTCGTTTGACGTGTTTCCATTGATTTTGCAAACGTGGGTCCCTAAATTGTTCACCATTGGACAATGGTACAAAAAAGTTCGTGTTTTTTAGGTAAAAATTACTTTCCATCAAATTTCGCAATTCGTAACTTGGACTAATGATAAGACCCTGAAACGGAACATATATTGCGCTTATTCCATTGTTGTTGCTGGTTATTCCGTACCTAAAATAACCGTTTTCATCAACGGCGCCACTTTTGTTCATTTCATAGTCATCCATCACTGGAATTTCATAAATATTTTTTCTTTGTTCGGAATATATTTGAATAGGAGACTCTTTGCCGGACCATATCTTTATCGCATACGTTGGTCTATCCCCATCCATTAGTATTATAGGGTCCATATTTCCGTTTCGTAAAAATATATAATCTTCGTTTTCTTCAAACCCAAGTTTTTCCAGAAGTCTTACTATTCCAAGTTGATGAATTACTTCGCCTGCTTCTATTTCACCATTTGTCATATTTTATGTTTGTTGTTGTCTGTATTCTACATTAATTTGGTGTTTTTTGCAACTATATACAGTTTGTTCTTTTGTTGTTTGTATGGTGACGTTTTGGTTTTCCTTTGGGAATATTGTTTTTTGTGATATAATTTGGGTATGTGGAATTTTATTCGGGCTTTTGTGGTCTGTGCTTTTGGCGCGTTGGTTGCGTCGTGTGATTTGCAACCTAAAATTGTTGCGTTGCCTGATACGGTTGGGGAATTTATTTCATCGCGATATCCAACATTGCTTGCCGATCCAAAGACCGAGCCAGAGATTTATAATTCGGCGGTTTCGGATTATGGTGTGTATGCGTCGCCTGATTTATATGGGTCGGATGCGGTTGATGAATATATAAACTATTCCGCGGTTGACGATTATGTGTTGCCGGAACAAGTGGGGACGGCGGAAGGTGTATCACAAAAGCTGGAACCGATTACCGAAACGGAAACGCCCGCACCAGCGGAAAAAGAAGCTGAGGTTGAGCCAGATGTGGAAGATGTTGCCCCGGCTGAAACCGAATCGGATGTGTTGGAAATTCCAGATTACGAACCAGACACACTTAGCGTTCCCGCGCGGGCGGCGGCGGGCAGTGTTGTGGTGCGGCGTGGTGATACACTTTATGCGATTGCGCGTGCGAATAACATGACGGTTGATGAAATTGCAAAGATAAATAAACTTTCCGCGCCGTATACGATTCGTGTGGGCCAAGTTTTGAAAATTGAAAAGCCAATCGAAAAACCAAAACTGGTTGCGGAAAAGAAACACGTGCCAAAAGTTGAACCGAAAGTGGAACCGGCCGTGAAAGAAAAACCGAAAGAGGCACCAAAAGAAATTGTAAAAGAATCGCCGAAAGAAAAGGTTGATGTGCGTGTGCCGGTGAAAACGATAAAGGTTGAAAAGGGTGATACTTTGTATTCTATTTCGCGCGCGTATGCGGTGCCGGTCAACGATTTGGCGGTGATGAATAATTTGTCTGCGCCGTTTGCGTTGCGTGTGGGCGACAGTTTGCGTGTGCCGGATTTGGCGGAGCGTGTGCCGGTGAAAAAAGATGTAACACCGAAAGCGGAACCGGTAAAACCAAAAACAGAAGCAAAACCGAAAGAGCAGGTAAAGCCACAGGCGAAAACGGAAACCAAATCGCAACCGAAAACCGAATCGAAAAATGTGGCAAAGACCGCACAGAAATCGGCGGAAAAAACGAATCAGAAAAAAGTGACGGAAACGAAAAAGACCACCGATAAAAAAACAGCAAAAGCTGAAACAAAAAAGGTCGAAACGAAAAAAGTTGCGACCGCAAAAACGGAACCGCAAAAAATTGTGGCGCGTTCTTCGTCAAAGTTTTCTTGGCCGGTGCGTGGAAAAATCTTGTCGGATTTCGGTGCAAAAAATGGTGGGCTGTATAACGACGGAATAAATATTTCGGCGGCGTTTGATTCAACGGTTTCCGCGGCGGAAAATGGTGTTGTTGCGTATGCGGGCAACGAAGTGCGCGGTATGGGAAATTTGATAATCATTCAGCATAGTGATGGGTGGATGACGGTTTATGCACATTTGAATTCTATGTCGGTGCGGCGTGGCGCGCGCGTTAGCGTCGGTCAGAAAATAGGAACGGTTGGTCAGACCGGAAAGGTTACATCACCACAATTGCACTTTGAAATTCGCAATAAGACCAAGGCATACAATCCGATAAATTATTTGAAAAAGTAAAACCGCCGATTTTGTCGGCGGTGTATTGTTTTTTGTTTTTATATTATTTCGCTATCGGTTGAACCCGGCCCCAGGATGCTTGGTAACCGCCGTCGCGTGTCAAGACAACCTTGGCATTTTTCAAATCAGAGCAATCAAGGTCGCGGATTTTATACGTCTTGGTGAAACGTCCCGGTTCATCCACAGATATTGTCGGCAAATTCAAATCCATGCATTTTGATTCACAGCAATTAAAGTCGCCGCAATCGCCACACTGATATATTTTCATTTTGTAATCTTTGCCTGGACGCAGGTCGGTGACATCAACAGTCATTTTCACACAATCGTCAGCCTGTTTGAATTTGATGTGTCCCATTGGCGATGTACCGCCGTTGCCGTTGCGTGTGTACATTTGCGCCTTCATGCCCGGGCGTGTCATCGGTTGCATTTCAACGACTTCAACGGATTCGGCTTCATAGACCATAACCGGTTGATGTGTGCCATAATCGCGGTGATGTTTTTTCGCACCATCCATGTGATGATGCCCACCACAAGTTGTTGAGCAGCCGACCAGCAAAGCCGTTGCGGCAATTGTCATTGTAATGGTTGATACTTTTTTTAGAATGTTTGTCATTTTTTACCCCTTTGGTTTGTGACGTGAAAATTATATTTTATTTTGTTTGTTTTTTCGTCAGGTATGATTCCCTATGAATATTCCCCGCGGGTGCGGGGAATCGGTTTTTTATGAACAAACGAATTAGAACATATAGCGCATACCAATATCGCCGGCAAAATTGTGGATGCCGGAATTGACATCGGCGTATGTATAGCGAAATGCGAGGTCAACCGCAAAAATGCGCCAATCGAATGTCACACCAAGCGAGCCCATCGCGGAAAATTTGGTTGGTTCATTTTTATTAGAACCGATACCGGCGACATCGTGTGTTTGTTCAACGAACGCGACCCCGGCACCAAGACCGATGAACGGACGTATCATTTGATAGTCACCAAAGTCCATATACGCGTTCATCAACAATGTGTTCAGTTTTGTATCAACATTTACTTGATATGGTCCAAAGTTATTGTTGTCTTTTAACTTGGTCAGCATTGACCATTCGATTTCAGTTCTTGCTTTGTGGCACCACATGGCAAGTCCAAGTGCGGCACGTGCGTGCATTTCTTGGTCGCTTAGTGATTCTTTGTATCCATCAAAGCGATAGTTTAAGTTTGTATAACCTGCACCAACACGTAATGCGATATACGGATCCAACGAATCCCAGAAAGATTCGTTATGGTATTGGCCGGCCATAGCAGGACATGCGATAACTGCGGCCAAGACAGGGATAGCTACTTTTTTCATTTTTTCTCCTTTTTTTATTCTGGGTGCGCTTTGCACCCGTTGACGTTTTTAATGATAACATGTGTTTTGGGCGCTTTACATAGGTATGGATGCCTTTATGGGGGCCGGACAATGTGATAAAAACTTGCATTTTTGTAAAAAGATTATATAATTGGCGGGTCATAAGGTTTTTTGACCCATGGGTGCATAGCTCAGTTGGTAGAGCAACTGACTCTTAATCAGTGGGTCTGGGGTTCGAGTCCCCATGCGCCCACCACAAATTTTCGTTAATAAAAAATCGCCATTTGGCGAATTTTTTATTTAAGAAAATTTAGTGCCGCGCCATAGCGTTTCGCGAAGGCGGGCAAAATTCCGGATAATTAAAATTTTTGAGTGCCACGGCAGATGGCGCAAAGCGCACAAAGACGAGTATAATTAAATTATACAAATATTATTTTCTTCTTTAAGAAATTTATCCTATGTGGTAAAATTACAATCGTGAAAAATTTTATAAGAATCCTTTGTAGATTTGCTTTATGTTTCGCCGTGTTTGATGCGTTGGCGTTAGAGGTTGGTGTTTTATATGATGAAAATAATCCGTATCAAGATTCGATAAGTTTGGGTAATTCTATGGAAAGTATGGAACTTATAAATCATGGTGTAATTGTTGGGCCTATATCTGTTACAGATAGTGTTTCGGTTATAATTCGGAATTATGGTGTTATAGATAGTATGTTTAGTTGTACCACTTGTGGGCGTATAAATCAGTTTATTACTGGTGATGGTGATATAAACCCAATACCAGGGCTTTCTGGACATCATGTTGTTGTTGATAACGGAACCGGGGAAATAAATTTGAATGATATTATTGCGGCTGCGGGTAATGCCGGGCGGATTGTGTTGACTGGGTCGGGAATTGCTATTGATATTGGAACCATAGGTGCGCATCCAGATATAGAATTTAATCCGGGTGAATCGATTGCTGGTGGTCCGGGTTCTGTTTCTTTTATTATTTATGGTTGGGATGAAAATTGGGATGAATCGCAACCGATTTTAACTGGTATAGTTGAAACTTATGCGGATGCCAATTATGGTGGTGCAAGATTCGAAGGCGTCGATTCTATGTTTGCACCGTATGCGGAATTGGTTGGTAACAATAGTTTATATGCGCGTTTTGCACGTGAAACAAATTATGGAAGGGTTTTTGAAAATGAATTGGGCGATTGGTTGGATGATTTGCGTGATGAAAATCCGGATGATGGGTTGTTGGCGGCGTTGGATGCCGCACGCAATCGGGCGGGTTTGCGTGACGTTTTGTCGCGGTCTATGCGGACTAATCCAATAAAGTTGATGGATCCGGTGCGGTCGTTTAATACATTTATGCTTGGCGACCACATACACGATTTGGCGTTTGGAATTGTTGCAGAACCGTTTTATATTTATTCTGGTGATTTTTCAGTGCTTGGTGGTGGTGTTGGCGTTTCGGGGCGTGTTGCCAAAAATTTGGTTGCAAAGTTTGGTGCGTATGTCGGCAAAATGGATTATAATAGTGATTTGGATAATTTTAATGCGATGATATACGGTGCGAATTTTGGTGCGATGTATAAAGATTCTGATTTTTATGCGCGGGCAATTGGAACTGTATCTTCGGCAAAGTTTAGTGATATAGAAATTTTTGATGGGACGCGTGGTGTGAAAAATCCAAGTGGACTTTCGGGTGCAGGCATTGTTGATGGGGGACTTGTGTTTCGCTTGTTTGATGAATTTGATTTGACGCCTTTTGTTGGTGTACGGTTTGACTACGCGGATGTTTTGGATTTCAATGATACGGATGTGAATATGCGGTTGGGTGTGAATATCGATAAAGAAACAATTGTTGATGGAAACCGCTATGCATTCGGAATTAGTGCGGTTGGTCAAACGAATGGTGATATCTATGGTTCGATTTATACCGATATAATGTCGGTTGTTGATGGTGTTGGTGGTCGATTACAGTTTGGAATTTTGAATGATGATTTCGGTATGTCCTATCGAATCTCACTTGATGCAAAGTTTGCGTTTTAATCAACAATTTCCCCACGCAGTGATGCACGGTTTGCGGCGGTAATTTCTATGTTTGCCATTTGTGACGGTGTGTCCGTATGTGCGACAATGCATTGTTGCATGTACGGCGTGCGATAGAGCAGGTGGCGACCGGTTTTATCCGCGCCTTCGTAAAGGCATATCATTTTTTTGCCGATACATGTTTCGTTAAATTCGCGCTGAATTTCATTTAACACGCCGTCAAGTATCGCAAGCCGTTCGCGTTTGATTTTTTCGGGAATTTGATTGGGCATCAATGCGGCCGCCGTATGCGGGCGTGGCGAATATTTGAACGAATATGAATTTATATAACGGACGCGACGTGCGATGTTTAGTGTTTGTTCGAAATCTTCATCTGTTTCACCGGGAAATCCAACGATGAAATCACTTGAAATTTGTATGTCCGCACGCGCGGCGCGCAGTTTGTTTATGATGTCCATGTACGCGTCCAAACTGTATGGGCGATTCATGCGGCGCAACACATCGGGCGAACCACTTTGAATTGGCATATTCAAAAATGGCAACAGTTTTTGTTCGGTCGCAAACATTTGAATTAAATCGTCCGTCATTTCGGTTGGATAACTGGATGTAAAGCGTATACGGCGGATTTCTGGGATTTTTGCAGTTGCGTGGATTAAATCAGAAAGACGAAAAGTTTTGCCGTTTTCATCGGTATATTTATATCCATTCACATTTTGCCCAAGGAAGCAAATCTCTACCGCGCCGGTTTCCGCCGCATGCAACGTGTCACGCATAACATCGTCAAATGCGCGTGAAATTTCGCGCCCGCGTGTGTACGGCACAATGCAATATGTACAACAATGATTGCAACCTTCCTGAATTGGGATATAAGATACGGTTGGCGCGGTTGTCATTTGTGGCAATTCATCGAACTTTTCAAGACCAGTTAAATCAATGTTCAAAAGTTTTGTGTCGGGGTCTTCCAGTATTTCTGGCAAGCGGTGATAACTTTGTGGACCCAAAACAAAATTCAGTTCCGGAATTCGATGAAATGCATTTGCGCCGACCTCTCGTGCGACGCAACCAACGATGCCGAAAATCGCGTTCGGCTTTTTTGCATCGCGCACGCGCCCCAGTTCGGAAAATACTTTGTTCGTCGCCTTTTCACGGACGGAACAAGTGTTCAATATTATTATGTCCGCGTCGGCGATGCTTTTGGTTGCCGTCATTCCGCGCGCACTCAGCATGGCGGCGATGCGCCAACTGTCGTACACGTTCATTTGGCAACCAAAAGTTTTAATAAAGTATTTTTTCATTTATTTATTTCTGGGGCCGATAAATTTTGATTCATATTTTTTCGTGCTTTAATTTGTCCCAAAACTTTAATGGGTTTGATTTCCGTCCAAGGCATTGGAACCATTATGTAACTTTGGCCAAAAATGATGTCGTATTGCATTTGTATCTGTTCCATGGTGTCTCCTTTTTTAGTTCAATTTCTTTTTAAGAATTTCATTTACGACCGCGGGGTTCGCTTTGCCGGCGGATGCCTTCATCACGTTGCCGACAAAGAACCCAAGCAATCCAACTTTGCCAGATTTATATTGCTCAACCTGGGGCGCGTTTGCGGCGATGATCGCGTCAACGATTTTTTCAATCGCGGATGTGTCGGTGATTTGCTTCATCCCGAATTTGTCGGCAATTTCGCGTGGCGTGCCCGATTCGCCATCAAGCATTTTTATAAATATATCCTTGGCCTGTTTCCCGTTGATTTCGTTCGCCGCGACCATATCGACCAATTCCGCCAGGTCGGTTGGTGTGATAATGCGCATGCCGTCAACAACGCCGGACCTCTCATTTGTAATGTCATAGTTTTCCGGGTGCGCGAACAGTTCGGAAATCATCCAATTTGCAACGCCCTTGGCACGTTCGGTTTTGTCACCAACCGCCGTATCGAACCAATGTGAAATATCGACCGTTTCCGTCAGGCGCGCGGCATCATATTCCGCAAGCCCAAGTTTTTCAACATAGCGCGCGCGCGTCGCCGCCGGTAATTCCGGCATTGTGCGCCGTATGCGTTCGATTTGCTCGTCGGTGATAATCAATGGCAATAAATCCGGGTCCGGGAAATAGCGGTAATCCAGCGCGTCTTCCTTGCTACGTTCTACGGTTGTTGTGCCGTCGCCTTGGTTAAAACGCATGGTGCAACGGTCAATTGTTCCGCCGTTTTCAAGGATTTCAATTTGACGTTTGGCCTCGTATTCAATGGCGTTTTTTATGAATTTGAACGACACCATATTTTTGATTTCGCAACGTTCGTTAAAATATTTCGCGCCGACGGGCCGCACAGAAACATTGACATCCGCGCGCATGGAACCTTCCTCCATATTTGCCTTGGATACACCAAGTGCGCGCGCGATTTCGCGAATTTGGCGCAGGTATTTTTCTGCTTCGTCCGGTGATGTGATAAAGGAGTTGTTTTCCGGATTTTTTACATCCAGTGCCGTCACAATTTCCAACAGCATGACACCCGACCGGTTAAGGTCAACAAAAGATTTCGATGGGTGCATGTCGTGTTTGTTCTTTGCGGCGTCTTGTTCCAAATGGGCGCGTTCAATAAGAATTTTTTTCGGGTTGCCATCGTCGTCGGTAATTTCAATCCAACCATGATTGACCACCGCGGGTTCACTGGTTGCCTGGGTAATCTGATATCCCTGGGGCAGGTCGGGATAAAAGTATTGTTTACGGGCAAAACGGCTGACACGGGAAATTTCGGCGTTTATCCCAAGGCCGAATTTGATGGCCTGGTCCACACAGTATTCGTTTAGGACCGGCAACATTCCCGGCATAGCGGCATCGACCATGGAAACCTGGGTATTGGGGGCGACGGTCGGGTTATAGTCCGCCGATGCGCCACTGAAAATCTTACTTTTGGACAGAACCTCTATATGAGTTTCCAATCCAACGACCACTTCCCAATCGCCTGTTTTGCCTTTTATCGTAAACATTTTCTTTTTCCTTGCTTTTTTGGTTTTTGTATCTTATTATACACCTCACGGATGGCCAGATAGCTCAGTTGGTAGAGCAAGGGACTGAAAATCCCTGTGTCAGTGGTTCGATTCCACTTCTGGCCACCATTTTTTATTCCCCCATAATTTTTGTTGGTCGGTTATCAAGCCCTGCGAATTGTTCGATGTGTTTGGCCATTTGCAATACGCGCACATCATCAAACATTTTCCCAACGACCTGCACACCCAATGGTAAACCGTCCGATGCCAATCCGCATGGAACACACGCTGCTGGCACGCCCGCCAAATTCATCGCGACCGTAAATAAATCGAGTGCATAGTATTCAAGTGGTGTCATATCGGAATCCAGTGGTCGCGCCGTTCCCGCGCCCGCCGGGCAAACGATTAAATCGCAACTTTCAAATGCGCGGTCGAATGCGTCCGCAATCATGCGGCGAACACGTGCGGCCTGCATAAAATAAACCTCATACGATTCACTTGATAATACCGCGGTGCCGATAATCATACGGCGTTTTACTTCGTCGCCGAATCCGGCGGCGCGTGTCTTTTTATATGTGTCGTAAATGTCTGACCCTTCGACGCGCAGGCCATATCGCACACCGTCATACCGCGCAAGGTTCGATGATGCCTCTGCTGGGGCGATGATATAGTATGCAGCCAATGCATCAAGGATATTCGGAATTGAAACCTCCACAATTTCTGCGCCGATTGATTTTAAATCCGCAACGCGTTTTTCAAACAGCGTTTTCATATCATCGGAAATTTTGACATTGTTAAATTCGCGGATAACACCAACGCGTAATTTTTTTCCGTCACCCAAAATTGGTTGCAACGGTGCACTCAGGTTTAATTTGAAATCCGCACTTGTGGAATCTTTCGGGTCGTGTCCCGCCATCGCCGAAAGTAACAGTGCCACATCATCAACCGTCCGTGCGATTGGGCCGGGCGTATCCAGTGACGACGCAAACGCAACGCAACCCCACCGTGACGATAGGCCATATGTCGGCTTCATACCGACAAGGCCAGTGATAGAGCAGGGGAACCGTATTGAACCGCCCGTATCCGTTCCGGTTGCGCCCATTGCCATACCCGATGCGACCGCGGATGTAGAACCGCCCGATGAACCGCCGGCGGTTAAATGTTTTTCCCTTTGCCATGGATTGACCGGCGCGCCAAAGAACGATGTTTTTGAAAATGTTCCCATCGCGAATTCGTCCAAATTGGATTTTCCGAGTAGCACCGTTCCGGCATCAATAAATTTCTGGGACACGGTCGATTCATATTCCGGAACAAAGTTTTCCAGCATGCGCGATGCCGCCGTCGTGCGAATACCGCGCGTTGCAAATAAATCCTTCATCGCAATCGGAATTCCGTCAAGTGGTCGCGCGTTTCCGTTTTTAATGCGTTCGTCCGCCGCGGCCACATCCGCCATTGCGCGTTCGGCGGTGACCGTAATATACGCGTTCAGTTCGGGGTTATATTTTTCAATGCGGCCAAGGTGTGCGCGCGTAAGTTCGGTCGCGGATATTTCGCGACTGTTCAGTTTCTTTAACGCTTCGGTAATAGTTAAATCTATCATTTTGTTTCCTTGGGTTAATGTTCAATCGCATTTGTTGGTAAAAGTTCACGAATGTGTGTTATAAAGGGTGATTTGCAAAGACCGCATTGAAAAATCATCGCGCAATTAGCATCAGCCTTTAGGCCACAATCGCGATCTTCCGCATCGGTGGCCGGAATAATTTCAATAATCGTTTCGTTCTTGTTATTCCTTGGATGGGTTGGGGTAAATTGCTGGGCCGGTCGAATACCGTTTGCGTGAATTATTGTTGTATCGAAATGCAGGTTGCAAAAGCATTTAGTGGCTGGAAAATCCTCTGGGTCATATTCATTGACAAATTTTAATAATTTATTCAATTGCATTTGGGGCAATGTGCCAATTTTTATCTGTGCTGGTTTTCCAACATTTGACATTGATTTGTTTGTTAAAATTACTGTTATTTTTCTATCGGTCATTTTTGTTTCCTTTTATTTTACCTGTGCTTTTTGAGTGGGATATTCGGGAACAAATACCTGGAAATTTTATATGGACACTTGCCCGCCTGCATACGTTCCAGGCATTTTTGTATTTTATTTTCTGTTGGTTTTTTCGTATGTTCGGACATACATTCGAATGTGATATCGTCACAAGCAATGCAAATATAATGTCCAAAGTCCATAATCTGCATTTGTAGATGAAGCAAGCATGCAGATGCCTTATAATCCCATATAATATGGTTTGTACGCACAGGCGCACCATTGGCAGATTTTACCCATTCGGTTTCGCCACGGGGGTCCCATGAACATTGACGTATTGCAAACTGTACCGGTATCGGTTTGGAAACGTTGTTTATAATTCTATGTCTGTATCTTGTCATTTTAATCACCATCCATAACCTTGGGTACCGCAAAGTATCCGCGGCTTACGCCCGATTTGTCGGGTGCGTTTGCCATAATGGCGTCACGACATCCGCCGTCGGTGACGACATCCGCACGCAATGGTAAATCGTGCTTTGCCGGTGACAGCATTGGTTCAACGCCGGTTGTGTCAATTTGTTTTAATTTATCAATCCATTCGATGACGGAATCGATGTTCATTTTTTCCAGTTGTTCGTCGGAAATATCAATCTTTATCAAATCCGCGAATTTCTGTAATTGTTGCTTGCTAAATGCCATTTCACATCCTATATTTTAATGCAAAGGTGATTATACAATGATTTTATCGGATTTCAAGGCATTAGAAAAAAAAGGTCGGTTGTTAGGCATCGATTGGGGCGCGCGCCGGACGGGTATCGCGGTTTCGGATACATCGTGGTCATTGGTGTTTCCGCGGTCACCGATTTTGCCACATAATGAATTGGATTTATTGAAAAAAGTCGAAAAATTGATAAAAGATGACGGTTTCGCGGGCGTTATTATCGGTTTGCCGTTGCGGACGGACGGAACAGATTCCGATACTACCCGGGCTGTGCGGGCGTTCGCCGATGAACTTTCCAAGTTGGTTGATACGCCGATTGCTTTTATTGACGAAGCGTTAACATCTATTGTCGCGATGGACTATTTGGGGCGACGGGTGCGGCGGCATGATATTAAAACGCGCCTTGATTCATTTGCGGCCAAGGTTATTTTGGAAAACGCAATTGCACTTATCAAAAGGGGTTAGGACGGCAAATTCCAGACTCCCGTCATCCCGCGGAAGCGCGGGATCCAGTTTGCGGCAACGCCGCAAACCTGCGTCGCAGACAGTAAATATAAATGTGCGATGTCGCAAAGCGCACATCGCATTCCCTGCGGGGCAATCCGTCGGTGCAAAGCACCGCCGAGATGGGCACCGCCCTTCGGCGGTGTGACGCGTCTCTGGAATCTTTTCGTTCTGTTTTAATTGTTTTATTACTCTTCGCTTTTGTCCGGAATTTTGCCGTCGGTCGAAAGCAAGATTGCTATCCAACGCGTGGAATCAAACTGGGCTGTTATTATAAATGCCGCGACGAGTAACGGGACACTGAAAAACATGCCGGCAACACCCCATATCAAACCCCAAAATACCAAATTTATTAAAATTGCAAGTGTTGAAAGGTTTAATGTTTTTCCCGTAAGTTTTGGTTCGATGATGTTGCCAAATACAATCTGTAATCCGATAAGCCCCAATGCAAGCAATACAAGTTCGTTTAATGTTGCACCCGATATTGCGCCAAACAGTATCGGCAGACCGCATCCAATAATTGCACCGATTGTTGGAATATAACTGAGTATAAATATTGCAAATGCCCATACACCAGCAAATTCAAGACCCAAAACCCACATCCATGCGTAAGAGATAAGTCCAGTAATTCCAGAAACAAGTGTTTTCATGAACAAATATTTTTTCATGTTTTCATCAATGCTTTGTATAATATAGCGGATTTTTTTTGTTTGGTTTTTGTTCGGGAAAAGTTCAGCAACTTTTTTGTGAAATGTGCTTTGTTCAACAAACATAAATATCATATACACAATCACCATACCCATTGATGTTGCAAGTTTCGCAACCGATGAACCGATGCTGGATACAATCGATGTGATATTCGGCAGGGCGATACTGGTTATGTCGATGTCAAGTGTGTCAGAAATATAGTTCCAAAGGCCGTTCAATCTTATTTGTATTCCCGGCATTGCGGCCAACAGTTCACTAAACATCGGGCGCACGCGTGTCGCAAAAAGGTATATCAATCCAACAAATGTTGCGATGGATAAAAGTGTTGATAGCAAATTAAATAATGGTTTGGAAATGGCACATTTACCTTCTTCGCATGCGGGAAAAAGTTTGCGATAATATGTTGCGGTTGCGTTTATCAAATACCATAGGAATGTCGCGACGAGCAGTGGGATAAATATCGAACTGCCAATCCAAAGTATGAATATAAATGCGGCAAATAAAATCAGTCCGTTCATGGGCGACACCTTTTATTGTTCGTTTGTGTTATTCTATCATAATTTTACCATTTGATAAAGTGGTTGTGTGAGTTGGCGAAATTAAATCTGTAAATTTTTCTTGGTGACTTATGAAAATGAATGTTGTGTCTGGCATGGACTTTATTACATCCGCAATTTGTGTTTGTGTTTCGGTATCAGCACCAGAATCTGGTTCATCCAAAATTGCAAGTTTTGGATTTGTTAAAATCAATCGTAGCAGCATTATACGTTTCCTTTCACCCCCAGAAAAACCAACATTTATTGAACGATTCAACCATTCGCGTGGTATGTTCAATATGTCGCGTGCTTCTTCGAGTCTTTCAATGAATTCAGCCATTGCTAAATCGTGGCCGGTTTGAAAATGATAATGTGCCGCCGCAGAATGTTTAAGAAAACTTGTTATGGTAAGCCCCGGAATTTCAGGGACATTTTGTGCGCCGGTGAATATACCCATCAATGCACGTGCGGTTGCGTTTTCGTGTGTTATGTCATTTCCTTCGAATATAATTTCACCTTTATCTATTTTGTATGTTGGGTCGCCAGATATCGTGCCAACTAATGTCGATTTGCCCGAACCGTTGTGCCCGCGAATTAAATGCCGTTCACCGTATTCAACGCCGAAACTTATGTTCGATAATAATTTTTTGTTGTCAAAGGATGCACTAAGATTTTTTATTTCAAGTATCATTTTATTCCCCCGTTGGTATTTGAAAGTGCCATTTGAATAAGTTGTCGTGATTCAACCAAAAATTCCATTGGTAATCGTGACAGTATCGGTGTCGCCATAGATCCAATAATAAGCGCAGTTGCGGTATCTGTATCAATTCCCGCCATATTCAAATAGTTTAATTGCCCGGCGTCGATTGAACCGGTTGATGCCTCGTGCGTTTGGACATTGTCGGTGTTTTCATAAATAATATTTGGTAATGCATTTGTTGTGGCGTCATTGCCGACAATTCGTGTGTCGCACTTTGATACGTTTTTACCGCCATGTCCCGAAAAACTTACCAAACTGCGAAATGTTTGTCGCGACCAATCAAGTGCCACGCCGTATGATAATATATTAGATGTCGTATTATCGCCAATGTGTAACATTTTTGTTCCGGTATCGGATTGCTGGCCGTTGCGTGTTATGGTCAGTGAATAGAAATCACTTGCCGAACCCGTTCCGTATAAAATTGTTGATGGGTATTTCCAAGTCATGGCAGAACCAACCTCGAATTGTGTCCAATCAAGTCGCGCGTTGTCGTAACATTTTCCGCGTTTGGTTACAAAATTTAATATTCCGGTGTTGTTGTATTCACCACGTTTTGGGGCATCGCCGGCGTGCCAGTTTTGAACAGTTGCGTATTTTACATGTGCATTGTCATGAACAATTATCTCTACAACCCCACTGTGTAATTGGTGATTTGGGCGGCGCGGTGCGCTGCATCCTTCCATATAACTTAATTTTGAACCGTTGTCCGCAATAATAAGTGTGCGTTCGAATTGACCGATTTTTGCAGTTTCAATTCTAAAATAACTTGCCAAATCAATTGGACATTCGGTGTGTGGTGGAATGTATACAAATGTGCCGTCGGAAAATACTGCTGAATTTAATGCGGCAAAAAAGTTGTCCGCCGGTGGAACAACCGTGCCAAGGTATTTTCTGATTAAATCTGGATATTCCAAAACCGCGCGTGAAAATGGCAAGAAAATAATTCCGCGTGATGCAAGTTCCGTCGTGTACGATGTGTGGACGGATTCACTGTCGATGACTGTATCGGTTGCCATGCCAAGCAGTGCGCGTTGTTCATTTTCGGGTAATCCCATTTTGTCGTATGTTGATTTTAGGTCGCTGTTATCAATTGGTGTTGGGGAATTATAGTAATTTAATGCGTCGTAATTTATTGGTGTGTAATCTATTTCGCCCCAATGTGGTTCTGGCATTTTTTGCCATAATTCAAATGCCGCCAATCGCCAATCGGTTAGCCACCTTGGTTCGTTGCGGTGGTGTGATATATCGCGCACAAGTTCCGGGGATAGTTTCGTCATTTAATATCTTCGTCCGCGGTTGCAAGTTGATAGCCTTGGGTGAAAAAGGTTAGCGATTGCCCAAGCAGGCCGTTTAGAAAGGTTGTTGCCAAAATTCCATCCGGTTCGGTTGCGTTCAAATTATTAAGTAAACTTTCTGCGCGTGACATATAATTTGACACATTGCGTTTAACATTCGCGTCAAGTTTTATTGCGCGCCGTAATTTTTCCATTACAAACGGGTTCGCCGCATATTCGTCCAAAAGACCGCCAAGTGTTCGCCACAGTGGGTGTTCCGATGTGTTGCGTGGCATTATATCCAATGCGGCCAATATAGGAATAAGGTTTTGTAATAAATCTTGGTATATCATTTCGGCGTGTTCCGCAACCGCATTTGTTGCAGATTTATTTCTTAGCGTATTTTGCATTTTTATAATCGTGTCTTGGATATATGAAACATTTTTTTCAAGTGTTGCAATACGTCGATTTGCGACAACGATTATCGCCAAGGTTATAATACAAATAATGGTAACAATTCCAAAATATATTGATATTAGTGTAAAATCCATTTCTTTTCCTTTGTTTCGATACATAAAGTATAACACACTTTTTCCGATTCGCGCGCATTGATATAAAATAAATTTAAAAACCCTGTTGAAATCTATTTTTAGGTCTTGCACAGATTCGGTCAAATTGTTATAATGAGTGATATAGGAAAGGAATTTTTTAAGGAAAGGAAGATTTATGTTTCGCAAAATTTTGATTGCCGCTATGCTTGCAACCGCCGCTGGCTATTGCTTTGCGGCGCGTCCGTTGGAACAGGTTGTAACGTCCGAGGTGTTTTATAAGGAGGATCGTGACGATGCCGAAAATTATGTTCAGCAAAATAATAACTATTATGTTGAACAGTATCAGCAGCCGTATCAAGAACAACATTATGAATATCAACAGGTTGAATATCGGCCACAACCTATGCCGCCTGTGGCGGTGCCCGCGTGGCCAATCGGGTCCGAGGCGGATGTTACCGTTTCTTGCGCCGAAGGTGTTTGTTCAAAAAAGAAACAGTCTGATAATATAAAAATTGTGTCAAAGATTGGGTCCGATTTGGTGGTGGAAAATAATTTTAATTTGGCCACACGTGGTGCACGTGATGGTTCGGGATGGTCCGGTGGTGCAAACATGTTACATGGCATGCCTATACCGACCGGATTTGATAGTGAATGTGTAAACGGTGCAGAAATGCCACTTTTGCAACGTGAAATGCTGGAGGATGATGGCGGGTCTGTTTTGGCTGTTTCGCGCAGTGGACGTAAGAAATGTGTTCGGTATGCAGATGGGTATGATGCATATCTTGCCCGTAACGGGTTGGTCGAAAGAAATGCAAACGGTGATATTGTTACGGGTGGCGGTGTGATAACCGTGAATGGTGACGGGATTGTTACGGTTGTGAACGATGTAACACCGGGACAAGATACAATGGTTGTTTCCGAAGGTTCAGAGATAATGGTTGATTTGTCCGCTGATGCAGAACCGGCGGTTTCATTACAAGACCAGGTTCGTTCTTGGGTCGTGGCAAGTGGACAGACATTGCGTGAAGTGTTGCAATCATGGTGTGACAAAGAAGGTTGGGATTTGGTTTGGACAACGCCACGTGAATATCCAATAGAGGCCAGTGCCGTATTCAAGGGACGCTTTGTTGATGTTGCGTCCGCAGTGGTGCGTAATTTTGGTCGCGCAATACCGGTGCCGTATGCAAAGTTTTATAAAGGGAATCGGGTTTTGGTAATATCAACAACTGAAGACTAATAGAGGAAGATTGTAGGGAGTATACAATGTTAAAGGCGTTTAAATTTTTTGTTGCACTTTTGGTTTTTGTTGTGGTCGGGGGGTGTGCTATGCAAAATTCGGCCAAGGTTGCCGCAACGGTGGATAAAGATTTTGTGAATGTTTACGATGCTTTTGAAATGGCAAAGAATCCGCGTGCAAAGGTGACCAGTGGTGATACCGTTTCCATGTCCGAAGGTGTATGGCTGGGTGGAAAATCTACATTGATGGAACATAAAAATGATTTGCCGAAACAGTTTGAAACCGATACGGGTGTTACGATTTTATTGAATGAACCTGTGACATTACAAGTATTGGCTAATAATATCAATTCTATTACGCGTATTCCGGTTAAGATTGATAGCCAGATTGCGTCCGATAAATTGAAAAGGACGATGAATGTCGCGTATACAGGAAAGTTGTCTGGGTTATTGTCTCAGGTTGCGACCGATTTAGATTTGCTTTGGTATTACGACAAGACGGCGATAGTGTTCTATGAAACGGAAACCAAGACGTTCACGTTGTATGCCCTTGGGACCGATATATCATATCAATCTTCGGTGCAAACGGATGATGGAAATCAGGTTTATTTGGAAACGACATTGAAAGAATGGGATGAAGTTGAAAGCACGATTTCATCAATTATTGGTAAGTCAGAAAATTCTAATTTCACCGTGTCACGCAGTTTGGGAACAATAACTGTAACCGCGCCACCATCGGTGTTGTCGCGTGTCGGGGATTATATCGCACGGCAAAATAGACGTTTGTCACAATTGGTAACGATTGATGTAAAAGTGTTACAGGTTTCAATCGCAAATGATTCGGGATTTGGTTTGAACTTGGCGGCGGCGATTAATGCGGCAACGGGTCTTAACATTGTTGCAAATCCAAAGAATAATTTTTCGTCGCCAGAGGCCAATGCTATAAACATTGCGGTTTTGTCGAATGAGTTATCGGGCCTTACCGGGGCAACGCATTTGGAAAATGGTGCAACGGTTTCGGGGGCATATACCAATGAACAAATAAATAATGGTTCACTTGCCGGTATCGCGGGCAGTACCGCATTGATTCAGGCATTGGCAAAGCAGGGCAAGGTTTCATTGGTTACGAACGTTGGTGTGACAACGCGTAATAATCGTGTTGCGCCGGTCAATAATACCAAGAGTACCGGATACATTAAACGGTTTGAATCGCGTAACTTTACGACTGTTGAATCCAGTACCGTTGACCAAGACAGTTTGGAAACCGGATTTTCAATGCAATTGTTACCAAACATTTTGGAAAATGGAAAAATCTTGCTGCTGTTCCGTATGTCGGTTCGTGAATTGTTGAAGATGTCGAGTCAGACAATCGGTGAAGTGACACTTCAATTGCCAGAGGTTGAAGAACGCAGTTTCATGCAGGAAGTTATTATGGAATCCGGTCAAATGTTGGTTGTATCCGGTTTTGAAAAACAGGCGAATAATGACACGCGCTATGGAATTGGGGATCCGGACTTTATGTTGTTGTCGGGGTCACGTGAAACGGCATCAACCCGCGATGTGTTGGTTGTGATTTTGACACCGCAAGTGTTGGTTAGCCCGATGGATGCGGAACGAACAATACAGCAACATTGGGGCGCACCACTGAATTAAAACCAAAAGACCGTCAAACGACGGTCTTTTTTTGATGTGTGTTATTTGGTTTTAACTTTATTTTGCGTTTGTGCAAGGGATTGTTTGTACATTTCCGATAACACAATCGCAAGTGATTTTTCATCAAAAGCTTCCAACACTTTGGCCATATCTTCGGGATATGATTTTAAATGACCATCAATCACGGCCAAAGCCAGATTTTTAAGTGCTTCATCGTTTTTCCATGGCTTCATGTTTTCATTGCTTTCGATGTCACCATCAATCAACATATCAAAGTAGACCCTTTCATCGGCGGACATTTTGGATATGATATAAGGGCAAACATCTATCAATTTCCGTACGGATTCATCTGTTAAGTTTAAATTGAACTTTTGACCAGTTTCTTTGACAGATTTGATTGCCAACATCAGATCAATTGTGTTCAGTTCATTTATGATCTGTTGTTCATTGCGTTTATCTTTTTTACGCATGCGAATAGCAACGCATGCCGTAAGAATCAAATACGGCAAGGTCAACGCCAAATTGGTATAGAAAAACGGTTTATGACGAGTTTCTATACCCGAAAGGTTGATTTCAGATTTAGCCTTTGGTTTTGGGTTGTAAACTTCATTGAACATCGCACGCATTGGGTGACTGTATTCACCAGTTCCAACAAACAAAACGGTCCAAAAGAAAAGCAAAAACGCTTGCAGCTCAAGATTATTTATGATGAAAAACTTGAGGTTTTTACCAAATTTTGGTTTTTTATATGGGGTTGTATAAACATTATACAAGTTACGTTCAGCATATGTGCCATTTTGGTATATGAAAGACCTGTTACTGATAGTGCTTTCATCGTCAAGTTCCTTTTCAAGCACTCTTGCAAATGATACACCCGGAAAATCTCTTTTCATTTTTTTACCTTTTGGTTTATGTCTGACCTATGTCTGACCGTAACATAACACCAAAAATAACATTGTCAAGATATAATTGAAGATTTTTTGTGTTTGTATATTACGGTGTCGCAAAAAATGCTAACATTTTCATCAAATTTAATAACAACAGTCAGGGTAATGGGATTTTTTATAACTATCACGAAGAAACGGCGTGCTGGAATGCACGCCATATTTTTATATGCTGGAAACCTTAGGCCAATTTTGCGGCGGCGCGGGTTAAACGTGAAACCTTACGCGATGCGCGTTTTTTTGGCATTGTTTTGCCGGCGGCCTTCATCATTTTGCTTTCGGCGCTGCGCACCGCGGCGACCGCGGCGGCCTTGTCACCGGATGCAATGGCCTTTATCGCCTTTTTATTTTCAGTTTTAACGGCACTGCGTCGTGCAGTATTTACCGCGTTTTTCTTCGCGGTTACCAAGATTCTTTTTTTAGATGATTTGTGGTTTGCCACTTTATTTTCCTTTTATTTATTTTGGTTTTCTGGTATATTTTATAGTAAACAAAGATAAAATCAAGGAAAAATAGCGATGTTGTATATTATTGGTATTCTGGTTGCCTATTTGCTGGGCAGTGTTCCGTGCGGTTTGATAATTTCGCGGATTTTGGGCTATGGTGATTTGCGCCGTGTCGGCAGTGGTAATACTGGTGCAACAAATGCGTTGCGGGCGGGGGGATTGCGGCTTGCGATTATTGTTTGGGTGTTGGACATGGCCAAGGCAATCGTCGCGGTTTTAATCGGAAATGCGATTGGTGATGCAACCTTTGGTGCGTGGTGCGGGTTTGCCGCGATGATTGGACATTGTTTCCCGGTTTGGTTGCGGTTCCATGGGGGCAAGGGCGTGTCGTGCCTGTTTGGGATTTTTTTGGCCGTCAATCCGTTGATGTTTATTATTTGCGGAATTGAATGGTTGATTGTTGCCTTGGGGGTTGGGTATTCGTCATTGGGGGCGTTGGTCGTGTTTTGTCTTGCACCGGTGTTGGGTTTCGCGATTTCGGCGGGCGTAGGGTTTGCATTTTTGGCGATGGGACTATTGTGCCTGTATCGGCATTTGGAAAACATTGGTCGCCTGGTTGGTGGCACCGAATCAAAAATTACATGGAAATGGAAGAAATAGTGTGTGTTGTTTTTTGCACATCATTTTCTTTGATTTGATTAAATAATATGGTATAATTTTAGTGAATCCAAGAGATTGGGTTCGGGGTTGTAGTAGACCCACACGTTCGGTGCGAAAGCATCGTAATCTGGTGTTTTCGATGCTTTTTGCATCGTTGATATCCCCGACTTGTTATATGGTTGGGGGGCTGTTTGCTATATAATACGGGAAACCGAAAAGCGACAGAACATTAACGTGTTACTACTAACTCCCCGACCGCTCTTTCTTGGGCGGATTAATTTTTTAACCAAAAGGGGAAATAAAATGAAAAAAACTTTAACTTTTTTATCAGCGTTGGCATTGGTGGCATGTAACAGTGGCGGTGGTTCGGCGCCTGTGGCGGTGGCACCAAATACACCGGGTGGTGGTGACCAAGAAGCATATTATGCAAACTTTAAAGAATATTTTGATAATGTAATTAAAACCGGGGCCGACGGGGGGAATTACAGTGATTTTGCAGAAACCGAACCAAGTTGGCCGGCACATGGTGGGTATAAACATTATGTATATAAAGAACAAACTTCTACAGGAACCGTTCAACACGTTGTTGATGAAAAAGAAATGCAACTTGTAAATTATGGTATGCATGATGGTCATGCCTATGTACATAATCGTGAAGGTGTCGGAGAAAATTTATATACCCCAACATTAAATACCACATTTACCGGGGGAACACTTGCATATTTAACTCATGTTTCAAACGGCGGGGGCGCTCCACTACATTGGTTAATAAAAGGTGATGCTACGTACACGTATAATCCGACACATTCAGAATTGACATTAGCATTTGATGATTATTATACATTTACTATAGAACAAGGTGATGGTAATAATAGTACGGTGACTATATCTGGTGAAAATAATGGTGCAGGTATTTACTTTAACAATGTTTATAATTTACATACGGGAACATATGAAGCTTCTGGAACTGATGCAAATTTTGCAGCAGAGCATTTTTATAAAGATGGCGTTCAAGAAGTCGGTGGTGCCTATGAAATGAATTTTGGTAACGATGGTATTCCTAATGTTGTGGGCGCAACAACGTCTTCCATTAGTATAACTGGTGCGTTTGGTGGTTCGCATTAATAATTGTGGTGTGTAAAATTTTGCGATTTTTATTTTGTTTGTGTGTGGTTGTCTTGTTTGGTGTATCTAATGGATTTGCCAAACAGGCCACTGCGCAAAAAACAATAAAACTAAATGATACGCAGGCATTGGCGATTGCCAATGCGATGGTGAACAATGGTAATTTAGATTCGGCATCAAAACTTTTGGACGATATTATAAAAAGCGATGATGAAAATGCACGAATGGTTGCGTTGTTTGAAATGGGGCGTGTTGAATTGGCGCGCGGTAATTATGATGCGGCAGAGCAAGATTTTTTAACGATATTAAATCAATATCCCGCGGCGACATTTGTTCGTATGGAATTAGCAAAAACATATTTCGCGTCGGGTCGGTACACCAGTGCAGATTTTAATTTCCGCCTGGTGTTGGCGGATAAAAGTTTGTCGGATGCGGAACAACAATTGGTGCGTAATTATTTGAACATGGTACGTAAATATAAAAGTTGGGATGTGTTTAGTGGTTTTTCTGTTGTCCCAGATTCAAATTTAAACTATGCCACCGGCCGGCCCGAAGAATGTATAAACACAATTGTCGGGCCGCTTTGTCGGCAATTGGAAGATAGGTCGGGTGGTGTCGGTTTGCAATATAGTGTGGGTGGTGACTACTATATAAAACTGACCGAACATTTTGGTATTAAAACCAGTGCGTCACTTTACGCGTTGGATTTTGCAACGTCCAGGTTTGATGAATATACGTTCTATGCCGCCGCTGGACCGCGTTACATAATTGATGGAATTGGCGAGTTTAGTGTTCAACCATTTGCACAATTGCGATGGTATGGTGGTGAATACTATGACACCATGCCGGGGGTTCGCGTGGATGCGGATTTCGATTTGATGAAAAGGGTGCATTTATCAATTGGTGGGTCGTATGGTTGTGATATTTATTATGATGATTTTGTGGATAGTGTTTTGCGTGGTAATGAATATTCAATGTATATTCAACCGCGTTATTATATCAATAATAAAAGTTTTGTCTTTGCCGGTGTCGCGTATACAAATGTTACCGCAAAACAAAAATCGTATGGTAATCATGGGTTAAATTATTCGGTTGGATATTTTGTGGAATTACCGTGGACGTTGACGTTGCTGGGGCGGGTAGATTTGGGACAAACAAAGTATAAAGATTCGCAGTATTTTATAATGGAAAATGCGGACCTTGGGTATTTCACGCGGCGTGATACGACATACAGGGCATATGTGCGGTTATCAAGTCGATATTTGGAATATAAACGGATTTATCCATCAATAAGCTATACATATACAAAACGAAATTCAAATGCGCCGATATATGAATTTGATAAGCACCGTATTCAGATTGAAATAAATTATCGGTTGTGATTAAAGTTGAAAAATATGGTTATTAAATGTAGAATAAAAATGTGTAACAAAAGGATTAAATATGAAAAAAATGTGTTTATTGACGGTTGGATTATTGGTTGGTTGTGCAAGTGTTGATAAGATAATTGATCCAATACATCCCGCGGAATACGGCATGTCGGAAGAATTGGATGGAAAAATGTTTACTATATCTTGCGCGGGTAACGCCAAGGCGGATTCAAGGTTTGTGGACAACGAATGCAAAAAATCTATATCTGAATTTGCATATGGGCGTGGATACAGTTTCTTTACGGTTCTTGATTCCGATAGTCAGGAAAATGTTCAGACAAATAGTTATACCGTTAATGAACCTTTGACGACAGAATCGGAAAGTTCCATTCATGATGGGGAACGCGCGGTACATAAATCCGGCGCGACAACAACATATGTCCCGAAAACAAAAACATATACGGTTACAACGTATAGCCAAGAATATACTTTTGTTTTGATTGATAAATCAGAAAAAGGTAAATATAAAAATTATTACAAAGTGTCTGATTATTACACGCCGGATAAAAAATGATGGCACCACTAAATAAAACTATTTGCGCTTTATTTTTGCCCGATTTTGTGATATAATGGTGTCTGTTAAGAGGGAGATTTTGCAAATGAAAACTTTGTTATTCATGTCGTTTTTGGTCGTGCCGTGTCTTGCGGTGGCGGATGTACGTGATCCGCGTGTCGGCGCAACCAGTATGGTTGCAAGTCGTCTTGCCCCCGCGCAGGGCAGGACGGTTGTTGCGTCGAAAAATCAGATTACTATGCCGGATGTGTCGATTAGCACCGAACCCCGTTCGCCAAGTATCAAGGCGGATGATATAAAACCGTCTTTCCCGGCAAAGGAGGAAAAAGATAATCGTGATGCGGAACGCGCGGCGTGTTTGAATAATAATATCGGAATCGGGAATACTTTTGTTTGGGCATCCAGGTACAGTAATACAGCAAATTATGCCACAATGCAGGAAGATTTGGAAAATCCGGAAAATAATGTTTGCTTTGTAAAGGTTGATTTGAAATCGACAGATGCGCGTGTGAATATGTCGGATTTCCCAAGCAAATATTTTCAATGGGGATACAATATAAACTGTGGTTCGTGGGTTGATGAAGAATTGTTGCGCCAACGGATTTTGGATGCGAAGAAGACCGGCCGGACGTGGGCAACCGTTGGTGGTGCGGTCGGTGGTGCCGCGGTTGGTGTGGGGGCCATGGAACTTTTTGGAAATAAACTTATTGGCGGCAAAGTCGAGGGGCAAAAGAATAAGAAATTGGATCAGACGCAGTTGTTGCGGTCGCAGCTTTTAACCATGAAAAACAAAAAAGATTCGCGTTATGATAGTTTTATGGTCAAATTGCGGGAGTTCAAAGAGGCATGTGACACGTACAAATCGAAAACAAATGGCACATACAGCAAGTGCGATGAATTCGATTATGATCAATTATTAGCTTTATAGTGTTTGGTCATATATATAAATGTATAAAACACCCGCATGGGTGTTTTTTCTTGTGATTTGTGACAAAATGTATAGTATGTGCGATATGGACGATTTGTTTAAGCATCTTTTGATTTTGCGTTCGCCGGGAATTGGGCCGGTGGCGTATGAAAAAATGTTGGCGCGTTTTGGTTCGGTGGATGCGGTGATTGAATCACTGAACCCGTCAATGGAATTGCGCGACGCGGTTACGCGTGAAATTGATGCGGCGGCACGCATGGATATAAAGTTTGTCTTTGATACGGATGAATATTATCCGAATGCGTTGCGGCGCGTGAAAAATCATCCGCCAATTTTAACCGTGCGTGGAAATATTGGGACACTCCGTCACGAATCGGTTGCGATGGTTGGAACGCGGCATGCGACGGCGGTTGGTATGGAATTTGTTGCGAATATGGCGACGGCTTTTGCGGATCATAATATATGTGTTGTGTCCGGTATGGCGATTGGAACCGATTCGGCGGCGCATATTGGTGCGTTGCGCGCGCGTGGAAATACGAATACCATTGCGGTGTTGGCAGGCGGTGTGGATTACATTTGGCCGCTTGAAAATGAATCGCTTTATTACGAAATCTTGGAACGTGGTGCGGTGGTAAGTGATATGCCAATTGGTTTTGTGCCAAAGGGAACGAATTTTGTACAAAGAAATCGAATCATCGCTGGAATCGGTGAGAAACTGATTTTGTCCGAGGCGGACTTGAAATCGGGCAGTATGAAAACCGCCCAATTTGCGCGTGAATACGGGCGCGATGTTTATGCGGTGCCGTCGCACCCGGCGGATTCACGGGGCGCAGGGCCAAATTCACTGATTCGGTCAGGTGCTGCGATTTTATGCCAAGGTGTATCAGATTTCTTTGTGGATGATAATCGCGTGCAAAAAAATGAAAAAAAATCCGAATCAGAAAATGAAATTTTGGATAAAATTGGAACGGTTCCATTGTCAGAATCTGTATTGGCAGAAATTGTCGGAAAAAGTATTTCGGAAATTAAACGGGAACTTGTAATTTTGGAATTGCAAGGTTTGATTGAAAAACAAGATAATGGATATGTTCGTTTATAGAAAAATTTGTGTCTATACAGTGTATATACAAAGCGCGGGAAACAAGGAAAAAAACGAATCGTGTCAAAAAATAAATTTCAAAAAATTGGTTAAGATTTGGTTGCAAACAGAAATCAATCTTATACATTATCAGCCATAGAAAGGTTGGTTTGTAAATAACATCATCAGTAAGAGAGTAGAGTGTAGGGAACATAAAAAGGCGTCAAATAAAATAGGTTGATTGGATTTGGCGTTTTTATGCGGGTGGCTTTTGCATACTTCGCGTGGAACTTTGCAGGAAACTCTTTGAAAGGAAGGAAAGGAGAAACGGCATGCAGGTGGCAATTCTTAATAAACAGGTTTCGGTGGATGCAATACGTGCAGATATTGCGACCAAAATGGATGCGGCATGTTTTACTTCTTGGATTGCGCCACTTGATATAATTGTGTCGGATTCTGAATTATTGTTCAATGCACCGAATCAATTTACTGCGGATTTTGTTAAATCGACATATTCAAACATATTAAATACGGTTGCAAACGAATACGGTTTGACTATGCGCATTGCGGTTGCAAATGTTACACCACGCATGGTTAAAACCGCAAACGACAATAATTCGCAAACATATACTGCGCCGGCAATTACAAATGATGCCGGCGATTTTGATTCCTTTGTTTCATCCGAAGAAAATTCGTTCGTTGTGTCGGCATGTAAAAAGATGGCGGCGGGGACGGCAAAGTTTTCACCGCTGTTTATTTACGGGCCTGCGGGATCGGGGAAATCTTTGCTTGCGCGGTGCATAAATTCGGCGGCGCGTGGGCGGACGGTTATGATGTCGGGGGCGCAATTTGTTTCCGAATTTGCGCGCGCGTTGCATGATCGGACGATTTTTGCGTTCAAAGATTATTGCCGTAACTGTGACACATTTATCTTGGATGATGTTCAGGTACTTTCCGGCAAACGTGCAACATGTGATGAATTTTTGCAATTGGTTGTTGACTTGCGTAATGCCGGTAAAAATATTGTTTTGGTTGCGGATGCGGCGCCAAGTAATTTGACCGGTTTTGATCATCGTGCACAATCACTTTTGGCGTCGGGGTTGGTTGCGGACGTTGTTGCGCCAACGCGTGCGGTGCGTGCAAAGATGTTTGAACGTGCAGGTGTGAATTCGGCGGTTGCAAATATGATTGCGGGTCGCATTTTATCTGATGGTCATGTGATTGCGGGCGTGTTAAATAAAATCAATGCTTACTTGGAAATCATGGGTGAATCGATTGATGAAAATGTTGCGGAACGTTTACTTGCCGATACACTTAAAAAATCACATTCGCCAATTGCGATTGTAAAATCTATGTGTGAAAAGTTGGGTGTGTCGTATGATGCGGTTTGTGGAACGGGTCGTGCGCGTGCGCTGGTTTTGGCACGCCAAATTATGATGGTTGTGCTTAAAAATGCGACCGGGTTGTCACTTGCCGAAATTGGGCAATATGTTGGTGGTCGTGACCATGCAACGGTGATGTATGGAATTGATAGAATTGAAAAATTAAAATTAAATGACCTGGTTTTGTCGGCCCAGTTGTCGCAAATGATTGATGAATATAAATAGTTGTTTTTGAAATATGATAACGATTTTGTCGTTGGATTGTGATAAAAGAAACGGCCGAAAGGCCGTTGTTCTATTTAGATTTCTTTACGATTTGCATCCAGTTTATACGCAGATTTAATTGCTGTTGTAAATCGTTATATGTTTCGCGATTCATATTGGATTCATATTCGCGTGAAAAAGCGCAAAGACTGCCTGTGGGGTATAGTAAAATCACAGGATTGCGATTTTCTTTGTCCATATATTCAATAACCGTGCGTGCAGATTTTTCATCCGTGACCTGGGTCAATTTTTGATAATTTGTAATCATGCCATTTATTCCGCGTTCGGAAAATTTATGAAATGTTGGTTTGTCTTTATTTACAATTGGTAAAACACTGCCCGCAAGTATCCAATGAAGCAATGGTTTTTTGCTTACGGCATCCATGTCAATTTCGTACGTGTTTTTGAAAACATTTCCGGCCATTTGGAACCCCTTTGGTTTAAATTCACAAACGTGTGAAAGTATAATGCAAAAAAGTCCTGTGTCAATAGGTTACACAAATAAATCTTTTACAAATTGTGCGTGTTCGGTAATAAAGCGGAAACGGAATTCCGGTTTTTTACCCATAAGTTCCGAAACGATTGTGCGGGTTTTTTCCGTATCTTCGGCGCCTTCGTCGGTGCGTGGGGGTAAATCAACCCGAATAAGACGGCGGGTTTTTGGTGACATCGTTGTTTCTTTTAATTGATTCGGCATCATTTCACCAAGTCCCTTAAATCGCGAGATTTCAACCTTTTTATTTTTGTATTTGCCGGATGTTAGTTTTTCAAGTTCTTCGTCAGAATCGATATAAAACGATTCGGTGCCGTGTGTTAATTTATACAGTGGTGGGCAAGATAAATATAAATGGCCCCCGTATATTAATTGCGGCATGACCTGATAGAAAAACGTCATTAGTAATGATGCGATATGGCTGCCGTCGACGTCGGCATCGGTCATAATGATTATTTTTTCGTATCGCAATTTGGCATCGTCCCAATCCTTAGAGGTGCCGGCGCCGATGATGTCGATTAAATCGTTTAGTTCGCGGTTATTGCCAAATTTTTCGTCCGAATTTGATACGACATTTAATACTTTGCCACGCAGTGGCATAATTGCCTGGGTTGCGCGGTCGCGTGCTTGTTTCGCGGTACCACCCGCCGATTCGCCTTCGACGATGAACAATTCTGTCCCGGCGACGCCGTGCTTGGAACAATCAGCAAGTTTTGCCGGCATACGAATTCGTTTTGTTGGTGTTTTGCGTGCAACCTCTTTGACCTGTTTCACGCGGATGCGCGCGTTGGCAAGGTTTATAACGAATTCCAATAACGCATTCGCCGTTTTCGGATCGGATGCCAAAAACATTTCCCATGGATCGCGCAGTGCGTTTTCGGTATATTTTGCGATTTCGGGGTTTGAAAGTTTTTCCTTGGTTTGCCCTAAGAATTGCGGGGTTTTATAAAAGACTGACACAATTGCCGCAACCGAATCGAACACATCTTCGCCGATAATGTTTGCGGCCGATTTGTTGTTCACCTTTTCACCGTACGCCTTTATCCCGCGGGTTATTGCCGATTTGAATCCGGTTTCGTGTGTGCCACCGTCGATTGTTGCAATGGTGTTACAGTATGACGAAAAAAATCCATCATCCGATGCCGCGCCGTTTTCGTCGGTTAAAAAGGTAAGTGCCCATTCCACACGGCCGGAATCGTCCGGAAAATCAATGGCGCCAGAAAAAAGTTTTGGTAAAATCTTTGGTTTGTCGCGGGTCTTTTCGTCCAAGAAATCCGCAACACCGTTCGGATAGTAGAATGTTGTGTCGGCCGGAATTTCCATGTCGGCGGTGAGTAATTCTGGATTGCAGTGCCAATCAATTTTAACACCGCGGGAAAGGAAAGCCTTGGCCCGCGCCATACGATAAATTTTTATTGGTTTGAAAACCGCCGCTTCGCCAAAGATTTTATCATCAATTGTGAAACGAATGCATGTTCCGTGCGCCTTGGACGGGGTACCGCGTGTCATTTTCGTTGTTGGCTTTCCACGGGAAAAAGATTGATGCCATTCGTAACCATCGCGATAAATTGTTACAATCATTTCGGATGAAAGCGCATTGACAACCGCACTGCCCACGCCGTGCAGACCGCCACTGGTCTTATAAACATTATTGTTAAACTTGCCACCCGAATGCAGTGTGGTGAGTATGACCTCTAATGCCGATTTGCCCGGGTATTTTGGATGTTCGTCCACCGGGATTCCGCGGCCATCATCGGTAATTTCAATGGTTTTTGAATCAATCAATCGAACGGTTATTTTCTTTGCAAATCCGGCCACAGCCTCGTCAATTGAGTTATCCATAATTTCAATTGGTAAATGGTGCCAGGCCTTTTCATCCGTACCGCCGATGTACATACCGGGGCGCAGCCGAACAGGCTCCAGGCCTTCCAAGACTTGGATGTCTGATGCATCATAAGAGTGTACTTTTTGCTCTGCCATGTTCCTATTATTATATCATAATTTTGTTTGGCGCAAGCCCATAATAAGAATTTTAGGGGCTTGATTTTGTTAAAAGGTGGACTATATTTTGTGTAAATAAAAATACGGACCGTAAAAATGAATAAAAATCCTTATGAAGTTTTGGGTGTCGCGCGCGATGCGTCGGATGCCGATATTAAAAAAGCCTATCATAAATTAGTGATGAAGTATCATCCAGATAAAAATCCGGGGGATAAAACCGCCGAAGAAAAATTCAAAGAAGTCAATAATGCGTTCGATATATTGCGCGATCCGCAAAAGCGCGCGGCGTATGATCGATTCGGTGATGCGGCGTTTGCGGGTGGAAATGGTGCGTCGGCGGGTATGGGTGGAAACCCGTTTGGTAATGGCGCGTTCCACTTTGATATGGGTGGCGGTGCCGGTATGGAAGATATCTTGCGCGAAGCGATGCGCGGATTTGGATTCGGTGGCTTTGATGGCGGCGGCCGCGGTGGCCAAACGGCACAGGCGCGTGGGCGTGATTTGCTGGACGAGGTTGTGATTAGTTTGCGTGACGCGTATTTTGGTAAAACGCATACCGTGAAATTTGCAAGTAATGTAAAGTGCGAAAAATGTAATGGGTATGGGACGGCGGATGGAAAGCCGGCACCCGTTTGTCCACGTTGTCACGGGACGGGATATGTGAATATGCAACGAGGGTTCTTTGCAATGCAAACGCCGTGTCCGGAATGTAATGGGTTGGGGCATAAAATTGATAAAAAATGTTCTGAATGTGATGGCACGGGTGCGGTGCATAAAAATCGGACAATTGATGTTAAAATTCCGGCGGGGATTGAAGACGGCGCACGGTTACGCCTGGCGGGCCAGGGTGAAGCCGGTGTTAACGGTGGCCCCGCGGGTGATTTTTATTTGGATGTCCGTGTTCAGCCAGATAAAAGATTTGAGCGTGATGGTGCAAATTTGATAATGCATGTCGATTTACCGTTTACAACGTTGGCGTTGGGTGATGAAATCGAAGTTGAAACAATAGATGATAAGAAATTATCTGTCAAAGTTCCGGCGGGAACCCAGGTCAACGAAAAACTGCGTGTGCGGGGACATGGTATGCCGACGGGGCGCGGTTCTTCGTTTGGTGATTTATATATTAGTATCGGTGTCGTAATTCCGACAAAACTTACCGAAAAACAAAAGAAAATTTTAACTGAATTTGCCGAAACAAAAAGTGCGAAAAAAGGTTGGTTCTAAAATAGTCTATACGCCGGATTTCGGCGTATAGATAAAAAATCGGCGCCGAAAAAATCGGCGTGCGTTTTTATTTTATCTTCTTTAATTTTTGAACGAAGTCGCGTGTGTATGAAACCGCGGACCAGATGCTTGCCGCCAATGCAAACCACAAACTAAATATACCGATGTTTGGTAATGCATAAATTGCATAAACCAACGTTTTGCCGTCAGATGCACTGGTTATTGATGCACCAAGTGCAAATAATGCAAGAAATGCAGTTATTGAAATCATTTGCATTGTTGTTTTAATCTTGCCCATTGAAAAACGTGCATGTGGAACCGGCATGGAAATTTTCTGTGTGCCAAGGAATTCGCGCAGGCCACTGATGTATAATTCGCGCGCAATCATTATTATAATTGGAATTACCGTGAACCAAACCGGCATCATGATACATAATAATATAAATGTGTTCACGACCAATAGTTTATCGCCTATGTGGTCCATAACGCCGCCAAGTTTCGTGCATACATCGTATTTGCGCGCAAGGTATCCGTCAAAGAAATCCGTCAGTGCCGCGATTAAAAATAATATAAGTGTTGTCATATACATTCCGGACATCAATGTTCCGATAATTGCGAATGATGCAAAAATCCGAAAGCCTGATAAAAAGTTTACGAAAAATTTCATTTTGTTCTCCCTTGGTTTTTCGCCGTTCATTATAACATATCTTAATGAAAATGTTCGTATATTTTTTTTGCCGCCGTGTCCCCAAGGCCCGGAACACGTTTCAATGTTTGTATGTCCGCGTCCATAATTGCACGTACCGAACCAAAGTGATGAAGTAATAATTTTTTTCGCGCGGGACCGATGCCATCAATTTCATCAAGGCATGAGCCCGTCATTGCCTTGGCACGTGTGGTGCGGTGATATGTTATTACAAAATGGTGCGCTTCGTCGCGAACGCGTCGTAACAGTAAAAATAATTTTGAATCTTTTGCCATGTCACGATATTCGGTGCCATCCGGCATTATAAAATGTTCGTCGCCGTTGCGAACCGTACCTTTGGTTACGCCAAGTACAGGAATGTTTGGTGTAATTTTATGTGCAATGTTCCATTGGGCGCGACCGCCATCAACAATTATTAAGTCAAGTTCCGGACTGTTTTCCACGGCACGTTTTACAAATTCCGCCATCATTGCAATATCATTTCCGGCGCGGGCGTGGTCGCGTAATTTGAAATGACGATAACCGGATTTTATAAAACCATCGTGCCCAAATGTTATCATTGCGCCGACCGGATTTGTTCCAAACAAATGTGAATTATCAAATACGCCGGCATATGTTATTTTTTTACCAATCCATTTTTCCATTTCATTTATTGTATTGTTCCAATCGCTTTCAAAATTTTCTCTATACGCCGGATTCGTGCGTATACCGCGAATTGATGTTTTGGTCATGGCGGCAATTTTATCACGCAAAATTGCGGCGTTTTCAAAATCCATTGTGGCTGAATATTTTTTCATTTGTTCGGATAATTCGTTTATGATTGGTTCACTGTCGCCGGTTAAAATTCGACGTGCAAGTTTTACATTTTCATCATAATCTGAAACATCTTGAACGCATGGTGCGCTGCATCGGCCGATTTGATAAAGTAAACATGGACGTGCACGGTTTTTCATAAATGTATCGGTACATGTGCGAAGTTTGCATACCTTTTGAATCATTTTTATCGTATCGTTTAGTGCGTGAACCGATGGATATGGACCGTATACATCGCGTCGTTGTGAAATTTTTCCACGGAATTTTAATAAACGCGGAAATCGGTGATTGGTAAGTGCCAACATAGGATACATTTTTCCATCGGTTAGCATGATGTTATATTTAGGTTTTTCGGTTTTTATGATTTTTTCTTCCAAAATAAGTGCATCTGATTCCGTAGGTGTGATTTCCCATTCGACGCGCGCAACCATTGTGCGCATAATCTGTTTATGCATTTCAAGTTTTGAAATATCAACATATTGATGCAATCGATTCGATAGATTTTTCGCCTTGCCCACGTAAAGCAAGATTCCATTGGCATCAAACATACGGTAAATGCCAGGGGAACTGGGTGCGTTTTTAATTAAATCACAGAATTGAATATTCATATCTTTTATGATAAAATAAAAGAAATTAAATAGCAAATAAAGGATTGAAAAATGAAAATGGAATCTGGACGTTCAATGATAGAAATGCTTGGGGTGCTTGCCATTATGGGTGTTTTGACCGTTGGTGCAATCGGTCTTATATCGACGGCGATGCGGACGCAAAAGCGCAACACGGTGAACGAAGAAGTGTTGCAAATGGTGACCGGGGTGCGGCAATTGCTTGGTGAATATGACGATTTTTCGCACATAGATAATGCGACAATATTTGGCGCGATTGGAATGTCGGCAAAAAATCCGTACGGTGGAACATATGAATTGGGTGTTGATCCGGCGAACAGTCGGCAGTTTATTGTTACAATAAATGGTTTGTCACGTGGTGATTGTGAATATTTTGTCACCAAGGCTTGGTCTGATTCTGTCGATTATTTGGCGACCGATGGCAAGCAGAGTGGTGCAAGTGGAAATTGCCGTTTAGAAGATGGTAAGAACGTTATCAGAATAACTTATGGCGAATAGTTGCATGGCAGATTCCGTAACTGTTTCGGCGGTAGAAGATGGAACAAGAATGTTGCGGTGGTTTGGGCGAAAGTTTCCATCCATGCCACATCGTGAATTTTATCGACTTTGTCGTGGTGGGCAAATACGTGTAAATTCATCGCGTTGTCGTGGAACCGAAGTGTTGCACACGGGTGATGTTATTCGCATTCCGCCAACAATTCGTGAATTTGCCGAAGTGCCAAAAAAGACGGAATCGGGTGAACAATTTTCTTTGTCAGATTTGGAAAAATTGCGGCATACGATAATTTATAATGATGATGATATTGTTGTTTTTAACAAGCCCGCGGGTCTTGCCGTTCAGGGTGGAAGTGGTATTAGAAAATCCATAGATAAAATGGCGGCCGCGCTTTTCCCGTATTATAAAATTTCGCTTGTTCATCGTTTAGACAGGGAAACGAGTGGTTTGTTGGTCGTTGCCAAAAATCAGAAAGCGGCGCAGGTTTTATCCCGGGCTTTTCAGAGCAAAACGGCAAAGAAAGAGTATGTAGCATTGTTAAACGGTGATGTGAAAAATTCGCGTGGTGTTATAGATGATTATTTATTAAAGGGGCGGGTTTTTGATTCGCCGGAACGTGAAAATGGAACGGGTGCACGTCCTGTTCATGCGATTACAGAATATCGTGTTTTGTCACGTGTGCCGGGGGCGCTTACGTGGGTTGCTTTTTCACCAAGGACAGGGCGCACCCATCAATTGCGGTTGCATAGTGCGTATGTGTTGAATGCACCGATTGTTGGTGATGATTTATATGGTCGTAACAAGAAAATTGTCGATGGGTTGGAATCTATGTTTGCAACAAATAATTTGTTTTTGTTCGCGTATAAGATTACATTTCAGCATCCATCAACGGGGCGTATGGTAACTTTTCGTGCGCCGGTGCCAGATTTCATGGCGGCGGTAATGAAATTATTGGAATTTGAATTGCCATAGGGGTAAATATAAAATATGACAAAGAGAAAAAGAAAATTTTTTGTGTTCGCGCGCGCAATATTTTTGTTCTTTGCGGTGTTGGTTGTTGCGGTTGTTGCGGCGCTGTCAAAGATGGATATGAATGTTTTGCGAAAAAATTTACTTGATGTATTGCGTGCGTCAACAGGTTTGCAAATCGAAATTATGGGTGATGTTTCGTGGAAACTTTCGTTGCGGCCACGTGTAACGATGCGTCAGGTTGCTGTTCCCAATGTGGCCGGTGCGAAACATAAAAATTTATTAGAAGCCGAAACAATAGAAGTTGGTTTGGATTTGATATCACTTTTTTCAAATCGCCCGACAATTCAGCGGGTTCGTGTAAACGATGTGAAAGTATATATTGATAAAAATGCCAAAGGCGAATTGATTTTGCCAGATATAGCGAAAGATGATGAATCATCAGATGTGACAGAATCAGAGGTGGGTGGTGAAGAAGAAATTCCGGAATATCCTTTTGTTGATCCGGGCCTTGGCGGGTTAAATGTAAATGGTTTATCCATGGACATAGGGGGTGAAAAATATAATGTTCCGGGTATAAATATACGTTATGTGGCGGGACCAAAAACACGCGAATATCGCGGTTGGATAAAGTTAGATGAATCTAATTTAATACCATTTATTATCTCGCTTGATAAATACAATTTTGAACGCAAAGTGTATCCGGTAAAATTTGCTTTTTCGTCTGATGGTGATGCGTTGACGGCAAATGTGGCGTTGGAGGGAACAAGCAAAATGCCAATAGATTTTGTGGTCAAAGGCGATATACCTGATATTCGGCCGATTGGAAAATTATTGAATTTAGATTTTCCAAATATGCCCGCGATGCAAGTCAATATTTCTGGTGGATTTGATACAAAGAAATTTACATTACATAAATCTTCGGTTGCGGTTCGTGGCAGTGATATACAATTGTCGGGTTCGATAGATTGGGGGAAAAAGAAACCAGATATAAATTTGAATTTGTCGTCAAAGAAAATAAACCTTAAAGAATTATTTCCGGAAATTTATGGTGGTGTGCAACCGAAGGATCGTGAATTAAATGTTTTTCATGATATGCCACTGTTTGGAAAATATTTGTATGACAACAGATTGTCGATAAATGTTGATTTGGGAAAATTTATTGTTTATCGCAATTTGTCACTTGATAATTTCAAAGTAAAGTTTAGTGCCCGTGATGGTGATATTCGTGTTGATGCAAATACAAAATTTGCGGCGGGAAATATAAAAGCCGCGATAGATGGAACGGTTGATGCGGATGGACATTTATATTTGCAAATGGGTGGAATTGGTAAAGACATTACGGTTGGTCAGATATTGCATCAAATAAACATAAATAATTTTATATCTGATTTGCCACTTGGTTTTGAAACGTATGTTCGTGCCGATGGTTTCGATATGTCGGGTATAATGCACACACTAACTGGCCCGGTGCGTGTATATTCTACGGCCGAAGGTTACGCGCATTCTGATTTGGTCGCATATATGTATGGTACAGATTTTCTTACAACCCTGCGGCACAGTATTCAAGATATGTTTACTTCTGACAAAAAGTATAATCAAATGACGATAAATTCTGCGGTGGCGAATTTGATGTTCCGTGATGGTGTGGCAGAGGTAAGAAATGGCGTCGCCATTGAAACAAATGCGATAAACGTTCGGCTTGGGGGTGATATAAATTTGGGTGATGAAAAGTTGGATTTGTCGTTAACGACTGTGCCTGTGCGTGGGATAAAGTTGTCGATAACGGGCAGTGTTGTGAACACCATAACCATAACCGGAAACTTGGCCGAACCGGATATTCAAATAAGTGGCGCCGCCGTTGCGGGCAAGGCACTTTCGGCAACGGGACTGGGGCTTTTGCTTGCGCCGTTGACCGGTGGTTTGGGGCTTGTTGCGGGCGCGGGTGTTGGATTGCTTGCCGGAGATTTGTTGGAAAATTGGTTGGCGGATGATCATCCGTGTGAAACCGCGTTGGAAAAGGGCGCAATTCCGCGTCGTCATGATCCCGAATGGATGCGAGAATCCGCTGAAAATTTAGCAAATAGTGTTTTAAACAAAACTGCAAAATAATAAATTTTGTCAATATATGTGGCTGTGTCTTTTGGTCTTGCACCGAATCGGCATTTTTTGATAGAATGCCCCAAGGAATGTAGAAACAGGAATAACAAACAGGAGTGTGAAATGGAATTTTCTGTGTTTCGTCAGGTTTTAATTCGTGCACTGGGGCACATGCAATCGATTGTGGAAAAGCGCGCGACTTTGCCGATTTTGATGAATGTAAAGTTGGATGTTTCGGATGATTTGGTGTTGTCCGCGACGAATGTTGATTTGGAATTGATTGAACATGTTGCGGCGGATGTGACATTGGGCGGTAAAATAACTGTGCCGGTTCAAATGTTATATGACATTGTGCGCAAATTGCCGGATGATGCCGAAATTTCGTTTAAGCAATCGGGTGATTCATTGGTGGTGTCCAGTGGCCGTGCCGTTTTTCATTTGCCGACTTTGCCTGCGGAAAATTTCCCGGCGATGGCGGGCAGCAATTTAACAACCAAGTTTCAAATGACAACGGGTGATTTGGCGCACCTTATTAATCAAACAAAATTTGCAATTCCAACGGACGATGTGCGTTATCATTTGGGCGGAATTTATTTCCATATTGCAAATGATGACGGTTCGAATAAATTGACTGCGGTCGCGACCGATGCGCAGCGTATGGCTCTGTGCGCCATGCCGGCGCCGGCGGGGTCTGCGGAAATGCCGTCGGTGATTTTACCGCGGCGCGTGATTGGTGAATTGTCAAAGTTGTTAGAGGATGCGACCGTTGACGATGTTAATGTCGAACTGTCGGATACCAAGGCGCGCTTTACAATCGGTGCGGCAATTTTGACGAGTAAACTTGTCGATGCGCAATATCCAAACTATCGCGTTGTTATTCCAAAGGGCAACGATAAAATCGCGATTATGGATCGCAAGCAATTCCTTAACGCCGTCGATTTGGTTTCGGTGGCCAGTGTTGACAAGACCAAGTCCGTTCAGTTGACTTTTTCAATGAACAAATTGGTCGTCAATGCGTCAAGTCCGGATGCCGGAACCGCGACCCAGGAATTGGATGTCGAATACAATGGTGACGCATCGTTCACGGTTACATTTAATGTAAAGTTTTTGATGGATGTTGCCGGCCAGGTCGAAGGTGAAAAATTCCAAATGGAAATGCAGGACCCGCTTTCGCCGACAATTATCAAGTCCACAAACAAAGACACAGACGCATTGTTCATCCTTATGCCAATGCGGATGTAGGATAATCAGTGTTAGCGGTTAGTACGGGCGCGAAGGCGCCCGTTTTCCTCGTCATACCGCCGTAAGGCGGTATCTTGTCGAACCAGTCGTGAATTTTATTCACTGCAATCCCGTGGAAATACCGGCTTTCGCCGGTATGACGGGAAGTGGAATTGATAACATTGTGGGGTGTGACAATGAAAAACCGGTGCGTTTGCACCGGTTCACTATCCACTTACACTAACACTATCACTGCCACTTATTTTGCTCTTTCGACATATTCAAGTGTTTCGGTATTCACAACGATTTTTTCACCCTGTTCGATAAACACCGGAACCTGAACACGAACGCCGTTATCCAAAATTGCCGGCTTGCCACCACTGCCCGTTGCGGTTTGGCCCTTTAACGCCGGTTCGGTTTCTTCGACCGTTGCGATTACGGTTTTTGGCAGTGACATAGACACCGGTTGACCTTCGACAAAATTCGTCTTTACCGTCATTTCCGGTGCAAGGAATTTAACCTGTTCCCCCAATGCATCAAGTGGCATCGTAAATTGTTCATAGTCATTAAGGTTCATAAAATACGCGTCCGTTCCGTCAGAATACAGGTATTGGCATTCCACATCTTCGACCATTAATTTTTCAACCTTGTCTTCGGCGCGCCACCGATCACCACCTTTGTTTCCCGAATCGATATCACGCAAGTCCGCCTGGACAAAAGCACCGCCTTTGCCGGGTTTAACCTTGGTAATCGAAGTCACAGTATAGCGCCGTCCGTTATGGGAAATCACCCAACCCACGCGCATATCATTTGCAGTTACAGAAGCCATTTTTAATCCTTTTGTTTTAATTCACAACGCGAAATGTTATAAGAATTATTGACGAAACGCAAGTTTTTTCATTTATACACGAAAAAACATATCAAATTCCGTTTCAATTCATGCACTCGGAAACCCTTATACACACATGTGCGTATGTATCACAAGGCTTCCCTTGCACCATCAAGAATAAAAAGAAACGAATTAATCTGGGAAATACCAAAGCCAGCAATTCGCATCTGTGCGGTCGGCAACGGCGACACTGTCCGGCCAACCAGCGCATACTTTCTTTTTCTGGCGTGTATCAACGGCGGCAATATTTGCAATAGCCGAACCATTTTCCAATGCACCGGTTTGTTGATTATATGTCGCGGCGGACGCGACCGCAACCGAACCAACCGAACCCGCGGTTCCGGTATAGGTGACCACATTTCCCGCTGTCCCCGCCGGGATTTTGTTTTGCTTTAATGCAACCGCATTGGCAAGAACC
>JAZRLA010000004.1:0-81097 GCA_045646605.1 Candidatus Enterousia sp.
CACTGCTGGATACAGTTTGACCTTTTAATGCAGGTTCCGTTTCTGCGACTTCGGCAATTACAGTTTTTGGCAAAGAAATTGATACCGGTTGACCTTCGACATAATTTGCTTTGACAATCATTTCTGGTGCCAAGAATTTCATCGCTTCGCCCAAAGAATCCACAGCCATTGTAAACTGTTCATAATCAGCCAGATTCATAAAGAACGCATCTGTACCGTCTGCATACAAGTACTGACAGTCAAAATCTTCGACCATCAACTTTTCAACCTTGTCTTCGGCGCGCCAACGATCGCCACCCTTGTTTCCTGTATCAATATCGCGCAGGTCCGCCTGAACAAACGCGCCACCTTTGCCCGGTTTAACCTTGGTAATGGATGTTACGGTATAGCGTCGGCCGTTGTGTGAAATAACCCAACCAACCCGCATATCATTTGCTGTCACAGATGCCATTTTTTATTCCTTTGGTTTAATTTAACGCGACAAATAGTAAAAGAATTATATAAAAAACGCAAGTTTTTTTGATTAAAAACGATACATCAATCCCAACTTTACAATCGGGAAATATTTTATTTTGTCCGCCTCGGTCTGGGCATCGTGCAATGCATTTTGTGTATCCTGGGCCAATTCGTCCGGGTCAACCAATGCCCAATCTGCACCGTTCCATTTATAAAGTTCATCCGTTGGAATATCCAACCCGATTTTTGCAACCCGGCGCGTAAAGACAATGCCCGCATCAAAATAAATCTTAAAACCGGCAATTAATCCAAAATCAAAACCCGTTCCAACATATGGCCCGTTGTATTTCCAATTTGCCGTCGCAGTTGCACGAAATGCACCGTCTGCATATTTGTATCGATTGTGCCCCAGGCCGAATTCACCGTCCGAATCGCCACCGGCAACATACGCGGTTGCATCAAATTGACCACCATAATATCCGCCACTAAGCCGCCAACCGCCCAAAAACCATGTGTTGCCAAATGGATAAAAATCCAGCATTCCACCAAAATGTTTTGCCTCTATTTTCGTATCATTAACCGCTATGGAATCGCCAATTTCTATATTTCTGTTGTTAACCATGTGGTTAATGGCCGAATTTATCCCAGATCGCACAATTTTCGTTCCGGCAAAATCGATTCGGTATCCAAATCGCCGGCCCCAAAAAGATTCCGCATTCTTATTCATGTAACCGGTAAAGGCGTTTAATCCCGTTGTCGCGGAAAGCCCGACACCAAACTGCGTTCCGGTTGGATATGCAAACGCGCCGCACGGCGCAAAACACAAAAAAATCCATGCAAATTTTCGCAATGAAAAAATTCCTTTCACCCAAAAATTAAAATAAACACAAAAAAATATCAACCAAGAATTTCATTTTCATATTTTAATATGCCGAATTTTATGATATAATTCAAAATATGAAAGTGAAGATTTTTATTTTACCATTACTGATGTGTGCGGCGGCGGCCGGCGGTGCGCGCGCGTCGGAGACCGAATATGAATGGGACGACATGGTTGTGGTTGATGAACCCGCGACAAATGTTGAATATAGTGAAACAGAATACATTTCTGTTCCTGATGAACCTGTCGCGGCGTACGAATACAATGACAACATCGGAAAAACTGTCGTTTCGCACAGTGTTGAAAACGATGGTCGTGTTGTTGATTCTGTTTCTTCGGATTTAATCCCGATGCGCAATGTTAAATTGCTTTCGATAAAGCCGGCACCGATTGACAATCGCCCGCCTGTTTGGGATGGCACAGATGGAAATTATAAACCACGGACTTATGTAAAAACTGTGGATTGGCGAAACGGTGTTCCAATTTGGGACGATTCGATTTCGGACTATAATGCCAAGGATTTTCGTGATTGGATGTTAAAGCGCATGCCGGAACTTTATATCCGTGATTCAAATGATACGGAATTGGTAGACCTTTATAACGCAACAATGGAAGATGTCGCCACAACAAATGCACGCATCGAAGAATTACTTGGTAATAACAAGGCCGATGTTGGTGGGTGCAACGTTGAACCGGATGTTTCATTAACGGCGATGTTTCCCGCACCGTGCGATGCGCGCTATGCGGCCCAGGATTTAACCGTCCCCGTTCAAACTGCATTTGGTGTGGGTAATCCCGCAAATATTGGTGACGGTTGTCCGTTTGACACCGAAACCGAATGCAATATTTGGCGACGCAAACCGATTATTCGTGAAACTGTTTCCCCGCGCAGCCCGCGCATTCGTGACGTGAACATGGCGGAAATTATTTTCACATTTAACCAGATGGGTGGTTTGAATGCAAATTCTGCGACGGCAATGCCTTTGTTGGATCGTTACAAAATGTTGATGCGTTCTGCGTCGGCGTGTTGTACCGAAGGTATGAAATACGAATTAACTCAGGCGGGCGCATCAAACGAATTGATTTATAAGTTCCTTGCAGATGATGCAAATTTCTATAACATCGGGGGTCGTTGTTTGATGATGACGGATGCGGAGTTGGATGTGAAATATCCAGAAACTGCAACTGCGGCGGCGATTGCGGATGTTCGTAATGGGTGTCTGTGTCGTGGGCGTCAGTGGTTTACCGCGATGCTTGCACCGTTTGTAGATTTATGGAATATGAGTCCGGAATTCGAAGCGTCGCCTTTTTATTGGACGTATGTTGATGGGTTGCAACGCGAAGTTACGGTTTCAATAAACGACGATGTACATAATGTTTTAAATCAAATTGCTACATGTCCGTAAAGTTGAAAACGTTTACATTCATTGTGATATATGTCTTCATTATCGTAATTTGTTCGCAGAATTCATAATGTTCGTGATTTCGGCAATTGTGTTTTCATAGACCGCGCTTTGTCCCAGTCCCAGATATTTTCTTGGGTTAAATTCATTTGGATTTTCGTCCATTTCCAATCGTACGCCGGCGGTGAATGCAAGGCGTGAATCACTGTCCACATTGATTTTGCAAATGCCCATAAGGATGGATTGGCGCAGTTGGTCCATTGGAATGCCGTTTGCCGCATCTATGTCGCCGCCGTTTTCGTTGATTGTGTCGACAAGGAATTGCGGGATGTTGGACGCGCCGTGCAGGACAAGTGGAAATCCCGGCATCCGATGCGAAATTTCGCGCAGGATGTCAAACCGCAACTGTTCCGAATCGGATCGGCGTTTGTATGCGCCGTGTGTTGTACCAATTGCGATGGCAAGCGAATCGATATTTGTGCGCGCGACAAATTCCGCCGCATCGTTTGGGTTTGTATAAAGTTGGTTTGTGGCGTGTGTCTTTTCGTCTTCGTGGCCGCCGATGATACCAAGTTCTGCTTCGGTCGTGACATTGTGGGCGTGTGCATATTTTGCGACGCGTGATGATAAAGCAATGTTTTCGCCAAAGGGCAGGCCACTTGCATCAATCATGACACTTGAAAATCCGATGTCCACCGCGTGGGCACAGGATTCAAATGAATGTCCGTGATCCAAGTGCAGGGCGATTTGTTCGTTCCGCGATAACCCCAGGCCCCCAATCATCGCCATCAACATATCGTCGCCCATATATTCCAATGCCGATTCGGATACGGCCAATATAATCGGTGACCGCGTTTCGCGTGCCGCGGCCGATATGGCGACCAATGTTTCCATATTATAAAAGTTAAATGCGCCAATTGCATAACGGTGCGTTATTGCATGTGCGAACATTTCCGCCGTGTTCACAAGACCAAATTTTTCGTAAAGCATGAAAATCCCTTCGTAATAGACGGTAGAGCAGATTGGTTTTTTATGCAAGAAGTTTTTGTAGTGTGGTACTAAAAAAACATTGACATGGCGGGTATTTGTGCAAGAATGCACCTAAGCGAATCGGGGGTCAGAGAGTTTTTAAAAACAAAGGAAAGAAAATGCAGAAAATTTTGTCTTTTTTGATTGTGGCTGGCCTTATTACGGGGTGTTCGTATTATGATTATTACAAGGGCGGTGTTCGTTATGTTCAGCGCGGTGATAATTGTGTGTATTATTCGGAAGAATCTTCGGAAGAACAATTTTCTGAAAAGGTCGAAGAATTCGATGACGAAAATCGCATCGTTTATAAAAATACCCGTTGCGAAGATTTGTTTGCACGTGATAATGCGGGCCGTATGGATCATAACAAACGTCATGTTTTGGTTCCGGCAACGGTCGCGAATCGTAAATCAAAACCGGTTGCAAAGCCGGCGGTAAAACCGGTGGAAAAACCATGCTGTGATTGCACGGCGGAATTGGTTCCGGTTTCGGGTCAATTTTTCGCGTTGACGGGAAAATAAGTTTTGTTTGTTGTTGGTTGCACCGCCCACCCCGGGCGGTGTTTTTTAGTGGTTATCCGTCTTCGTCCGCCACCGCGATCACAATTCGTTAGAACTTTGTGTGATAAATGCGGTGCCGTGACTACGCCGAGACTGTGCCAGGGCTTGGCCCTGGCTTGGTGTAAGTGGTTAGTGCGCTGCGCCGTTTTTTGTTGCTGACCGAAGTTCCCCTCTAGAGAGGGGTGGCGGGTAGCACCCGCCGGGGTGTGGTAAAAAGACCACCCCGGCCTGCGGCCACCCCTCCACAGGAGGGGAACTTCGCGTTCTGGAATAATCGCCAACTTTTCTATTTGAAACCGGGTTTGTTTTGTGATAAAATTGGGGGGAAAAGGAGATTTAATATGAAAAATAAAATTTCGAAATATTTTTTAATTGTGACAACCTTTGTTATGGCGAATATGCCGGCATTTGCGGCGGAAAATACCGGTGCTTGTAAATTGATTGAGGATTTAAAGCCTATAATTCAAACATTACGAACACTTGCGTTTGTTGGTGCAGCATTTGTCTTGATGGGATGGGCGTGGGATATGATTAAAGATCCAGAAAAAGAAGCAACAAAAGATAAAATCAAGGATAAGGGCATCGGTCTGCTTGTTGGGTTCTTTTTGCTTTTCGGTGTCGGTATGATTTTGCAATTTGTTGGTTCTAGTGCGGGTGCGGATTATTTTGGTTGTGTATCCAAGGCATTTTAAAAAAACAAACAGAAAAAATTCAACGGCGCGTCGCGCCGTTTTCTTTTTACCTTACTTTTTCATAAACATATTTTTTTACAAATGCCTGTTCGCGTTTGGTGCGGTCGGCTTTTACATCATCGGACGATACAGTGCATATGTTTGATTCGGGGGTGTCGTGTTTGTCGATAAAAAGTTTACGCAATGCTTTCATTTCTTGGGTTGTGATTTGGTACAGGTTGTCATAATTTTTATGGGGGATGTTATGGTACCTTGTTACGGCTTTTTCTAATGCGGTTCCAAATTCTGTGATAAGTTCGGCATTCATATAGTCGGCCAATGGTCTGTTGTCGGAAATGTGGTAGTATTTTTGTATGCTTTGGATTGGGGTGCCACCAAATAGGTGTGCGTATAGGTTGTTATAAAAAGATGCAATATAGGTTGGCAGTGCGTGCAGGTCGTTGCCAAGGATACCGTTTATGGTTTTTTGATATTTCTTTACCCGATCGCGTTCCGTAATTCGGGAAATATGGCGCGTGTGGTTGAATACCTGTTCAAGCTTGGGGTTCGGGGATAAAAAATATTCCTGGTGAAAGGTTGTGTCGTTGTGTTTTTCGATTTCTTTCATAATCGCCCATGCGGCATAGCGCGATATTTCGGCCGTCAATTTTTCTGCGCCGACATTGATGACATAGATATGTTTGTCGAAAAGTTTGAATTTTTCGTTTGGTAACATTTCCTTTGGTGCGTATTCGCGTAAAATGTTTCCGATTGTTGATTGGTATTGATATGTTTCGGTGTCTAAATTTTTTACGGTCCCAAGGACGTCACCCAAAAACCAAAATTCACGGGTTGGGACATTTGTCTTTTGATTTGGAATATCGTTTGGCCAAATCGAAAGGCATGTGTATTCGCGTGTTGCGTGGCGGGTGGAATTTAGTGTGTTAAATATATTTTTGTCTTCGTTTGGAATCATAATGTTTTGCATTTTTTACCCCTTGTCTTCGTCTGTATTTGCGATTGAAAACAGGACCGATGAAATAAGTGATTGGTATGGAACGTGATGCGTGTCCGCAAGTTCTTTGAGTTTGTCCAAAATCGGACGTGGAATTCGCATATTTATAACCGCATCTGATTTATTAAAGGCACGATAGGCCGCGTATTCCCGAAGCAGGGATTCAATGTTCATCACAAAGAGTTGCTGCATCACATTTGGCACGGGTTTCGTCCTATACAAAGTTCAATACGGTTGTATCCACAGGGCACTATACCAATGTATTTACAATTGTCAATACAAATGTCTAGGCCCTTGTGTTTACTGGGGTGTGGACGATTGTGTATTAGTGGTTAGTGGTAGTGTAAGTGGTTAGTGTTAGGGAGATTTTTTAGACAATTTTATTTAGTGTCTGCGACGCAAGTCCTCGCTGCGCTCGGCCTGGGTCCCGGCCTTCGCCGGGATGACGATGCTCTGGAATAATTGGATAATTATTGAAATTTGTTTCTTTTTTTATAGTATGTTTTTTATGAAATCTGGTGGTTGTGTTTATATTATGACGAATAAAAGGAATGGAACATTATATATTGGTTCCACTTCGGATATCATTGGTCGTGTGTTTGAACATAAAACCAAAGTTTATCCCAACTGTTTTACCGCAAAACATAATCTTAATAAATTGGTCTATGTTGAATGGTATGATAGTTTGGAAAACATGGTTGCGCGTGAACGACAATTGAAGGAATGGAATCGTAATTGGAAAATAAGATTGATAGTAAAACAAAACCCAGGGTGGAAAGATTTGTATAATGATATATTGGCTGAATATGGTTTCGCACCGTTTTAAGTAATAATTCCAGATAATCGTCATCCCGCGGAAGCGCGGGATCCAGTTTACGGCAACGCCGTAAACTTGCGTCGCAGACGATTAAATGTGTTGTATACTGAATTTTCCGTTTTGTCCGCTTGCACTTTTTTTATTTGTAATCTAAAATGCGGTCGAAGATATTTTTAAAAAGGAAGGAAAAATGTTAAAACGAATTTTCGCTCTGGCGTTTGCCATATTGTCTTTTGTAAATGTTGCACGTGCGGAATTAAAGGTTGATATTGTTGCGGGTGGAATGGAACCGACATCAATTGCCGTGCAAAAATTTGAATTGGCGGGTGGGGCGCCGGCGGCGGATGCGGCAACGATTCGCGATGTGGTAGAGGCAGACCTGAAACGCACCGGTTTTTTCCATATTGTGAATCACAATGCGTTTCCGGAATTTGTAAAGTTGGATCAGATGCCGTCGTTCAAATCTTGGGCGGCGATAAAGGCGCAAATTTTGGTGACGGCAAAACTTACCAAGCAAAAAGATGGACAATATAAACTGGAGTTCTTTGTTTGGGATATTCAATCGCAAGAGCAAATAGAAGCACAAAGTTTAGTCGCGTCGAAAAAGTCCGTGCGGCGGCTTGGGCACATTATGGCGGATGCGATTTATGAAAGATTAACGGGCGAGGTCGGGTATTTCGACACACAAATCGTCTTTATTGCCGAAACGGGCCCGGTTGACAATCGGACAAAGCGCATGGCGATTATGGATCAAGATGGTTACGGTTTGCGTTATTTGTCTGATACCAAGACTTTTGTTATGTCGCCGCATTTTTCACCGAATATGCAATCGGTTGTGTTTTTGTCTTATTATAATGATGACCCGATGGTTTGGATTTTGGATTTGAACACGGGTGCGCAGCGGCGGCTTGGGAAGTTCAGTGGTATGAATTTTGCGCCGCGCTTTTCACCGGATGGGTCGCATGTGGCGTTGTCTTTGGTAAAAGATGGAATTACGCATATATATGAATATGATATAGAAAATAATTTGCTGCGCCAATTGACCAATGGCAATTCAATAAATACCAGTCCGACTTATTCACCTGATGGGCGTAAGATTGCATTCAATTCTGACCGCAGTGGTTCACAGCAAATTCATGTTTTGGATTTGAATACTTTGGCCGAAGAACGTATTACATACGGGGCGGGGCGCTATGCAACGCCGGCGTGGTCACCGGATGGGCAATTTATCGCCTTTACCAAAATGGCGGATGATACGTTTTATGTTGGTGTGATGGATCCGCGTGGGAAAAATGAAAAGATTCTTGCCGGCGGTTGGTTTATGGAGGCCCCATCATGGGCGCCCGGTTCGCGCAGAATCGTTTATTATGAAACGGAACGCACGGATGACGATATCGAACGCGTAAGCCATATTCGCAGTGTCGATATCACCGGTCAAAATTTATATGATATTGATTTGCCTGATGGCGTGAACGGTTTGGAACCAACCTGGTCGCCAAGGTTGCCATGATGAAGTGGTTTTGTGTCGCCGTTTTGGGGTGTGCTTGGGGCGTTACGGCGTTTGCGGTGCCGGCACGGGTGGGGCACATTTTGGACGGCGACACTTTTTCCGCAAGTGTGAATTTGGATGCGGATACGACCGTTTCGGTGCGTGTTCGATTGCGCAATGTGGATACGCCGGAAATGAATGGCGATTGCGAATATGAACGGGCGCGCGCGGTTGCGGCGCGTGACAGACTGGCCGAAATAATCCCCGTTGGGTCGATGGTGGAACTTTCCAATGTCAAAGACGACAAATACCTTGGGCGGATTGACGCAAATGTTGCCGATTCGCGTGGGCGTGATGTTGGTGAAATTTTAATTCGTGAAAAATTTGGCCGTAAATATAATGGTGGTAAACGTAAATCGTGGTGCAAGGGTTAGTGGTAATTATGCGCTGTGTTTATTGATTGCGGTGTGGACTTCGTCCAGTGTTGCCGTTGATGGTAAGATATCTTCAAAATAAATGTTTGCCGTGCCGGGTGTCATCTTGCCGCGTTTTGGCCAATAAAGACCGGTGTCAACGCCAACAGGTGTGATTGGTAACTTTAATTGTTCGGCCAAAAACAACAGACCGCGTTTTAATTGAATTTTTTGTCCGGGTTTTACACGTGTGCCTTCGGGAAAGATGATAAGTGTTTGTCCGTTCATTATGCGTGATGCGACCGTTGCAGAAAGTTTTTTCATGTTGGTTGCGCCACGCGTCCTGTCCACAGGTTGCAAGCCCATTCGCCAAAATGACCAACCATAAATTGGTATCCAAAGCAATTCGCGCTTTACAATGAAAAATGGGTTTTGAATGTTGGTTACCAGTATTGCAACCTCCATTATCGACATGTGTTTTGATGCGATAATCGCCTTGCCATCGGTTCGTATATTGTCGTTTGGTTGGACCGGAATTCCGTTTTCTTCGGTTGGTGGATAAAATATGTGATACTTTATTCCGCATATTACCCGCGCAAGCCACAGTACACCCCGTGCATCCGTTGTTATCGCGCGCAACGTCATTTTGCGTGATGGTAAAGCGACCAATAATATTGGTGCCCATAAAACAAAATATAGGCCAAGTATGATTTTGAAAATAACAGTCCTAAACATTTTTTGCCCTTTTATTTATATGTGTATTCTGGTCCTTCTTTTATTCCAATCATGGTCACAAGAAATTTTACGTATTCGACCATCCATCGTTCCAATCGACGCGGTGCCCGCATTTCGTGAAGTGTCACCGGACATGCAATTACCTGGGTTTCTGGTAATTCGGATTTAACAAGAAATTTTGCGCGTTGAATATGATCTTCGGTTGTGATGAGTACGATTCGATCAAGCCCGGATTTTTCGACGATTCCCTTTATGGCAAGTGCGTTTTGATATGTTGATTTTGATTTTGATTCGATTATAGCGCGTTCGGTGTTTTGATATGCAGAATCAAGGCCGGCACCAATTATATATAAATCCGCGTCTGGGTATTTTTCAATTTGCTTCATGGCGAATGGTACACGACGAAAATCACCGGTAAGCACGAAAATACTGTCGTTATCCAAAATAAAATCGCAATCGTTCGGTGTTGTCAATTTGAATATGATTCCGCCAAGGACGAATATGCCAAGTAGTAAAAAAGACGGGCGCAGAAATTTCATGATTCACTATTTAATATCTTTAATGTTGTTCGTTTTGTTACCATTATTGCAAACAGCACAATTATAAATGGAACAAGTAAAAGTGCAATCCATCCCGCACCCGAAATTTCCAGCATCGCCATCAAACCAACGCGTGCGGAATGCGCAACACCCAATATCATAAGTAATATCGGGCACGCAATGATAAAACCAATGCCGCATGCGGTTGTGCAGATTTTCGCAACAATCATTTGCATTTGTTTCGTAATAAAACGATCACTTGCACCGATTTGGTTTAAAATTTCAAGTTCGCGCCGGTGTAAAACGGCCGTATTTCGTGCAATAAATGATACGCATGTTCCGATTGTTATAATGATAAGGCCAAGCAGCAAGGTTAATATTGTTACAATTTTCCATCCCGCAGATATAGATGGCTTTAAAGCGTCATAGTGTGGTATGAAACGTGCATTATTCCCTATTAAATCGCCGATTGTATTCATGTCGGATTTTGATTTGAATTTAACTTCAAACATAATCGGCAAATATTTCTTTAGAACACCATTTCCGCCACCAAGCCATGGCCGCATAAGGTGTGACATTTCGTCATCATCAATTTGTCGTATGTCATCTATTTTATCCTGGTTATTTTCAAAAATTTTTTTAATTGTGTCGGTTTTTTCGGTGTTTGTAATTTGAACAGTTGCGTGAACATCCCATTGGCGATTCCATTTTATAATTCCGGTGCCAATCGCCAAAGATAACCCCAACGAAAGTACAGCCAAAAATGTCATGATACCCATAACCGCCGTCATGAATACAGACTGGTCATGAAACAATGAAAATACAATCGGTTTTTTCATTTTTATTTATTTCCAATGTCGTTGAATTGTTTTGATAATTCCGCAAAATATCCGGCATTGTGAATTTCCGGTGCGGCTTTTTTTGTCGTTAAATGTGCGTGTGCCGGTCCCATAAAGGTCAATTTATGATTTTCCACATGCATAATTGGAAATTTATATGTTTCCATTAATTTCGAATTGTGGGTCGCAAGAATTATTGTTGTTCCAAACATTTTGTTCATTTGAATAAACAATTCCATCAACCGCGATGCATTTTCATCGTCCAAATTTCCCGTCGGTTCGTCCGCAAGCATAATTGATGGCTGAACAATAATTGCGCGTGCGACAGAAACGCGTTGCTGTTGTCCGCCACTAAGCGATTTGGGATTCGCGTTTGCATGTTTGGCCAATCCAACCCATTCCAATGTTTTTGTGACAAGTTTTTTTATCTTTACTTCGTCCACACCGCGTACGCGCAGGGGCAGGGCGACATTGTCAAATACGGATATGTGCGACAACAGTGAATATTCTTGGAATACAATCGCCATTTTATGACGCATTTCGGTTATTTCGTCGCGCGACATAGAATTTGTGGGTTTCCCAAAAATCTTTATTATTCCGCGGCAAGGCCGGTGCAGATGATAAATAAGACGCAGCAATGTCGTTTTGCCCGCACCCGATGCGCCCGACAAGAAATAAAAAGAACCGGCGCCGATATTAAAAGATACATCGGTCAATATGTCCGGGTCATTATCGTAACGTGCACCGACATTTGTAAAAGAAATGATAGTGTTATCTTGCATGCTTAGGATATTAGTAAAAAAAAACTTTGTGGTCAAGACTGTTGAAAATTAAAAAGATAAAAAAGTCAAAATTTGTTTTTTTGCCTTTTATAAAAACGCCAAATGTGGTATAGTTTTATAAAAGGAATTAGTTAGGAGATTTTTTTATGAAACATGTTTTTTGTGGAATTGCGGCTGTGTTGGCTGTGCTTGGTTATGATGGTGCCTATGGTGCATGCGGTTCTTGTAATTCTTGTTCGTCGTGTGCCACGTCGTGTGATACGTGCGGTAATAAAAAGCAGACAATTCGTATAACAAATGGGAATCGTTCAACCCAGGTTGTGGCGGCCACGTCCCGGGATAATTCAGATTCGGGGATTGTGCCTGTGGTTGTGCCGATTGGTGGTGTGGTTGCGAATCGTGGCGGAAATTTAAGGTATGTTGGTGGAACGCCAAGTGTTGATGGTGTTATGCCGGATGTGGCGCATGACGGTTATTACGGCGATGGCAGCAATTATTATGCGCCGGCGCGAAGCAGTCGTCAACCGACGAATTATCGTCGTTCAAATTATCAACGACCAGATTATCAACAGCGGCCGATGAATTACGACGATCGTTATGTGGATGATTATCGTCGTGGTGGGTATGATGAACCGCGTTATTCGCGTGCGGAACCACTTGATTCATATGATTCACGTTCTTCGTATGATGATCCGGGTTTGTGGTATGTTGGCGCGCACCTTGATTTGAATTTGTTAAGTTGGAAAAATAAATATCATGCGACGCCGGCCGCGGCAATACATGATGCGGATGCGGATCATGATGATTATAGTTTCAAACCGGTGATTGGTGGAAATATATTTGGGGGTTATCGTTTTAATCCGCATTGGCGTGCCGATCTTGAATTTGGTTTTACATCGCGTTATTCAGATTCCGGTGGTGGTATTACGTTTGAAATGTCGGTACCATATTTGACGGCGAATGGTTATTATGATTTTGATAACGGATTGTATTTAGGTGCGGGCATTGGTGCGGGGTTTCCGACGATTTCAATGGAATGGGCATATTTTACGGGTAACAATTCAAGCAAGACCGGTGTTACTTTTACCGCTGCGGCGATGGTTGGGTATTCTTATTATCTGTCGGATGCGTTGGTTTTGGATTTGCGTTTGCGTGTTTCGGGAATGGACGGGCCATCGATTACGCGCACTGTCCAAGATTGGGATCCATTGGAATTGTTGAGGACGGATGTGGGTCTTATTTGGGACAGCACAATTTCCGTTGGGTTTAGATATGAATTTTAGGTATGGAATTTTTGATATAAATCGCCCGCAGTTTTTGCGGGCGATTTTTTTGCAAAAACGATTCGTTTTCTGCGGAAAACCGATTCGTTTTAGGAATAAAAAGCGAATCGGCTGCATTGATAAAAAAACGCAGAAATCGATTCGGTTTGTCGCGTGAACACGGCGGAAACCGTGGAATACAAAAAATTTGACAAACCGATTTTGTGAACACCCGAATCGGTGATATAATGTGGTTAGAGGAAGAGAGATGAATTTTCGTTCACAAACATCTTTGATAGCGTTGGTTTTTGCGGTTAGTGTGTCGCATGCAATTGCGGCGCCGACGGTTCGTTCTTTGGGTGGACCAAGTGTGGCCGTTGGTGCAACACCGACGACAGCGACCGCGCCGGCGCCGACGGCGCCAACGATGCCAAAGGCGACGGGCACATCATCGCGTGCGGGTTCGTTACGGACAGGTGGCTTTGTCACAAGTCCGACTGTTAAGACCTCCACATCGGGTGGCGGAACATCTGGATCGGCGCAATCGGCGACGACGGGTGGATCGGTCAGTTCGGGTGGTGGCGCATTGAATAGTCGCGCTTCGTCAACACCGCGTTTGTCCACGGGCCGCTATATCGGCGCGCCGGGCAAATCGATTAGCAGCGAAGTTCCCGAAGTTGATCTTTCAGGCAAGGTTGATAAAGACCAAGGTCCCAATGTGACCGGTAATGTTTTGGCGATTGGTGAAGATGGTTGGGTTACCAATACCGAAGAAGTTTATTTCAAAGAAGAAACCGATGAATTGCTTGAAAAAAAGTTGGACAACACCGCGGACAAGGATTTGTACAAAGGTAACGCGTTGGTTGTGACGGAAACGGGCGAAATATTGCCGGTTGGTAAATTGTTAAAGCCCGAAGATATAGACCTTTCGGGCAAGGTTGATAAAGACCAAGGTGATGATGTAGTCGGTAATGTTTTGGCGATTGACGATGATGGATTTGTTACCAACGAAAAAGAAGTTTATTTCAAAGAAGAAACCGATGAATTGCTTGAAAAAAAGTTAGACAACACCGCGGACAAGGATTTGTACAAAGGTAACGCGTTGGTTGTGACGGAAACGGGCGAAATATTGCCAAGGGATGATTTCGTTACCAAATACCAAGGTAGGGGTGTTTCGGGGCGTGCATTGATTGTGGATGATGATGGTTATGTCACAACGGGCCGAATAAACGTGGACAGTTTGGGTCTTAAACATTTGGCATACGAAGATACGGTTCGCAACGAATTGGTTGACGATAATACATTGGAACGTGCCAAGATGGCGGCATCCATAACCGATACGCTTGAATGGATCGACAGTTGGCGTGAAAAGGAACCGGTGGCGGACAGGGAAACGCGTTACGTTATGGCGGTCGACGAATTTGGCCAAGCCGCGTGGTTCCGTGTTGCAACAGAATAGAAAGTTTCGAACAACAACGAACAAATCCCACTTCGCCAGGGCTTTGTGGGATAAACAAAAAGGATGAAAAAAGTAAGAAAATAGAGGGGAAATCAAAAAATTTAAACTTGTCGGATGGGGCGACGGAATCCCGCGTCAAGCGCTGGGTGGTGGGGTCGTCATACCGCGGAAGCGCGGTATCCCCGCGGGGTTGCAGAGAACCGGTTCATGACAAGACTGACAAGGTCCTGTGTCAAGCGCGGGATAACGGGAGCTTTGGTAGTAAAAGGGGACACAATAACCTTTGAATACCACGGAAAGCGCACTGGCCAGAGTGTTTTAGTTAACACCCGGGGTGGTGCAAAACAACAACAAACGAAAAAAAGGGAAAAAAATGAAAATGAAAATAAGAGGATTAGTATTTACAGGCTTTGCCGCGGCGGTGTTCGCGTCGAGTGCCCAGGCAGTTACGCCACCATCGGTTACATACACTGTACCGTATGATTCAGAAGAAGAAGCGGCGGTAGATGCCCTTAAATCTACGGTTACATCGAAATACTATACCAACGAAACATTCCAAACAAGAACTAGCGTTGGTGCCGGTGAAACGGCAAATACCCCAAAGGTTGGTGTTGGTGAAGGTCAGTGGGCGCCATTTGAAGCCGCTCCTGATCCAACTGATACCAATCGTAATGGGTATCTTTATATAAACCCACAAAGAACAGCTAATGGCACTATTCAGATTGATATCTCCAACGGTAAAGTTGCGACTGCTGCCACAGAAATCATTGGAAGAAATGATAACGGTTCCGGGCTTGGGCCAGACACAACACACGCGAACGATTTGACCACTGCTCAGGCTGTGTATGGTTTGTTAGATCGTGAAGGTACAGGTGCCGCAACAGATACAACAACGATTGGTAGTTCTTCTAGTGATGATGTGGTTCCGTCATCCAAGAATGTGTATGATTTTGTTACACAACAGATGTCTGACGGCAATTTCCAACGTAAGTTGAATGACGAAGATCCGAAAGCACATGCATATGTTGGTGTGTATATCAATCAGGGTACAACGAACGATCCGGATTGGCAATCAGAATGGTATCAATATATGGGTGGGGTAACAACTGATCCTAATAATGTCAACGATACAATTAATGATATTTATCTTGGTGTTACTCAGATTTCTGATTATAACGATAGCGGAGAAGGCGCGGTTGTAGTTAGTTTGGCAAGAGATAAACTTACCACGACCGCTGCGCAGGTTGCGGCTGCAACTGCGCTAAACGGCGATTTGACCGACTTGGTTACGGTTAGCGCTTTGAAGGAATTCGTGGAAGAGCAACCGGGTAATGCAGAGATTCCGAATGAGTGTAAGGCGCCTGGGGTTCATTGTGCTTTGGTTTCGACCTATTATCCGAATGCGGTTGGAACAGAAGGTCAAGCTGGTTATCATGCGGCAGGGTCGGTTAGTACCGAATGGACCGTCATGGCGCCGGACGATGGGAACTAAAGATAGTATAGCAGTTTGAGTGGTATTGAATAAACCATAGGAGTGTGAATAAAGAAAAAAATGTTGTTTTAAATTGTGTCCTTAAATAGTGATGGTGGGTTTCCTCTCCCACCATCATTTTTTTGTTCGCCGTCATACCGCGGAAACGCGGTATCTTGTCGTTACTTGTTCGCCGTCATACCGCCGAAAGGCGGTACCTTGTCGTTACTTGTTCCCGTCATACCGCGGAAACGCGGTATCTTGTCGTCACAGCTGAAACCACGAGATCCCGCATCAAGTGCGGGATGACAAAAACAAGTGCGGGATGACAATTCTCTACAACCCCGGGGAGATACCGCTTTTCAGCGGTATGACGGGAACAAGTGCGGGATGACATTAATAATCGTCAAGTGGTGCAAAACCGTTACCGTGTAATACCATGTTATACAGGTCGTCCCAATTCGGGTTCATCTTTTCAATCAATTCAATTTTCCAATCGCGGTTCCATTCTTTTAATTGTCGTTCACGCGCAACCATGTTTTCAAGTTTCGGCCACCATTCAAAATACACCAGTTTATCCAGGTTGTATTGTGCAGTAAAACTTTTGGGAATCATTTTCTTTTTGTGTTCGTATATGCGACCGACCAAATCAGATGTTGAACCAATATATAAAACGCCGTTCTTGCGATTGGTCATAATGTAAACAAAGCCGCCGTTCTTTTCCATGCCGGGAATGGTAAAATCAATTCGCGGATTTGCAAGTTTTTTCTTTCGTCATGTCGCTTTTTCCTTCGTCATACCGCCGAAAGGCGGTATCTTGTCGTTTACTTGTTCCTGTCATACCGCGGAAACGCGGTGTCTTGTCGTTACTTGTTCCCGTCATACCGCCGCAGGGCGGTATCTAGTGGTTTCAACCGTAACGACAAGACCCCGCGTCGGGGCGCGGGGTGACGGCAAAAAAACAACGGCGGGGAAACGCCGTTGTTCGTCACAATAAACACCTGATTTAGTTTTAGTTACCCGTTGGTGCCATGACTGTCCATTCATATTTAACCGCACTGGTGGTCGTATCATAATATGCAACCAATGCGCAGACATGGTCGCTGTTAGCCGTGCGGCATTCTGATGGCAGAGTGCTACTCAAACCAAAGCTGGCAACATAATCCACGACAGCCCTGGATGTCGGCACAGTATTATTAGTTTCAACATCATTACCTGTCGTTGCATTACTCAAACTTGTATCAAGCAACTTTCTAACCGAACCAGCCGTTGCCAACTTCGTGTCATTGGATGTGCTTGTCCCATAAACATCAGCGTCAGCCCCAATGTTTGTCAAACTGACCTCCGCATTACCAGTGGTCCCATTATAGGCAACATTAACATAGCTGCCATCACCGGTCAATGTCTTCCACCCTGAATCTCCACCAGTCGCCTGATATCCAATCACAACGGTATCCGCAGAACTCACAACTGGCTGATAACCCTCACCAGCCGTTGAAATTGCATCAGTCACAAATTCATACACCGCCTTACCGGTTGCCAATTTATCCGAAGAAGACGTTATATCACTATCGTGCGCATTTGGGCCCGTAGTGGTGGTACCATTATAACCAATCACACTATCAAGGAGATTGATTTGATAAACACCGCCGGTCCCCGTTGCGATAGTGACATATTCTTTGGTCGCCTGCGGATGCGCATCGTCTACTGCCTCTAATGCTTTCCATGTTGAATCGTTACTATCATATTTACCAACATACAGCGCGGTTTCATTTGAATCCAGTTTCCGTTGATAATCCGCACCCGCCGTGCTGATTGCACCGGTCACAAATTTGTAAACATTTTGTGATGTCGGATATGTATCATTTGCCGAACTTGCCGTAATCGTTGTGGCATAAGGTGTCGTTGAACCATCACCGGTCGCGGCATCTATCTTTCGCTTATCTTGCGCAAACGCCTTCACAGCCCCCGCGGTCACCAAATTGCCATCATTAGTCGTGGTCGACGCCTGAATATCGGTTCCAGTAGTATCAATCTTATTACCGTCAAGCGCCACTGTAAATGTACCTACACTGTTACCGGTCCCCTCTGTAACACTAACATAATTATTATCGTCAGTGACATCAATTGCATTCAAAGTATCCCTAACATCTTTCAACACCGCCATAGATGGATAAGTAGTTTCGCTGGTCCAATTGGCCGCTGTTGCAGCTTCTTCGACAGTTACGATATTATCCTTTGTCTGGAATGTTTGGTCAACATAGTATTTAGATGTAACGGTCTTTTTATCGGCAGTATCAGACGCAGCATCAGCCATGGCACTTGTTGCGAAAACGGCCGCGGCGAATCCTACAAAGACCAGGCCTCTTACTTTTACTTTCATTTTTTTTCCTCTTTGTTTGTTGTTGTTTTTGCGCACGAACTTTTTCCAATTGGGTAAAAATTCATATCGCTGTGTCCCAGGGTTTTCGCCGGTTGTACCGATTTTGCCATGGGTGTTTATGTGTCCTGTACGATTGTATTATATCATAAATACCGAATCGGCCACAAGACCTTTTTTAAAAAAATGAAATTTTTTTGGGGGGATCGTCATACCGCCGAAAGGCGGTATCTAGTGGTTTCAACTGTAACGACGAGACCCCGCTTTTCAGCGGGGTGACGAAAACGACAAGATCCCGGCCTTCGCCGGGATGACGAAAGAAAGTGCGGGATGACGGATGATTGTCTGCGACGCAGGTGCTCACATCCGTTCGCACTGGGTCCCGGCCTGAAATCACCCACAAAAATGTTGCACATTTTTGCGGGGCCCGATACGCCGGGATGACGGAAAATAGGGGCGGAAAGGGGAAATATTCCCACGTGCTTGAAATTGCGTTTGGGGTAATTATATATGTGGCAACGATATATATATAAAAGGAGTCATAAATGAATCCAGACGAAATGCAAGAAACCCCAGAACAGGCGATTGCAAAATATACGACGGACTTTACAAAACTGGCCGCCGATGGGAAGTTGGACCCGGTAATCGGGCGTGACGAGGAAATTCGCCGCACTATCCAGGTTCTGTCGCGGCGCACGAAAAATAATCCGGTTTTGATTGGAAACCCTGGTGTTGGAAAGACCGCGATTGTTGAAGGCCTGGCGGAGCGCATCATTTCCCGCGATATTCCGGAAAATTTGCAGAATAAAAAATTGCTATCCCTTGATATGGGTGCGCTTATGGCGGGCGCCATGTTCCGCGGTCAATTCGAAGCGCGATTCAAAGCGATTCTGAAAGCCGTAAAGGATGCGGACGGCGGAATCATTTTGTTTATCGATGAACTGCACACGTTGGTCGGCGCCGGCAAGGGCGAAGGCAGCATGGATGCAGGAAACCTGATTAAGCCGATGCTGGCGCGTGGGGAATTGCACTGTTTGGGGGCGACGACGTTGGACGAATATCGGCAATATATTGAAAAGGATCCGGCACTGGCGCGGCGGTTTCAGCCCGTCTATATCGACGAACCGACCGTTGACGATACGATTTCGATTCTGCGCGGACTCAAAGAAAAATACGAAGGCCACCATGGTGTGCGTATCGCCGACAGTGCTTTGGTTGCGGCGGTGCGGTTGTCGAATCGGTATATTACCGACCGGTTCTTGCCGGACAAGGCAATTGACTTGATTGACGAAGCGGCCGCGCGCGTGCGCATAGAGGTTGCGTCAAAACCCGAAGAATTGGACGAAGTTGATCGGCACCTGATGCAACTTAAAATCGAACAACAGGCGTTGAAAAAAGAAAAAGACGAGGAATCAAAAAAACGTCTTGCCGATTTGGAAAAAATAATTGCGGAAACGGAAAAAAAGTCCGCGGATATGACCGCAAAGTGGCGCGCAGAACAGGAAAAAATGCGCGGGCTTTCGGATGCGATGGCGGCGTTGGATGCGGCCAAGGCAGAGGTTGCGTCCGCAATGCGTAATGGCGACTATGAAAAGGCGTCCGCGCTGCAATACGGGAAAATTCCGGAATTAGAAGAAAAAATCAAAAAGATGAATGCCGAATCGCGCGAATATAAAACGGTCTTGCCGGAACATATCGCCGCGGTGGTCAGCAAGTGGACCGGCGTGCCGGCGGAACGGCTTTCGGTTGCGGAACAATCAAAATTGCTGAATATCGAAGATGAACTGCGCAAACGTGTGGTCGGCCAGGATGAAGCGTTATCCGTTGTGTCGCGTGCGATTCGTCGGTCGCGTGCGGGGTTATCTGACCCGCGCCGGCCGTCGGGCAGTTTTATGTTCCTGGGGCCCACCGGCGTTGGCAAGACCGAGGTTGCCAAGGCATTGGCGGAATACCTGTTTAACGACGATACGGCGATGACACGAATCGATATGAGTGAGTATATGGAACCGCATTCGGTCGCACGCCTTATTGGGGCGCCCCCGGGGTATGTCGGATATGACCAAGGTGGGGTTTTGACGGAATCTGTGCGCCGGCGGCCGTATCAGGTTTTGCTGTTCGATGAAATTGAAAAGGCGAATCCGGATGTGTTTAATGTGTTCTTGCAAATACTGGACGATGGACGGTTGACGGACGGCCAGGGGCATGTTGTGAACTTTACGAACACCATTATTATTATGACCAGTAATTTGCCTGATATGAACGCGGTGCGCAAACAATTTCGGCCGGAATTTATTAATCGTATCGATGAAATCATATTCTTTAACCAACTGGGCAAAGATGTGATGGCGGACATTGTAAAGATTCAATTGCGGGGCCTGCGGTCGCGGTTGGCGGCACGGCGCATTGAATTGGATGTGTCCGATACGGCGATAAAGTGGCTTGGTGAACATGGATATGACCCGGTGTTCGGGGCGCGGCCGCTGAAGCGATTGATAACGTCGATGGTCGAAGATAAAATCGCGGACCTGATTTTGTCTGACGCAATCACCGAAGGCAATACTGTGCATATCACAACGCATGGGAAAGATTTGGTCGTGAAATAGTCCCCTTCGCCGGGTTGATTATTCCAGAACGGCGTCATACCGCCGAAGGGCGGTATCCAGTTTTTGCGAAAGCAAAAATCTGCGTCGCAGACATTTATATTTTTCATGGCTTCGCAATGAAAAATTCCCTGCGGGGCAAGTTTACGGCGTTGCCGTAAACTGGGTCCCGCGCTTCCGCGGGATGACGATTCTCTGGAATTTTTTGTGCCATTGGTGAAAAGATTGGGTTGACCCAAAAGATTACTTGACTTTGCGGGTTTTTTGTTATAAATTATCCCGGCAATTATAAAGGATTTGATATGCCACGTGTATGTAAAGTTACAGGTAAAAAAACAGAAGTCGGTATGAATGTTTCGCATTCTGAACGTCATACAAAGCGCACTTTCTTGCCGAATCTGCATGTGTTAAAGTTCCATAGTGATATTTTGGGACGGGATTTTTCGTTGCGTTTGTCGGCCGCTGGGTTGCGCACGCTGACCAAGCACGGCGGATTGGATGCCTATGTCATGGCAAAGCCGATTTCGCGCCTGACGCCGGAAATGGCGGAAATTAAACGCGCGATTATCAAGAAAAATGGCGCACTGGTGAAACCCGCCAAAAAACCAACGCACAAGGCGAATCGCAGTGCGCGTTTGGTGAAAAAGGTCGAATCGAAAAAAGCGACCGCAAAATAAAAAAAGTCGTCTGGCCCTGTGGTGGAATTGGTAGACGCGCTTGACTCAAAATCAAGTTCCGCAAGGAGTGTCGGTTCAAGTCCGACCAGGGCCACCAAATATAAAAAACGCACCCGAAAGGGTGTGTTTTTTATATTTGCCGGTCGGACGGATTTTTACAAACGAAGTGCAGTAAAAATAAATTGCGTCCGCAATTTGTCGTCACCCCGGACCTGATCCGGGGCCGACCAGGGCCACCACCAATTTTCGTTAATAAAAATCCGCCGTTTGGCGGATTTTTGTTTAAGAAAATTGAGTGCCGCGGCGGAGTGTGCAAAGCGCACGAAGACGGGCAAAATTTGTACATTTTTTGGTCTTTTTATGATACAATTGTAAATATGTTTACATCTAAGGAACTATAACAATGCACTTAAAATGGAAACTCAAAAATATCAAAGATGATTTAGAATTTATCTTGTTTATGCAACAAGATAACAAGCCCGATTGGTGGTCAAAACGTCTTTTTGAAGCGTATCCGTCGTTGGATTATGAATACGCAAGGAAATTACCAGAATCAGACCGATTGGATTATATACAAAAAGAAATGGAGAAATTGTCGATTACATATTCCGATGATATAAAAAAATCTGTTAAAATGTTTCGGGAAGCCTGGGAACCAGTGGGTACGCAATTAAATCGGGTGTATTCGTCGGTCTTTGGGTTTGATTGTTCGGAAATTTTGAATGATATGATTGGTTTTGTTGGGTTGGATCCCGTTTGTCCACGCGACATACAACAACATACTTTTGATGTTTTTTATAGGTTTTCACCGGAATATGTAGTATCAACCGCCTTGCACGAAATAACACACTTTGTTTGGTTTTATTTTTGGCAAAAACACTTTAACGATGATCCGACCGAATATGATTCACCAAAATTGAAATGGATTTTATCAGAAATAGTTGTTGAAACAATAATTCGGAATTCTGAAATAAATGATTTAATTGAACAACCCAAATATATTGCTTATTCTTATTTTTACGATATGACAATAGATGGTGAATTGATATTTGATGCGATGAAAAAATTATACCTTGGGCGCAAAGATATTTATGATTTTATGGAAAACTCATACGATTGGATTAAAAATAACGAACCGGAACTGCGCACAAAGATAGCAAAAGCAGAATCAAAATAAGATGTATAAAAAAGCCACCCAGGGAAATGTGGCTTTGGTTTTTACCGTAATTTTAAACTACCATTTATTGTGACAGGACCAAAAAAGCTGCGTAATGCTCGTGGTTCTGTTGATGTGTTGTATGGTCGTATTTGTTTCAAATCCATATCTGTAACGATATTATTACCCAGCAAATATAAATTGGGGTCAAAACCAATTTCGTGATATGCCAAAGCATTTAAACGCATACTGTCTTTTGCAGGATATACATTACATTTTTGAGATTTAATATATTCCATTACGTCTGATACGGTTGGAATTTTACCATTTACAACAAAGAAACGAAAATCTCTAAACTCGTTCCACGGACTAAGTATTTTCACAGTTTGCATAGGTAGTTTATTTTGGTTTGATGTGATATGCCAATGTCTAGTAATGGATACCTTATGTGTCATATCCGGATCCAATTGAGATGATATAGATTTAATATATTCTCGTAATCCTGTAATAGATTCAACTTCTTGTTGGCAATATTTATCTCCGGCATCTGGGATAAAGATTTCGTAACTTTGGGTTAGGGTTATATCTTGTTTCATTGTGTAACTCCATTAGTTGTGAATTCTTGGGTATAATATTATACTAAAAAAAGTAGTTGTCAATAATTTTTAATATTACTAATTTCGATGACAAGATCGGTTTTGTCTGATAGGTCTGTGTAGCACCTTTGTCATGGCGGGCTTGGTCCGCCATAGGGTCTATAAACCTGTGACGAATAATGCGAATTTTTTACGAAATATTCGTCGCAACTGCCTAGCCCTATTGCGGCCTGCGCCGCAATGACAATTCTTTCTTTTAAAGCGTTTTACCCAAAACAAGAACAGTTTTTGCCATCGAATTAGTAACTTATGCAACCCCGCGGGGATACCGCGTTGCCGCGGCGGAGTGTGCAAAGCGCACGAAGACGGGCAAGTGCAAATAAAAATTACTTTTTGTCCGTTCTTTTTTTGCATTTTTTCAAACAAAACCCATAATAAAATAATGATGATAATATGTTTTCTGGTATTACCTTGGTACCATGTTCACAATGGAATAATTCCCGTTGCGATATACCGAACATTTTTGCGGCATCGCGTGTTTTTATACCGTTGTCGCGTCGTGCTTTGCGCAAAAGCGCCCCAAAATAGTTTGCATCAATCAATATAACCATTTTTTCTCCCTTATTTTTTTATTGTTAAAAATACCGTCAATAAAAATCGACGGTTGGAGACTAGAAAGCTGTCAAGTAAACAGTGTTGCTTATTCAATATATTCGCAACTCTCCAACCTGTTGGAGTTCAATACCTGAGAGGCTTTCTAGACCTCGCATTAGGCACCGCCTTTTGCAACGGATATTATAATAAATCAAAAAGTGTGTTGCAATGAAAAATCTTTACAACGCGAATGTCAGCAGAATTCCGATGCCGGCGATGATGATTGCGCCGATGGTCAGTGGCCAAAAGAATTTTTTTACTATCGCGTTCGCGCGTTCTTGGAATCGCCAGAGCAGGTAGCCGACGATTGCGAATCGGCCCGTGCGCAATATCGCCGACAGTCCCAAGTATATGATTGCCGGGTATCCCATAAATCCCGCGCAGATGGTTAGCAATTTATACGGAACCGGTGTTATCGCCCCAAGGAATATGATGAATACGCCGTGTTTGATGAATAAACTTTGCGCCAGTTCGAATTTTTCCATGCTTGCGAAATTATTGATAAGCCACACGCCCACCGAATCGAACAGCCACATTCCGATACAATATGCGATAATTCCGCCGACAATTGACCCAAGCGATGCGGCGATTACGACCGGAACCGCGCGTTTTTTATTCGCGATGATGGGTGGTGTCATGAAAACTTCGGGTGGAATAAACAAAAATATGGATTCGCACACGGTTAAAATGAAAACCACCCATGTGTAGGCTTTGGTTTCCGCGCGCGACAGCAAGTATTCAGAAAATTTCATGATTTTATCCCCGGTGTAAAAATTTTTTCTTGATTATGGTTGAATATCTTATACCGTAGAATACAATGATAGCAATGGATTCGTCAATGCCAAAAAAACATATTGATTCAAACAGAAACGAACGCGTTGCCGCCAAGGTGCAAACCATTGTCGCGGAGATTTTACGCAAAGATTATGCCGATGATCCGATAATTTCCAAGGTGTCACTTGTTGGGGCCGATGGGCATGGGGGATTGCAGTTCGTGCGGTTGTTTTTTCATTGCCCGGTTGACGATATTGACGCGGCAAAGCGCGCGCTGGACATAGAAACGCGGACGATTCGTTTTAAAATGGGGCAGAGAATTGACCAGAAATATGTACCACAGATACGGTTTACATACGATGATACACTGGAAAAGGCAGAGCGGATAGAAGAGTTGTTGGGGAGGGTAAGTGTTAGTGGTTAGTGTTAGTGTAAGTGGTTAGTGTTAGTGGGGTGGTTTTATGAAATCGGTAAAGGAGTTAAAAGTTTATAAAATGGCGTTTCAAATTAGCCTTGATGTTTATAAATTGACCGAACGTTTTCCGCGGGTTGAGCAATTTGGCTTGGTGTCGCAGATGCGCCGTGCCGCTGTTTCGGTTTGTTCAAATTTGGTAGAAGGGGCTTCGCGTGGGACAACAAAAGATTATTTACATTTTGTGCATGTCGCAAAGGGAAGTGCATCAGAATTAGGGTGCCAGATAGATTTGTCCGCGGCGTTGGGCTTTATCAAGGAACCATTTGCAAAAAAATTAAAGAGTGATATAAATGAAATACTAAGGATGTTATCAGGATTAGTAAATACACTAACACTAACCACTAACACTAGCCACTAAGAGTCATGAAACAAGAAAATATCCGAAACTTTTCAATTGTTGCGCATATCGATCATGGAAAATCGACGCTGTCGGATCGGCTTATTGAAATGACGGGTGGGTTGGAATCGCGCGAAATGAAGGCCCAGGTTTTGGATTCTATGGACATTGAACGCGAACGTGGAATCACCATAAAGGCCCAGACAGTGCGGTTGAACTATCGGGCCAAAGATGGTCAGGTTTATCAGTTGAACCTGATGGACACGCCGGGGCATGTCGATTTTTCATACGAAGTGTCGCGGTCACTCGCGGCGTGTGAGGGGGCGCTGATATTGGTTGATGCAACACAGGGGGTTCAGGCGCAGACACTCGCGAATGCCTATCTTGCGCTGGATAATGATTTGGAAATGTTACCTGTGTTGAATAAAATCGATTTGCCGTCCAGTGATGTTGATGCGGTGCGTGCGCAAATTTCCGATGTGATTGGACTTGATGCGGCGGACGCGATTGCGGTGTCGGGTAAAACCGGCGCGGGTGTGCCGGAACTGTTGGAAGAAATTGTGCATAAATTGCCGGCGCCAAGCGGTGATGAAAATGCGCCGACGCGTGCGTTGCTGGTTGATTCATGGTATGATTCTTATTTGGGTGTGGTTGTGTTGGTGCGTGTGGTGGATGGAACTTTGCGGTTGGGGCAAAAGATAAAATTTATCGCGACCGGCGCGGAATACACGGTTGAAAAAATCGGATACTTTACACCGAAAATGATAAATGTCGATTCGCTTTCGACCGGTGAAATCGGGTTTATTATCACGGGTATGAAGACGATTCACGATTGCAAGGTTGGCGATACAATTGCCGATGCACGTGCGACCGTTGATGTGTTGCCGGGGTTTAAACCGTCGGTACCGGTCGTGTTTTCTTCGTTTTTCCCGGTGGAATCTGATGATTACCCGACACTGCGTGAAAGTGCGGAAAAATTGGCGTTGAATGATGCATCGTTTGTGTTCACAACTGAAAAATCTTCGGCATTGGGTTTTGGACTGCGTTGCGGATTTTTGGGGTTGTTGCACATGGAAATCATCAGTGAAAGGTTAAATCGCGAGTTTAATCTTTCGTTGATAAATACCGTGCCAAGTGTGCTGTATAAAATTCATATGCGCAATGGCGAAGTTATTGATTTGGAAAATCCCGCCGATATGCCGGACATTACAAAGATTGAATATATCGAAGAACCGTGGGTGCGCGCGACAATTATGATGCCCGATAAATATATGGGCGGAATTATGCAACTTTGTTCCGAACGGCGCGGGGTCCAAGAAAATATATCCTATGTTGGGAATCGCGCGGTGTTGGTATATCAATTGCCGTTGGCGGAGATAGTGTTTGATTTCTATGATCGTGTTAAATCGATTTCTTCGGGCTATGCGTCATTTGATTATGTGGTGAACGGTTACCGGCAATCGGATTTGGTAAAGGTTTCAATTCTTGTGAACGAAGAAAATGTTGAACCGCTATCATTTATGTGTCATCGCGGGTCGGCCGAAAAACGGGGGCGGGCGATTGTGGAAAAATTAAAAGACCTGATTCCGCGACATCAGTTTAAAATACCGCTTCAGGCGGCAATTGGTGGAAAAATTATTGCGCGTGAAACAATTGCGGCGTATCGCAAGGATGTAACTGCAAAATGCTATGGCGGTGATATCACGCGTAAAAGAAAACTTTTGGAGAAGCAGAAAGAGGGAAAAAAACGTATGCGGACGTTCGGTAATGTCGAAATACCGCAATCCGCATTCATAAATGCACTTAAAGTATAAAAGGAAAATAAAATGGCGATGTTTGTAAAAAAAACTAATGAATCAAAATTACAGGAATTTATGCGGCTTTGTGCCAATGTGCGCGCTACGCGCAAGGCGTTAAGTGATGCCGAGGCGGAAATAACCTGTCAACGCAAAGAATATAATCTTGATGGGGCGAATTCTGGTAAGGTATGTATAAATCGTTTTGCTGGGGTTAGGGCAAAGAGGTTGAGTGCGCATCTTTTGGATGATAATGGATTGGTTGAATTTTGTGATAAGTATGATTGTCATCATTTGTGCGAAGATAATGATTGTGCCTATGAAGAATTAAATTGGGATGCGGTTGCTGCACAAATTGCCTATGATGCGACGTGCCAAGAACGCAGGGACTTTGTTCGTGGCTTTTTTGGAATATCAAAGAAGGGTAAATGAAATGTTCGATGATTTGAAACAACTTTTTTGGGTGACACGTGATATAACGCGTAAACGCCAAAGGGTTAAGCATTTGCAGGATAAAAACCTTGATGCCAAGGAAACAATAACCGCGGTGCCGGTGAATCGTTGTCCAAATTCTGGAATGGGGACGGTGTCAAGGATGCATTGTGTGTTTTTATATTTGCAAAGGGGTGTGCCTGATGATAATTGTGAAAAATATTTAACACGTGAATATTGCAGTAATGCCGATTGTCCTGGATTTTGTGCACACAAGAAATACATAAGAACAACACGAAAATTACAATGCGCGGAACGTGAATATAGGGAACTGTTGGCAACGCGGCAGTTTATTTTCCGCAAGTTGCTTGGGCGGACTAAATAAAAATATAAGGAGCGGAGATGGCGCATCAATTCTTTTTTAATCCATATATTTTGGATAACCTGAATGCGCCATCGCGTGGCTTTGATGTGGTTCAGGATATTTCCGAGCCACGCCTTCGTTTATATATAACGAGTCGGGGGGTAAAAACTTTCTTTGTGCGAAAGCGGATAAATGGGCGCGACCGGCGTATTTTAATCGGTAAATATCCCGATATGGATATAGAAGAGGCGCGTGGTGCGGTTACGGTCGCCTTGGAGGATGCGTCGAAAAAAGTTTCGATAAAGCGCAAGAAAATTCTGTTTTCTGAATTTATTCAAATGTATTTGAAAAATCGTGTGCATCGGTCGGTTGGATCGTATGATAAACTTGTACGGTCGATAAATCAGCATTTAAATCCGTTGTTTGATAAAAATGTTTCGGATATAACAACCGATGACATTCGTGAAACAATTGGTGCAATCAATGGTGTGGCGATTGCTACGCGTATGCAGGAATTGTTACAAAGTGTATTTCGTTATGCCGTGGATGCGGGCTATGTGACGGTGAATCCGGTGTTGGCGTTGCCGCGACAAAAACAAAATCGGCGTGTGCGGCCACTTAATAAGTATGGGTTAAATCGTTTGGTTGAATCGATAAATAATTATCCGGATACCACAATGCGGGCGGCGTTTTTAATGCTGATTTATGGGTTTGCGACAAAAAATCAGGTCTTTTCTATGCAGTGGGAAGATTTGGATTTCAACCGTGACATGTGGGGGGAACGGCCACTGTCGGATAGGGCGGTTGTGTTGTTGCAAGATTTACCCCAGGACGGTTATTGGGTTTTCCCTGGGCGCGGGCATGGGCATTTGACCGATCCGCGTGTTGCGTGGGATCGTGTTGTGCGTGACGCGGAAATTCCGGATTTAACAATGGACGATGTGTATAAGTTTGTTGCGCGGCGCCTTATCTGGGCCGGGGACAAGGAAGATTTGCGTAATAATATGAATGAATTACTGGACGATTTGTTCGATATTGAATAGGGCGCGTTTTGTTATGGTTTGTTATAATTCCTTGACAGGGGGGCGTGAAAGTGATAGTTTTAGGGCACATGTCATGTTGTGTGACAAAAGGTTTAACAAAAATAAAGGATGAAAAATGTCAACTTTTGAAAAAGTAAAAAAAATTGTCGCAGATAAATTGGGTGTGGACGAGGCAAAGGTTACCGAAGCCGCCGCGTTTGTGAACGATTTGGGTGCTGATTCTTTGGATGTTGTCGAATTTGTGATGGAGGTTGAAAAGGAATTCGATATTACAATTCCGGATGAAGAAGCGGCGAAATTGGTCACGGTTGGTGACGCGGTAAAGTATATCGATGAACACAGCAAGGGTGCCAAGACAGTTAAAATGGATACTGCGGGTGGCGCGTCGGGTAAAATGGCCGCATAGGTTTTTTAATTTTTGTTTATTGTCCGTCGCGTTTTTCGCGACGGATTTTTTTTTGGTGCGTAATTAAAACGGGACAGATTGCTTATTCTGAAGCGACGTCACCCCGCGGAAGCGCGGGGTCCAGTTTTTGCGAATGCAAAAATTTGCGTCGCAGACATCAAAGTTTTTCATTGTTTCACAATGAAAAATCCCCTGCGGGGCAAGTCATCGCTATCGCGATGCCTGGGCACCGCTCTTCAGCGGTGTGACGCGATTCTGGAATTTTACGCGTTTTATTTTATTATGCTTTAAAAGCGACGGATTTTTTTCTGTATTTTTTGCGGAAAACGTATTATTATTGGGGCGTGATTTAACTTTATCAAAAGGATTTATATTATGAAAAGGGTTGTTATTACGGGTATGGGTATCGTGTCGCCGGTTGGATGTGGCATTGAACACGCGTGGAAAAGTATCGTTGCCGGGCGTTCGGGCGTTCGAAAAATAGAGGATTTTGATGCGTCCGAATTTCCATGTCAAATTGCGGGTGTGCCGGTGCGTGGTACGGAACCCGGTATGTTTAATCCGGATGTGGCGGTTGAACCGCGTGACCAGCGCAAGATGGACAAGTGTATTTTATACGCTGTTGTTGCCGCGGATGAGGCCGTACGTGATGCGGGTCTGGACACGTACACTGGCGATAAAGACAGAATTGGTGTTTCGGTCGGCAGTGGTATCGGCGGGTTGAACACCATCTATGAAAATTGTGTTGAACTTGAAAAAAATGGTCCGCGGCACATCAGTCCGTTCTTTATCCCAAAGTGCATTATCAATATGGCGGCGGGACATATTTCAATTAAATATGGTCTGCGCGGGCCGAACGTTGCGATGGTGACGGCGTGTGCGACCGGCGCGCACAGTATCGGTGAAGGCGCGCGTTTGATTCAGCATGGCGATGCGGACATTATGGTATGTGGTGGGTCCGAAGGTGCGGTTGGCAAAATCGGTGTCGCGGGATTTTCCGCGATGAAGGCGCTAAGTACGCGCAACGATGATCCGACGCATGCGTCGCGCCCGTGGGACAAGGATAGGGACGGTTTCGTTATGTCCGAAGGTGCGGGTATTTTGGTTTTGGAAGAATACGAGCATGCGGTTGCGCGCGGGGCAAAAATTTATGCCGAAGTTGCCGGTTACGGCCTGTCGGGTGATGCGTATCATATAACCGCCCCGGCCGAAGGTGGCGAAGGTGGCGCGCGTGCGATGATGGCGGCGTTGCGTGATGCGGGTCTGAATCCGGCGGATGTTGACTATATCAATGCGCACGGAACATCGACGGGGCTTGGCGATATCGGCGAACTGATGGCGGTAAAGAAATTGTTCGCGGGAACGAACGCATGTATGTCGTCAACGAAATCTATGACCGGGCACTTGCTGGGGGCCGCCGGCGCGGTAGAGGCGATATTCTGTACACTGGCCATTCGCGACGGAATTGTGCCGGCAACAATCAATTTGGAAAACCCGATTGAAGAAGTTGGCGATTTCGACCTGGTCCCGAACAAAGCCAAAAAACGCGATGTTAATGTCGCACTGTCCAATTCGTTTGGGTTCGGCGGCACAAACGCATCGTTGGTGTTGAAAAAGGTGGGGTAGTTTTATGCACCAAAAGACGTATAAATATCCAAAGAATCGGTTTAAGCATAATTTGATTGCGGTTCCCGCGGATTTCGCGAATTGCAGTGCGTGGAACAAATTACTGTTTTGATGGATATTTGCGGTGCACATATTTGAACGAAGGCATCGATGAAATGATGTCGGTTCATTGGGTTGGTGCGGAAACGCATGCGAATATTGCGCTGTGGCCGGAATTGGTAAATTTTTTCAACAATGCCACAAAGCATAGAATAAGGCAAATTTCAAACGATATCACGACCACCGTGGTTTTTAGAGGGTATTTTTGACTTTGGGAAGGATTTATGATACAATTGCTAGCAGGTGTAATGGGGGAAATGTCCATTTTTTGGCGATGGGTTGTTCTTTACGTTTTTTTACTGTTCGCATTTAACGCAAATGCGGACGAGGCGTCGTTGATATCCGCACTTCAAAATACATATACCGCGTGTGTTGGAATTGATGAATCTTTGGCAGATTTGAAAAAAATGGCAGGAATTAACACAGCGATTACTGGTGTTGGAACGGGTCTTGGCGCCGGCGCAACGATTGTCGGCATCGTAAAAGAGCAAACTGATAAAGATATAGAAAAATTTGAACGTTATATTAAGGAGTTGGATGCCGCCGCCGCAAGACAAACCACGGTGCCGTCAAGAATAGATGTGTCAGGCTCGCAAATTGATGAGTTGTTTGTGGGTGTTAATCAACGAAAAGATATAAATGGGGAATTAGAAAAATTAAATAAAAAATCAAAAACACTTGGTGCTTGGCGCACAGGGTTGTTGGCGGGGAATACGGCAACAAATGTTGCAGGTGCAATTATCGCAGGTCAAAATCGCACAGATGGGGATTTGCAAAGTCAAATTGATAATTGCAAAACCGCGATATCCGAATTGCGTCGTGCGCGGGCCCAGGCACGGGTTGATAAAGTTGATACGACCGATGCAAATGCGATTATATCTGCGTGTGAAGGATTCGAAAGTGTTGATATATCAAAAATAAACGAACGTGCAAAAGGTGCAATGATATCAAGTGCGATTGGCGCAACAACTGGCCTTACGGGCACGATAACGAGTGGCATTGCAAACAGCGATTCGGTGCGCGACAAAGGTGAAGGTGGAGCCCGGACCGATAAAGAAAAAAATCTGAACATTGCTTCAAATGTATTGGCGGGTGCATCAACTGTTGCGTCTGCGACGGCAACGGTATTTAATGCGACCCAGATATCTGCGATTAAAAAGGTTTCGGATGTTGCCACAAAATGTACGGAGGCATTAAGATGATGTGGCACAAGATATTTTGTTTTTTATTTTTGATACCTGGGATTGCAAATGCATATATCTATGATGAAAAAGATAAATTATCTATAGGTGAAAATAATCGTGTAGTGGTTACCGATGTTGACAGACCAATTAATTGGTCTTTGGCGGCATTAAGTGGTGTATTAAGGTTTTTGTATGGTCATCATTGTAATGTATCAGAATCGGAACTTGTTGGATTATCTGATTATATATTCAGGGAAAATCCAACGGCGACTTTAAAGGATATTGCGGAGTATTGTAAGAATATGCCAGAACCATCTTTGTCACCAGTTCTGTTTTATTATGAAACCAAAGATAAAAAAACTCCGTGTCCGACCGATGGGACAAAAGTTTCTGGGTTTGTTCAGAAAAGTGGTAGTGCCGTGGCAAAAACAAGTTGCCAATATTTTTTAAGGTTACTGATCGATCAACAAAATAAATACGTTGGTAAGTTTGGTGGTGTTGTTGATGGTAGACCCGGGTTTTATGTTGAAAAAGTCAGTGATCAAGATGGCGGTATCTATCAGATTGTTGATTTTATAAATTCTGATGATATTGAACAGGCCAGTTCCATATGGGAAATAAATCATGATGGCAAATCTGATATTAAAAAATTAAATGGTTTTAGTACGGATATAATTCCAGATGAAAATGGTAATTCTGTGCCGGCATTTGTTAATATTTTAACAACTGGAAAGACGCGTGGAATACATGAAAAAAGTTATATTTTCCCAAAAGTGGATTTGACAGAACAGATAATGAATGCCTGTCGAATTGGATATGAGGGACCTTTGATAGGAGTTGTGCGAGATGTAGGAGTTTTTGCCCCAACAAATGCTATGGACGTAAAAAGCACGTTTTGTGAACCTGCTAATACCAGAGTGGGTGAGGCAATAGATGAAAATATCTTTGGGGGGCCAATCATTAATTTGCGTATGCCGGGACAAACAGTTACAGAATGTCATGCAAATGGGGTATTATTTAATGGTAAATTGGTGACATTACAATGGTTGGGGCATTTCTTATATGGTTGCAAAAGGGGGCTGGCGAGTAACGGTGGTGAAAATAAACTAATTTGGTCTATGTATAATAAAACTGCGGAATGGGCTCAGTGGTTTACAAACAAAGGTAATGATGCACAAGCATCAGATGACGGTGTTTTTAAGAATGTCCAGAACATTGGTAGCGAAGCGGCCAAACCTATGTTGTTTTTTAAAGAGAAAATAACATCTAGTCCAGATGAAGCCATAGAACTTGTTAAACAACACATGATAAAAGAAGGGATTGTTGAAGATAAATATCATATTCGCAAATGTACCACCAGTGGGTGCGGTGGTAAAAAACCTGCCTATGTTATGTGCCAAGTTGCAGGAACCAATCAATATTATCAATATGAGTTCAGATATATATGTAATATATTGGCTAAATAGAGCCTGGGGTGAAATAAAATATTGACAAATAAAATCTTTTTGTCTATATTGTGTTCAGAATAAGACAAAAAGGATATGAAAATGAAAAAAATTGATGCGAACATCAAAAATGCGTCTATGCTCGTGGCGATAATGTCTTTTGTGATATTTTTTGGTTCAGTAGGAGCCAAAAATATATATGAAAAGAAACGTGCGTATGATTTTTATAAATTTTTGATGAATAAAGTTGATAGTTCTGCACTGGCAGCTGTGTCAGATGAGGGTATAGACGCGTTTGTGCGCGGATACGAGAAAGATTCTTTATTGGTAGAACGGTATTTGAAAGATTTGAGATGTTTTTCCAATGCTCATGAAAAAGATATGAAGAAAAGTGCGCATTTGATAAATCAATTTGATAAAACTATACCTTTTGAATCAGCGTTGAAGATCTTAGAAGAAAAAAATTATAATATTGGACCTAATATGGTTTTGTTTACCAATGTAAAGACAAAACTGTTAAATGCAGAACGTGCTCAACAATTTATGAAAACAAAATAAAACTTATAACTTTACTTTTCTTCGTCCTTGCCAAGGCCGATAGTTTTCTTCGCACTGTCCAGGGTGCGAATAAGGGCGCGGCGAATTTTGCCGGATATTGTCATAGGTAAACTGTCCACGAATTCGATCACGCGTGGGTATTTATACGCCGCGGTGCGGTTGCGGACATGGTCTTGCAATTGCCGCACCAAAACGTCCGTGCCTTGGAAATATTTATTCAAAACGATTGTTGCCTTGACCGCCATGCCACGTGATGGGTCAGGGATTCCGGTGACGGCAACCTCACGCACCGCGGGGTGTTCAAGCAGGACACTTTCAACCTCAAACGGGCTAATGCGGTATCCGGATGATTTAATCAAATCGTCATTGCGGCCGACGAACCAATAGTATCCATCCGAATCGCGATACGCAACGTCGCCGGTGTGATAATACCCGTCACGAAACGCCGCCGCCGTCAGTTTTTCATTCTTGTGATATTTTTGGAACATGCCGACCGGTCGGCCGTTTGCGACGGATATACAGATTTCGCCAACCTTGCCATCCGGAACGGGGCGACCGTCTTCGTCCAGTAATTTTATGTCCAATCCGGCGGCGGGCATGCCCATGCTGCCGGGTTTTGGTTTTATCCATTGGTTAGTAAAAAGTTGTACGGTTGTTTCGGTTTGACCGAACCCTTCGTGCAATTCGATTCCGGTCATGTCAAGGAAACGTTCATAAACCTCTGGGTTTAATGCTTCGCCCGCGACGTCGGCCTTTACCAATTTTGAAAGGTCATATTTCGATGCGTCCGCGTGAATCAGCATTTTATAGACCGTCGGTGGCGCGCAAAATGATGTTACGCCGTTGTCCGCCATTGCCGCCCAAAGGTCGTGTGCGTTGAAAATACCACTGACGTCGAAAATGAAAACGGTTGCGCCGGCAAGCCATTGGCCATACATTTTTCCCCATGAACATTTTGCCCAACCCGATTCGGAAAGTGTGAAATGAACATCGCCGTCGGTTAGGCGTTGCCAGAACACCGCGGTATTTATGTGGCCCAACGGATACGCGTAGTTGTGTGCCACCATTTTCGGTAAATCTGTTGTGCCACTGGTGAAATAAATCACCATCGTGTCGGTGTTTTCGTTCGGCACGCGTTCGAATTCCGCCGGCATAGTGTTTATCGAATCGGCGACTTCATCGTTTGATATCATCATCACGTCCGAATCGCCAATTGCGGCTTTTATTTCCGGAATTATGTGTCCGTCGTCAAAGGCAATGATAGCCCGAGATTCGGCCGCATCGATTCGGTATTTGATATCTTCGGCCTTTAATTGATTTGTTGATGGAATTGGAATGATTCCGGCGCGGTGCATCGCCATCATCAAAATCCAATATTCCCAGCGGCGACGCAAGAAAAGCAACACCGTATCACCACGTTTCAATCCGCGCGATGTCAGGTAATTTGCAACCGAACCCGACATACGTGACAGGTCACGGAATGTGAAATTTTTTTTGTTTCCCGAATCGTCAACCCAAATAATCGCCAATTTGTCCGGCGTTTCGCGCGCGATGACATCGATGACGTCGTACACAAAATTAAAGTTTTCCGGAACAACCGGTATTCCATTTTGCAGATAGTCATCGTAACTTTCAAATTTTTCCTTGGTCAAAAAACGCGTTGCGAACATTGATGCCTCTTTATTGTTTATTTGTGAATAATGCCATTTTTTCCGTAAAAGACAAGCGGAAATGTGGGGCGCACAGAAAAAAGTTAAAAAAAAGTTGCAAACGCAAATTTATGTTCTACAATCGATTCGTTCTTAAAAGATAAGAACGTTTGTTTGTTGTTGTGTGTGTTCGGAGTATAGCTCAGCCTGGTAGAGCGCTACGTTCGGGACGTAGAGGTCGTAGGTTCGAATCCTGTTACTCCGACCATAAATTAAAATTACCCCGTCCCCTCGGGGTAATTTTTATTTATGGTTGATGTGACAATCGGATTTGACATATTGCATACGTAAGTATGCCAGGTTCGGAACAAGCACGCAATGCGTGCGCAGTGAAAGGGGCCCGCGAACGAAGTGAGTGGGAATTACAATCCTGTTACTCCGACCATAAATTAAATCGCGCCGTCCCCTCGGCGCGATTTTGATTTAGTGTTAGTGTAAGTGATTAGTGTTAGTGGGTGATATTCCGTCCCGCTTTCGCTATCGCTACAGCGAGGCAGAGCCATATCGGGGCATTTTTGATTTATCATGGTCGTGGTTAGTTGTGTGTTTTTTCTTTTTGTGTTATAATTCTGTGGTATGAAAATCGAAAAATTATTTTTGGGTGAATCTGATAAATTTCGGGCGGCGGATTTTGCCGCCGGCGATATTGTGCCGTTTAGAAATCAATACTATTTGATGGATGTGGAAAACTTTCATTTTGAAGAAATCGATGACTTTGAAAATCGTATAGATAGGCAAAAAGTTAAAAATTTTCTGGATGCGAAGAAGGTTAGTATCCCGGTGGATGATTTTGTTGCACTTTGGAATTTTCAGAGATGGTTATGGGTTACTTATCCCGATCGTTGTAAGTATCAAAGTATGCGGGGCGAAGTTTTAAGTATGATGAAAAATAGCCCGACAAATCCCACACCTTTGTCGGTCGCGTTCGCAAAAAAGATTGTTATGTGCACAGAAACATCGGCACTTGCACAAATGTATTTGCAACACAGGGGTATCAAAAGTGTTTTATATGCTGGAAATGCTATTGATAATCCAAATGAAGATATTAGATTTGGTGGGACTGCGCATGCATGGGTGAGGGTAGAATTGGGTGGACAAAAGTATTTTTATGATCCGGCAAATCCAATAGTTATTGATAAAATGCTGTTGCCGGCGATAATGGATTATTCGGCATTGTCGAAATCTGATAAAGACGAATTTGAAAAAATAATACACCAATCATCAGACCAAGGTGGTGGTTTTGCATACATTGAAGCGATGGATGTTTATGGGGCGGGACGGCGTTGGCTTTATGGTTTTCAATGTGGCGATAATCAAAGGCGTGTAGAAAGTGCGGTAAAAAGACAGGCGACGAAACAATCGCAACAAATGCAATCGTCACGTGGTCGTGCGTAATAAATTTGCAAAATTATTTTTATCTGCAATAATTCCCACCGTTATGCGCAGGCGGACGAAAAAATTTTTAAAACGTTATATTTTTGGTGTTGCGGGGATATTGTTCGCCGTTATTTTCTATGCGTTGTGTATTCGTTCGACCGTTCGTGAATCGGTTACGTTTAGTATTAATTCGGGCGATACGGTTGCATCGGTTGCGCGTCGAATCGATTCGAAAAAAATTGTGTTTTCCGATATGGCGTTCAAGGTTGCAATTCGTTTGCGTGGGGGACGTGTGCAAAAGGGTGAATATGAAATTCCGGCCGGTGCATCGGCTTGGCGAATTGCCGGAATTTTTGCGCGTGGAAAAATTGCGCTGGTAAAAATTGTTATCCCCGAAGGTATGACAATTTTACAAATCAAAGATTTATTGCGCGGGTATAGTGCGCTTTCGGGCGATGTTGATTGCAATGATTGGCGTGCGGTTTGTGATATCGCGGATGGTGATGTTTTCCCGGATACATACTATGTTGCACGTGGAACGTCGCGGTTGGATGTTTTGGATATCGCACGCAAGAAAATGGATGAAACCAAGAATAAATGGTTGCGCACGCGGCGAAATCCGCCGGCACCACTTACGGGGTGGAATGATGTGATAACACTTGCGTCGATTGTGCAACGTGAAACACCGAAAGTTAGCGAGATGAAAATTGTGGCCAGTGTGTATCTAAATCGTTTGCGGCGTGGTATGCGGCTTCAGGCTGATCCAACCGTGATTTATGCGTTGACCGATGGATATGGTGATATGAAAGGTGCACCGTTGTTACGCGGGCATTTGAAAATAGATAGTCCGTATAATACATATCGTAACAAAGGTTTGCCGCCGGCACCGATCGCAAATGTTGGGTCACATGCGATTCGTGCGGTATTGGAACCGGCGGATACCAAGTACCTGTATTTTGTTGCGGATGGGCGCGGTGGACATAAATTTTCGACCGATTATGAAACGCATTTGAAAAATCATGCTGATTGGCGTGAAATAAAAAAATTAAAGAATCCTGAATTGAATTTTGACAATCAGTAAAACATTTAACGAATCGCCAAATCAAAAATATTCATATTTGCGTGAAAAAAAGTTTTAGATTTATGCGTGTTTGCGCATTTGGTAAAAAATACAAATTTAAACCGGCGACCATTGTATCATATTTTTTTATGTTTATCAAAAATCTTTTTTCTTGAAAAAAATCTTATCAATGTGAAAATATACTTAGCTAGGTTAGGGAATATTCTAGTTTCCAATTAACAAACAAAAGAAAGGAAAGAAAATGAAAAAAATTGCTTTGACCTCTTTATTAACTATCGCGATGGCGTCTGCGGCGCACGCAAGTGTAAACGTTATGGATGGTAATCCATTGTATATGCCAAAGGCGGGGCATTTCTATAGTGAAACATCGTTATCATCTAATTCCAAGACAACTGAAAGTTGGGCGTTGGGTGAAGATTTCGGTTATGGTATTACCGACCGTTTTGCAATCAATTTGACAACATCTTTGGATGAAGTTGATTCTTTTGACTTGTTCGGGTGGAATGGTTTGTCGTTGGGTGCGGCATATCGTGTTTTGAACAATGGACATTGGGTTGCCGATGTGGTTGGGTCATACAATGTTGATGGTTGGTTGTATGCGTATGATGAAAATGCCGATGATGGTTACTTTATGGAAAAAGAATTGTTGAACTATACATGGAAAGCCGGTATCCGTGGTGGCTATACGGTTGCACGCTTTACTGTTGCCGGTCATGTGATGTTCAGTTATGAAAACAGCGAATCATTTAATTGGAATGAAGATGGGGAGCATAGATTGGCGTTCGGTTTGGATGGTCAATATATAATCAATCGTGATTGGAACTTGGTCGCGGGTATTGAATATTCCGGTCAAATTGATGATGGTGTGAAAAATACAGGTCGTTTGATTGGTGATTTTGGTGTGAATTATAACATAAGTTCATCGTCATATGTTGGTGCGTATGTTGCCGGCGAAATGTTACATGCGACCGGTGATTGGAAATGGCGCGAAGGTATGGGATTCGGTGTTAAATTCGGTGTCGATTTCTAAGGTTTGATTGTTGATGCGCCCCGTGCTTTTTGTATGGGGCGTATTCAGTTTTAAGAAGAAATTCATTTTTTTCTTGAAAGTCCATTGAAATTTAGGATAAAATGCACATAGCTAGATGGGAATAAATTTCTAGTTTCCAAATAAACAAATAACAAAAGGAAAAACAAAATGAAAAAAATTGCTTTGACTTCTTTATTGGCGGTTGTTGCGGCATCTGCGGCACACGCAAGTATTAATGTTATCGATGGTAATCCGCTGTATATGCCACAAAAAGGGCATTTTTACAGTGAAACATCGTTGGAATCGGATACGGATATGACCACGGCGGTTGAATTGGGTGAAGAATTTGGATACGGTATCACCGATCGCTTTGCGGTAAGTGTTTCTACGTCTGTGGCGGAAGATGATTGGTTTGATGGTAATCGTTGGGGCGAAATGGGGATTGATGCCACATATCGTTTGATTGGTGATGGTGCGTGGAAATTGGATGTTATGGCTGGCTTTGCGTTGAATCCGATGTGGGATGATCATCGCCCATTCCTGGATAAAGACGATACAAGATATATGTGGGGCGCCGGTGTTCGTGGTGGTTATGTGAACAACGATTGGACAATTGCCGCGCATGCAAACTTTATTTATCAAAATACCGAAGCGTTCAATTGGGGTAAGGAAAATGTGGACGATTTGTGGAATAATCATATGTTGAACCTTGGGGTTGCGGGTCATTGGACAATGAGTGATACGTGGAGTGCACTTGTGACCGCGGATTATTTCAAATCGTTGGATCGTTATAATGATGAAGAAGCGTATGGTTATTGGACGATTGCGGCGGGTTTGAACTATAACATTGATACAACCAAATATGTCGGTGTTTATATCACCAAAGATATCGACCACGAAGGTGACGGTTGGTGGAGTGTTGAAAACGGTTTCGGTTTCGGTGCTAAATTCGGTATCGATTTCTAATCGTTTGAATAAACAAAAAACGCCGTCCGTTTGGACGGTGTTTTTTTGTTAGTGGTTAGTGTTAGTGGTTAGTGGGGCCCGATACGGCGGTATCTTGTCGATTTTGTTGTATCCCGATTTTCTGTAACTCTAAAAAGATCCCGGCTTTCGCCGGGATGACGATTTTACTAACCACTTACACTTCTCACTTTTTTTATCAAAATTCCTTGACAACCGCCATGTTCGGGGTTATAGTATTGACGCTTTCTGTGTAATAAAGGAAAGTGAAAATTACAGAAAAACGCCGTATTTTGGCAGATTTATAATTGCGGTCGCGCCGTTCAAAATAAGTCTGATGCGGGTTTTTGTGTGGAAAAAAGGTTAAAAAAATAACAAAGAGATTTTGAATGCCAACTGTAAATCAATTGATTCGGAAACCACGTAAAAAGGTCGTTGTGAAATCTACGGCGCCTGATATGATGGAAAATCCGCAGAAACGTGGTGTTTGCACGCGTGTTTATACGACAACACCAAAAAAACCTAATTCGGCGCAACGTAAGGTTGCCCGTGTTAAACTTGCCAACGGACGCGAAGTTACCGCGTATATCCCTGGTGAAGGTCATAATTTACAGGAACACAGTGTCGTTATGATTCGTGGCGGCCGTGTAAAGGACTTGCCCGGTGTGAAATATCACATCATTCGTGGTGTGTTGGATACCAAGGGCGTGGAGAGCAGAAAACAAGGTCGTTCTTTGTATGGTGCAAAGAAAGCAAAATAACAGTAACATGCGGGAAACCGTATGAGTAATCCAAGTTATCTTGGGTGAAGAAACAAAAAGGAATGAAATATGTCAAGACGTAAAGCCGCAACAAAACGTGAAATTTTGCCAGATTCTAAATATGGCGATGTGGTCGTGGCAAAGTTTATAAACTGTCTGATGTGGGATGGAAAAAAAGAAGTTGCCGAAAGCATAGTTTATGGTGCGATGGATGATTTGAAAAAGATTGCCGAAGACGGTGATGAATTAAAGGCGTTTCATGATGCATTGGATGCGTTGAAACCGTCGGTCGAAGTAAAAAGTCGTCGTGTCGGTGGTGCAACATATCAGGTTCCGGTTGAAGTGCGTGCCGATCGTCAGCAAACTTTGTCGATTCGTTGGGCAATTCAATATGCACGTAAACGTGGTGAACGCGGTATGCGGGCGCGCGTCTTTGGTGAATTGCGTGATGCGTTGAATGGAACAGGTGGCGCATTTAAAAAGAAAATTGATACACATAAAATGGCAGAGGCGAATAAAGCGTTTGCACATTTCCGTTGGTAATATAAAAGAAAAGGAAAGAAAATGTCTGTTGGTAAAACCGCACCATTACATATGTATAGAAATATCGGCATTATGGCGCACATTGATGCCGGTAAAACCACAACTTCGGAACGTATTTTGTTCTATACTGGAAAGACATATAAAATTGGCGAAGTGCATGACGGTGCCGCCACTATGGACTGGATGGAACAGGAACAAGAACGTGGTATTACAATTACTTCGGCGGCGACAACGTGTTTCTGGCGCGACCATCGTATTAATTTGATTGATACCCCGGGGCACGTGGACTTTACGATGGAAGTGGAACGGTCTTTGCGTGTTTTGGACGGCGCGGTTGCGGTTTTCGAATCGGTGTCGGGTGTGCAGCCGCAGACCGAAACAGTTTGGCGTCAGGCCGACCGTTACAATGTTCCGCGTATTTGCTTTATCAATAAAATGGATCGTGTGGGTGGAAATTTCTTCCGCTGTGTTGATATGATTCGTGAACGGTTGGGTGCAAATCCGTTGGTTTTGAATTTCCCGATTGGGGCCGAAGCGGACTTTAAGGGTGTGGTTGATGTTTTGGAAATGAAGGGTTTAATTTGGGAAGATGAAACAGGTTCACATCCAATTACTATTGAAATTCCCGAAGAATTAAAGGCCAAGGCTGAAGAATTGCACAACAAATTGATTGAAGAAGTTGTGACATTGGATGATACGGTCATGGAAGAATATATGGAAGGCAAGGTGCCGGATCATGATACGTTGAAAAAGTTGTTGCGCAAAGGTGTGATCGCCCAGAATTTTGTTCCGGTGCTTTGCGGAACGGCGTTTAAGAACAAGGGCGTTCAACCATTGTTGGATGCGATTGTTGATTACTTGCCGTCACCATTGGATGTTCCGGCGATTAAAGGAACCAAGATGGACAAGGAAACCGTTGCGGAACGTCATCCGGATCCAAAAGAACCGTTCAGTGCATTGGCGTTTAAGGTTGCAAATGATCCTTTTGTTGGAAATTTGATGTTCATCCGTATTTATTCGGGTAAGTTGACATCGGGTTCATACATCTATAATTCGAATCGCGATAAACGCGAACGTGTTGGTCGTATGTTGCTTATGCATTCCAACCAACGTGAAGAAATCAAAGAGGCCAGTGCAGGGGACATCATTACATTGGTTGGTATGAAGGAAACGATTACTGGCGATACGCTGTGCGATGAAAACAATCCGATTATTTTGGAAAATATCCATGTTCCGGAACCGGTTATTTCCATTGCGGTTGAACCAAAGACCAAGGCGGATATCGAAAAAATGTCGCTGGGGCTGCAGGCGTTGGCCAAGGAAGATCCTTCGTTCCGTGTTTCGGTTGACGAAGAATCCGGTCAAACGATTTTGGCGGGCGTCGGTGAATTGCATTTGGAAATTTTGGTTGACCGTTTATTGCGTGAGTTTAAGGTTGATGTGAATGTTGGTGAACCGCGTATCGCATATCGTGAAACATTCCGCAAACCGGTGACCGAAGAATATACTCATAAAAAACAATCCGGTGGTTCGGGTCAATATGCCCAGGTAAAGATTGAATTTGAGCCGTTGGAACCGGGCAAGGGTTACGAATTTGAAAACAAGATTGTCGGTGGTGCGATTCCAAAAGAATACATCCCCGGGGTTGAAAAAGGATTGAAGATAGCGCAGCAGACCGGTGTTCTGATTGGCTATCCGACTGTGGATTTCAAAGCAACATTGGTTGATGGTAAATATCACGAAGTCGATTCTAATGTGTTGTGCTTTGAAATTGCGGCACGTGCCTGTTTCCGCGAAGCAATGAAAAAGGCCGCGCCGAAATTGCTGGAACCGATTATGAAACTTTCGGTTAATACGCCGGAAGAATATGTCGGTGACATCATCGGTGACTTGAACAGCCGTCGTGGACAAATCAATGGTATTGAAACCCAGTTCGGAAATCAGGTGATTTCGGCGTTCGTTCCGCTGGCGAATTTGTTCGGCTATGTCAAGACACTACGTTCTTTGTCCCAGGGACGTGCAAATCCGTATATGGAATTGTCGCACTATGACGAAGTTCCGCAAAATGTCGCAGATGAGGTTATAAAAAAGCTGACAAAGTAAAAAAAGTTTAGACATTTGATTTTTTTGATGTAGTATCAAAATTCGGATGTCATAAAAAGAACAATAAATTAACCAAAGCCCAAGGAGAAAACCATGGCAAAAGAAAAGTATGTAAGAACAAAACCGCATGTCAATATTGGTACTATTGGCCACGTTGACCACGGTAAAACTACATTGACCGCCGCAATCGTGCACTATTATGGTGTTGGTGCCGATGCACAAAAAGGTGTCAATGAGATTGATAGCGCACCAGAAGAAAAAGCACGTGGTATAACAATTAATACTGCACACGTTGAATATGAAACCGCGAATCGTCATTATGCGCACGTCGATTGTCCGGGACACGCCGACTATGTTAAAAACATGATTACTGGGGCGGCCCAAATGGACGGTGCGATTTTGGTCGTTGCGGCAACTGATGGTCCGATGCCACAGACACGTGAACATATTTTGTTGGCGCGCCAGGTTGGTATTCCAAAAATCGTTGTTTACCTTAACAAATGTGATTTGGCGAATGATCCGGAATTGTTGGAATTGGTTGAAATGGAAATCCGCGAATTGTTGTCTGCGAACGATTTTGACGGTGAAAATGTGCCAATTATCCGTGGGTCGGCTGTTTCCGCATTGGAAGGCAAAAACGACGGTTTGGGTAAGGAATCTATTGATGCTTTGTTAAAGGCATGTGATGAATACATCCCGATGCCGGAACGTCCGGTTGATAAACCGTTCTTGATGCCAATCGAAGACGTGTTTAGCATCACTGGTCGTGGAACCGTGGTTACGGGTCGTGTCGAAGCCGGTGTTATCAAGGTCGGTGACGAATGCGAAATCGTTGGTTTGCGTCCAACCCAGAAAACAACTGTTACCGGTGTTGAAATGTTCCGCAAATTGCTGGATCAAGGTGAAGCCGGCGATAACATTGGTTTGTTGTTGCGTGGAACCAAAAAAGAAGATGTGGAACGTGGCCAAATCATCTGCAAACCGGGTTCTATTACCCCGCATACAGATTTCGAAGCCGAAGTTTATATTTTGACCAAGGAAGAAGGTGGCCGTCATACTGCGTTCTTTAGCAATTATCGTCCACAGTTCTTCTTTAGCACAACCGACGTAACCGGAACTATCACTTTGCCGGCCGATAAAGAAATGGTCTTGCCTGGTGATAACGTTCGCATCACGGTTGCTTTGATTGCACCTATTGCTATGGACGAAGGTCGCCGTTTCGCTATCCGCGAAGGTGGTCGTACCGTTGGCGCGGGTGTTGTGTCAAAGATTATTAAATAGTAACAATGTTGTTTGGTCGCCCGCGGGAAACCGTTCGGGCGACCAGCAACAAGGATAGACAAAATAAGGGAAACAAGCAAAATGGTACCAGCATCAAAAATTCGCATCAAGTTGACGGCTTTTGACCACAGAGTGTTGGTGGAATCAGTGGAGGAGATAGTCAAAACTGCAAAGCGCACCGGCGCAGATGTCGTTGGGCCTGTTCGCTTGCCGACATTGGTTCAGAAATTTACGGTCAATCGTTCGCCGCACGTCGATAAAAAATCGCGTGAACAATTCGAAATCCGCAATCACAAGGCGGTTGTCGATATTGTTAATCCAACCCCTCAGACAGTTGATGCACTGATGAAGTTGGATTTGGCTTCTGGCGTTGATGTAAAAATTAAATTGTAAGGGTTTGTTAGCGTTAGATATTTGTTGACTTTTTAAGACAATGTTCTAACCTCTGGCAGAAAAAAAGGCAAAAAAATGAAACGTAGCGGGTTAATTACAACAAAAATAGGTATGACGCGTCTGTATGATGATGCGGGCGTTGCACATGCGGTGACGGTTTTGTCCGTTGGGGATTGTACGGTTATTGGCAATCGGACGGTTGAAAAGAATGGGTATGTTGCAAATGTTTTGGGCATTCGTGAGGCCAAGGCAAAACATGTTGCAAAACCACAGGCGGTTGCCGCTGAAAAGGCCGGCGTGAAGCCGTATCGCAAAATTGCAGAATTTCGTTGCACGGATGATTGTGTGATTCCGGTTGGAACTAATATGAGTGCATCTCATTTCGTGGCGGGACAATTTGTTGATGTCCAGGCGACAAGCAAAGGTAAAGGTTTCCAAGGCGCCATGAAACGTCATAACTTTGGTGGTAAGGAAGCAACCCATGGTGTGTTAAAGGCACATAGATCACTTGGTGGTACGGGTATGCGTGAATGGCCGGGTCGTGTTTTGCCGGGTAAAAAGATGTCTGGGCAAATGGGTAACGAAACCGTTACGGTTCAAAATTTGAAGGTTTTTGGCACAGATGAAGCGGATAATCTGATTTTCGTCGAAGGCGCTGTTCCGGGGGCTAATGGAACATTCGTTTTGATTACGGATGCAATAAAGAAAGAACAGAAAGATTTGCCAATCCCGACATGTGAAACAAAGGTGGCCGTAAAGGAAGAACCCAAAGCGGAAGAAACCAAATCAGAATCTGTTGCAGAGTAATAGGTTTTGAAAGGCAATAAGGTGAACTAAAATGCAAGCAAATGTTATAAATTTTGATGGCAAGACAGTCGGCAAGATTGAATTGCAGGATTCTATTTTTGGTTTGGATGCACGTGCGGATGTGTTACATCGTGTTGTGACCTGGCAACGGGCCAAGGCGCGTGCGGGCACGCATGCGGTGAAAACCGTTTCTGATGTCGCAGGCAGTGGTAAAAAGGCCTTTAAGCAAAAAAAGACCGGTAATGCCCGTCAAGGTGAACGTTACAATGTTCATATGCGTGGCGGTGGTGTGGTTCATGGACCGGTTGTTCGTGACCATAGCATTGATTTGCCGAAAAAGATTCGCGTGTTGGGTTTAAAGATGGCTTTGTCCAGCAAGGCCAAAGATAACGCGTTGGTTGTGGTTGATTCTGAAAAGTTGTCGGCGACAAAGACAGCGACCTTTGCAAAGCAATTAAAGAAGTTGGAAATTTCTTCGGCTTTGTTTGTTGGTGCAGACACTTTGGATGAAAATTTCAAAAAGTCCGCGGCGAATATCAACAATGTTGATGTTTTACCGACCGTTGGGTTGAACGTGTTGGATATTTTGAAACACGACAAATTGGTCTTGACGGCCGATGCGGTCAAGGCAATAGAAAAACGCCTTGGGGCATAATGGAATCGGTTTGACAAAAGAGGTTACAGATATGGCAGAAAAGAAAGTTCAGACAGAAAAGAAACCCGTTGTAACAGCCGGTGTTTATGATATACTGCGCCGCCCGATTGTTTCGGAAAAGGCGGTGAAGTTGTCCGAAGGCAATGCGGTTGCGTTCGAAATTGATGTGCGTGCCACAAAGCAAGATGTTGCACGTGCAATTCAGGCAATTTACAATGTAAAACCAAACAAAATAAACATTGTTGTTGCCAAAGGCAAGGTTAAACATTTCCGTGGTCGTGGCACCGGAACACAGCGCACAGTCAAAAAGGCGTATGTTTCTTTGCCTGCGGATGCAAAATTGGATTTAACCACAAATGCGTAACGTAATGTCCCCAGCAGATAATCCAGAATTTGGATGCTAGTGTTGGGGGGGATAAAAGGATAGTAAAATGGCATTAAAAAACTATAAACCGATAACAGCAGGAACGCGTGGTCTGGTTTTGATTGATCACAGTGAACTGCATCGTGGGGCACCTGAAAAATCGTTGACCGTTGGATTAAAGTCCAAGGGTGGTCGTAATAATTTCGGACATGTGACTGTTCCGCATCAAGGTGGTGGTCATAAACGTAAATATAGATTGATCGATTTTAAACGTAAAAAATTGGATATGCCGGCGACGGTTGTTCGTTTGGAATATGACCCAAATCGTACAGCGTTTATCGCGTTGATTGAATATAAAGACGGTGTGCGTTCTTATATTTTGGCGCCACGTGATTTAAAGGCAGGCGATGTTGTCGTTTCTGGGACGCGTGAAGATATTAAACCGGGCAACGCGATGCCACTTAAAAATATGCCTATTGGAACGATTGTTCATAATGTAGAATTGAAACCAGGGGCAGGCGGTCAGTTGGCGCGCAGTGCGGGTTGTTATGCCCAATTGATGGGTAAGGATGGTGTGTATGCACAGATCAAAATGAATAGTGGTGAGTTGCGCAAGGTTCATTCTGATTGTCGTGCGACGGTTGGAACGGTTTCTAACCAAGACCAACGTAATGTCAATTTGGGTAAGGCGGGTCGTGCGCGTTGGCTTGGAATTCGCCCGTCGACACGTGGTATGGCACAAAACCCGGTGGATCATCCTATGGGTGGTGGTAATGGCCATTCCAAAGGACATGAACCTGTGTCAAGAACTGGTATCCCGGCCAAGGGTTATCGGACACGCAGGAATAAACGTACAGCCAAAATGATTATTCGTAGCAGACATTTGGCGAAAAAGAAGTAAAAACGGTTAAAAAACGGAGTTATAAATGTCTCGTTCAGTTTGGAAAGGTCCATATGTTCATCCGTCTATCTTGAAAAAGGTAACGGTTGCCAATGAGAAAAATGATCATAAACCAATTAAAACTTGGTCCCGTGGTAGTACGATTGTTCCGCCAATGGTTGGGCTTACGTTCGAAGTTCACAATGGAAACAAGTTTATTCCGGTTTCAATTGTCGAAGATATGGTTGGGCATAAACTTGGTGAATTTGCACCAACACGTACCTTTAAGGGGCATGCTGCAAATAAAAAGGCCGCGGCCGCAGGAAAATAATACAAATAAAAGGCGTTAGGTTATGACAAGATATGGAATAAAAGATAATCAGGTTCGTGCGTTTAATAAAATGATACGCATCAGCACCCAAAAATTGAACTTGGTGTGTGCGATGGTTCGTGGATTGCCGGTTGATCGTGCCATTGATGTGTTGAAATTTTCCAAAAAGCGTGTCGCGGGCGAAGTGTTGAAAACTTTGATGTCTGCGATTGCAAATGCGGAACATAACAAGAATTTGGCGGTTGATACTTTGTTTATCAAAGAAATTTGGTGTGGCAAGGCGTTAACGATGAAGCGTATTATGCCGGGACCGCGCGGAAGTGCACGGCCGATTTTGAAACCGTTTTCGAATTTGACGATTGTTTTGGAATCGGGTGCGATGCCAAAGAAGGGAACCGTGAAAAAGAAAGAAACAAAGAAAGAAACAAAGAAAGAAACAAAAAAAGAAACAAAATAAAAGAACAAGGTTTGGTGGTATGGGGGCGACCCCTGAATAAAACCGCAAGGTTTCAAGAACACCAAGCATAAACATAAGGGAAAAAAATGGGACAGAAAGTATCGCCAATTGCACAGCGTCTATCCATAAATAAAGTTCCGGATTCGCGTTGGATTGTGGACAAGAAGCATTATGCAGCTTGTCTGGCGGAAGACAATATGATTCGTAAATTCTTGGAAAAGAAACTGAAAAAAGCGGGGATTGCAAAAATTGTTATTGACCGTATCGCAAGAAAGGTCGTTATAACGGTGCATACTTCGCGTCCGGGTATGATTATCGGTAAAAATGGTGCCGATATCGAAGCGTTGCGTAATGATATCAAAAAACTGGTTAAGAACGACCAGGTTGTTGTGAATATCTATGAAGTGCGCAGACCGGATTTGAATGCACAATTGGTTGCCCAGGGTATAGCACAACAGATTGAAGGTCGTGTTTCGTATAAACGCGCGATGAAAAAAGGTGTGCAGAATGCGCAAAAGGCCGGGGCACAGGGTGTTAAAATTATGTGTTCTGGGCGTTTGAATGGTGCGGAAATTGCGCGTAGTGAACAAATTCGTGAAGGACGCATCCCGTTGCATACTTTGCGCGCGGATATTGATTATGCCGCGGTTCAGGCCAAAACCACATACGGTGTTGTTGGGGTAAAGGTTTGGATTTACACTGGGGATGTTGTAAATAAAGAAAAATGGGCATCCGAAATGGCGCGTCCGACCGAATATGCCGGAACCAGTGATAGCAACAAAAGAACAAAATAATTAGAAAGTTGAGGTTTTAACATGTTAATGCCAAATAAAACAAAATTTCGCAAACAGCACAAAGGGCGTATTCACGGTGTTGCCAAGGGGGGCAGTGAATTGGCTTTCGGTTCTTTTGGGTTAAAGGCCTTGTCACCGGAACGTATCACCGCGCGTCAAATAGAAGCGGCACGTCGTGCAATTACCCGTCGTATGAGACGTATGGGAAAACTTTGGATTCGCGTGTTTCCTGATGTTCCTGTTACCGTAAAACCGGCTCAGGTTCGTATGGGTAAGGGTAAAGGTGCCGTTGAATATTGGATTTGTCGGGTAAAACCGGGCCGTATTATTTTCGAATTGGACGGTGTTAAGTCAGATGTGGCCCAGGAAGCATTTGCACTGGCGGCGGCTAAATTGCCAATTAAGACAAAGATTGTTGAACGCAAAGTGAACTAAAGTTAAAAGGTGGCGAATATGGCTGAAAAGAAAACGGAATCTTTGAAAACAGAAGAATTGAAAAGCAGTTTGGTCGATTTGAAAAAAAAGCAGATGGATCAACGCTTTCAACATGCGGCGGGGGTTTTGCCAAAAACACATGTTTTGCGTAAAACTCGTCGCGACATTGCACGTGTGAAAACAAAATTGAACGCGGCACAATAAAAAAAACTAATTTTGGTTGAGATTTCCTTTTTTTAGGTTATCATATGCCAGGTTAGGTAAAAGTAAACAAAAGAAGTATATAAGGGATAGTGTTATGCCAAGACGTATACTGCAAGGCACGGTTAGAAGTACGGCAAATGACAAGACGGTTGTTGTAGAAGTAGAACGCCGCTTTCGTCATCCACTGTATGGTAAATTCGTGAAGCAAAACAAGAAATATAAAGCGCACGATGAAGACAACAAATATAAAGTTGGTGACATTGTTGCGATTGAAGAGCATCGCCCGATATCGAAAACCAAATCTTGGGTTGTCAAGGGTTTGGTTGGTGTGTCGAAAGATGGTGATGTTGAGGTAACGGACTAAATCAACCCAGGGGCCTTTGAGGACATTACGGTCTTTGGACGGTTATGTCAGTCGGGTTCCATAACAAAGCGTTGGGGAATGGCCCCAATAGCAGGACGAGGATAAGGTTATGATTCAAAATGAAACGGTTATGACGGTTGCGGATAATTCCGGGGCACGTAAAGCGATGTGTATCAAAGTTTTGGGTGGTTCACATCGTCGTTATGCCACCGTCGGTGATAAAATTGTGGTCGCTATCAAGGAAGCAATTCCGCGTGGCAAAGTACAAAAAGGAACTGTTCAACGTGCGATTATTGTGCGGACCAAGTTCCCGATTAAACGTCCGGATGGTTCGATAATTCGCTTTGATGATAATGCGGTCGTTTTAATAAACAAGAACAACTTTGAACCGATTGGAACACGTATCTTTGGACCGATTGCGCGTGAAGTACGTCGTAAATATGATGTCCAAAAGATTGTGTCTTTGGCACCGGAAGTGTTATAATGGCGGATGGAAAAAGGAGTAAATGATGTCAAAAAGTTTAGTTTCTGTTTCCTTGGTCATTGTTTCGGCGTTTGCGATGGTGGCATGTGAATCGAAGGATGTTCGTGCTTGCAAAAAATTGGCACATCAGCAGATTGAAGAATTATGTAATGCTTCTAAAGAAACGTTGGCAAAATTGCCAGAGGAATTGAAGAAGAACATGGATGACCAAGAAGGGTATGAAGCATATAATGATGTTGCGGTTGAAATGATTAAGTCGCGATATCCTTTCTGTTTTGATGACAAATTGATGAAGCAGGCGATTGAGAAGGTGGATTTGGCTTGTGAATCGGACCCTTCGGTGGCAACAAAAAAATAAGAATTTGAAAAAAGGGCGTTGAAAGATGAAAATTAAAAAAGGCGATGAAGTCGTAGTTATTTCAGGGAAATACAAAGGTGTCAAAGGCCAAGTATTAGAGGCGCGACCAACCGAGTCGCGTGTTGTTGTGGCGGGTGTGAATCGTCATAAATGGCACATAAAGCCGACGCAAAATGAACCGGGGCATATTGTTGATCGTGAGGCGCCGATTCACGTTTCTAATGTTGCGTTGGTTGATCCGAAAACTAAGAAGGCTACGCGCGTTGGATACAAGGTTGAAAAGGGCAAGAAGGTTCGTGTTGCCAAGAAATCTGGGACTGAATTGTAAAAAAACATCCCGCTGTTACGGGAAATAACGTTAAGGATAAGAAATGCAAAGCAGATTGCGTGAAATTTATGAAAAACAGATCGTGCCTGAATTGGTTAAAGAATTTGGGTACAAGAATATGTTGGCGGTTCCAAAACTGTCCAAGATTGTTTTGAATATGGGTGTGGGTGAGGCCGTTTCTGACAAAAAGAAACTTGATGCGGCGGTGACTGATTTAACCGCGATTGCTGCACAAAAGCCGATAATTACCCATGCAAAAAAATCTATTGCAACGTATCGTTTGCGCGAAGGTCAAGCGATTGGAACCAAAGTAACATTGCGCGGAAAACGTATGTATGATTTTCTTGATAAATTGATTACGGTTGCATTACCACGTGTCAAGGATTTTCGTGGACTTTCAAAATCAAAGTTTGATGGTCGTGGAAATTATGCGTTCGGTGTCAAAGAACATTTGATATTCCCGGAAATTTCCATTGATAAAATAGATTCTATTCGTGGTATGGATATTGTGATTGCAACAACCGCGAAAACGGATGACGAGGCGCGCGCATTGCTGACTAAAATCGGCCTGCCGTTGGTATTGAAATAATAAAAGGGACAAAAAATGGCTAAATTAGCGTTGATAAATAAACAAAAAAGACGTGAAAAATTGGTTGCCAAGTATGCCAAAAAGCGTGCCGCAATCAAAGAAAAGATGTCTGTGAATGCAACACCAGAAGAACGCAAGGAGGCGATGTTGAAATTGGCGAAGTTGCCACGTAACGCGAATCCGACACGTTTGCATAATCGGTGCAGCATAACGGGTCGTGCACGTGGGTATTCACGTATGTTCGGTCTTTGCCGTCAACAGGTCAGAACCCAGGCATCCGAAGGTAAATTGCCAGGTGTCCGCAAGTCAAGTTGGTAAAGTTAAACATGCCGATTGTGGACAATGCAATCGGTTAGAATAGGAGTAAAAGATGTCATTATCACACCCAATCGGAGATATGGTCGCCCGTATACGTAATGGTCAGAATGCGGGTAAAGAGTCCATAATTGTTCCGAACAGCAAATTACGTGCCGCAGTTTTGGCGGTGTTAAAAGAAGAGGGCTTTATCGAAGATTTTCGTCGGGAAGAAATCGATGAGCATCGTTCAAATTTGGTCGTCGTGTTAAAGTATGTCGGCGGAAATGGTGCAATCCAGGATATTTCTGTGGTATCGAAACCGGGGCGTCGTGTTTATTCTGGGGCCGCAAAGATGCCACGTGTTTTGAATGGATTGGGTATTTCGATTGTGTCGACCCCGCATGGCGTCATGACGGATCACAAGGCGCGCTTGATGAATGTCGGCGGTGAAGTTTTGTGCAAGGTTATATAATTAAAAGGATGTAATTATGTCTAGGGCAGGAAAATATCCAGTTAAATTGATCGATGGTGTGGTTGCATCTTTGGATGGTGACAAATTGGTTATCAAAGGTCCAAAGGGTGAATTGACCGTCGCGATGAATACAAAAAATTCTTCGTTGGTTGATGTTAAGGTTGAAGCCGGTCAGGTTATTGTTACCCCGAAAGATGCCGAAGATAAAGATTCACGCGCAATGTGGGGAACAATGACACGCAATATTCGTAATGCGGTCGAAGGTGTAACCAAAGGTTTTTCCAAGGCAATGTACATGAAGGGTGTTGGGTACAAAGCATCGGTTAGTGGCAAGAAATTCACTTTGGTTGTTGGATTTTCGCATGATGTCGTTATGGAAATTCCGGATGGTTTGACCGTTACGATGGGTGAAACACCGACAGAATTTACCATCAGTGGTAATGACAAATGTGCGGTTGGTTTGTTTGCGGACAAGGTTCACAAAATTCGTAAAATGGATCCGTACAAGGCCAAAGGTATCTTCTATAAGGGTGAAAAGGTTCGTCACAAAGAAGGTAAAAAGAAATAATAAATAAAAATTTCCGCTGTTACGGAAGTTGGAAAAAAGGAAAAAAAATGTTGAAACATTTATCTACAGAAGAAAGACGCAAGCTTGTGACACGTGTTGCGTTGAAAAAGAAAAATCCTGGGAAAATTCGTCTGTCGGTTTTCCGCAGTGGTCGCCATATTGAAATTCAGGCCATTGATGATGTGCATGGTCGCACGATTTGTGCCGCATCGTCCAAGGAAAAGGGTTTTAAAGGGAATGGTTGGAATGTCGCGGGTGCCGAATTGGTTGGCAAGGCGTTCGCAGAACGTGTGGTCAAAGCCAAAATTGCGGATAACTGTTATTTCGATCGTGGGGCGTATCGCTATCATGGTCGTGTAAAGGCATTGTGCGAAGCGATTCGTGCGGGTGGCGTCAGAATCTAAATATAAATACGGAGTTTATAAATGGCACGTTTTGATGATAAAAAATTACAGACAGATAATTTAGTGGATAAATTGGTTTCTGTGAACCGCGTTTCCAAAACTGTGAAGGGCGGTAAGAATATGTCTTTTTCGGCGTTGGTCGTCGTTGGTGACAAGGCCGGCAAGGTTGGTTTTGGCAAAGGCAAGGCGTTGGAAGTTCAATCTGCGGTGCAAAAGGCCACCAAAGCCGCCAAGGCGAAAATGATTCGCGTTCCGTTAAAGGAAGGTCGCACGTTACATCATGACATTTCGGTTAAATATGGTGCAAGTAAGTTGGTTCTGCGCAGTGCGGTTCCCGGTACCGGTATCATCGCTGGGGGGGCGCTCCGTGCGGTGTTTGATTGTTTGGGGGTTCAAGACGTCGTTGTGAAATCCCAGGGTGCAAACAATCCGAATAATATGGTTCGTGCGGTGTTTCTTGCCTTTTCAAAAATGAATTCGCCAAAGACGGTTGCGGCGCGTCGTGGTAAAACGGTCGCGGAAATCGTTGCAGGGCGTGACGGCAAAAAAATGGCCGAAGAATCAAAAGAAACGGAAGACAAATAATAAAAGGTGGTGCCCATGGCAAAAAAAATAATTGTAAAACAAATCAAAAGTGTTATCGGTCGTCCGGAATCGCAACGCAAAATTCTGGCTACATTAGGTTTGGGCCGTATTGGCAAGTCAAATGAATTTGATGACAGTGCATCAATTCGTGGCATGATCGCCAAAGTCGCACATTTGGTTAGTGTAACAGAGGAATAAGAGTATAAAACCGAGTATGCGGATACTTGTCCGCATGCGCAAACGAACTATATAAGTTCATAGGAGTAAAAAGATGAAATTAAATGCTTTGATGGATAATGCGGGTGCACGGTCCGATATTAAACGCGTTGGGCGTGGTATGGCGTCGGGCTATGGTAAAACCGCGGGTCGTGGAACCAAGGGGCAAAAGGCGCGTGCGGGTTCGCGTAAACAGGCAACTTTCCAAGGTGGTCAGATGCCGATTTTGCGTCGTTTCCCGAAATATGGTTTTACAAATCCGTTTGCGAAACACTACGCTACAATCAATCTTGGTGATATTGAAAAGTTTATTGCGGCCGGCAAAATTGATGCTGGCAAAGATATTACTATCGAATCGCTTTTGGCGGCGAAAATTTTGAACCGTCGTATGTCCGGGCTGAAGGTTTTGGCCAAGGGCGAAATTAAAACCGCGGTGAATATCGTTGCGGCAAAATGGTCCAAGGCGGCTGAGGAAGCGATTACCAAAGCGGGTGGCACAATCAAAAATAAATAATCGGGAACAGGAAAGAGAGACGGCGCATGAGATTCATATCAAGGTTTTTTGGTAAACTTTCAGATTTGCAAAAGCGTATTTTGTTTACGCTGGGGGCGTTGGTCATCTATCGAATTGGTTCGTTTATTCCGTTGCCCGGTGTGAATGCATCGGCGGTGTTGCACCTGTTTACCGGCGAGGGCAGTGGTATGATGGGTATGTTCGATATGTTCACTGGTGGTTCACTTTCGCGTATGTCGGTGTTGGCACTTAACATTTTCCCGTATATTTCGGCATCTATCGTGTTGCAATTATTGACCGCGACCAGCAAATCGCTAAATGATTTGCGCAAAGAGGGCGAATCGGGTCGTATCAAAATCAATCAATACACGCGATATTTGGCGGTGTTACTTGCGGTGGTCCAGGGTTGGGCCGTCGTACGGGGACTGGAGGTTATGGCACCGGTCAATGGTGTGCGCGCGGTTGTGAATCCGGGATTTTCGTTTGAATTGTCGGCGATTATTGCGTTGGTCGGCGGAACGGTTTTTGTCATGTGGCTTGCGGAACAAATCACGGCGCGTGGCATAGGGCAGGGCGCATCGTTGCTTATTTTCGCGGGCATTATCGCCCAAATCCCCGAAGGTGTCGCGAAAATCGTATCCCTGGGGTCGGTTGGCCAAATGTCGCCGGCGATGATTGCGTTGGTAATTTTATTCGTGGTTGGAATTGTGGCGTTGATTGCGTTCTTTGAATTGGCGCAGCGTCGGGTTCAGATTTTATATCCGCGTCAGGTTATGGCGAACGGTGTTGTGAATACGAATGCGTCCTATTTGCCGATAAAGGTAAATATGTCGGGTGTTATGGGGCCGGTGTTCGCGTCGTCCATCATGATGTTGCCGGCGTTTGTGCAACGATTCGTTCAAAGTGAAAACTTGGTTGTGCAAAATATAATGGGGTTCTTTACGTATGGGGCGTGGTCGTATATCATTTTGTATACGGTTTTAATCGCGTTCTTTGCGTATTTTCAAACGGCGGTTGTGTTCAATTCGGAGGAGACAAGTAACAATCTGCGCAATGCCGGTGGATATATTCCGGGTGTGCGTCCGGGTGAACAGACGGTAAAGTTCCTTGATTCTATGGTTTCCAAGGTTACGGCGATCGGTGTTTTATATTTGGTTGTCGTGTGTGTATTGCCGATCATTTTGAATACGCACTTTGGAATGCCGTTGATGATTGGCGGAACCAGTGTTTTAATCGTTGCGGGTGTCGTACTTGATACCATGAACCAGGTGCAATCTTATTTGGTTGCAAAACAGTATCATGGTGTTATGGGCGCCGCAAAGAAAGGTCGTTTCCGTAATTAAAAGGTTACGTGAAACAAAGGTTTGACTTTTGCGTTGGTTCGTATAGAATTGTCGCAATGGCAAAAATAAAAAAGGAAAAACAAAAATGGCACGTATAGCAGGTGTAAATATACCCACAGAAAAACGTATTGAGGCCGCTTTGCAATACATCCACGGCATTGGGCCAACCCGCGCCGCACAGATTTGCAAGGCGCTGAAATTAAAGGACGGTCTGCGCGCAAAGGATTTGACCGACGAAGACGTTATCAAAATTTCGAACTATATTGAACAGAATTTTAAGGTCGAAGGTGACGTTCGTCGCGAAGTTGCGATGAATATCAAACGGTTGCAAGATTTGAAAACATATCGCGGTATTCGTCATCGTAACCGCTTGCCGGTGCGCGGTCAACGGACACAGACCAATGCCCGTACGCGCAAGGGTAAACGTATCGTTGTCGCGGGTTCTGCGGTCAAGGGTAAATAATAAAATTGGGTAGAGATTAACACGATAGTTAATTGAAGACATCTAATCAAAGGAAAAAATAAAAATGGCAATAAATAAAAAGAAAGTTGTAAAAAAAGTTTCGCACGGCATTGCTCATGTCGTTGCCACGAATAATAACACGCGTATCACCATTACTGACCAGTCGGGTGCGGTTTTGACCTGGGCGACGGCGGGTGCGAATAATTTCAAGGGCGCAAAGAAATCGACCCCGTATGCTGCGACTGTTGTGGCGGATGCGGTTGGCAAAAAGGTCGCCGAAATGGGCATGAAGACCGTTGATGTCCTTATGCGCGGAATCGGTCAGGGTCGTGAATCCGCGGTTCGTGGTTTGGCAAATGCCGGCTTGGTTGTGCAAAGCATTACGGACACAACGCGTATTCCGCACAACGGTTGCCGACCAAAGAAAGTCCGCAGAGTTTAAGAAAAAAATCCGCCTTGGCGGATTTTTTTAGTGGTCAATTTGTTTATATGATATTTTATGTTGTTACATCTTGTATTCGACTTTATTTTATGGTATAATACCTTGGGTATAGAAATAAAAAGGAAGAGAGGTCATGAAAAAAATTTTAACGCTATTTATGTTAGTTTCAATTTTTGCAATATTTGTGGAAAGTGTGACTTTGGCGGCGCCTTCAACGAGTTTGTGTAGCCCGCAAGTTATTGAACCAAAACAAAAGAAAATTGATTGGAATGATTACTTGTGGCTTAGTGTTCAAGAGCACGACAATGTGAAGTCTGGAAGACAACAAGGAAGTGCCGCCGTGTGTGGCAAGGGGCATGGTACCAAGGATTATTGTACAGATGGTCAAAGGATAGAGATGAAACCTGGGCATGTTTGGCGTGGTACGCCTATAAATAAGACGGTAATTTATGTGTGTACTACCAGTGGAGATGATAGATGGGAAATTTATGTTCCGGAGGAAGAAAAGTGCTCTACAATGGTACAGTCTGGTAAACCGCTTAGTTTAAGCGCAGGGGAAACTTTTAATATGGATTTGACACGCGAAATGTGCGCTGATGCGTTAAAGCGCGCAAATGGAGATGCGGGGGCTTATACACGTGCAGGTAAGTTAGATCTTAAGGGGTCTATGTTCCAACTTTATTGTGACGCAGATGTGCATTTGCAATGCAAATTGAAGGCATGCGAAGGAAATTATGTCGTGTCTGGGGAAAAATGCGTTGAAAGAAATCCCGGCCCAACTCCGAATCCAAATAAAGACACTTGCAGTGCAACAATCAAAGGGCAAACCGTGGTATTGAACCGTGGTGCGGAATCATCGATTGACCTTACCGCTGCGGAATGTAGCGCGGCGGTTAAAGTCGCACATGGCGGCGGGTTGATGGATCAAAATGGAATATATCATTTCTTTTGCGGGCCAATATGTAAAAAAGTTGGTTGCAAACAAGGATACGAAAATGATGAAAACGGTATGTGTGTCAAAAAAGGGAATAAAAAGACATGTCGTGAACAGCGGGCTGGTATGAGCATAGAGGCTATCGCATGTTGTGATACAGGGACAGATGCGACCTGGGACAAGCCAATAAAGGGTAAATGTAACTGTAAAGATTCTAATACGCATTTCGAAATTGTCGGTGGGCGCGGTCAGTGTGTTGCAAACGTTACACCGCCCATTATACCACCTGTTATTATACCACCCACCCCTGTTATAGAACCGTGTTCGGACCCGGACAATATGGATTCGAATTGTAAGTGTGTTGTGCCGGAGACTGTAGAACGCAATGGCAAATGTGTTTGTCTGGATTCTGATAAAGTAATTAAAAACGGTAAGTGCGAATACAGTGATGAATATATCGGAGAATTAGAAATCGAACTGGACCGTAAATATAGTGGGTTATCAGAAATGTTTGGTGGGTTTGAAAAAAGTGTTTGGCGGGACGAAAATGGCGAATTTAACACTGCACGTCTTGCATCGGACAGTATCGCCGGTGTTGTGCTGGGGACCGTTGGCGGAATTGTTACGGCAAACCTTGTGAAAAAAGCCCAAGTTAAGCAAGGATTCGAAGATATCGGTTGCTATATCGGTGGTCAATCCGTCGCCGGGTATGGTGATGAGTTTAATGTGGGACGGTAAGTGTGTCGTCATACCGCCTAAAGGCGGTATCTCCGCGGGATTGTTGTGAATTAATTTTCGGCCGACCCGACAAGATTCCGCGTGAAACCACCCACAAAAATGTTGCACATTTTTGTGGGGCCCGGTACCGCGGAATGACGGTATAAAAACCTCTTTAGATAAAAAAACGGTGGCGTTGGCCACCGTTTCAATTACACTTACCACTTATTTTCCGGTGGCGCGGCGTTTTACCGCAACGGTCTTTTTTGCCGCAGTGGCTTTTTTCGCCGCCGGTTCTTTGGCCGGTGCCTTTGTCGGTTTTTCGGCCTTTGGTGCCTTGGGCGCCTTTGGCGCATCGGTTGCGGTCGCTTCTTCGGCCTTGGCCGCGGCAACTTCCGGTTTTTGTGGTTTTTTCGCATTCACATCGCGGTCAACAAATTCGATAATCGCCATCGGTGCGGCATCGCCATAGCGGAATCCGGCCTTTAGCACGCGTGTATATCCACCCGGGCGTTTCGCATAGCGCGGCCCGAGCACCGTGAATAACTTTTTTACGGTTGCGTCGCATGCGTTGCCCAATTCCGACGCGGTCAGGCGGCGGTTCGCAACGGTATCAACCTTGGCGCGGGTAACCAATTTTTCCACGACACTGCGCAGATCTTTGGCCTTTGGCAAAGTTGTTTTGATTTGTTCTTTTTCAATCAGGTTCTTTGCAAGCCCAATAAACAAGGCCTTGCGTGCATTTGTGTCGCGATTAAAAGTGCGACCAGATTTTTGGTGTCTCATCGGTTACTCCTTTATTTTTGTTTCCGCCCGGTTCCTCGGGATTGCACCACTTTTCGTGCCCCAAATCAGTGATTCAGTAACACGCGTTTTTTGAATTCCCAATAATTTTATTTATACGGGTCTTCGTATTTTTTTGCTAATTCTGCGATGTTTTCTGGCGGCCAACCTGGGACCTCCATCCCAAGGCCAAGGCCCATCGCTTCCAATTGGATTTTGATTTCGTTCAATGACTTGCGGCCAAAGTTCGGGGTCTTTAACATATCCGCCTCGGTCTTTTGGACCAATTCGCCAAGCCAGTTGATTTTGTCGTTCTTTAAACAATTGTTCGCGCGCACAGACAATTCCAATTCGTCCACGCGTTTCAACAATTTCGGATCGAACTGCAACGCGTCCTTGGCAACTTCTTCTTCGGTCGGTGTCGCGATTTGCGTTGGGTCTTCGAAATTGATGAACAAAGTCAATTGGTCGGTCAAGATACGCGCCGCGAACGCGATTGCGTCTTCGGGTGTGACACTGCCGTTTGTTTTGACGGTCATTTCCAATTTGTCATAGTCCGTTGATTGCCCAACACGGGTTTCCGAAACCACGGTCGCGACATTCAAAATTGGTGAAAAGATTGAATCAACCGGAATCACGCCCAGTGGCAATCCATCGGCATGTGCGTTTGCCGGAACATAGCCGCGGCCCGTGCCAAGTGTGATTTCCATGTCAAACTGCGCGCCTTTGTCCAATGTGCAAAGTTCCGCATCGGGGTTCATAACCTCTATCGCACTGGGGCATTCAATCATGCCCGCCTTGACCACGGCCGGACCCGTCACGTGCAGATTAACCTTGTGTTGACCTTCGGCATTTGCCTTGAAATAAACACCCTTAAGGTTCAGTAAAATATCCGCGACATCTTCGTGCACGCCTTGGATACTTGAAAATTCGTGTTGAACGCCATCGATTTTCACATACAGTGGTGCGCAACCTTGGAGTGAAGACAACAGAACGCGGCGCAACGCCGTTCCAAGTGTAAGCCCGAAACCCTTTTCCAGCGGTTCCGCGACCAATTTGGCCATGTTCGGATTATGTTCATCGGTGGTGATATTCAGTTTTTTCGGCTTTATCAAAGCCATCCAGTTTTTTTCAATCATTTATATTTCCTTTTAGCTTAGTTTATCATTTTCGCCAATCGGCCGCACGCAAACCTTTGCATGCCCGCGCATTGTATAGCGTTTTTTTCGAAAAGTCAAGGAATTTAGTAAAAAAATGCCCGCATTTGCGGGCGGAACAACACAATGGCGCATAATGCTAATTATGTATACCAAAATCTTGCTGACATCGCCACCGGCATATTCCTAAATATCGATAACAATATGCTAACGGCGTGTCAAAAAGCCGCCAATGCCGCAATGATAAAGGTCTGTGGCAGCACGGAAAATTGCGACGAAATGATTGTAGATAATGGTTTAGGTTCACGCAGTTTGGAATATAAAATATGTGACTTTACATATAGAGGCGACAGTTTGGACATAGACTATAATAATTGTAGGCCCAATATAGACACAATTACAGATGAAGAATTAGGCCGAAATACAACCGCAATGACCGCAACTGATTCCAAAGGGGATATAACCTATGTTCACCATAATGCGAAGAATATTGCAGCGGTTATAGATGGACGTATATACTGGGAAAGTGTTAAATTTACAGATGATGGTAGCACAAAAGATGGAATCATAGACGTGGCCAGTTATTGGTACGACGTATCAACAGACACAGACGGTAATGAAACTATAACTGACGAACACAAAGAAAGAGTTAATTCTGAATTGGCGGCATTACAAACAAGTGTTCAAAATGCAATAAGTGCAATAGAATCAGATCAAAAGGTGCAATACTGCATGACAGGACGCGAATTTCAGGGTTATAAAAAAATGTTAGGCACTGGTTCAAAGACAAATCCGCGTTTTCCACAGTTGACAGCACAAATGCGCAGAATAATATCAGATTCTGCATTGGCAAAAACCAAAGAAAATTATTATGCAAAATACGATGAATTAAACGCAAAGATGTCAAAAGATTATTCCAAGCTTGCAGAACGCAAAGCCGAAATTGCAGGCCAAAATAACAAAGATCGTCGTCGTGGAATTGCTCGTGATTCATGTGTTAATCTTGCGAAGTCGTCCGCAATGGCGCGTTCCGCTGAACCACCGGCAAGTGCAGGAACTTATTTATTAGCTGGCTGGTACGGAATTGGTGCTGGTCTCGCGCCAATACCTGGAGTGGCGATAGCAAGCGCAGTAATGGCCGGGGTTATCTTATCATCAGCTGATGCCGATGCGAATGGTCCAAATGTTGAACCAGATAACACACAATTAACAGGTTCTGGTGGAATGCAACAATGGAATTACAAGGAAACCATTACAACAGCGTTTGATTGGGAAAATTTGGTATGTCACAAATGTGTCCGTTCAAGTCAGTGTGCTAAGACCAGGAATCCATTGGTTGGTGATAAATATTGCGAAACATGGGGTGAGGAAACTGAAAAATGCACCGACATACAATTCTAAACCTTGCCCGCATTTGCGGGCAAGGGGTTACATTTTTATTTCTTGCACATTTGTTACCGGTTCACCGTATTCCGAACAATATATGCCATGATAATTTTCTTTCTTGTATGTTGTGTCGGCATACCCAATTGTTGGTGCAACCGCGCCTTCCCATGTGCTACATCCACCACCTAAACCCGCAGTTTCACAATAAGTTGTATCTGTGGTGATTTTCATTTCCATTTCTGAACACAGCTTTGAGGTAGTTTTAAGGGTACAAATATTGGTACCAGAACTATACATAGATTCCATTGTAATCCAACCTATCATATTTCCTTCTTTATCGACTTGAATAAATTCGCCTTTGCCCTTTGACATTGTTTGTAATTTTTTACTAAGGTCGGATGCTTGTAATTCATATCGTGTGCCACTTCCCCTTAAACCCATATCGCCGGCGTTGTTATTAAATATTGATTCCAGGGCTAAATTTGTACGGTATTTTTTACAAACAGCTTCGCCATCAACTTCTTCGTGTTCTGTACACACTGCCGCACCTTCTTGATAACTCATTGCGGCACAAAGTGCGGCTTTGACATCATCACTTTGATCCTCCATTGCTTCACCGACCAATTTATTATATTTTTCATTATAATTTAAATAGGCTTTATTCAATGCAGAATTGAATACCATACGTGTATATGATTCAAGTAAATGCGGAAAACGAGCAACGTTTTCTTCTCTTTGCATTGGATCGCCATCTTTGCGCCAACTTTGTGTTAGTCCTTTGATACACGTTTCAATCGTTGGGTCTGTATTTAAAATATTTATCTTTTGCACGGCACTATTTTCAACAGTGTTTATCGCGGATCTAATCCGGTTGGCCGTAGCGGTATCAACATCCGAAGCAGGATTATCTAAGAAATTAAAAGCACTTCTATCGAATATTGGTGTTTCTGTTGTATTTGGTTGGTTTGTATTATTTGATAGATAACTATCATCAAATGTTAACAAACCAAAATTCATAAGACCATCAATAACAATCTTGTCACCTGTTTTATATCTGACCAAAGAATCCGTTCCGATTACGGTATCGTCGTCGAATGCTTCGCACTCTGACAAACTGCCACAAACTTCGATAACTTTATTCCGCACCGCTTTTTGACACGCCGCAAGCAAGTTGTTATCGATGTTTAGGAATATGCCCTTGGCGATGTCAGCAAGATTTTGGTATACATAATTAGCATTATGCGTTTCGTCTTGACAACCAACCAATTTATCCGCCGGGCACATACGGACGATTGTGTCGGTGTCAAGTCCGATACACTGTGTGTAATCTTCGCCACAGCGGTCTTCGGATTGTAAACATGCCTTAAATTCGTTGGTGCATGAATCAACACGCATCGATTTTAACCGCGCCTTGACGTATGTCATGATACCCGGGATAGAATTTTCACATGGTGTAACCTGAATCTTGCATAAATTGCTTACTATATCTGGGTTGACCAGGCACATGTCATATGAACCCTCTGGGTCATTGGGGTCCATTGTATCGCGGCATGCCTTTTGGAAACAGTTTGAAATATTTGAAATGCATGATGTTCGCATATCTGATTCTGCGGACAATTCTGCGGATTTGATTTGTGGTGCGGCCTCACGCAAAAACGCGTCCCAAACCTGGTCGCGAACATTTACGCATTCTTGGGTTACGGTCATACAAAGTGGTTTCTTCGCCTCTAAGATATCGTATGTCGATTGTGCAATAGTGATGGAAGACGAATTCCCTTTGATTTTTTTCTTTTTTAAACTGTCGAATTTAACCCCGGTTGTGACCTCTTGAATCGAACCGACGCACCCGGTAAAGTCATCGCCGCAACCGCCGGTTGTTTGCATGCACTGTTTGAATTGCACCGTGCATTGCCCAAGGTCGTATTTGTTTGCGTTGCGGTATTGTTCCAATGCGGCTTCGCGCATCGCGCTTTGTGCCGCGGCAAGTTTTTGTGCGCTTTGTGTGCGTGCGGCGCGCAGGCTGTTTTCATACGCGGTGCAATCGGAACGCACGCGCTGTTTATACATTAAATCCATCAATGTCGATTGCGATTTGCATTCGGGAATTTGCGCGTTGCAAAGTTTTGATGCCGCGCGATAAAGTGCGTCGCCGGTTTTATTATTGACCGATACACCGTCCGATGATATGTCGAAAATATCTTCGACATCGGCATCAAAGTCCAGGTCCAACGAATTCCACGAACTTAAATCCAATGATTGGCGTTTTGATTTTGCCGCGTCCGCGGTTACGCGCTTTGTCACCGAATCGGTTTTTGACATAACCGCATCGACCGCGTCGCCCATTTCAATGCGTTCAACACCGACGGTGGCAAGTTGATAACTTTGTTCGTCGAGTTTTTGAATTTCTTCGAGGATTGCATCGTATTCTGCGTTTTTATCACTGCAAATACAACGGCCGCCGCTTGTGTTGTCCAACATACAGAATGAATCCATACAGCCGCTGAACTTGCCCCAGCAAACCTGGTCAACTGCGGTGTTTTCAGTGGCGGTCGCGACCTTGGTTCCGGTACTGATTACGCTTTGTTTTGCCGCGCGACCTTGTTGGGTTTGTGGCGGCACCGCGGCACGCGCACTGCGCGATACCTGCGGGGTTGTGGGTTGCGTCGGTTGTATCGTTGCACTGCGTGATGCAACGGTGCGGGCACTGTTGTTGGATGCGGGCGGCGTTCCGGTGGCGTTCATACCCGTTCGTGAAACACGTTGCGTTGTTGGCTGTGATGGCGTCGCCGACGGCCGCGTGGCACCAAACGAGGCGGACGCGCATGTTAAAATCATCAATACAAAAAATATTCGTTTCAAGTGAAACCCCTTCTACTATCTGTTGTATTTTATCATAAAAAAGGGATGTAAACAAGCGGGAATATAAATAAAAATTACCCCTTCTTTGGAAAGAAGGGGGTAAAAAAACGTCCGCGGGGGGCGGACGTTATTGGGACACCACATTATTATTCTTCGATCCTTTTCGGACATATATTCGGGTTTGTTTGAAATTCAGGTATATATTGAATAACTTTTGCACGACGTGGACGACATACATTTAAGTTCGTGTTGTATTTGCATGCCGTTTGAACAAGCATCGAACTTGGAACAAATATCACCTTGGATGTATTGCATTCATCTACATTGGTGATTCTTTCGCATACATCAACCCATTCGTAACAGTTTGATATCATTGGTGCCGACGCATCAGGATCCGGTGTTGGATTTGGCGTCGTTAGACATACATCATTTTGTTGTGCCACAGATAGGTTCGCAATACATGCACTGCCCGACGGAACGCATGGATTGGTTATCTTGGTCATGCTGGACAAATTGCCAGATTGATAGTTGAACACGGCGTTTCTGCATTCTTTTTCGTCTGTGAACAACGCGCATGTCAACGACCAGTTGTCACAGTTCGTAACGACCGCGGTCGGTGCAATTGTTGACGGCAAGTTCAATGCCCATTTGACATAGAAGTCACGCAGACGGTCAATCGTATAGGATTTGCCCAATCCAACTTTGGCCAGTCCATCCGCCACGCGGCAATTGATGTTGTTCTTTTCAACGAATGCCGTGATTGCCGTTGCGGTTCCGCCGGTTGCCGCACCGATGCCCGCGCCAACCAATGTTGTTTTTAGACGATTGCTTTTTTCGACCGCAAGAATTTCAACAGAATTGAATACCTTGGTAAGTGCGTCAAGTTGTCTTTTGAACTCGTCTTTGCCAACGCATTCGCCCGGACCTTTGCTGCAATATATGCCGGTGCCATCACGCCATTTTTGATTCAGGTTAACGAACCGACATTCATGCGTTTCGGTTGTGGTTGTTCCGGTTGGTGATGAATACCCAGAGCAATCTTGTGATGTATTGTTCCGAACCCAATTCTTGATTGCGTCATAGATGTCGTTTATGGATTCGCCGTCACATGGGTTTTTCAGGTTCATACTATCGAATAACCCTTTGTCATTCGCCAAAATTTTGCACATACAAGGATCGTCATTGCAACCTTTGTCTGTTTGTTGTGCTATTATGCGTAACGCGGCATCACGATCTGCATATTTGTGGTTCGCACTTAGGCATTCGATTGTATATGTAAGTTTGCCATGAACATAATTAACGTCCAATTTGGGTTCCGGCTTTGTTTCGGTTTTGGTGCCATCGCGACATGTGTTGACCGCTTCTTTACCCATTTGCCACATGTCATAAAGATCAACAATTTCCCGGCATTGCCCCAGTGTCATTGTTTTTGCTGTGCTGGACAAATCCGAAGAAATATATTGATTGATTGCACCGATTTTTTGGTTGTCTTGCAATTCTTTTAACAAAGTATTGCGCATGGATTCAATTGTGCAATCAAAGTTGCGATCGCCGTGGCCCGCCAATGCGCCAATCCCGGCCCCCAGCAATGTTCCGCCGGGGATGGCGGTTGCCGCAACCGTTTTTGTTGTTGGCATTAACGAGAATCCGAATAAATCTTTGTTGCATGTGAATGATGATCCGGTTGCCTGCCATATTTCGGCCATAGAATCATCGCCAAGTGCACCGAACAGCCAACTGTTGGTAATTGGTGTGTCTTTGTTGTATGCCGCCACACGCAACAAGCATTGTGCGTTTTCCGCATCCCAACGTGCATAGTACCCACGTTTGCCGTCAACGGCACCGTTCGTATTTACCTCTGCCCCAAGTGGGTTCGCTTTACGCAGAGAGTCGTTTTGTGCACTGTTGTATGCGCCAACCCGACGATCGTATTCAGATGTCACGTTGTCGGTTGGCGAAACCGCATTAAACGATGCGCCGTATGTATTGCGGTCAAGTAACAAACATGTGTTTTCCGCCTGGGTCGGGGTAAGGCCTGTTTGACGCAGGACGAACGCATAATATTCGGGTTGAACTTTGCGTGCGTTAAAGTCAAGCCATACGTCGGAATTCGATGCGTATACAAATTGGCAATTGCGACGAACAGTTCGAACACAGTTTTCAACCTGGGTCAGGCAAAGCCCCATGCCATTCACGATAGAATTACGTAAATCTTCATTAAATAGTGAATTTATGCCGTTTGGTAATGCCCCACCGTTTACACAACCCAAGATATCATTCATACAGCTATCAACTGTATAAGATGAATTTTCAACGCCACCATCCGGGCAGGTTGTCTGTGGTGCCGGCGGGGCAGGTGGGTTAATTGGTGTATCCGGATCAGGATTCGGATTTGGATTCGGATTAGGGTTAGGGTTAGGGTTCGGATCCGGATTTATTTGACTGTTGCTGACGGTCATATTGCCGACGCCACTTACCGGCAAAACCGGGATAGACGGCATACGTGCACTGGCCGTGCCACGTCCGCGACTTGCGGCGCCGCGTGATGGGTCCGTTGCGGCAAAAGCCACGGCGGTCATCGCGATAATTGATAAGCATGTTACACTTTTTAATGCAGTTTTCAGCATGTTTCGCATGAAAAACCCTCCTTTCTATCTTTTGTATTATACCATAGAAAAGGGCAATAAAAAAGTCTTTTTTAATTTTTTTCTTTAAATAATTGTTTTATTGACAGAAAGCAAAATGTGTCTATAATATTAACAAATGGCTGACAAAAAGAAATCTTTTGCAAATTTTTGGCGCGCGGTTGCGTGGACGGGGATTTATTTGTTTGTTATGTGGGCAATTTTGCGTGGGCTGTTTAATTTCAATATATTTTCTATGGCGCATTTGAATAAACTTTTGCATTTGCAATTGCATGGTTTTGCGGGTGCGGTTTTTGGAATTTTAGTTTTGGCGGCGGTGCCACTTTATGTTGCCACCACTGTTTTAACGGTGCGAAATAAAGAAATGCCGGTAAAATTGCCATTGCCAAAATGTCTTACCGAAAAATTGCCGGAACCAAAGCCCGAACCGGTTATTCCGGTTGTGACGGAAAAAGAATCTTTGCCACCGTTGCGTTCGGGCGTACCGGCGGAAATGCGTGAAACTTTTATGCGGGCCCAAAAGAATTACGGTGCACGGCAAATGTCGGTGTTTAATCGTCAAATCGCACCGGTAAATTCTGGTGCGTCGGTGGGGCGGGCGGAACCGGTTGCGCCATTGGTTGCGGAACCGATAACCGAATCGGTTGGTATGACAAAAACTGAAGGTTTGGCGTCGTATGGTGGCATGCCGATACCGACGGATTTTGATATGGATGCGCCGGCGGTTGCGGATACGGATGTACCTGTCTTTGCGGATATAAATTTTGATGATGATAACGCACCGGCGGATGAAAATCCGATTGAAAAAATGTTGAATTGGTTGCGTGGTGCGGGCATTGATGCGAAAATTGCGGACGATTTGATTGTTGCAAACGGATGCGCAATTGCGGTGCATGATGATAATGATTTTTGGGTACCGGATGAAATAGATTGGTTTGCGGCCGGAAAGCAAAAATCTTCGCCAATTGTGGCGTTGCATGCGGCGCAAAGTGAACAAAAATTGAGGCCGATTTTGTATTTGGCAACGGACAGTATTATGGATTTGGATAAAAAATCCGCCGAATGGATTGCGGACGGAATAATGATTGTGACGGATAAAGATGATTTGTTAAATGTTTTGCGTGCGGAATAAATTAACGGGTACGGCGCATAGTCAGCATGAATGCGTTTTGTTGATTGTGTAATTTTGTTTCACCCCAACCGCATTCGCGTGCCGCCGCATCGATTTGTTCGGACACATTTGTTTGCACCCAAGAAGTATAGAGCATGATTTCCCCACCGTTTTTAATAAACGGGTAAAGGTTGTTTAAAACACCGGTGATTTTTTTGCGATTTTGGAAATATTCAAAAATATTTGAAAGATAAATTATGTCGTATTCCTTGGTTAGTTGCGTATGTAAATCTTGCAAATCAGACCAAATAAAATTGATTGGGCCGTGAATAATTTTTTTTGCGGTGTTATATTCGTTGTCATTTGGCATATATTCGTTTCGAATACCGGTGCCTTGCTTAAATATATGGTAACCGCGCATTTGCCGTGCGGCAACGATACTTTGTTTGGGACATATATTTTTGATTTTGTCATATCCCGGAATTTCAACCACGGATGTAGTGTTGTGTAATTCGCGAATAAAACGGTCATATTGTTCGTGATTCATCGTTTGAATTGCGGATGTTTTCATGTCCATAATAACCTTGGCAAAAAAAGTTGTGTCGAAAGTATCGATGTCATGTGCACCGGAAATTGCAAAGGCGATGGGTTGGTCGCCACTGCCCGTGACACAAAGTACCGATTTGTTCACCGGGTTTAATTCGCACATGGCGAATCGCCAATCTTCGTTTGTGGTTGGATATGCGGGCGAATATTTGCCAAAATTGGTTAATGCGCATTCGGCATTGCCAAGTTTGGTGCCATGGTTTGCACGGGCGATTTTGCGCCACATTGGAATATAGTTTCCGGTTTTTACGTCATAGTAGTCTTTTGCGAATTGTGGATAAAAATGCATGTTTTGGCCCCCTTTGCGCGCCAAGGGCGAACTATAGAATTTTATTTTACCGTTGTCAAATGGAAGTGTGGGTGTGTTGATGCACAATTAAAACGGGACACTTAAAATTCCAGAGTCGCGTCACACCGCCGAAGGGCGGTGCCTAGTTTTTGCAAATGCAAAAACTTGCCCCGCAGGGGATTTGTCGTCGCTATGCGACGACAAACTGTCTGCGACGCAGGGCTTCGGCGTTGCTCAGCCTGGATCCTGCGCACCATCACCCAAGCAAAACTTTGTTTTGCGCGGGGCGCGTTACCGCGGTATGACGTTGGTTGCGCTGGGCAGATTTGAATGTTGGGTTCTGATTAGATTCGCTGTGTTGTTGTGGTGCATTTCGGTTGCCATGTGCCAGATGTCAGGTATGTGTCACATTGCACTGATTGTGATTGGTTTTGCGCCACTGTTTCGCCACTCCATTGGCAACCGTACATACCGTCACGCCATGATGAAGATGCCCACAGTATTCTGTGTTTGCTGTTACCAAATTGAATAATTTCCTTTTTGGTTGCAAAGCTTTTACAGAAATCTTTTAGGTCTGGATCACAGGTGTTTTCGCAACTTGGGTTTGATATCGGCAATTTTTTATGAAATAAATCCACACTAAATGTTTTCTTTATGTCCGCGCAAACTTGTTGGCATGTTTTTGTGCCAGAACCGCCACTTTGTTGTGTGTCGTTGGGTTTCATTGACATCCTGTGCCCAGATGAATATGCTCCATCTTCTTCATTGTATTCGAAGTCTTCGGACTGGCCATAGTCATTACCTTTTTTATCGTACATGTATACGGTTCGTTCCGAATAATTGTTGCTGTGGGAACTGCCAGAGCCGCTGGTGGTGCCGGAATTTCCTTTGGGCGTTGGATATACTTGTCCTGTTATTTTACTTTCGTACTTGCATTCAATAAGATTGTTGCCGTCACGTTCCGCATGCGCATTGGTTATTTGATGGTATTTAAAGTCGTCAACTGAATTTTTAAAGTCCTCTGATGTTGTGTATTTGGTATCGTCTACTAATGTTTTGCAAACGGTGTCTGCTTTTGTAACACAATCTTTTGCGCATTGCGGGTTTGAGAAAGCCACGGACGCTGTGAAATTATAAAGCTTAGCATCTTTTATTCTTAATATATCATCTTTAAGTTCTCGTAATGCATTGTCGCAAGCTTTATCACAATCGATATTAGGATTTGCGGGATTTCTACCCCCCCCGGTTGATGAAGTTTCAGTTGGGGTGCCTTCTTTTCTCTCGCAAAGGTCACCGTTATATTGGCATTTTGGATCATCGTTGCACTCTTTTGGCTTGTTGTTGTATTTCATACAATATCGTGTTTGTTCAATTCTGTCTGCGATTGGGGTTTCGTCTTGTTGCCCGGTTTGCGTTTGTTGCGGATTACCGTTTTGTTCGCCGTTCGCGCCGCTGGTCGTTTCCTTGATACATTTTTCGCCGTCCCATTTGCCATTCATTTTTGGGCAATTTTCTTTTGCGTTGGTCATGTCGCACTTGTTACCCTTGTTAAATCCGGCACTGACCCATTCGCCACCGTCGTTTATACATGCCTCTTTGGCCTGTTTTTCGGCATTTTGTGTATCGATTGCACGGCCGATTGCGCCGGATGATACCAATCCCGCCGCCGTGCCGACGCCCGCGCCCATTGCCGCCGCGGATGCGGATGTTTGCGACCGGGTAAGTCGTTGGGCATTTTCAATATATGTTGTGATATCGACGCCAAACCAATCCGGTGTGCATTGGAATGTGTCGCCGGAATAAAGTTTTTTTGATGCCATCAATGTATGATCTTCGCCCGCAAAGAAATTCACGGTGTAAACGCAATCAAGCGTCCGTTCGTCAAACATTGCGCCGAAACGCGTGCATTGGGTGCGCATTAAATCGCGCAGTTCGTAAAGGCGTTTTTCATCCTTTTGCGCGTCCGCCGCGGCGATTTTGCGATTGTCCGCCATCACGTCCATTATGCGCGCGGCCAGGCCGCTGTCTTGTTCCCGACATTCGTCGGCGATTGATTTGCATTTTGCAACTGCGCCATCACCCGCGGATTTTGATAGGCATTTTTCCAATGATTTGCCACAGATATTAAACATGCAATCGTTATACCGGTTGCCACAATTTACGACGGAATTGTAATACGAAAGTTCTGTTGCCGCGTTTCTGTCCGCCAATATTTCCGGTGCAAGCAGGCTGTATTCATGGCCGGTGCACTTTGTATTGCGGCGGCAAGAATCCATTTTGTTGCCCCATGCGGTCGTGGAATCGGATGCGCATTTTGTGAAATCGTTGCCGCACTTTTCCGTCATGCATTTACGCAATGCCGCATCGCATGCGTTCGCCGTTGTTATGCCGGAACCGCCCGTGGTGGTTGCGTCCGTGTTTGACTTGGCATCTAACAGTGCGCGTTGGCGACGAATTGTTTCGGCCAATGCGCTGTTGGATGAATCCGTTGCGGATGCGCCTATTTCCGATAACACGTCACTAAATATTGATGTTTTGTTATCGACGATTATGACCGGTTCCAAAATTGGGTCGGGTTCCGCCACAGGGGTCGTGTCAACGGGTTCCGGTTCCGCCGTTATTGTTGTTGCGGTTTCTGTGACGGTGGTGGGCATGCGTATCGTGGTCGATGGCGCGCGATTTTGTGCGCGATTTGCCGCCGCCGTATTCGCCGGGGTTTGACGTGCGGTCACCGCCGCATTTGAAATACCCGTTCCCGCGATAATCGCGAAAATTGAACAAGTGCAAAAGATTTTCAAATTTATCTTCATTTTACTTTAATACCGTGCATGCCGTTTTATAGAACTGACACAATTTTTCCGCCATGGCCCGTTCGGTTTTGTTGTTGTCGCATTTGTTCGGCATATTGTTGTTGCATGTTGCGGTTACGCATGTTTCAAATGTTTTGCCGGTTTTGCAATTTGATTTTGCGCCGGCAATCTTGGATTCACGCGTGCTTTGATAATTTTTGACCAATGCTTCTAATACACCTTCGCGACGGGCATAAGTGTTTTTGCGGTCGTTCGTGAATGTTGTTCGGATTTCGGCCAAATAATCATCACAACCGGTTGCGTCCGCCGCGCATTCCGCAATAGATCGTGTGAATATCGCATCGTCTTCGCAATTTTCAAATGCCGTGCCGCACTTTTTGTTCATGCATGTTGTGAATGCCGTGTTGCAAGATGTTTTTGTTGGCTTTTTGTTTAAGCTTTCTATTGCACTTGCGGTTTGCATGCTGACGCCCGCGGCCTTGCACGATTGTTCAATTAATTTGTCATATACGTCTGATACGTCGTCGGTTGTGCAATCAGGTAACTTTTTGATACATTCGGTTGTGGCCCAGATGTAACGCCGACCCGGATCCGATGGCGCAACGCGTAATTCTTTATCGCTAAGCACATACTTTGTTGATTGGCCGGCGGTTATTGTTGAAAGTCCCTTTTGCGATGGTGGGTTGCCGGCGGCGGATGTGCCACAATACTGACACCGGGCGGATGGATTCATGCCAATATTTATCGCGCATGCGGAATCAAGGCACCGTTGCATGTTCGTTTTTTGGCACTTTGACACCGCGGCCGACGCACAAAAAACCGGCGCAACCGCGCAAATTATTGCGATAAAGAATATGCTGTGGCGTTTCATCTCTCTGCCTATCGATTTGCATTATATCAGAAAATAGTCGCGGGCGCAAAAAGTTTTTTTGACAAAGCCCTTGACAAGGAAAAAATTTTGTCTATAATAACCACGAACAAATAAAAAAGGAGTCAGATATGAAACTGAAATATAAGTTGGCGTTGCTTAGTGTGACGTTTGGTGTTATGGGATGTAACAGTAAGAACTGTTGTGATTGCGGTAAACAAAAAAGTGACCCGAAACCCGTTGAGAAATGCGTTGAAGGTGACAATGTTCATATTGAAAACGGTTGCGGCACTGTTATCTATAACAAAAATGGTAGTGTGGTTTATATGGATGGTAATGGCAATCTTTATAATGGAAATGGCGAGTTGATTTATACCGATGGTAATGGTAACAATGTTTCTTCGCGTAATAGCGGAACCGAAAATTGGAATCGTGGGCAAAAACCATACCAGAAAAAAGTTGTTAAAAAGGTAGAGGATAAAAAGCAAGAAGAACAGAAGCAAGAAGAACAGAAACCAGAAGAACCGAAAAAGTATACGGGGACTTTGGTACTTGATGTGTATCATCAGAATTGCAGATAATTATTGATTAGGTTCAAAGTAAAAAAATCGGGGCGGGTTGCCCCGATTTTTTTTCCACTGGACACCAATGTCATTTTCTGATAAAATGGCATGTGATACAGAGAGAATTTATGAAATTCATACGTTTGGTTGTATTTGCGTTATTCCTTGGTCCGTGCGCGGTGCATGCGGCGGCGCCGACACCGTTTGGACTTGCGTCGCAATTGTTGGCGGCGGCGCGTAATGCCGATATTCAACAGGTGCAATCGTTGGTTGCGGCGGGTGCAAATGTGAATTTTATTGATGGGACGGGGTTGTCGCTTGTTTGTACGGCGTTGATGAATAACGATTTGCGCGCGGCCCAGATTTTACAGATGTATGGCGCGGATGCGTCGAGTTGCGATCAGCAAATAAGAAGATACAGGAACCGTAATAAGCCAGAGCGAACTACGGGGGGGCTGTTCGGTGGCCTGTCCACCGCCCAAGGGATGACATTGGCGGCGGCGGGTGCCGCCGTTGTTGTAGGTGGGCTTTTTTTGTTAACCGATGCGTTTGATGCGGATAATAATAATGGATATGCGGGCAGTGGTGCCGGCGGTGGCGGTTCCGGTGGTTCCGGTGGTGGAACCGGTGCCGGCGCGGCGCTGTTTACAAACGGGTTGCCGTATGGTCCATTGTTGCCAAGTGCATCGGCAGAAAGTAAAAACTATGCGGAAAATTTGTCGTATTATGCCCCAAACGATACGACAAGTATTTTGTACCAGGATTTTCAATATATGAATGCAAATGAAAATTACCTGTTGCTGATGCGGGGGTATTCGCCACTTGCACGTGGATATTTGGGAATGCGGACATTGCGTGATTCAAATACGTATGCGCCGCTTAGCTTGACTGATTATGCTTTGGGCCCCGGTTATCCGGTTGAAGGTGGGCGGCCGGTCAATGTTGCACTGGTTACTGCGAATGGTGTAAATGCGGCGGCAAATACGTCACTGGCAGATAAATTGCTTGTTTGGACAATGAATAACGGGACGTCGGCGCTGGTTCCGGCAAATAAGGATATGATTTCCAGTAAGTATTACAATAATACTATTGTTTTGGGTGACACAATAAGTGGTTATACCACGATGGAAGATGGTAATATTTTAAGTGTTCTTGATTGGTCAAATTCGGGGACTGCGGTTTATAATGGTGCGGCAACAGATGCTGATAATAGGCTTGGTAAAATTGTTGCTGGGAATACAGCGGGTTATTCAAATGCAGACTATATCGGTTTTATGCCGAATGGTCAGATGACGGTCTATCGTACCGGTGGTGGAACGCAGATGGTTAATTTGACGAGTCCGGTGGAGGCCGGAACGTATGAGCATGGGGGCGATGAACTTGCCACCGGTGATACGGTGAATATAACGGGCTTGAGTGATGAAGCCTTGGACGTAACGGTTACTGGGCGGGCGGTTGTTTTGTCCAATGAAGCAAATACTTACAATGGTTATATCGGTTTAGACGGGTTATTGTATGTTGATTCAACCGGTGATGGACGGGCGAATTTTGCGTATGAAATGAATGCAGGAACACTTTCGCAGACCAAGGAATTACAAGAATCGAATTATTATAATTATGCCGCAATGTTGAATGCGGCGGGGCGTACAAGTCTTAGCTATGATGCGAATTCGGGTGGGCGTTCAAAGGTTGATATAATTGCAAATGTCGATGTTATTGAACCTTTGCATTCGCCGAGTGCGGCGACGATTCAAACAGTTTTGAATGCCGGACAAAGTGGGTATCAAACAAAATTTGGAAATTTGATTGCGGCTGTGTATGGAAATACGGGTGAAAATAATTTGCCACAAGATGATGCCACGTCTTTTTTTAATGGGTTGGGCGTTTCTTATTCGCCATTGACCGTGTTTTCAACGGGTGGAACATTGATGTCGGGGACGGGGTGGGGTGATGCGCCACTTGCCGCGACATTTGAAAATGCGGCGCCGTTGGTTTATTCAAACCTTGAACATTTGTTTATGTCGGTTGTTGCGGTTGGTGCGTCCACCGCGGGCGAAAGTGGAATTTCTGCGAATACTGATACGAACACAAATCCATATCAGTTGGCCCAGTGGGCGGTGCCGGTTAGCCCAAACGATACAGATGGTGATTGGAATTATTACAAGGCACGTACTTGTGGTGTTGCAGGAACCGGTGGGGGCGGTGTTGACCCTTGGTGCTTTGCGGCGGTTGGTGTGACCGATGAAATGGCGACCGCGGCGGCGGCCGGGGCGGCGGGTGTTTTGACTTCGGCTTTTTATTATATGACACCTCAACAGATATTTATGCTGATGGCGCTGACCGCGGATGGACCGTTTTTGTCGCGGCTTAGTTCCGGCCAGACGCTTACGGAATCCGCACTTATTTCGCATTTGCAATCAATGTATGAAATGCCCGGGTCATATCAATGGCGCATAGATAATAATGGTGAAAACTATTTGGATGTATTTAAAGAGGTTTTTGGTTATGGCGTTATAAATCTTGAAAGGGCGACAACGCCGGGAACGAATTTATATTTCTATTCGGGTGGTGATATAGTATCAACATCGGGAAACGCATATTGGCGTGCGGCGTCGACAACTGGATTCCGCGGGTCATCGGTGCTTAACCTTGGACGGGCGGCGATAAGTACCGCGGCATACGATGTTTTGGAAAGTATTGATGGAACAATGCGGTTACCACGTATTTGGAAAAATGAATTTTCACTTGGTGGGGATGGGCGGCATGCGCTTTATATGGGTGATGTGTTGGCGGATTTACGTGTGCGTGATGACGATAATATGGTGCAAATCGGAAATATGTCGTTTGGTTTGGCGCGGTCGGAACGCGCGTATGATGATGGTATGGGCGGTGTTGATAATATGCGGTTTGAATATGCAAATGATTCTTGGAAAATTTCCGCGGATTATCAACGTTATTTGACGGACACGGAATCGCGGTTTACGGGGGGGGCGAATCCAATTTTGGGTTTGGCATCAAATGCGGTATCGACAGGTGCGGAATATAAATATGGTAATTTATTCTTTGGTGCGCGGGGTGTTTCAGGTGCGATTACGGATGAAGGTTTGTTGGCCAACGACCCGACGATTTCCGCGAACTATGAACCGATGAAGTTAGGGAATTTTTCAGCGGTGCAATCAAGTGTTGGTTGGCGTGCGAAAAAATTTGGTTTAACAACAAGTGTTGGTATTGCGCATGAAAGTGATACATTGCTTGGGGCGTCGGGAACGGGCCTTTTGGGATTGGGTGCGGCGGAAACGCAATATGTTGATGCGGATATGTATTGGAATTTAATGGATAATGTTCGTGTGCGTGGGCGGGCAACATTTGCGCGGACGATGCCGGGTGTGGACGGTGGCGCGATAATTTCGCTTTCCAGGTTAGATTCAAATGCGTTTTCTGTGGGTGTTGATGCGCATAAATTTTCGTTTGGTGTGTCGATGCCACTTGGGGTTACGCGTGGAAAGATGTCGTATGATTACGCCGATTATGATATCGTGACAGAAGATGAGGAAATATATAATCTGGTTATTTCGAATGCGGGTGTGCGTGATGTTGATGTACGTCCCGCATCGCGCGAAGTGCGGTTTAATGCGTCTTATCGGCAAAAACTTGGTGAATTTACCGATGGTGCACTTGGGTTTATATATCGTGTGAATCCAAATAATACGCGGGAATTTGGAAATGAATCTATTTTCATGATGAAAATATCGCACCGGATTGGTATTTAATTTCTTGACATAATAATTTGATTTTGTATACTTCGCAGTCTTGGTAAAGAGGTTTTTAATGGTTTTTATGAAGTATGTTTTATCACGTACGGGTTTTTTCCCGGGGTGCGAGCCGGATGTTTCGGATGTATTAAGCGCGGTTCGGTGTGTGCAAGATTTGAAAAATCTGCATGATAATCGTGGGGTGTGGTATTGGTATGTGAAACCAAAGGTTTGGAATGCAAAAAGCGTTATGCATATGATGCGCCTGTTTCGTGCAAATGGGGTGTTTTTGCGCCCGCATCGCAGTAAGAATTATAACGAATGGTTCTTGGTTGTTCGTGACAGAAATCAGCATTTTATAAATGATGTCGATACCGTGTATCGTAATCCATTAAGTATCACGGATGTTAAAGAGCATAGAAAAAAAGAAATCGCAAAACGCAGGGAAAATTTTGACAATTTACAAAGGTTTTTGGGACGGGCCCGGTAATCGTAAAATTTTTGCTTGGCGCGTTCGTGAAATCGTCTCCGGATTTTCAGGAGTATTTGTGGGGGGAATAAAAAGGAAACGACCATACATGTCACTTGTTCGTTATTATATTGGAAAATTAAATTTGTCGCCACGATGGGACGTGCGGTGTGAAGATGTTTTGTCCGCGGCGCTGTCGGTATATCGGATCGAAAAAAAACGGGATTCGCGTGGGCGCGATTGTTTTTATGTGTTGTTTTCTGCATATGATTTTCGGCATGTTTTGGATGTGACGCGTGTGTTTCGTGCAAATGGCATTGTTGGAAAATTATGTTATACTGATGTGCAAAACAGGGCGGGTGATATTCAGAAAATGTTGGCGTTGCGTGTGCGTGATAAAAATCAAAAATTTATGATTGATGTGCAAAGAACAATCGATGATGTTACATATTTTCGGGATACTGTTTTACCGGAATATAATGCGGCACATGAAAAGAAAAAATATATTTTGCCGGAATTGTTTGGTCCGTATAGTCGTTGAAGACAATTGAAAAAGAAAACGGGCGCATTCGCGCCCGTTTCACTTGCACTAACATTGTCTATGACAATTTGTGAATGACGAGTCCACTGCGCAGTTTTGGTTCAAACCACGTTGTCTTTGGTGGCATAATGTTGCCGGTATCCGCAATGTCGATAATTTGTCGCATCGTTACGGGATACAGCGCGAAAGCCACCGCCATTTCGCCGGAATCGACGCGTTTTTGCAATTCGCCAAGGCCGCGGATTCCACCGACAAAGTCGATTCTTTTACTGGTGCGCAAATCGCCAAGATTTAGTATTTTATCAAACACCAGGTTCGAAAGAACCGTCACATCCAACACGCCAATTGGGTCGTTGTCGTTGTATGTTCCGGGTTTGGCCGTCAATGAATACCATTTGCCGTTCAAATACATTCCAAAGTTGTGCAGTTTGTTTGGTTTGTAAATTTCCGTTCCCATTTCCACAACATCAAATGATTTTGAAAGTTCCGCAATAAATTGTTCGGGCGAAAGTCCATTCAAATCTTTGACCACGCGGTTATAGTCGATAACCTTTAATTGGCTTTCTGGGAAAATCACGGCAAGGAAGAAATTGTATTCTTCATTTCCGGTATGATTCGGATTTTGTTCGCGCTTTTCCGCACCGACGCGTGCCGCCGCCGCCGTGCGATGGTGACCGTCCGCAACATAAAGTGCCGGGATATCTTTAAATATTTCGGTAATACGTGCATTTATTGCATCGTCGCGAATGACCCAGAATTTATGACCAAAACCGTCCGCCGCGGTAAAGTCATATTCGGGCGCATTGTTTTTTACAAAGTTTTCAACGATTTCGTTCATTTCCGCGACATCCGGATACGCAAAGAACACCGGTTCGATATTCGCGTTTTGAATGCGCACGTGAATCATGCGGTCATCTTCTTTATCCTTGCGCGTAAGTTCATGCTTTTTGATTTTTCCGGTCATATAATCGTCGACATTTGCCGCCGCAACAAGTCCATATTGGGTGCGGCCGTCCATTGTTTGGGCATAGATATAATACATTTCTTTGTCGTCTTGGACCAACCAACCGCGGTCTTGCCACAGTTTGAAATTTTCAACCGCTTTGTCATAGACGGCTTGACTGTGTTCGTCGGCAATCGGGTCAAAGTCGATTTCCGGTTTAATAATATGCAACAGTGATTTTTCACCGGCCTCTTGCTTTGCCTCGGCTGAATTTAAGACGTCGTATGGACGCGATGCAACATCGGCCGCGATTTCTTTTGGTGGGCGAACACCGGCAAATGGTTTTATTTTCATTATAACATCTCCTTTTGTGTTAAACGGTGTTGATTATAACCCCGTTTTTACAAAAGGCAATAGATTAGTGTTGGTGTAAGTGGTTAGTGATTGATGATTTTGACCAGATAAACATTTTGAATTATATCACAAATATGATATAATTTCCCAAAAGGATAGCGAGGGAGTTTTTATTATGTATAAAAATCTAGCATTGATGTTTGCGGTGTTGTGTTTGGTGCCAACCCTTTCATTTGGTGCAACATTAAAGCAACGGCAATTCGGTGAATCAACCGGTGGTGCGTATTATTCCG
>JAZRLA010000005.1:0-76062 GCA_045646605.1 Candidatus Enterousia sp.
GTTGGGTCATTGTATATTCCGCGTTCACCAATCGTTCCGTTCCCGGTTGTTGTATACATTACAACCGCCGTTCCGGCATTTGCACTGTTTGTTCCCGCGGCCGGGATTTTTTCTTGTCGTGTTTCAACCGATGTATCAACGTATGCCTTGGACGATACAGTCTTACGGTTCAATGGTGTCGGGTCCGCAAATGAAGGCATGGCGATAAATAACGTGACAATAACCACGGACAACCGACATATTTTCTCCGTCATCACGCATGTTTTTCCCGTCATCCCGGCGAAGGCCGGGACCCAGGCCGAACAAAGTGAGGACTTGCCCCGCAGGGTATTTTTCATCGCAAAGCGATGAAAAACATGAATGTCTGCGACGCAAGTTTTTGCATTCGCAAAAACTGGGCACCGCGCTTCCGCGGTGTGACGGTGTCCTGTGACACCGCGCATAGATACCCCATCATGTGCGTTATAATGACTAAATCCGATTCGCATGATTTTCTCCCTTTTTTCCTTTTTACACAACAAAAAACCGCCTTTGGAAAACCAAGCGGTCGGGGTGTTGACAAATCAGCATTCCGATGATCCCGACGGTTTTCGGGCGAACCCTGTTGTATCACCATCGGCACCCCGAACCATTCGGGGTATTTTTTTACGATGCAAAAGCATGGGAAAATCACGCACGAAAAACACGAACGGATTACGATGCCATGCACCGAGAATGCTGGGCCTGTCAAAGCCCCGAACCAAGTTCCCACCCGGTTCAAAAAGAATTTTATCAGATTTTATAATTTCAGGTCAAGTAAAAAAAGACGGGTGCATCCGCGCCCGTCACTAACCACTTACACTAACCACTAATTATTTCTTGGCTGGCGCTGCCGCAGGTGCCGCGGTTGTTGCCGCCGCCGGCTTTTTGGCATCGGCTTCTTCCGGCATCTTACCACCAATTGTTGCGAACGCCAATTCCGCCTGGTGCAGGCCCAATGACACGCCATCCGGCAAAACCAAATCGGCCCCATGAACAGTATCGCCTATATTCAAATCTGCCAAATCCAAAACAATTTTTTCCGGCAATTTGTCAACCAATGCGACCAAAGAAACCTTACGCACCGCAAAGTTCAAAACACCACCCAGTTTCAAACCCTTGGACGTGTCGGCATTTATAACCTCTACCGGCACCGAAACGCACACCGGCTTTTTAACATCGATGCGCTTGAAATCAACATGGACGATTTTGTCGGATACCGGGTGATATTGAATATCCATCAACATCGCGTCTTCCTTGCCATTTTTTGTCGTAATATGAAACAGTTTTGTCCGCAGCGCCGGAATCTGAACAATAGGTGCAAAATCACGACCAGAAATTTCAATCGCGACTGGGTCTTTTTTCTCACCATAAATCACAGCGGGGATATTTTTGTTATTACGAATTGCACGTGCGGCCCCCTTGCCGGCAACATTGCGAATCTCTGCATTTAATTCAATTGCCATTTTTAATCCTTTTTACTTGTCCCACGAAGCCTTGGCGAAGTGGGATTGCCTTGTCCCCCGTAGTTTTAACGAAGGGGGATTTTACCTCTTACACAACCTCCAAGGGTGTTGTGCGGACGGCATTATGCACCAAATTTATTGAAAAATCAAGCGTTTTTTGAAGCCGCCAAGTTTAATTCAAACGCTTTCTTTGCCTGGGTAATATTTTGCACAACTGCCCACTTTCCCAAAAGGCGTTTCAACAAAATCGCATCACCGCATTTGATTGAAATATTACCAGTATTCTGCAATTTGATTCTGCGCGATTTTACCGGTACCAGTCGATCATTATCTTCAAAATGTACTGTTGCATGAAAATCATCAAGCTGTTTCACTGTGGCAACATGATACGCGAATTCACCCCCAGGCAGACGTTTTAGCAATGGAACTTTAACCTGTTCAAAAGCAAATGGGGTACCACACAAACTGGGGCTTGCACCAATAGCAACATTTTTTAATCTATCATCAATCGTATGCACGTGCATCAATGGCACCCAATATCCACCTTTGACACTAGAGTGCCGCAGAAACGCATCCTGTTCTGGACGGGGATTCAACAATATGCTTGTGGCATAATTTTCGTTATTTCCATCAGTTTCATACCCTAAAAATAGTGCCAAAACACTCGGGTCTAATTCCTTATAATTCACCATAGATAAGTCCTTAAATCTGTTTGTACGAATATTATAGACAAACAAAAACAAAAGTCAACACAAATTGTGCCGCCGCAGAATCAAAAAACGGGCGCGGCCGTATGTTTTATCGCGCAAGATTTCCCACTTTGTCATGTCGGGGGTATAGGGCACAATCTTTTCAATTTCCTGAACCACAATCGTGCCGGCGCACACAGAATCCGCCAAATTTGCCACAAAACCAATCCCAACACGCGCATCTTCATACGGTGGGTCAACAAACACCAAATTCACACGCGGTGCATATTTCCAAATACGGGTTGCCGCATCAGACACGTCGATTTTATACCGCACCCAATCAATACCATTTACATTTTCGGTTATCGCACGCACAGCATCGGGCGATGTATCGGTAAATATCACCGTCGAACCCGCGTACCGCGACAAAACTTCGACCCCCAATGCCCCCGAACCCGCAAAAGCGTCCCACGCGTTCAGTTTACTGAATGGTTCCAACAGTATTTCGGCCAGCATATTAAACACCGCCGCCCGCGCCATATTCTGTGTCGGCCGTGCAGAGTCGGGGCGGGCGAGTTTCCGACCACGATATGCCCCAGAAATCACTTGCAATTTTGAATCCATGTGCAAAACTTTACCATTATGAACATAATGAAGCAAGTTTTAAATTTGGCGCGGCGCGCGGGCGCGGCGGGGGATGTACCGATTGGCGCGGCGATCGTGCGTGCGGGCAAAATTATTGCCCGTGGGGAAAACCTGGTTCAACGGAAACAGAACCCAACACTGCATGCGGAAATTGTTGCAATAAACCGCGCGTGCCGGAAACTGGGGGCCAAATTCCTTGACGATTGCGATATATATGTCAGCCTCGAACCCTGTGCAATGTGCGCAACCGCGATTTCCTTTGCGCGAATCCGCAATATTTATTTCGCGGCAACGGACGAAAAGGGCGGCGGTATCACCACAAACGCACGGGTTTTCGACAACGACAAACATCTTTGGCACCCAAATATAATTCAAATACCGGAATACGCGGCCGAATCCGCCGAACTGTTGCGCGAATTCTTTGCCAAACGCAGAAAAAAAGGAGACAATAATGTCTGACCCCAAATTAACAAAAGAAGAACGATTATTATACCAAGAATACATGATTGCCGACAAACAATATCCGACCAAATCAACCCAACGTGTCACATTGGTTCCAACAATGTCTTATGACCCAGAAATAATAACATTCAAAGGCCAAGAAAATTGGACCGATCTTACCCTAGGCACCTTGGTATGGCTTAGCAGTAAAAACACCATCCGGCCGGTACGATATAATATGCACGATTGTGATATCATGCTGGTTCTTGGCGAAAACACTTTTGACAATGACTGTATAAAACAACTGCGGATTATTGGTAAACGATTTGGACTTATAACCCTAGATTTAATCAACGACATCGAATTTACATGGCAATGGAAGTTTTACCCCACAAAAACTGGCGACCATATTTTGGTCAAACCGGATGTCGCTAAGGATAGAACCAACGACTATAAGATATTGCGTAATTTTACAATAGAAGAAAAGATGGCCGAGTTCTTTAGGCTGCAAAAACAGTACTAAAAATCCCGCACATGCGGGATTTTCACTAACCACCCGTCGCGGCGGCACGCCCCGCCGCGGTCGTGACGGACTAACACTTATACTAATGACTTTCCCGTCATCTCTGCCGGCTGTTTCACCCCCAACAATTTCAAAATCGTTGGCGCAACATCGGCCAATCCACCGTTCCGTAACTTTTTATACTTTGGTTCACTTATCAAAATCGCGCGCACCTTGTTATTCGTATGTGCGGTCCATGGCGCATTTGCCTTGTCATCCCACATTTTTTCCGCATTGCCATGATCCGCGATAATCAGCATCTTGCCACCGACCGAAAGCACCGCCGGCACAATTTGCGAAAGTTGTTTATCCAAACACTCCATTGCTTTGATCGTTGCCGCCTCGTTCCCGGTATGCCCAACCATATCGCCATTGGCAAAGTTCAACATAACAACATCAAACTTTCCAATGCGTTTCAACAATGCCGCTGTAATTTCATTTGCGGACATTTCCGGCTTCATATCAAAGGTCGCGACCGCCGGCGAATCAATCAGCACTTTTTCTTCGCCATCAAAATCAATTGTCCGTTCCGCATCCATAAAATAAGTCACATGGTTATACTTTTCCGTTTCCGCAATTCGCAATTGCGACAAACCCGCCGCCGCGACAACATCGCCCAGGGCTTTTTCCACCGGAATATCAGTAAGCAGTGCAGGGCAATGTTCATTTAACCCTTCGCCATACTGTGAAAAGCATAATATATGCGCATGTGTCCGAAGAATCTCGCGAACGATTTGCCGCGCACGGTCACTGCGGTAATTACCAAAAACAAACCCGTCACGCGCCGTTATCGGTGTTGGTTTTATAATTGTCGGTTTGAAAAATTCATCGGTCACGCCCGCGACATAGGATTCTTTTATTGCGTTTTCAATTGTCGCCGTATGCGCATCCGCGCGCGCGTTCGCAATCGCATCAAACGCCATTTCCGTTCGATCCATATTTTTATTCCGATCCATCGTATAGTACCGCCCCGACAATGTTCCAAACCACACCCGCCCATCGGCAAAATATGGGCTTAGCATACGCTTAATCGTTCGAACATACTTCAACGCCGATTTCGGTGGCGTATCACGTCCATCGGCAATAAAGTGAATACATAACTTTAAGCCTGCATCCAAAATATATTTCATAATCTTTACTTCGTCGCGCACATCCGCATGCACACGCCCGTCGGACATTAGACCCGCAAAGTGCACAATTCCACCGTCATGCCGCACATCCGCAATAAATTTGTTCAGCGGTTTATTCGCCACCCAATCTTCGCGTGCAAACCGAAGCAAGTATTGCATAACCACGCGCCCGGCACCAATACAAATATGTCCAACCTCTGAATTTCCCATTAAATTCCCCGGCAACCCAACCGCCGTACCCGACGCACGCAAAAGTGAATTTGGATATTTTTTTATTAATCCATTAAAATACGGCATTTTCGCCATCGCCACCGCGTTATGTGCCACATCCGGATTGTAACCAACCCCATCCAATATACATAAAACAATCGTCTTTTTCATATCTTTTCTCCTGTATTGGAAACATAATAGCACAGGGCTTTTTTGATTGCAAAACAAAAAGAAACATTGTATAAAAGATGGGAAACATATCATATTATAAAAGGGCAAAAAATGTCTGGGAAAGCATATATACCATCAACCATTGACCAACATATCGGCAAACGCATGCAATTACGTCGCACAATGATGGGCATGTCATTAAAGGATTTGGCACACGTATGTGGCGTCACATTTCAACAAATTCAAAAATACGAAAGCGCGGACAACCGCATATCTGCGTCGCGATTGTTTGAAATAGGGCGCGCCATGCAAACACCCGTCTCATTCTTTTTTGTGGGATTGCCCGGAAATATGCCGGACGAAACAAAATCGTCACGTTCAATTCATGTCCATTCACCAAGTGCGGACGACCCATTGATTCGCACAGAAACCCTGGAATTGGTTCGCATGTATTGGAAATTAAACAGTGACAAACAACGCGAATCTGTTATGAATTTATTAAAATCGCTAACCGAAAATGAATAATCAGAAAAAAACAAAAATCGCCGCTTTAGCGGCGTTTTTATTTACCCCCCATTATTGCTTGGAACATAGCAATAATTATTTTCGTAATACCCATCCATTTCCTCACACCGCTGTTGATACCAATCATCGGTAAACGAACAATCCTGTAACGCTGAATCCCATGTTCCGCCATAAGTCGTACACGCAATACGTGCCGAATTTTCATAACAATACCCCCAATTTACGGCTTCCCCCGTTGTTTGTCCACCCCAAACCCTATCATAAAATTGCATACGATATGATGCACCAGTAGTATCTATACTATCTGACCAATGTCCACCCAAACTTTCACAAATATCTGCAAACTCCGCCTGCATATCATCCCGCACATCCTGTATCACCGAATTAACATATGCACTCATTTGCGAACCAGTGGTCAGTACTCCTTCGTTCGTTGTTGGATTCGTACAATAATCATTAACAAACTTTGTTACCAGTGATTTTATATTATCCGTATCCATCCGTCGGCAATTATACGGATAATCATACGTATCATCATCTGGCGTGCAAAGATCCTTTAGATATTCATCCACCGCCGCCTTGCACTTTTCAATAACCGTCAAGTCATCAACTGTGTTAACATATGTTACCAACGATTTAAGACCACAATCTTCCGCACTAATTCCACTTTGCAAATGCCCACGATCATCAAACCTACAATTAACCCCGCCACGGCTGTATAACGCCGCACAAGCCACAACTTGTTCTTGACACATATCACGTGCAACATAATGCCCCAACGCCCCCGCGGTTGTTGCGGTTTTCTTGCTTCCCAAATTAACAATCGATTCGGACTGCGTATCATAGCATTCCGCGACAGTGTCAACACATGACGCCTTGACTTCCTCTATCTTATTAGATTGTGCCTGGGCAATTTCAATAATCGCATTTCGTTTAAATTCGTTCCACACAAAATCCGCAATACTACGACAAGTATCAAGTTGCTGTGTTACATACTGGCGATAACCATCCAAGAATTTTTCATATGTCGGATTTGCGCCCAATATATCGGTATTTACATTATTATCCGTAACACCCGGCAAACTTATCGTCTTTTCCAATTGAAACAAACGCGGCGAATAAATTGGATCACCTGTGGTGGCACTGATATACGCACCCGTCGGATCCAGGCACCGTTTATAGTTTCCACCACACGCCGTATCGGCCAACATCGCCGTCCGAACCTTTGCCAAACATTCATTCACATCCGTCGAATTATGTGCCCGATATTCCTCTAACCGCGCCTCACGCAGATACTTTTCCGCCGTACGCACAGCCTGGGCCACGGTTTCCTTTTTCTTGTTCAAAGCCTTTTCGTATGCATTACAATCCTGACTTATAAGAATATTATACGAACTGCGCGACATGGTGAACACCGCATTGTTTTCACATTGATTCTGCGTAAGACGCGTACATTGCCGCTGCGCCGCGTTAAACAGTGCCGTTCCCTCTAACGTAGACATATCCTGGTTTTCTGTATCAAACACCGAAAAACCACCATCCGACCAAACATCATCAAAATCCACAGAAAAATCCAAATCCAAAACACCAATGGAATTATTCATGTTTGACGTGGTTGAACCACTCCCACCCCCCGACAGCAATTTTGTAATATTGTCCAGCATTTTTGCCGATGCACTGGTGTCACGTTTTATCGCCGCTTCACCAATACTTGCTGAATACATGGCATTAACCTCTGCCGCGGTTTTATCTATCACCTCTAAATTATTATCTTGAAACTGTTGCAACATAATCATTGCTTCATCCAAAGATTCTTCCACAGCACGAAATTTGGTAAATCGGTCACTGCAAAAACAACGGCGATATGTATCATTCGCATTGGCACACATTTGATCCATACATGTTGCATACGATTCACGACACGCGGCATAGCCCGAACCAATCTTGGACAAATCATTAAACACCGCCGTTGCCCGTGCCGTCGTCGCCGCACGCGACATACCTGCAATATTATTCGTCGTATCCCGCACCGCGGCCCGCGGATTCGCAGATCGCACAATCCCCGACCGCGCCAAAGTCCCACGCCCTGTATCAGGACCACGCGAATCGGCAACGACACGTGTATTTCCCGTTGACATTCCACCACCCGCACGCGACAACACCCGCGACGACGCACCCGCACGCACACGCGTTTCCCCGATCGCACGCCGCGTTAACGCCCCCACCGTCGCAGATCTGGATAGAATTCTATTGGATTTTACATCGGGGGTTGCAGATGAATTCCTTGGATTTTGGGTCACTTCGGCCGCCACGGCCCCGACCGTTGCAACCACAGCGCACAGAAAAATCCCTATTTTCTTTAGCAAAACCACTCCCCCATTACCCCATGATTATATAAAAATCACAAAATTTAATCAAGACCGAATTATTCAATGCAACAATTAACCGTCTTTTTTACCCAATCACCCAACCGTTGCACGGTCGTTCTTGACTTCGTCATTTCTTCCTTTACCTGGCTTTCACTCTTTTTATCCGCCTTTATCACAGAATCGTACAAAACCGGTTCCATTTCTTTTACACCCGCCAAATCAATCATATCCATATTCAGCCCCCAAAAGAGTGAATAAAGCTCATACGCTTTTTCGAACATTTTATACGCGTCCGCCTTATTTCCCGCACCAAGCGCCTTGGTTCCAACCTCATAAAGACGCATTGACGCCGCCAACAAATGTTTTGATATACACCACACTTCGGCACCATCATGCTTGTTCTTATCAACGATTCGTTCCATCAACTCCTTGCGCATATTACGCACAACATTTATCAAATCATAAAAGCCTGGCTTTTTGGTTTTTGCACCACTAAAAAAGAAATGCTCTTCCAACGATACCAGGTTCATAAGTGCAATCGACAAATCCTGGTCCGACGACAAATCAAGCGGATTCACCTTTTTCGAATCGTCAATTTTTCGTACCATTTCTTCCAAAGACATTTTTTTGTCGCTTTTTTTCATCTTTCTTTCCTTTTTATTAACAAAGCACAACCCCATATGTTGGCAACACCTTTATAATCAACCAAAATACCAGCGTCGCCACCACCAACCCACCAAAAGGCATCACAACCTTTTGAAACGGAAACAGTGCATGCCCACCATTATTCTTTTTTATACGCATATACCAAAGTTCCATCAATATGAATACAATCGCACCAACCAATGACCCAAGCAAGAACTGATCCATACCCCACATACAGTTTTCCCACCACTTTACAATTGGATTTCCGCGCGGGACAAAATATACCCCCGCAAGCAACGCAATATAAACAATGACATTTAATAAATACCAAAACCAACCGCGAACATTATGCCGCCGCATATAATTCGCCGTCCACCCAATAAGGGAAAGAGTCAACCCCCCGGCCCAAATACCGGTAATAACATCCTTGACCCCCAACATCCGCATACCTTCCAATCCCGCGCCTATTGCAATTGTACAAACGGGACAAACCGCATTTGCCACCGATACAACACAAAGCGCACAAAAACATGAAAACAGCACAAATTTCAAACGATTTTTCATTTTTCCTTTCCTTGTTTTTACAATTCTTTCCCCGCATGCTACAAAAATCATTGGCACCGGGTCAACATAATTTTACAACCCCGCGCATATGCGCACTGCGCGCACGGGGGTTGTTTTTAATTTCATCATCGGTTGGGGTCACCGCACGCATCAATTCAAAGCGCGGTTTTTCGGTCGTCGGCATACGTGCATCACCGGCCACCGTCGTCCAATCACGAAAAGTATTTTTTACAATTCTATCCTCCAAAGAATGAAAGGTCACGCATATACACCGCCCACCAACATTTAACAAATCCGGCACCGCATGCAACGCGCGCGTAATTTCACCCATTTCATCATTCAGTGCGATACGCAACGCCTGAAAAACGGGGGCAATATCGCGTGGATTGTGAATCAGTTCCTTTAATTCAAACGTTGTTTTCGGCCGTTTTTCCTTTATCGCCGCCGCGATGGCACGGGCGGGGCGCACATCACCAAAATCGCGCAAAATTTTTGTTAAATCGTCCACCGTCCAAATATCAAACATATCCACAATTGTCGGCCCATCAATCGACATACGCATATCCAATGGCGCATCACCGCGAAAAGAAAACCCACGCGCCGCATCATCAATCTGCATCGACGATACCCCAAGGTCAAAAACAATCACATCAAACCTTTCATCCAATTCCGCCATAGATGAAAATTTTTTCGGAATAAAACGAAAGCGCGCACCAAATTCCCCGGAAAATTCTTTTGCCGTTTCCACAACCGTCGGGTCACGGTCAAACGCAACAACCGTCGCGCCCGCATCTAAAAACGCGCGACTGTATCCACCCGCACCAAATGTCGCATCCAACACGCGTGCGCCATGCAAATCGCCCACGGCACACATCACAGAATCCAACAAAACCGGAATGTGCTTTATCATTCTATATCCACCTTTATCCCCAGGCCCGTAAAATCCGCCACCGTATTTTTCCCAAGTTCAACACCACCATTGATTGCAAGCGTCGTTTTTTTATCACCCGAATACAAATTCAACACGACCTTGGTTCGACCGGGCGAAAGTGTCGCAAGCGCCTTTTTTATATCAACCAACACATTTTTATTGCGGATATCAAGTGTGATTTTCTTTGCAATTTGCGCCACCCACGTGGCAAGTGGTATTATCGAATCAACAAAAACCGAAACCCGGTCATCCTTGTTTGACAACCGCCCGCACAAAACCACCGCACTTTCCGTTGCAACAATCGGCATCAATTCATTTGCCGCATCACCAAACGCAATCGCGTCAATATTTCCCATGCTATCAGACGCATTTATAGTTAACATATCTTTGCCCGCCTTGGTTTTTCGATGGGAATAAGACGCCACATTCGCCGCAATCTTTACATTTGCACGATCCGGCAATTCCGCAAGTTTCGCGCTCGTTGCCAAATGTTCGCGTTCAATCAAATGCTTGTATTGATCCAACGGATGCGCCGAAATATAGAACCCCAGGGCCGACAATTCATTTTCCAACTTTTGTCCAAATGACCAAGGCGCGGTTTTAACTAAATTTTTGGCAAGGCGATCTTCACTAACATCATCTTCAACGGTATTTGCAAACAACGACAGCGAATTTGCCGCTTCTTTGGATTTTGACGCATAAGACAAAATCGCATCCGCATTCATAAAGATTTCCGCCCGATTTGGATTTATAGAATCCAAAACACCAACCTTGGCAAAAGCCTCTAAAATTCGCTTGTTCATTATCGACGCACAACGTTTCGCAAAATCGGTTATATTTTTGAACGGCCCCTTGGCACGTTCTGCAATAATCGCATCGGTCGCCGCAACCCCAACACCCTTTATCGCGGCAAGTGCATAAACAATTTTTCCATCAACAACGGTAAACAGTGATTCACTTTTATTTATATCCGGCGGCACAATTTCAATACCAAAATTAGACTTTGCATCATCCACAAACAACGCCAATTGATCCGTGTCGTTCATGTTACTGGACATCGATGCCGCCAAAAATTCAGGTGTATAATGCGCCTTTAGGTACGCACATTGATTTGCCACAATAGAATAGGCAATAGCATGCGATTTATTAAATGCATATTTTGCAAATTCCTTGAACTTTTCCCACAAATCTTTGGCCGTGGCTTCATCCAATGTTCCTTCTTTCTTGCAACCTTCTTGGAATTTAACCTCTAATTTTGCAAGCAATTCCAATTTCTTTTTACCCATCGCCTTGCGCACGGTATCGGATTCACCACGCGTAAAGCCCGCCAGTGCGCGCGTCAACTGCATAACCTGTTCTTGATACACAATAATCCCATATGTTTCCTTTAATATTGGCTCCGCCTTGGGGTGCACATATTCAATTTCTTCTTCGCCATGCATACGCGCGATAAACTGTGGGATAAAGGCGATTGGCCCCGGACGATTCAACGCATTCAACGCCGATATTTCCAAAAAACTTGTCGGATGCATTTTACGCAATGTTTGTTGCACAAACGGGGCATCGAATTGGAATATACCTTCGGTCATACCCGATTGCCAAAGTTCCAAAGTCTTTTTGTCATCTGTGGGAATTTCATCAAGCATCACATTAATACGACGCGTTTTTTGAATAAGTTTTGTTGCGTATTTTAACACAACCAGGGTTTCCAAACCCAAAAAGTCAAACTTGATAAGTCCCGCCGATTCCAAATAATGCCCATCAAACTGACACGATGGCAACGGATTTGCCGGATCGCGATACACCGGGGCGATTTTTGTTGTCGGCCGGTCACCGATAACCACCCCACACGCATGCTGGCCCAAATTTCGGAATGAACCCTCCAATTCTTCAGCCACAGAAACAACCTTATTCATGTCCGAATCTGTGCTTAATACATTTTGAATTTCTTGCGACGTATCAACAGCTTCTTTTAATGTTTTCGCGTCCATAGGTATCATTTTTGAAAGCCGATCCGACTTTGAATACGGCATACCATAAACACGCCCAATATCACGAATTGCACCCCGCGCCTGCAAACTGCCAAATGTGATAATACGACACACAGAATCATGCCCATATTTATCACAGATATATGCCAAAACCTGTTCAATGCCCGTCGGTTCAAAATCCACATCAAAATCCGGCATCGATATACGATCCGGATTCAAAAATCTTTCAAACAACAATCCATATTTTAACGGATTCACATGTGTAATCCCCATTGCCCACGCCACAATAGAGCCCGCACCCGAACCGCGCCCGGGCCCGGTCAAAATATCATGTTTGCGACACCAATCAATATAATCCGCAACAATCAAAAAATATCCTGGAAACCCCATACCAATAATAACATCTAACTCGTACTTCGCCTGATCAAAATAAGGGGCTGTATCTGTTATTCCTTGTTGTTTCAATCGCTCTGTTAACCCATTCATTGTCATATCGCGTAGCATTTGACATTCTGATTCAAAATCATCACCAAAACGCGGCAAAAGCGGCTTTTCATGAACATTCACAAAGAACGCACACCGATTTGCAATTTTTACAGTATTCTCAATCGATTCTGGCAAATCGCTAAACAAATCACACATCTCTTCCGCGGTCTTAAAATACTGCTCGGAAGATTTGCGTGGCCGTTCCGGATCAATAACCTTGGTCTGTCCCAACACGCACCCCAATGCATCCATCGCCTCGTAATCAGACGGATGCGCAAAACAAACATCATTTGTTGCAACAACCGGTATATTTAAATCTTTTGCAATCTCTAAAAACACCGGCTCGGTTTTAATTTCATTCTCCAACCCATGCCTTTGAATTTCCATATAAAACCGGTCGCCAAAGATTTCAACAAAACGCCCCGCATATTCCCGTGCAAGGCCACGCTGTTCATTCAATACCGCCATACCAATCGGCCCCAAATGTGCACCAGACAAACATATCACGCCACCCGCATGCGCCGCCAATTCGTCAATCGTTATATATGGCCCCAAATGATGATTTTCACCCCGCATATACATTATACGGCTAAGTTCGCACAAGTTTAAGTACCCATCGTGATTCTGGGCCAACAAAACGATTTTGGAAAGTGACGATTCACGCAAAATTTTTGGATCCGCCGTATGGTGATTCAGCGATATTTCAACACCGATTATCGGCTGAATTTTCGCAGACGGCATAACATCAGAAAACTCTGCACAACCAGACATCATGTTGGTATCAGTAATCGCGCACGCAAACATGCCGTTTTCCGCGCATAATTTTGGTACATCCTTGACCCGCAGGGTACTTGCCCCGATGGATAACCGCGTATGTGTCCTAAGATGAATAAAGTTCCCTTGCATACCAAAGACCATAGCAAAAAAATAATCGCCCCGTCTATAATATTTTTATAAAAAACAACCCCGAAAAAATCGGGGATTGTTTTACTTCAACTTGCCGCAACAATGTTTGTATTTTAATCCAGAACCACACGGGCAGGGCGCATTTCGCCGCGCTTCACCCGCGGTGTTTAACGCCTGGTCATGCTCTGCGCGTTGTTTTTCGGTCGCATCCACATCCGCCCGCGTCAGTTCCATACGCGAAATATACGCAACAGACATAATTTTGAAATTATTTATTGTGTTTTTAAATATCCCCAACGCTTCACGCTTGTATTCATAAAGCGGATTTTTTTGCGCATAACCGCGCAGTCCAATTCCGGTCTGCAAATAATCCATCTGCTGTAAATGTTGTTTCCAAACCGAATCAAGCGCGCCCAGCATCATTTGACGCGTCGCCGTCTGCATCATGTCGGGGCCATATTTTTCGGCCTGTTGATTATACCGCTGCATTGCAAGTTGCAACAAGGTTTCATATGCCTTACGTTCATTGATATTTTCATCGGTTTTCCAACTTTCGATATCCGTAATATCCAATGCAAACACACGCACCATTGCATCATGCAGTCCCCGTATATTCCAATCGGCCGGCAAAGTTTTTTCCGGAATATTATTTTCACAGATTATTTCGACAACGTCACCTATCATTTCGTGTGCCAGTCCCGACAAATCTTTCGATGTCATCAAATCATCACGCTGTTTATAGACAACACCACGTTGCTCGTTCATAACATCATCGTATTTCAGCAATTCTTTGCGCGCCTCAAAATACCGGGCCTCGACACGTTTTTGCGCCTTTTCCAACGCCTTGGTTATCCACGGATGCGTAATCGCCTCGCCCTCTTTAAGGCCAAGCGTGGTAAGCATACCACTTAAACGACTTGCGCCAAAAATCCGCATTAAATCATCATCCAATGCCAAGAAAAACTTTGAATCACCGGGATCGCCCTGACGTCCACTGCGTCCACGCAATTGGTTATCAATACGACGTGATTCATGCCGTTCGGTACCAATAACATACAAACCGCCCGCATCCAGAACAATTTTTTTGTTCTGTTCAATCGTATCGTAAATCTCTTTCTTTTTTTGCTCATAATCCGGCGCATCTTTATCCAAATCAGCAATCAAATCTTCGGCGTTTCCACCAAGTTTAATATCCGTTCCACGACCCGCCATATTTGTTGCAATCGTCACCGCACCCGGCGCACCGGCCTGGGCAACAATCTTTGCCTCTGATTCATGATGTTTTGCATTTAACACCGCCGGATTTATATTTAACTTCTTGCGCACAATTTCCGCCAACTCTTCGGATTTTTCAATTGAAACAGTCCCGACCAAAACCGGCTGTTTTCGTTTAAGACAATCGTCTATCTGATTGATAATAGCGTTATATTTTTCCTGTTTGTTTCTATAAATTTCATCATGATGGTCCACACGTGCAACCGGCCGGTTTGTTGGAATCGACACAACACGCAACTTATAAATTTCTTCAAATTCGGCGGCTTCGGTCATCGCGGTTCCGGTCATCCCGGCAAGCGTTTCATAAAGCCGGAACAGGTTTTGGTACGAAATACTGGACACCGTTTGATTTTCTGGTTGCACCGTAACATGCTCTTTGGCCTCTATCGCCTGATGCAGACCGCGTCCAAACCGTCGTCCGGTCATAACACGTCCTGTAAATTCATCAACGATTAAAACCTCACCATTTCTAACCACATAATTCACATTTTTCTGAAACAAATGATGCGCAAGTAACGATTGTTGCACATGCATAACAACGGCGGCATTTTCCGGTGCATAAAGGTTGTCACCCACAAGAAGCCCCGCATCAGCCAATAAACGCGTCACCGAATCCACACCAACCTCGGTCAATGTCACATGCCGATCTTTTTCATCTTTTTTGTAATCATCCGGTGCAAGTTTCGCAACAACCGCATCAACCCGATTGTAAAGATCGCTAATATCTTCGGACGGACCAGAAATGATAAGTGGTGTGCGTGCTTCATCAATCAAAATACTATCAACTTCGTCAACAATACCAAAAAACAACGGTCGCAAAACCTGTTGATTCTTGGAAAATTTCATATTATCACGCAGGTAATCAAACCCAAGTTCGGAATTTGTGACATACGTTATATCACACGCATACGCGGCACGCCGTTCATCGTCGGTCATATCATGTTGAATAATTCCAACAGACAATCCCAAAAATTCATACACACGCCCCATCCATTTTGCATCACGCGACGCCAAATAATCGTTCACCGTAATAAGGTGTGCACCACGTCCATGCAGTGCTTTTAGATACAACGCCAATGTCGCAACCAGTGTTTTACCTTCACCAGTTTTCATTTCGGCAATTTGACCATTATTCAAAACCATACCACCAATTAATTGCACATCAAAATGGCGCAGACCAATGGACCGCTTGGCTGCTTCGCGCACCAATGCGAATGCATCAGGCAAAACATTTTTTTCTTTTTCGCCACTTTGTAACCGCGCACGCAACGCATCCGTTTGCGCCCGCAATTCGTCATCCGTCATACCACAGTATTTCGGTTCCAAATCGTTAATCAACGATACCGTTTTGCCATAAGATTTTACCAATCGGTCATTCGCCGACCCCAATATTTTTTGAATAATATTCATAGCCATCTTTTTTCCTTGTCTTAATTTCTATCTGTATAGCAGATTTTACGCCTTGCGGTCAAGTTACTTTATGATATAATGCAAGAAAAGCAATAAACAAGAACAAAAATAAAAAAAAAGAGTAGGGGAAAACATGAAAAACACCACAAAACAACTTAGTCCGGACAATATAACCAGTGATATTTTCATCATTTCACCGGCACAGATCGAATATATTGCACAAATATTCACAAAAAACTTTGCTGATTCCATGAACATGCGCACTTTTTCGGGGCGCATAAATGAAATCGCGCGCGAATCGTTGCACACGGCACTTAAATCCGCCCGTACAATGGGAACCAAGTGTTAGTGGACAGTGCAAGTGGTTAGTCGTCTCTGGAATTAGTTTGTAATTAGGCAATTATTCCGGAAAGCAAAGTTCCCCTCCTGTGGAGGGGTGGCCGCAGGCAGGGGTGGTCTTTTATAAACTATTCGAAATAGCACACCCCGCCCCGTTCCACGGGGCACCCCTCTCATAGAGGGGAACTTGGTCCGCGTCCACACTAACACTAACCACTAAGAAACCGGGCTTTTGCCCGGTTCACGTTTGTGTTGTTGTGAAACTTTTTCCTTAATCGCGCTGTGCAAACCCGGCGGGCTGAACATCATCAGGCCTATCGGCATGATACACATTACCACCATACGACATATTCAAACTGTTTGTGCCACCATTACCCGTCGCCAACGGCACATAACATTGCTTATTACCCAGCTTTATATTTATTGACGGCGTCGTAAGTTTATCCGTCAACACCGGAAATGCATTCAGCGCACCCACATGCAATTCATCAATCGCCGCATTTGAACACATGGTTGTGCATTGCCCGTTATACCAATGTTGCCCCGCACTCAACCCCGGCGTGCAAGAAACCTTGCCATTCCACTTATCCGTAAACGGACTTGTTGTGACACGGGTCGTTCCACACGGACACGATGTCGCCAAACCGCTACTGTAAAACACACTTGACATCATAGATTCCGGATCCTCCACTGGCCGCGTTACTTGCCCAAACAGGTTCACCGGCACATACCCCGTAAGACCACTGCAACCATAAAACGTTGCATAAAACGAAAACGTCTGAATTGGGCCTTCAAGATCAAGCCCCCCAAACAGATTACCCGGGATGGTCCCCGTAAGGCCACTACACCCCCTAAATGTCTGGCTAAACGTACCGGCCTTTACGGTTCCATCAAAATGTCCCAACAAATAACTTGGAATTTCACCGGTCAATCCACTGCAACCATAAAATGTCCTGTTAAATATATTGTCTTTTGGATCGCCAATTAACCCATAATATGTCCCATTAACCGTCCGCCCAAACAATGTTGTGGGTATTGTCCCCGTAAGGCCGCTGCAACCATTGAACAAATCCCTATATACACCAGATCTAGGTTCGCCACTTATTCCATAGAAAGTATCAACCCCATTAACCTGAACCACCCGATTAAACAAATTACCCGGAATTGATCCCGTAAGGCCACTGCAACCCCAAAATGTCCCATAAAACATATTAACCGCCGGCACACCATTCAACCCATGATAAACCCCATTTACAACCCGCCCAAACAGGGTTTCCGGTATTGCCCCCGTAAGGCCGCTGCAACCACGGAATGTCTCTCTAAACATGCCGTATGCCGGTGCCCCATCAATACCAACATATTCACCATTTACCACGCGCCCAAACAAATCGGCCGGTATTGACCCCGTAAGGCCACTGCAACCACTGAACGTTCCATAAAAGACGTTCGTATTCGAACTCAGGTCCCCGGAAATACCCGCAAACAGCCCCGCCGGTATTGACCCCGTAAGGCTGCTACAATTCTTAAACGTCCCCGAAAATCCGGAAACATTACTCGGAGTTCCCTTTAACCCATAATAAACACCGCCGACATAACGTCCAAACAGGGTTTCCGGAATCGATCCCGTAAGGCCACTGCAATCATAAAATGTATTATAGAAAATTTGTCTTCCTGGGGCACCGTCTATCCCATGATAAACACCGTTTACAACCCGCCCAAACAGGTTTGCCGGAATCGACCCCGTAAGGCCACTGCAACCATAAAACGTCGTTGAAAACGCAAAGTTCGACGCGCCACCATCAATCCCGTGATAAACACCATTTACACCCCGTCCAAACAGGTTTTCCGGAATCGACCCCGTAAGGCCACTACAACCAAAAAATGTACCCGCAAACATTTGAATTTGCACTGCACCATCAATACCACTATATTCCCCGTTTTCAACGCGACCGAACAAATCCGCGGGTATTGCCCCGGTTAAATGCGTACAACCACGGAAGGTTTCCTGAAACATTGACACACCCGTTGTCCCATTAACACCACTAAACAAATTCGAAAGTGACGCCATCGTCTGGGTCATATTTTTGGCATTACGGAACGTTTGATAAAAACGCGGTGTCATGTTATTTGCCCGACTGTCATCCATCGCACGGAAAATCTTTCCCAAAGACCCTGCGACATGGTCAATATAAACCTCGGTCCCGTCACCATTTTCAACAATATTATCATCTTCGTCCACCGTCGCATTAAAGAAACTTATCGCGGCATTGATACTCGAATTGGAATATCCGGCGGCGGCACCGTTAATCTTTATATCAAAGGTTTGCGTGCCGGAACCACTAAATGTATACGTATGCGTATATTCGGTCTTGGTCACATCGGGGGAATTTACAACCTGAACCGCCGACGCATCACCCCAATCAATTGTAAAGTTACCCTTGGCCGCCATACTGAACTTAAACGTTGTATTGGTCGGCACCTTTACCGTAACTGTGAATGCGGGACTTACCTCACAAAGGCCGGTTTGATCATTTTTCGTATATCCCATCGCACAATCCCACTTTGCATACAACGGTTTGTTTCCATAATCCGTTGTGGTAATTTCATGCGGCGATGCACAACCGGTCGTTAAATTTGAATTGCGACACCAACCGACGAACACACTGCCTGTGCGTGCGGGCACACCATACACCATCGTACCAACACCGGCGGTATATGACGTGGGATACGGCGTTGACAACACATCCAACCCGGCACTAAGCGCGGTACTTCCGGTGGCGGTAAAGAATGTTCCCGACACCGTATCATATAACCCCAGTTCATTATTACTATTGCTGCGTGCCGGAATACCATTAAACATGACCGCACCCGTCGCATCATCATAGATTAACACATGATAGACCTGACCCAAAAATCCACGGTTCGCATTTGTTCCCGCATTCAACAGCCAAATGGTTCCGTTATTCAACACATTTGCACGGGTCACCGTTGTCGTTTCACCATTCGCGGCAAGTACCGCACGATTATGATATTCGGACGACGAATTGGTATCAAATGACAACGTAAGGCGCGTCCGATTCGTCGCCGACGAATTGGTTAACTTGTAACCCGAACTAAGGCCCCATTTATTACTATACACACCCGCAAATGTCCCAATATATTCACCACTATAATACCCAGCAAGGAATTTTACAGTATTTGAACTTTCGCCCGTATATTGTGCATCGATAACAACACGTTTGCCAATTCCGTAAATACCGGTATCAATCTTTTGATTACCATCGGACACAAGATATTCAACCTGGGTATATCCACTTGGCACCGCACTTGAATTTGCGGTTGCACCATTCCACTCATACGATATGTCATACGCATTCGCGGTCCAGTGTGCATACAACGTCGCATTACTAAGGTATGTTGTATTTGGGGGCAGTGTCCATGTGCCATTACTATATGTTCCAACCGGATTTCCACCCGTTGGCGCATCAAAATATCCCATAAACGTGTATCCCGCACGCGTCGGCAACCTGGTACCGGTAAATGCGGTAACCTCTACCGGTGAATTCGGATTCGGATCATCAATCGACACCGCATCCGGAGTCACAAACCACATGGTGCCGTACTTTTCATATACAACCGATTGCGAATGCGTCCAATTTGTCGCATCATTATGATTCTTATTCAATGTAATTGTGTACACCCTACCTTCGCATACCGGATTATACGCACTTTGACCCGATGTATAAACATAACCCGTATTACAAGATGTAGTATAAACCACATTTTCCCCGCTAACACTAAGATTACACGTGGCGTGCGTCGGATCACAATCATGTGCCCATCCGGCATAAAGCGTCTCGGCCACTGTCACATCCCATGCATTACCGGCGACGGTTGGTTGGCCTTGGTCATCAATAATCCGTTGTGAAAAGTTAGACCCAAGTGATGACGACGTTACATCCGCCACCTGATTAGAATAAAACCCACGAAATGTCCAATCACTCCGACGCGGTATAATATTCAACCCAAATTCAGCCAAGGTGGTGCATTTACCATCATCATACCACGTCGCCGGTTCGCCACTCTTTTTGTAAAGCATGGCAACAGTTCCCGCAATACCACCATTCGGCCCCAATCTAATCGCATTACACGTCGGGGTCCACGTTGCCGTTATTGTCACGGACGTTTCATTCGGCGTTTCATATACGCCAAGGTTATTGTAATTACACGTAATCGTACTTCCATCATTAAACGTATGCCCCGCAACCGACCATTGATCAAACGTATAGCCTGTCGTGGTAATCGCCGCCGGCAATGTAAGTGTTCCACCATACGTGCATATCGCCGGCGACGATGGTGCGGTTCCATGCCCACCATTATTATACGTCACCGATATAGTATTTCCAACACACGAACCATTACTATCCAAATGATATCCAGACACGCACGACCATTTCGCATACAACGTTTTATCCCCATAATCCGTCGTGGTAATTTCATGCGGCAACACGCAATTGATACTAAGGCTTGAATCGGCGCACCATGCCTCAAACACACTGTTTGTGCGCGTCGGCACCCCATAAATCGTTGCACCCACGCCATATGTGTATTGGTTTGGATACGGCGTCGTGACCGGATTACCAGCGGTAAACGCACCACTGTCCGCATCATTAGTAAGGAATCTTCGCGACACCAGGTCATAAATTCCCGGCACATTCAAACTGTTCAGCGCCGGAACACCATTAAACAGCAATTTACCGGTATCTTTATCATATATTGCAACATGATAAATACGCCCAACAAACCCGTATGTGGTATTAACGACCGTGTATCCGCCATTAAACAGTACTATCGGCGCATCTTCCCGCGTATTCGAACGCGTATATTCCACCGATTCGCCATTTGCGGTAAGTATCGCATGTGTATAATTATTCGCATTCCGATCAAAGACAACCGAAACCGTCGTTCGATCACTTGCCGAAACAGATGTTATATAAGAGGAATTCAACGCCCATTTGCCCGAACGTACGGCCACAAATGTCCCTGTATAATTCATGTCATACCCCGCAAGAATCTTTAACGCGGTATCAGTCCCCGTATATTGTGCATCAACAACAACGCGTTTATTTAACCCCATAATACCGGTATTAATAAACGGTGTGCCATCCGACGCAATATATTCCAACTGCGTATAACCGTTTGGCAATGATGTTGAATTCGATGTTCCGCCGTTCCACTCATACGTTATATTATACGTAATCGGCGTCCACCGGGCATATACCGTCGTGTTTTCCGTAACTGTTGTTGCCGATGGCGCGGTCCATGTTACTTCATCAAATATTCCGTTGCCACCCACGTTTATAGTGAACGTTCCAAATTCATTTCCACCCGTCGCCGCGGCGGTATCATAATATCCGTCAAAGGAATATCCCGTCCGCGTTGGCAAACTATCCTCCGAAAGGGTAAATGACGGCCTAAACTGGCTATTTTGCAATTTCGACCAACCGGTACCATATTTTTCATAAATTGTCGGCGTTGGATCTATATATCCGGATGCATCACTATGATTTTTACTCAGGGTAACCGTATAAGTATTTCCGACACACGAATTTCCCGACGCGGTGTATCCCGGCTTGCATGTCCATTTCGCGTAAAGGTAAACCAACCCCGTATCCGTTGTGGTGACTTCATGTGGCGCCATTGCGCACCCCGTGCTAAGTGCCGAATCACGACACCAACCAACAAACACACTGCCTGCGCGCTTTGGCACACCATAAACATCCACACCCACACCAACATTATATGTTGTGGGATACGCTGTCGTGACCGCCGGCCCCGCATCAAAATCTGTACCAGTTATACTCGTAAAGAAATTACCACTAACCAAATCATAAAAACCGGAAACATTCGAACTATTCTTTGCCGGAATCAGGTTCATTATATCCTTTTGATTTTCATCAATTATTCTGAATCCGTAAATATTACCAACAAACCTACTTGGACTAATACCATCATAATTACGCGCCGTTCCAAACAACAACGTATCAGGTGTCGTAAAGTCCGCACTCTGCGCTGGATACGTCGTTGTTGTTCCGTCAACGGTCAACCCACTAACATTTTGTATTACCGTATGTACCCTATTTAATGACAATGTTTTTGATATCGCCTTGCTACCAAACCGCCAATTACCCGACATATACCCGGTTATACTTGCCGTATCATTACTTGTCGCATTGCGAACACCATAAAGGAACTTACTACCCACCGTAGGTGTAAACCTACTGCGAATTTCATATGACTTTTCAATAAGGATACCCGTATCAAAATATTGATTTCCATCCGCCGTAACATATTCCAATTGCGTATATCCGGCGGGCAGGTCGGTCGAACCCACGGTTCCACCGTTATAGGTATACACAATATTATTAGTTCCGTTTACACAAACCGGATTATATGTTCCATCACCCGACACACAAACATAGCCCGTATCGCACGATGTCGTATATGTCGTATTTTGCCCGACATTAAGCGTACACGACCCATTTGCAATTGGGTCATTACAATCCTGTGCCCATCCGGCATAAAGTGTTTCGGCACCCGTCACATTCCATGCATTCCCTGTAACGGTCGGTTGCCCATCCTCTTTTATATGACGCGCGGCACCATCCGTCTGCGTTTCGGATATGGTATCGGCATCCGCCTGATTTAAATAAAACCCACGGAAAGTGTAACCACCCGATTTCGACGGAACAATACTTGTTGTTTGATAGTTAAACGTATTGGTGCACGCGCTGTCCGTGTACCATACCGCCGGCGCACCACTCTTTTTATAAAGTATCGCAAACGTTCCCGCGGAACCGGTATTTGGATTCAACGTAATCGCATTACATGTCGGCGTCCACGTTGCCGTTATTGTCACAGATGTTCCATTCGGCGTTTCATATACACCAAGACTATCGTAATCACAATTAATCGATACATGGGGATTAAACGTATTTCCCGCAACCGACCATTTATTAAATGTATATCCCGTCGTGGTAAGTGCCGTTGGCAACATAAGTGTTCCACCATACATACACGACGTCGCCTGGGGCGTGGTTCCATGTCCGCCATTATTATACGTCACCGATATAGTATTTCCAACACACGAATTGGTACTGGCATCCAAATGATATCCCGCCCGGCATGACCATTTCGCATACAGCGGTTTATCCCCAGTATCCGTCGTGGTAATTTCATACGGCGATGCGCAGTTCGTCAGTGCCACATCACTGCACCATCCTTCAAAAGAACTGCCCACGCGGGTTGGCACACCATACACCGTCGTACCAACACCGTATGTATATGACGATGGATATGGCGTCGCGACCGGATTACCATCGGTAAAATCACCCGTTCCCGCATTTTCAAAGAATGTTCGCGACACCAGGTCATACATACCAACGACATTGGATGAATTCTTTGCCGGCACCAAGTATTGAACAAGTGTATCACCATCCCACAATTTCCAAGAATATACGGTAATTTCACCTTTCGCCAAACTTCCACCACTATACCGCGCAAACAACGTGATTGTTGCAGGTGTTTCAAACGTGGTTGGATTTGTATACGAACGATATTTTGTTCCATCTATGTACAAACCATCGGCGGATAATTGTACCACATGCTTTTCCAGATCAATGTTTGGAAGCGTCAAAATCGATGTCGGCGATACGGTATCAAACTGACCAAAAAGAGTTGAACTTTGTGAAATTTTTCCATCCGAACTCCCAACAATAAACGCCCTATTACTTGAATTGGTTCGTGCCCCAAATATAACACCGCCCGACGTTGAATATTCGTTAAATTTAAATACAATCTCTGCCTTAGTATTCAAATTACCCTTGAAACCCGTATCAATATATTGTGTTCCGGTGCTTGTAATATATTCCAATTGCGTATATCCACTTGGCACGGCACTTGAACTTGCGGTTCCACCATTCCAAGTATAATTGATATTATACGTATTCGGCGTCCATTGGGCGTACAATGTCGTATCACTGCTAACCGCGTTCGCACCCGTTGGTGCGGTCCATGTACCGTTACTAAGTGTTCCAACCGGCCCCCCATTCGATGCCGCATCCGCATAGCCCGCAAACGTATATCCCGTCCGCGTCGGTAATTGATTCCCCGAAAGGGTAAAGTTCATATTGAACGAAGAACCACTTGACGATGTTGACCAACCCGTATCGTATTTTTCATATATTGTGGTCACAGAACCCGCCGTTCCATCATTTGCATTCAATGTCACGGTATAAATATTCGGCGTCCACTGCGCATACCATGTTGTATCGGCGGCAACCGTGTCCGGCAGCGGTGCGGACCAAGTATCACTAACATACGATCCAACCGGACTTCCATTCGATTGTGCATCGGCATATCCATCAAACGTATATCCCGTCCGTGTCGGTAATTGATTCCCCGAAAGGTTAACCGAACCAAACGAACCATTTTGTGATGTCGACCAACCGGTCTCGTACTTTTCATAAATCGCCTCGATTCCACCCGAACCGCCGTCTGCACTTAATGTCACGATATAAACTATCGGTGTCCAGTTTGCATGTAATTCCGTATCTTCGGTAACACTCCAACTGGTGTTACCGGTCGATTCGACCAAAAAACCCTGATCAAGTTGATTTGTAAATATCTGACGATTACCTGTGGCATAATACCCACCGAATGAATAACCGGTTGTGGTCGGCATACTAATGGCCGGTGTCGTAACCGCCGTTGTGGTACAATATTCATCACTATACCAAACCGCTGGTGTTTGGCTGCCCGCTTCAATTGGCTTACGAAACAATTTAGTATTGGTATTAGTCACCGATTTACCATCATTGTTAAATGTTACCAGATAGCACGCCGTCCTGCACCCCGTCGGTTTTATGAGCACTTTATTTACCAAATCGATTGTATGATTCGAATCATAATAATACTGGCTAAGTACGGTTTCGATATTGAATCCCGACGTCGGCAGGTCTGTTGCCACAGGATCGTCATCATTATTTTGATCAGAATCTACTACAAACAGGTTCCATCCTGTCGGCGCCTTATCATCACCACAAACATTACATTTGGCACCTTCGCCGCCACTAATGGCAAAAAGACCGAATGGAAGCTCACCACCATCAAGTACATAAAGATTATTAAACTCATAACTCTCGCATCCAACCAAAGACACGTCACCAGCAGCTACAATATCCAAAGTATACGGCATTCTCCACTTTGCGGTTATTGGGGTTTGCACCATAACAGGGTCATATTCATATTGTGTTGTTCCCGAATCAACACTATTGTAAAGAACCACACCACCATCATCAAACACAGCAGTTGAATAAACAGAATAACTAGCGGTACCATCGTTAACGGATCCACCGACAAGGCCCTTCGTTGGGGCCGAATACCCCGTAAATGTTCTATTTGCCCGCGATGGCACCTTTAAGTGCGGTGATGATGCGTTGACGTCATATTCAATTGAACACTGATCATCCTCATAAACCCCACGTTTACTATACAACCCACTTCCATCATACAACTGGGTATACACGGATTCTTGGGTGCCGGTAATATTGCCACCGGCATAATTAAACGTCGCCAGTGTACACGGACAATCCCACTTCGCCTTAAGAGTAAGTTTTTTGCCACTATAAGCAGTACATAAACTTTCCCACAGTGACGGGTCATCAACCGGGTACAAATTTTGATCAAAAACCATAGGGGACAAATTATTATCATAACCATACAAAAAATATCCCAAAAATGTACAGAGCGGCTGCTCTACCCAATTACAGGAGTCTTTTATATTTGGCAAATTGCCACCATCATACTCCGCCACCGGTACCAAGGACGAAGCAACACATTTTTCATCATAACTGGAAACTATTGCATTGGCCACATCGTTTGGATCCAAACGAATCAGTACCGGGTTCACTGTACAATCGGTGACGGCAATGGCCGCGTTCGTAAACACGCCAAACGCGCATGCGATTGAAACAATAATCACATTAAAAAGCCGCAGAAAACGTGACATTCAATCCCTTTCCATCCATTCCTATGGGTCCAGTGTAGAAAATTAGATAATTTCGTGCAAGATAAAAAACATCTTTTTTGAAAATTTTTCACAAAAATATTTGCAAATTTTTTTCTTTCGAATATTATACTATCGCATAGTCGAATAAAAGCATAGCTGTCGCGGTTTCCGCGGCGGAGGAAAGTCCGGACTGCGCGGGACAACACACCGGCTAACGACCGGGCAGAGCAATCTGACGATTAGAGCAACAGTGACGAAGCAAACATTGGTTTGAGTGAAACGGGCAATCTCTGTGTGCAGCAACTTCAAATAGGTTTCCAATGATTTGTCCCGAATCGGAAACGGGTAGAAGGCTTGATGCTTTGTGGTAACACATTGCACAGACTAATTATGCTTGCCACCCATTTGTTTGGTGTCGAACGCGCCGGAACGACACTGGGCCTGGGCGGAACAGAATCCGGCTTATCATTCGGCTATGACGGCATCCGCCCCAATCGGGGCGGTTTTTAGTTCCCCTTCACTGTGTGAAGGGGGGGACCGGCGAAAACCGGTATCCCGTACTTTCAACCGTAACGGCAAGATCCCGCGTTACCGCGGGATGACGGAAAGGAAACAACGGACACATCCGCGCCCGTACTAACACCACCAGTTCCCCTCCTGTGGAGGGGTGGCCGAAGGCCGGGGTGGTCTTTACATAACCATTCCTTGGGCGGGGTAAAAAGTAAGTTGAATTTCACGCCATGTTTTGTATTCACTGCGCGGCAACATATCCAAGGGTTGACACGCGTTTATTGCCGCACGGATTGTATCTAACACATATGCAAATGCCGGATCGCGCTCCGCCGCCGACGCACCTTCGAACCACACATTTGCAACCGTCCCATTTGTCCGCATTGTCAAATGCGCCACCGCACGAATCCCCGAAATATCCGGCCGCGATGTGTCAATCACCCAACAGCGCGTCATTTTATACCGCAACGCATCAATAATTGATATTGCCAAACCCGTATGCAACGACGTCGTATTACGGTTCACACGAATAACCGTCTTTTTCACGGTCGCCGGTTTATCGTCGGGCTTTTCATCCTTTGGTTTGTTTTCTTTCTTTTCTTCGGGTTTTTCGTCGGGAATCACGGTCGGCGTTTCAATTTTTTGTTCGGTCTTTAACGCGGCATCTTGTTCCGGTGTTGGCTTTATTTCCGGCTCTTTTACTGGTTCTTTTTTTTCCTTTTTGTCCGGCACCGTTGTATTATACAGAACGGATTCATCGCCCGTAACTTTCACCTGGCTAAGGTCGATCATCATAATTTGAACACGGTCGGGCGCAACAAATCTTTCGCGTTCACCAATCACAACGCCCGCAATAAAAACCAGCACACACAACACCACCAAATGCCCCAGGACCGAAAGCCCCACGTTTTCAGAAGCAAAATGATTGAACCGTGCCATATTTTAATTTTCCAATTTTGTCCTAAGGCCAATTTTTTGGAACCCGGCGGTCTTTAACTTTCCCATAACATTCATCACCGCACCATAATCCGCATGCCTATCGCCATTTATAACGATGGTCAGGTTTGGATTTTCGCCACGCATTGCAACCGCACGCGTCACAACTTCGTCCGCCGGCAATTCAACCGTTCCCAAATAATACCGACCAGATGAATCAACACTAACCTGCATCGCGTGGTCCGTCCCGGTCAAAACAGTTGTTCCGGCATTTGGCAAATCCAAATCGATTCCATTCGTCATCATCGGCGTCGTTACCATAAACACGGCAAGCAACACCGTCATAACGTCAATCATCGGCGTCAATGTTATTGTTGCGTCCGAAACCCACCGTCTTTTACGCACCATGTTTATTTTCCCCCCATGAATCGTATAAATCATCGGCGCGTTTGGAAAAAATCTGGTGCGCGATTGCCGCCGGTATCGCCACAATCAACCCCAACGCCGTCGTTCCAAGTGCGATTGCAAGTCCCGGTGCAATAACACCAATACTTACCGATTGATTTGCACCAATCGACGAAAAAGAATCCATAACACCCCAAACCGTTCCAAAAAGCCCAATAAACGGCGAAACATATGCGACCATCGCCAAAAACCAAAGGTTTTTATCAAACGGACGAATCGCCGCGTCCGGATTCCCCGCGGGCCTATGCCGCCGCGCATGGCGGAAAAGCCGAATTTTTTCCACAATCACCGCCCAAGACATTATACTAAACACAACCAACACAATCGACGCAACCGCCGTCACAACATCGGTTGTAAATAACCGCCATAACGAAAACGAATTCATATCCTTCCCCTTGTTTCTGCTATTGTTTCAGTGCACCCACCAACGTATCCGGCATGCACGCCGGCCGACCATTTGCATCCAAATACGCCGCCGTCCCGGTAAGTATAGCACAAATTTCATCGTTTTTCACGAATTTTTGTTCAACCGCGACCGACGCCGCGCCAACCTTTAATACACGCGTTTCCACAACAAATTCGTCACACAAAAATAATGGCCGTAAATACCGAATCTGAAGATCACGAATAACCAAACCAACATCCGCCGGATTCGGCCGTGCATTTCGCCCCAGCCAATTCATACGCGCACGTTCCGCAATCTCAATATACCGCCCATGATACATTATGCCACCGGCATCAGTATCCGCATACGCCACCGAAAATTTAAATTTATGCACGTCCATAACTATTTCTCTAGCCCCATGTGTTTATATCCCGCATCCGTCACAATGCGCCCGCGCGGTGTTCGCTGAATCAGCCCCAGTTGCATCAGGTATGGTTCAATCACATCTTCGATAGTATCCGCCGGTTCCGAAAGTGCCGCCGCCAAATTATCAATTCCAACCGGCCCACCCGCATAATGCATTATAATTGCATTTATATATTCACGGTCAACCTGATCCAAACCATCACTGTCTATATGTAATTGTTCCAATGTTGTCCGCACCACAGATTCCGTGATTATCCGGTTCCCAGTTGCCGCGGCAAAATCACGTGCACGCTTTAACAAACGGTTTGCAATACGCGGTGTTCCACGTGAACTTTTCGCCAACAATAAGGCACCGGCTTCATCAATTTCGGTGCCAAGAATCCCCGCGCTGCGCCGAATAATTTTTGCCAAATCGGCGGGCGAATAAAAACTTAGCCGCAAATCAATTCCAAACCGGTCGCGCAACGGATTCGACAATAGTCCCGTCCGTGTTGTCGCCCCAACCAAAGTGAACGGGGGCAGGTCGATACGCACACTTTTCGCCGACGGCCCTTCACCAAGCATAATATCCAATTTGAAATCTTCCATCGCGGAATACAAAACTTCCTCTATCGCCGTAGGCAAGCGATGAATTTCATCAATAAACAAAACATCCATCGGTTCCAGTGCGGTAAGTATCGCCGCCAAATCCCCTTGCTTGGTCAGCATTGGCGCCGATGTCGCACGGAAATTCGCGCCCAATTCATTTGCAACAATGTGGGCAAGCGTTGTTTTCCCCAATCCCGGCGGCCCATACAACAACACATGGTCCATTGGTTCGCCGCGTGCCCGCGCGCCGGATATAAACACCGATAAATTTTGCTTTAACGATTCATGCCCAATAAAATCGGACAGTGTCTTTGGCCGAATTGACACAGCAATTTCATCCGGCACATTTGGGTTCATAAAACGGTCATTTATCGCATTTTCCATCGCACCCATCCATTACAACAATTTGGTATCCGCATTTTCGCGCCCAACATACGCCTTTAAATCATTATACATTTGCCGCAAATCCGCGGGCGCGGCATAGGTTTGATTCGCATTTTTTATACGAATCGTTTCCAAATTTATTTGTGCCTGTTTTTTCAAAACCTGGGTCAAATGTTCGGAAAAATGTTTTGCTTCATCCGATTCTTCGGCACCCTGAAGCAACAAACCGCGATTCGGCCGCGGCGACAAAAAAGCAAAATCCGACATCGCCACATCGGGCGACACCAAAACAAAGCCCGAAATTTCCGGCCGCCGCATCAGCATTTGCAAAACATACCACGCACCCAATTGATGCCCGGCAATCCATATTTTATCACTGTCTTCGTTATGATTTTGAATCCAATCAATCACCGTTGCAATATCCAACATGTTATCCGCCGTCGTCCCAAGGGCACCTTCGGAATCACCAACACCGCGATAGTTAAACCGCACAACCGAAAAACCGATATCCATAAACGCCCGAAACATCGCATAAGAAATCCGGTCATTCATATGACACTTTTGCCGCGGATTGCCCGACAACACAACCGCCAGTGGCGCATCATCATCCGCCGCCTTGTGATAAACCGCATGCAATTTTCCCATTTCCCCAGATATTATAATATCAACCATAATCCACCTTCTTTTATTTATTACGCCATATTTATAGAACAAACGACTATGAATTTTCAATAAAAATTTTTGCTTTGACACAAATATAAATAATGTTTTAGAATGTCACAAAAGGAAGGTTGAAATGAATACATCAAAGTTTAATCTGGTGGCGGTTTTCGGTATGTTCGCGGCGTCTGCGGCGTTTGGCACAACCCAGTATATAGAGGAAAATTTTCAAACGGTTTACACTGAAACACCGGTTCAATCGTATTACGCATATCCCGACGACCCGAATTTTATTCCTGAATTTGAATTCATGGACCAAGACTATGGTTTTGATTACGACCAAAATATTATTGATGCTCGCGAAATAGAATCTGCGGCAAACCCGGGGGTCATGTTTGCGACCCGACCAATGGTCATCTGTCGTAATTTTGGATGCACACGCCTTAACGACAAAATCACCCGTACATTTTTATTCAACAGTCTTGTAAACATGTTCATGATGAATGCACATTCACGGGTCTATATATGTGAGGCCGATCCTTTTTCGCGTGATTGCTTGCAATCCGGTATATCATTTCCAATTAGATCTGGTATTGCGAACGCCCTTGCCAAAATTCCAAAGGCCACAATATCCCAGGTAAATGTTTCAACCGGTCTTTCACGCGGAACAATCAACATGACCTATGAATTATTGGTAAATGGGATAAGTCGCGTATGCGAACCAACAATCATGGATCTTGTTATTCCAAACAATTCATCGGCAATACTTTCAAACCGCGAATTTACATGCAATATGACCAGTGACGGGTTCAGCAATGTATCATTACTGGTGAATCTTGATTATATTGATTTAGATTATGGAATTCTTGGCGGATATTATTCTTTGGGCACCCAGGGTCGTGTCAGTGGCGGTGCAACGGGATACGCATTATTCAAAACCGAATTTACAACGGGGGGTATGCAATTCCGGGCGGCATACGATGAAAATAATAACCTTATCCAAACAATTCAGCCGGGCGAATACGCGGTTGAACCACTGCACAAATAATTAAAATGCTTGAAAACCGCACAAATAGCCGCTATGATACAATGCAAGAATCATGGCGGTTTTTTATGAACAAAACACTATTGATTATTGATGACGATGATAACCTGCGCCTTACGTTGGCGCACGGATTACGCACCGCAAATTTTCATGTTTTAACCGCCCCCAACACAAAAATGGCCGAACAAATCCTTGGGCGTATATCCGTTGATGCAATTGTCCTTGATCGAATGATGCCGGATGTGGATGGGTTAACATTTCTAAAAAAAATGCGCACGACCGGCAACAATATACCCACAATCATGCTAACCGCGATGGGTGGCGCGGAAAACGCGATTGACGGCCTGCGGGGCGGGGCAAACGATTACTTGGACAAACCGTTTCAGTTACAGGAATTAATTCTGCGTATCGAAAACATAACACGTTTTACGCCCGAACCGGAACCGGCACGGGTTAACGGCATATTATTCGCCGACAATGAATTTTTTGTCACGGATAAATCCGGAACCTCGTGTATCTTGCACTTATCGGTGGAAGAAAAAAAATTACTACGGGGCTTAACAACCCCGATTGGCAATATTGTGGCGGCGGCGCCAATGGTCGCAAAACGCTTGCGCGAAAAAATAAATAATGTATCATTAGACATGGACATTGTAACCATACGCGGTCGTGGTTATAAATTGGTTTGTCCAACCCAAGACAAAAAAACAAAGGATTAAACATGCGACTGATTCCACGTGGTTTTTTTTGGCGAACAATTCTTTTGATATTGGTTCCATTGATATTGGCACTAACCATCGTTGCAAATGCGTTCTTTGGTAACCATTGGGCGCGTGTACACGCAACACTTGCCCGTACACTTTCGGTTGAAATTGCAACAATTATGAATTTTATGGATTCTGGCGACACCAAAACGGCGGAAACATTGGCACACGACATCGGAATAAACGTAACCATTGCGCCCGAAATCAATCGTCATACAAAAAACGACAATCACTCACGCGAAGCCGGATTACTGGCCCAAGAACTTTCCAACCGTATCAATCGTAAAAGCAAAATATATGTTGATCGTGGTCACCGTCTTATTACGATTGACATTCCAACGGCAAACGGTGAGGTTGCGACCTTTGGCACAAGTCTTTATCGCATTTATTCAACCAGTGCCGAGGTTTTTATAATTTGGCTGATTGGCGCGATTTTAATTGTATCTGCATTGGCCACACCGTTTATAATCTTGCATAATCGCAGCATTCGTCGCATTGCACGTGCGGCAAATCGTTTCGGGCGTGGTCTGGATGCGCCGGGCTTTCAACCAACCGGATCCAAAGAAATTCGTGAGGCCGCCACCGCCATGATAACAATGAAAGATCGACTTGACCGGTACAACCGAACCCGCACAGATATGTTAAATGCCGTAAGTCACGATTTAAAATCGCCACTTGCGCGAATGCGACTTGCCATTGAAACAGACGCGGGCGACAAACCGGCATTACTTGCAGATATTGACCGCATGACATCAATGATAAATGGATATCTGTCGTTTGCGCGTGGCGAAATGCCGGAAATCGAACAATCAACCGAACTTCCGCCGATGCTTTTGCGCATTGCGCGCGATGCCGCACCGGACAAAGAAATCATAACCGAATTCCCCGAAACCCCGGTTCAATTCTATGCGCGTCCAATGGCACTTGCACGGGCCTTTTCCAACATAATCGAAAACGCGGCCCGCTATGCGAAAACCAAAATCAAAATGACCGAAGTTGACGGCAAAAATGAAACAACCGTTACAATCGAAGATGACGGTCCCGGCATACCGGATGAAAAAAAGGCCGATGCAATGCGCCCGTTTGTCCGCCTGGACGATGCACGCGGGGCGGCGACCGGTGGCACGGGACTGGGGCTGTCCATCGCGCAAACGGCAATTGAAAATCACGGCGGCCGCATATTCTTGGAAAATAGCGACCTTGGCGGCCTGCGCGTTCGGGTTACATTACCAATTCAATAAAAAGGGTAAAAGATGAATCTATATAAATATGTGTCCGACAAATTAAACGAAAAATTGGGTTTTACAACCAAACTGGAAATTCCACGCAATCGCGACTTTGGTGATTTTTCAACAAACGCCGCAATGGTTATGGCAAAAACCGCCGGTAAGAATCCACGTGAAATCGCAACCGAACTTTTACCAAAAATCAAAGAATTAGATTTTGTGTCCGACGCATCTATTGCGGGGCCGGGATTTATCAACCTGCGTATCCGCGATGATTTCCTTTGGAACGCCGTCCAAACCGCGGCCGAAATCACACGTACCGCAAAGCCAATGACAATCGATATGGATTATGGCGCATACAATGTTGCAAAATCATTACACATTGGGCACCTGCGCACATCAATTGTCGGCGACACATTTAACCGCATTGCGCGGTCTTTGGGCCACAAAACATTTTCATGGAACCATATTGGTGATTGGGGCAAACCGATGGGATTGGTTATCGCATGGATTGAACGCCTGCACCCGGAATTACCGTATTTTCGCGATGACTTTGACCCGCGCACACCCATCGATTATGAAATTGATGAACAGGAGTTAAATACATATTACCCGACCGCATCCGCGTTTGCCAAAGAAAACCCAGAATTTCAATCACATGCCCAGGAAATCAAGGCAAAATTTCAATCGGGTCATCCGGGCTATTTCGCATTATATGAAAAGTTCTTGGCAATTTCTTTACGCACAATGAACAAAACTGTTGGTCGGTTAAATATATTACCATTCGATTACGATTTGGGCGAAAGGAACGCCGCAAAATACTTGGAACCTGTTGAAAAGATATTGCGCGATAAAAATATGATTTATGAAAACGACGGCGCCGAAATAATTAATGTAAAACGCGATTCCGATAACAAACCGATGCCACCATATATGTGGCGCGATTCACGCGGCGCCGACACATACGATTCCACCGACCTGGCCGCCGTTTATTGCCGCAAGAAAACCGATAATCCTGATAAAATCATTTATTTCACAGATTTGCGCCAAAGCCTGCATTTTGAACAACTGTTCCGTGTGGCGGACATGTCCGGAATATACCCATACGATAAATTTGAACATATCGGATACGGCACAATAAACGGTGCGGACGGCAAACCGTTCAAGACGCGGGATGGCAACGCCGCGGGATTGGATGATATTTTGGATATTGCAAATGATGCGGTTCGCGCGCGTATTGCGGAATTTGATAAAAAATTAGACGACGATACAATTCAAACCATTGCATTGGCGGCGGTCAAATTCAACGATCTGTTGCACGATGTAAAGTCCGATTATGTCTTTGACCCAAAACAAATCACTTCGTTTGAGGGGCGCACCGGCCCATACATACTCTATACCGCGGTGCGATTGAATTCTGTCCTGCGCCGCGCCGGAAAATTTGACACACCGAAAACGGCGATAATGGGCGCGGACGAAAGGAATTTGGTTATGGAACTTTTGGACTTTGACCGCACGGTGCAATCGGCATTTGATTCGCGCGCAACGGATTTGGTCGCGAACTATGCATACGATGTGTGCCAATTGGTAAATACATTCTATCACAATTGCCCAATTTTACGCGACGATGTGGACGCGGAAACACGCAATATGCGCCTGGCCCTTGTTAAAATCGCGGTTGATGTTTTGGGGCGGGCACTGGACCTTATGGGCCTGAAAGTCCCAGCAGAAATGTAGGGAAAGTGTTAGTCCGGCATGACCGCGACGCGGTCATGCCGCGACGGGTGGTTAGTAAAGAATCCGTCATACCGGCGAAAGCCGGTATCTCCCCGTCACAATTGAAACCACAAGATTCCGCGTTTCCGCGGAATGACGGCACATTTTTGTGGGGCCCGGTACCGCAGGGTGACGACACTAACCACTAACACTTTCCAATTTCCCCTTGCCCGAAAATTCAAAATTTGATAGAATAGGGCAAAAGGGATTCCGGAGAGATGAAAAAGTTTGTTTTTAGCTCGTTTTTATGTCTTATAACATTGCCTGTGTTTGGCAACGATATATTAAGCATAACTTGTGAAAACAAGGCACAAGATGGATGCACGCTGTCTGAAAATTTAGCTCCTATTCATGATTGCAGCAAGATATCTGTCACCGAAACAGATTATGCATATATTGATTCAGAGACACACAATAAATGTGAAAAACAAATAGAAGCCGTGACCAGGGGAAATAAAAAATGCCCGGCCGTTCAAGTTGTAATGATAGATATTGGCACAGGAAACGTGAAGAAACTTTTATACTGCATTACCAATCAAAATGTTGTTGTTAAATACACGGACGACCCGACCGACACCTGGTCATACGCCCATAAACAATGTGTAGGCAGTTGGGGTATATGGGAAAATAACAGGTGTAAATGCGATCACTTGGAAGGTGCACAGACAGTCGAAAATGAATGTCAATGCACCAACAATTCAAACCAAAAATACTATAATAAGATGGTTAGTGGGTGCGCCACATTGGAAAATAACGTAAAACAGGCCGGCACAAACACCATATTAATCGGTTTTGATGGATTCGATTTAAAAGACGTGGATAAATTAAATAGTTGCCCCCCAAGTGGTGGCATATGGGGCGGAGCCCAAAACAATGTATGCACATGTAGTCCCGACCTAAATTTAAAACCTGACGACACCGGGTATTTTTGTAACTGCAAAGAAGGGTACGATTATCTTGATCCTATGGGTAAAACCAATGGATGTGTCCCAATTTCACAAATCGATGATATTAATGAATCCACAACTAGCACATCTGACACTCCCACCGATTCTGAAAATGTTGCGCCAGCATCCACCGACATTCCAACGGAACAAACCCTGACCGCCGCCTGCACATATAGTGGCGGCGAATATCAAAATGGAGAATGCGTGTGCGATGCCGATAAACATTTGGAAGAATATAAACCTGAAAATGCCCCGGAATACAGTATCTGCAGATGCATGTATGGCTACAAGCGCAAAGGTGGCACATTGGGAGAGGATGGCAAAACAATCACCGAATATCCCGATGGTGCCGAATGCGAATATGCCGGAACAGAAACGATTGAAAAAGTTTTTGATTCCGTCAAATGGCGCAAGGATACCGAAAATGCATATAAACACGAACGCGACAATACGCAAAGTTGGGCCAACAAAGGGATCACCGCCGGGTCCACCCTGTTGACGGGCGAAGGCGCAATGATGGCGGCCCAGGCCTGGGCAGAGCAAAACGCGGACAAGCGCGCCGAAGAACAAATGAACGCATATATCACAACAATGAAATGCGAATATGGTGGTGGCCAACAGGTTGACCTGGGCAAGGAAGAAACATTGCCGGGCGGGAACGAATTGTCGAAAAACTATACCGAATACAAACAATTGGCGGACAAATTAAAGGCGATAAAAACCGCGCTGAACATGCGCCCCGGAATTGAAAGCGAAGTATTATATGAAAAGGCCGAAACCGGACTTTATAACTATCAAACCGCGGAACGGCAAAGCGGCACGTATGCGTCAGTTGCACGTGCACTAATGGATACGACAGGAACGGACGCCGAACGTTGGAATGCGCAACGCGCCGAAACCGCACAAAACCTGAAAACCGGGGCATTACTTGCCGCCGGCGGTGTGGCCACGGGCGTTGTGGGAAATTACCTGGTCAATCGAAATCATAAGAATGAGTATATGAATTTAGAAAAAGAATTTAACGAAATATCAAGATACCTTGAAACTGAATACCCGGAAATATTCATACCAAAGGAAGAACCAACGCAAAAAGAAAATATGGAAACAATTGCTATTCCACCAAAAACTACGGTTTCAATAGACCAAACAAACTCTGAAGAACTCCCTTCAATATCCGATGAGGCCTTTGAACCAGGAAGCATAGAACTAACCCAAAAAGGTCAAGAAGCCGTAACAAAAGCAGCAACCGCCATTGCGAATCTATTCGACCAACATAATATTAAATCCATAACCGTAACCGCAACAGGTTACACAGACCCCCAAAACATAAGTCCCCAAACGGCGGACCGACTCACCAAAGAATACAAAAATCTATTCGGAAATTTACCAAATAAATATAACGAAAAAATCGATGAAAATTCAGAATTATCAGAAGTACGCGCAAAGATGGTTTTAAAAAGCTTAACAGAACAGTTGGAACAACAAAATATCACCGTAACAGAATCTACAGCAAAAGGCGGTGGTATTTCGGAAGATTGTGCACTAGGTAACAATATAAAGAAAAAAGATTATAAAAAATGCAGAAAGATTGAAGTGACTATTAATTACACCTATATAAAATCCGCCGAATAAAAAACATTTATGTTTTGTAAAAAGCTCAAATAATCCGTTATACCCACGATAAAATTAAAATCGGCACACGGCCGATTTGAATTTTATGGTCGGGGCGACAGGAATCGAACCTGCGACCCCTTGCACCCCATGCAAGTACTCTACCAGGCTGAGCTACGCCCCGACGACAAATAATATATTAAAGCAATACACTTTTAATTACAAATATTTTTTTTGAAAATCTCTGCCGGCGTGCGTTTTTAAATATTTTTCAAAGTTTTCCGCTTTTTTTTGCGTGTCAAATGCAAAATACGATACAATTCGCCACGGTTTATATTTATTCGTGTGTCGGCATGTGCCATTGTTATGTTCACGAAATCGCAACTTTAGATTATTCGTGTAACCAACATAAAAATGTTCTGGCGAATTTACACTTTGTAAAATATAGACATAAAACATTACTTGTCCGTCTCCGCTAACGCTACGCCGAGACGCTCCGTTTCGTCCGCGCCCTTCGGCAAAAAACCTCGGTCGCGGCGGTTGCTATGGCAACCGACGGAACGGGCGAACCTGCGACCCCTTGCACCCCATGCAAGTACTCTACCAGGCTGAGCTACGCCCCGACGACAACCGTCATAATAATATAAACTTTCGCAATTTGCAAACAGATAAATCGAACCGTTATACACTAATTCGATGATGGAAAAAATTTCCAGAGAACCGTCACACCGCTGAAGAGCGGTGCCCAGGCCGAACGGAGTGAGGACTTGCCCCGCAGGGAGTCTGAAACACAAGTTCAGAATAACAATTTATTTGATGTCTGCGACGCAAGTTTTTGCATTCGCAAAAACTGGATCCCGCGCTTTTCCGCGGGATGACGACATTGTGAAACATGCACGCATAAAAAAACCGCCGAAGCGGTTTTCTTTTTATATTATTGCCGATAGTAATATTGCCGTTGCAACAATCCAATCACCCGCACGAACACCATGGTGATGATGGTGGTGATGATGGTGCGATACATGAACCGGCGTCGGGGCAGGGTGCACATTATGATGCGTCACATGATGGCCACCATGTCTTGGCGCACTGTGCGTATGTGTCACAAATTGCCGTTGCGCATGATGATTTCCACCGCCGCGATTCGGTGCCGCATTCGCCGACCCAATGCACAACGCCGCCGCAACCGCCACAGATGTAAGGAATAGATTTGTTTTTTTCATGTTTATCTCCTTTGGTTCAAATTTATTATATAATATAATGATTATAAAAATCAACAATTATTTTTATAAACCAAATTTCGTAAACTTTATTGAATTTTATGCTTGCACGAATCGGGAAAAAGTTTCTATATTCACATATCAAATTTGCAAACAAGGGAGGAAACCTTATGATTGTTGGTATCGGAATTGACTTGGTCGAATCGGGTCGTTTTCTTGATTGGTCCGCATTCAAAAAACAACGCATATTTACGAAAAAGGAACTTGAATACGCGGACGCAGACAACGCAAACGCTGAAAAACATCTTGCAAATTTTTGGGCCGCGCGTGAGGCTTGCTTAAAGGCACTTGGCACCGGTTTTGGCGACGATATCGCTTTTTCCGACATATCGGTTGTACATGATGACAACGGACATCCTGAAATCATGATCGCCGGTGGCGCACGCAACGCATTAAAGGAACTTGCCGGAATAACAGCGGCGGTTCATCTTTCTATCTCTGACCAGGATAATTTTTCCATCGCAATGGTTGTAATAGAAAAACAGTAAGTTTTCACAAATGTCAAAGCAAAAAATATCACACATTTCTGTGTGATATCTTTTTACAAACCACAACTTTTTTAATCTGCAATAAACGTTACGGTTTTTGTAACACTATACTGACCACCATCATGAACACTAAAATCACGCTGTGTTTCATCCACTGGTTCAGGTTCCGCAACATAATTATCATAATCCGGTTCTATATATTGTGGCTGTGGCACATATTGAGGTTCCGGTATAACATAGTCATCCGTTACATATTCGACATTTGCCGGATTATTATATTCAACAACCGTTTCAACATCTTCGCCCACATACGGCATCGGCACAGAAACTATTTCATCTTCTATTATAACATCAGGCGCGGTAACGGTCGTGACCTGAACCACCGGTTCGGCTACCTCTACAAACACTGGTTTATCATCACGCGAAACACCATACGGCACCTTGCGCGCCAAGACATCTTCTTCGGGTTCAACCACCGGCACATCCGGTTCACCACCCCGCAAGATATCATCATTTGGATAACGTACCTCTATCGGTTTATCCACCGGTGTCGGTTCAACCACCGGCACATCCGGTTCAACAAATGGCGGTTCTATTTCAATCGGCGGGTTCACCGGCGTCGGTTCAACAACCGGTGGCGTCGGTTCAGGATCAAAAATCGGGACCGATCCACCATTTTTCTTTTGATATAACCAGAGCGTGAAAATCGATAATGCAATCAATAAAATCAGCAAAACATAATACGCAAAACCCGAACGTTTTTCACCAACCGGGCGTGGATTTTCGTCATGTTGAATTGGCGACATTGGTCTTGTCTCTTCCACCGGCGTCTTTGGAACAGCAACCGGCGAAAAAGGACGTTTTGGTGCCTCAACCCCGCGATTATCATACTGTGCACTGCTTACTTGCCCCGTGGTATCAATATCAGCCGGCACAGATTCATCCACAGATTTTATTGTATTAATCACAGATTCACCTTTTTGTTCATCAAAATTCTTTTCGGTATATTCCGGTTCATCATGGCCATAATCGCCAAAATCTCTACGACCAAAATTATCTTCAAACTCACTTTTTGCTTCTTCATCACCTTTCTGTGTATCCGCATCATCTTCCACATGTGCATCATCCAAAGGCTTTATTTCAAAACTTGATTCATCACGTGCCGGTTTTAACTCCTTAGATTCTTTTTCCGTATAATCATCCGCATCACTATCAATATCCGTATGCGGCAAGGCATCATCCACACCATATTCCGTATCATCACTTGATTCATCTTCACCCGGGAAACCAAATGCGGCATCATTTCTGTCGCCATCATCATGCACCACTTCGGGCTTTGGTTCTTCTTTGATTGCGGCATACGGTGACAACGGCCGTTCCGGTTCAGATTGCCGAACTTTCTTCGAACGCGCCGCCGGTTTAATATCACCAAAATCAACCGGTTTAAACGCTATATCATCATCCAAAATTTCTGGATCCTTATCCAAAAGTGGCTTTACTTCTTCTGAATCATTTGACATATCTAAATCCTCCAGTTTTTGGTCATCAATTTCCACATTTTCATCTGTCACAGGCATCTTTGCAACATCATCCTTTTTTACCTTGGCATCAATAACACGATGTTTTTCGGCAACATCCACATCAACCGACGGCCGACGCAACGCCAACAACGCCATCGCCGAATTTGCTTCTTCGGTTGCAATTTCAACACGCCGCCGCGCATTATCAAGACGCCTTTCTGCACGCAACAATTTATCTTCGGTTGATTCAATCTGCGCTTCGACCCGCAAAATTCTTGACGCCGATTGCTTGGTCGGTTCACGTCCAACAAAAGATTTTTGACGGGCAAGTCTATCGCGCAAAACACGCATACGGTCATTTAAACTCTTTATCGTATGTTCCGCTTTACCCATAGTAATCTTTGCCTGGGCAACTTCATCCTGGGCATTGGTCAACCTTACCGTTGCCGCACGTCGCACCGCCGCATCACGAAAGTCAACCAAATCCGCAAGTGCCGCACCCAAATCACCATGCGCCTCATACGCACTTATTAAATCTTCGTAAACATCGATTCCGCCGTATTCTATATCCAGTTTCTGATATTTATTATCACGCCGCGGACGCACAACCTCTAAATCAACATTATACACATTTTGCAACAAATCATCCCAGCGCCGCGTTCCATCAGACCGCACAACCAACAAAACATTAGGCTTATATTCATCAATTGTTTCATCAACAACAAACGCCAATTTATTACCATCATCATACCACGCGCGCAAAACATTCCCCGCAATATCATATTCGGCAAGACGTAAATTTTGCAACATTATTTTCCCTCCTGGCATCTTTACACCCCGTGGTTTACTTCTTTTTCAACGGCGCAAACTGATATGCCTGTTTACAATGTTCATAGCAATACGGTTTACCAACAAATACCGGATTGCCACAAAAATGAAAATTTTCCGAATCTGGGTCACCAATCGGCCAACGACACTGATTCGGTTTAAGGTTTGCCATTTCCAACGCATGTTGCACCATACGTTGATGCACCGAAAACCCCTTGCCGGCGATCGCATGCCCCACGGCCCGTTTAGGCGCAGTTTTTACCGTCGTTTCTTCCTTTGTTACGGATTTTACCTTGGCACCCTTGGATACCGGTGACGACTTTTTAACCACCTTGGCAACCACCGGTTCCTTTTCCGACTTTTTTGACACAGGCTTTTTCACCGCGACCTTTTTCACGTTTTTTTTGGTCGCCACATCCGAATCGGTTGCACCGGCATTCCAACCCATACGATGCAATTTACCCACAACCGCATTTTTCGAAATTCCCAATTTTTTACCAATTTCCGCAGTAGACAAACCCTTGCCCACCAAGGCTTTTAGCTTTTTTAAAACATTATTATCCCACGCCTTACTCATTTTATATTAACCCTGCGCTTAGATTTATGATAAGATTATACTAGCACATAACCGATTCGAAACGCAAGGGGGAAATAATGTTTTTATACATATTTTGGTCTTTTTTTTCGGTTTTAATTCTTATGGCACTGGGACTTTCGTATAAAATCGCGAAAACTGACATGCGCCGGCGAATTATTCCGGACGGATACTTGTTTCCGCTGTTAATAATTGGGGTCATCATCACAACATTTTTTCCATGGCCAACCAACATCGAATCGGGCGCAATCGGCATGGCATTCGGCTATATGCTTGCGGCCATCGTCGGACTGGTCTTTGATAAGATTTTAACCCGAAAAAATCCAAAGGCTGAAAGTCCAATCGGCATGGGCGACATAAAACTAATAAGTGTCGGTGGTCTTTGGTGCGGACCGACCGGTTTGGCAATTGCGCTGGTGTTGGCGTGCATATTCGGTGCGACATGGGCATATCGAAAGAAACAGAAATTTATTCCTTTTGCGCCTTTTTTCATAATTGGTGGATTTTTATCTTTGATTATAATCGCGTTTTTGATATAATAGACGCATAAACTGGATAGAGAATGAAAAGAACCAATTGTTTGTTGACGTTATCGGTTGCGGTATTGTGCACCGCAGGGCGCGCGTATTCGGCCGGCGTGGCACCGGCAATATTGTCAAACTATGGCGAAATTCAATCGGTAAAAAATTACTCGTCTAATCCATTTTGGAATAAAAACAGCCCATATAACCAAAACTTTCCAAAGCCAATCTATGCAACTGGTGCGGATTTGAATACCGGCGATTGCAATCGAATTGTGGAAAATTTGGTAACATCGTATTGCGCCGAACATAACTATTGTTATGGTTTGCGAATCGCGGATGTTCGCCCAACGATAATGGTTCAATTGTCACAATTACCGGGACATAATTTTGCAACATCTTGCGGTGGATATATCGATTCCGCGTTCGACAAATTTCAAAAAGACTACGGCAATACGTCCACGGTGAATTTACCAAAACCGGCATCGCAACCAACAAATATTGAAATTGCAAATCCGTTTGCACCAAAACAAACGGCGGTGCAAAAGGCCATTGCCGACCGCACCGCGGAACTTGAAAAATTACAGTCAATAACAACGCCAACCGCCGGTGTGCATGCGGAATATTTTCCAAAAACAACCGCGGATTTATCATTCACCGACCGCATCGCAAATACCGCCGCGGGGTATGAGCCGTACAAAGATAAAGAATCATACAAAAAACCAAATTTCCTTGGCGAAGATGAAGAATTCTTTAATCGTCTAAAAGCGCAAAACTTTGAAAAGTTCTGTGAACGCCGCCCGGACGATAAAGATTGCGAAGCAAAATATTGTAAAGAGCACCCAACGGATCCAAGGTGCAAGAAAAAAGATCCCAATAACCCGGACCCCGATCCGACCCCAGATCCGAACCAGGATCCTGTTGTCAACGTTACTTGCCAACCGTCAATGCCAGAAGACACGCCGGATTGTCTATCTAAATTAACAAATATCATATCTCTTAATGCAAAAGAAACTATAAATGATATTGCGAAAGATTCCACACGTCTCACCACAATAGGAAATGCAATTCTTAAATCATGTATTACCCCAGGAATAACAAATCACACATTATCCGCGTTTAATGAATGGTTACATAAACACGATAGCATACCAATAACCATTGGAACACAAGTCTGCTTTTTTAATGCGGAAACAGTATTTAATTACGTAAATTTTCCGACTTCGGTTTTGTTTTCAAAATCCCCTAATCTTAAACCAGGCGACAGCGTACAAACGTTCAACGGTGGCTATGTCACAACTGACAAATGTTCTGACCAGTCTATTGGTGGACATAGTGATCATAAAACAACAGTGCACTTAGCTGCAAATGCAGTAAACTTTCCGCACAATTGCGAAAACGGCATCACGTATTTTGTGGATTATCCTGTTGGCAATGCAAACCGTGTATTTCCAGGACTTTTGTTAGAAAGTTGTGCTTCTTTCTTTGGTCAAGAACATCTAATCAGAATTCTGAATTATAAAACTGCACTAACTCTTGTGCGTACATTTGTAGACAATCTTAACGATACACAACATAACAAACACTGTGCCAACCAGGGATTAAATGTGTACCTTGTAAAACAACCTGATGTTGAATATACCAGAGTAAGACACGGCAATAAAGTTAACACATTAACCATTGTCACAAATCCATACAATATTCCATAATACATGCACAATGATATTAAAAATTCTCTTCTTTCTCCTCCCCCTTTCTGCGTTTGCAGCGGGCGGGGGCATAGAGCAAACCGCCAATTTACTTTCCACAAATGCGCCGGCAAATACGACATGCGTGCGTAATGCCTTTGTGAACGCGCTTTATGAAAATGCAGATAAAATTGATGAAACCGCACCGGAATCCGCGGTAAAGCAATGGATTTATGACACGATTCAATCCGCCGAAACATTGGGCGATGTTTTAACTTGCCCCGAAATTATGGATGCGGACGAAAACGAAACTATACGATTTTTACCAATACAATACACATTTCCGAACGGCCGTGAAATTGTTGTAAATTATGAAACCCAGCCAAAGGTTTTAGAGCAACGTTTCATGCTGTCCACAAAAACAGAATTGCCGACAAACGACCCAAATCCCGCCGTTTCTGAATTCGATGAAACCGCGACATGGACAAACACCGAACCCGCATGGTATGGAATTATGGTTGTACAATCAGGTGCACTGCACGATTTTGTTGGCCCCGACAAAAACAATACTGTTTCAATGGAATATATTAACAGTAATATCAACAATCTTTATCCACGCGACATGGATGGCATGTGTTCCACGCGTTCGGGAATGACCGCAAAATTGCGGGATTCTATGGTGCATAAAGTTTTGCATGAACACACCGCAAAACATGACGACGACAAAAACAATTACTATATCGCCGGCGACATAAACCTGCGTTGGATATCATTCGCAGAAATCGCACTTGATGTTGCCCTTACGGTGGCAAGTTTCGGCACATTCGCGGCGGCAACCGGTGGTATAAAAATGGCACGTGCAATGCGTATAATTGGCAAAATCAGCAAGAACATGAAAACACTTGCCAGGCTTGACAAAGTAAAAGATTATATTTCCGCATCCGTAAAGGTCGCGCGAATGACCAAAGAAATCGACAACATGAATGATATGGCAAAAACAATCAAAACCATCGACAAACTTGAAAAAACACTGGCCAAAACCGCCAAAGGTTCCACAAAGTATGAAAAAATTGCAAAACAACTTGATGCCGCGCGCAAACTAAAGGCCGACAATATGTGGAAACTGGGCAAAGCAGGCGAGGGCGTGGATAAAGTCGAAGACCTTGAAAAATTTACAAAAACGATAGAGGAAAACCGCAAACTGATCGACGAAACCGAAAAAACAATGTCTAAAATGGCGCGGGCGGACAAAAATGTTGCGGAATACGCGAAACAATCCAAAGAACTTGAAAAAGTAATAAAATACGCACGGGAATTAAAGTCATACAAAAAGGCGCGCACCGGAAATATGGTAAGCCGCGGATGGCAAGCGGCAAAAAATACCGGCAAAAGCATCAAAGCCGCGAACACCGGCGGAAAAATGCTTGATAACGCCGCCAAGGTTGCAACTAAAGGCGCCAAAACCGCCGCAAAAGTTGAAAAAGGATTGGCCAAAGGCGGAACCGAAGCCGCCCGCCAGGGCATAAAATCGGGCAGGGCGCGCGATTGGCTGTTTCACTCAACGATGCGTAATTTCGGCCGCATCACGAAAATCGGCGAAGGACTTGCCGTGTTGCACTTTGTGCTTGGATTACTTGGTGATTTCTATGATTGGACAAACCCATCGACCGATGAATTTACAAACGGACTAAACATGAAACCGCTGTTACTGCTGTCCGCGGACGATATCGAAGGCCAAGATAATATCGTAAACTATGGCATGTGGCTAATGTGGTCGGGCGATTCATCTGTTCCCGAAGACGATGACGCCGCATACCTCCAAGCAATGGATTTCGCACAAAAGTTTTATCAAGACTTGGTCGAAACCCAGGAAGCCGAAAACCGTCACGCATGCGATGTTGATATCTATGTTGTACGCCCAATCATCCGTAACCCCGGCCGCGAAAGCCAATCACTTTATTGGTTATTCATGAATGATATTCCATGGTCTACCGCCCGATAAAAAACCTGTTGTTTTAATTACTAATTTCGTGTAAAATGAAAGTACAGAAGACAAAAAAGCAAAGGAGGAAAGTATGAAAAAACTTTTCATCGGTTTGGTTGTTGTATTATCAACCGTGGTTTCCGCCCACGCGTACCAGGTTTTATCTTCACGCGAGCTTGGCAAGGGCGACGCAAAAAATCAAAATGTCGTTGTCAAATGCACAACCGAAATGGGTAAACTTTCGAACCAAACATGCTCGTTGCGCCGATATGTAAAATGCAATGGCACGGGAATTAAAAAGAAATGTGGCGGATGGCAAGGCTGGCGCGATTTACGCAACCCGGAAAAACAATTTTCCGACTGGAAAACCGCCGCAAATGAATGCTGTCGAACAATGGGATTACGATAGAAAACAAAACGCCGGTTCATCCGGCGTTTTTAAATTGTATTTTCATTGCGCAGGTAATTATAAAGTGTAACTTTGTTAACACGCATAATTCTTGCAATTTCATTTTTACTAATACCTTTATCAATCAACGTATTTATTCTTTTTTTATTTTTGCTAAGTTTCAATTGTTTTGATTGTGCGCCGATTGGTCGTCCAAGTTTTTTGCCATTTGCCTTTAATCGCGCCAAACTTTCACGCACGCGTTCTTTTAATAATGACCGCGACAATTCCGCCGACAAACCAAACGCAAACGCCAACACCTTAGATTGTATATCGGTACCCAAACGAAAATTTTCTTTTAACGTCCATATCTGACAATCATGTTCAAGACACATCTGTAAAATCCCCATAACCTCTAACAACGACCGCCCAAGACGTGATATTTCCGTTGTAATTAAAATATCCCCAGATTGCAGTTTTTTTAATAATGCGCCCAACTTTCTGTCTTGTAATTTTTTTCCACTTGAAATTTTTTCTTCAACCCAAGAATCAATAACGATATTATTTTGTTTTGCGAAATTTTCTATTACAAAATGTTGATTTTCTTCTGTTTGATGTGCGGTTGAAACACGACAGTATCCATAAATCATGATAAATTCCCTTTTTGCATTTTTATTATAAAAAAAGGTGCCCGAAAAAAGCATCGGCACCCGTGTTCGAAATGGAATATAGTCGTTTTTTTTCGTGTTTCAAGTGGTACAAAAAAAACCAAGGTTAAAAATCAACCACTTTTTTAAAAAAATAAAAGATTATTTTTTTTACTAAAAACAATAGATAACACGATTTCCATATACCCCCATACCCAAGCGGTTAAAAAACCTTGGTTTTTATACCATTGAATTGTGCCTTAAAAGGGGGAGGCCTTTTAAGGGTTTAACGTTAAACCAAGGAGAAAAAAATGTTAAGACAATCAAAAACAACAATCAAAGAATTGTCTGCACAATACCGCAGTGTATTGAAACGAGCATTCTTGGCGGGTGTTATTGCACTTGTAACCGCTAATGCTGCACACGCAACAATTACAGCCGAAGATATTGGCACCATTAACGATAGTATCAACATGGCCCAATCCGATGGAAATTATACAACCAGTATGGGTGATTATAATGTAGCAACAACCGATTATAGCACCGAAACGGGATATGGTTTATACACATATGACCATGATAATAATCCAGAAACACCTGAAATTGCGTTAACTACAAACAATGGTACTGAAACATTAGATGATACAGTATTCACATATACAGATAACACCGGTGCAACAACTAACTTAGATGTTAATTCGACTGGATTTACAACAAGTGATTTTACTGGTACAGCTGGAACAATAAATGTTGCCGATGGTACAACCGATTTGACAACATTAGAAGCTAACACAACAACTGTTGGTTTAGGTAATTATCAATATATGGCGAACTTTGATAACTCTGGCGATGCGTTAACAGCTTTGACAGCAGATGCACCAGAATTGAGTTCATTCCACAATGATATTACTTTGACAACAGGTTCAATCACCGTTAATGGTAATGACGAAGCAAACAAGCCAAGTATTGACCAATATGGTTTTGCTATTACACTGCATGACGATAGCACAGGAAACTTTGATTTGGTGTACAATGAACTCACACATTCGTATGATTATAATTATACCGGCGATGTAACCTTGGATGCATCAGACATTGCCAACGCAAGCGCACAAGTTGCATCACAATCAGCAAATTTGATCGCTGACACAACATTATTCAATGATGCCGTAACAACGAATACAAACAATTATAACGAGACGCTTGCCCATTATAATACCGTTCACGGCGTTTACGAATCTGATGCAAATGCACAAAACACGCTAGACACCAATTACGTTAATTACGAAACAAGTTTTGCCGCGGCACAGGCAAATCAATACGCCGCCGAACAAAACTTATCAAATGCACAAAACGCTTACGCGGATGATTTAGCGGTATATAATTCAACCGCAACGGCATACAATAATTACACAAACTCTTTGGGTCAAAGTATCGACGCAAAAGATGAAGCAGTGTTGGCAAGTGCACAGGATTACGCAGATAGTTTGGCGGATAATTACGATGCGGCCGGTTCAGCAGACACCGCAGAACAAAATGCAAAAGATTACGCGGATAGTTTGGCGGATAATTACGATGCGGCCGGTTCAGCAGACACTGCAGAACAAAACGCAAAAGATTACGCAGATAATCAAATTGCATCTGAAGCATTAGCACGTGAATCGGCAGATACCGAACTGCAAACTTTGATTGCCACAGAAGCGAACACACGCGAAGAAAAAGACATCGCGTTGCAAAGCAATATTGATGCCGAAGCATCCGCACGCGCCGACGAAGACGCGGCTATCCGTTCTGAATTTGCAGATGCCGATGATGCGGTTCGCGGTGAATTCGCGGCGGCCGATGCCGATTTGCAAAACGCAATCGATAACGAAGTTGCACGTGCAACCGCCCAAGAACAGGCAATTCGTAACGACTTTGCGGCGGGCGACGCGGCAACATTGGCACGGGCAAACGCCTATACCGACCAAAGGGTAGATACGCTTGAAAAGAACGTGTCTGGCGGTGTTGCGGCGGCAACCGCATTGTCATCGGTTGCGGTGTCCAACGTAAAACGTGGCGAAGTTTCCGTCGGTGCCGGATACGGTTATTACAATGACCAATCCGCCGTTGCGTTTGGTGCCGCGATGGGGCTTACCGATCGTTGGTCTGTTAACGCGGGTGCCGGTTTGGCAACGGGTGACAAAACCCAGATGTCTTTCCGTGCCGGAACAAATTACAAGTTTAAATTGTTCTAATAAAAATCGATCAAAGCAAACCCAAAATCCCCGCAATACCGCGGGGATTTTTATATAATTTGTTATCTAAGATTTTTGCCCGTCTCCGTTTGCATTACAAACCCCGCCACGGCACTGTCCGCCTACGCTGGTGCTTAATTTTGGTTAATGAATTATGCGTCTTTGATGAATTATTTTCGATATACGTGCGCGCTACGGCGAGACACTCAAAAATTTTAAATGCGCACTTATTTGTGCGCATTAACAATTTTTGGTGGATGAGACTGGACTCGAACCAGCGACCCCCACGATGTGAACGTGATGCTCTAACCAACTGAGCTACTCATCCAAACCTGGTGGGGATAGTGGGACTTGAACCCACACGGTCGCAATGACCAAAGGATTTTAAGTCCTCAGCGTCTACCATTCCGCCATATCCCCGGACCCTTTATTTTAATCATGCGGCGTTTTGCGCCGCGCGATAATAAAAATTTGTGGTGGAGCTGATGGGACTCAAACCCACGACCTCTACGATGCGAACGTAGCGCTCTATCAACTGAGCTACAACCCCAAAACTTTTTAGTTCCCCTCCTGTGGAGGGGTGGCCGAAGGCCAGGGTGGTCTTCCTGCCCGTCTACGTGCGCGTTGCGCACTCCGCCGCGGCACTCAAATTTCTTAATTCGCAAAGCGAATAACGAAATTTGGTGGTGGGCATAAGAAGACTCGAACTTCCAAGGGTCGCCCCACTAGTACCTGAAACTAGCGCGTCTACCAGTTCCGCCATATGCCCAATTGCGCCCACACTATACACCACTTTTGCACACTTTGCAACAAGAAAATGAAGAAAGAGCGTTGGTGTAAGTGGATAGTAGCTAGTAAAAAAAAAGAAATTGGGCGCATCGCGCCTACACTAACACTTACCCTTGACCCAATTTTAGATTTTTGATAAAATTATTCACAGAGATGAGTAAAATTCTAATTTTATGCGCAATTGTTGGTTTATATGCCGGCACGCCCGCGTATTCTGCGGTGCGTGATGGTGTATCTAACACCCGGCCAACGGACACAAATGCGCGCACAACCGCAACGCCGCGCACGGTCGCACCGCAAAATTCCACCACCAATACCCGCGCCACACGCAATGTCGCCGCACGCGCCGGAACATTAAAAATCAATTCAACACCACGAAATGCCACAAATGTCCGTAGCCGCGTCGCCGGTACCGGAAATTCCAATCTATCGCGGCGCATGGTGCAAATTGGTCGCGCCACCATCACCGGCACCCCCAGTAATGACATCATGGAAACACGCACTGGGGCGGCATACGCCCAATGCAAAACCGCGTATTTTCAATGCATGGATCAATTTTGTCAGTTAAAAAATGACGATTACCGTCGCTGTTCTTGCAGTTCACGAATCCATGATTTAATGTCCGTTCGCCAAAACATAATCGATACCAATGGCAAACTTACCGAATTCACGGAAAACCTTGATGCGGTTGGCCTTACCGCGGCCCAGGCAACGGCGATGCACACCGCATCCGACGGCGAAAACGCACTTACAGCGGACACATCCGCATCCAAGGCATTGCTTACCGCGATAATGAATTCAATCCGTGGGGGCGACACAACCGTTGGCGGAAAAATGTCTGATTTAAACAGCATAAACCTTTCGTTCGACACAGTGAACATGTTCGGCCTTACCGACACGGCCCAGGTTATCGCGTCATATAATGGCACGGAACTTTACAACGCGGTGTACCCATCATGCCGCAGTGCGGTGGCCGCCGATTGCAACAACGCATCGTTACAACGCGCGGTCACGGCATACCTTATGGCCATCGAACAAGATTGCAATACTGTGCAAACCGCACTTGAATCAAAACAAAAAGATTTGCGTGCCGCCGTCCGCGAAAGCAGTGCGATGTTGGACCTTGCACGCATTGAAAACCGCAGCAAACATAACGCCGACAACATGGCAACCTGTATCGGGAATGTAGAGGCCGCCGTCCTTAGCGAAGAAGTTTGCGGTGCGAATTATCATCGGTGTCTTGATAACGGTGAATTCATCGATGTCACAACCGGTGCGCCAATTACCGGCGTTGTGCGTTTCTATGAATTACAAGATATATTGAAATTTGACAACACCCAAGACGCCGCATTTCAAAAATTGGCGCAAAATCCGGACAACAGCAAATTTGTGAAAAACTTTGAAAATAAAACCAAAAAATTTGCCACGGATGCCCTTGATAAATGCACCGAAATTGCGGACACTGTTTGGGCGGAATATTTGGACAAAGCACTACTTGATATATACTATGCCCAAAAAGCCAAGGTTCAAACGATTAAAACCGGTTGTCTCGATTTGATTTCCAGGTGCTATGACGATCGCGAAACGGCAATAACCGCGGCAATGGCGGAACTTATTGACGGCAAAACTGAAATATCGCTTTTGCCAGATAAAATCGTTCTTACCAAACAAATGTGCAGTAATTATATCGAATCTTGCAATAACATGTTCGACAACACAAATATAATTGCGGAATACGTTGATCACCAGGCGAACACCGACACAACCGCCGCGTGTCGCGCCGTCGTACAACAATGCTTTGATAGTTTCGGTGGCGCAAATTACGAAAACTTTTATTACCCAAGCAGCGGATTATTCCAAACCGGCATGGTTGATGATTTAGTATCCAATCATGGCACATCAGAAACGACAAAACGCATATCCGCCCTTGATTGGTTCACACTTTACGAATACGACGAAAATGGCGAACGAAAACCGGGATATGTTTCCAAGTGCGCCCAGCGCGTTTCCGAAATTCCAAGTTGCGCGGACAAGGTTGAATCAGTATTCGGTGGCCTGGACGCTGTAATCGCCAACCGCGGCCGGGATAATTACGGCCAATACGAATATACAATACCAAGCAGTGCAAACAACGCGTATGCATATGGTTGGACAAAATCGGATGATATCGACCTTATTCCATGGTCAGACCCCGATTACAAATTCAAGAATCGCCGCCTGCGTCCGACCGGTGTCGCGACCGAGGTTTATAACCAAATCATCGACAGCCTTACCACACAATGTATGAATGTCGAAGGTAAATTTATCGAAGCACAATTTGTAGATCACAATCTATATGGTCCTATATGTATATTAGATTTTTATAGCTTAAATTCCTATGATAGCACTTATTACGGACTTCATTCAAGTGGCGTAGAAAACATGTGCCCCAAGAATTATATAAACAATATAGACCCTGACTCATGGGGAATATGTTCTTGTTGGGAAAACGGCGGTCGCCGGAGTCGAAACGGCGAAAGTCAAAAATGCATGGCAATAATTCCAACTGATAATGGCGGTCAATACGAACCTAGCCCTTGCAGTCGTTCTGGAACCACCGCCTTCAATACCGATGACGAAACCCCAGGCTTCAACGATTGGTGCAATGCAACAATCAACACCACCACAAATCAAGTATGTCCTATGACAAATCAAAGTGACGGTTGTTCTGTTCCTGATTGGATACCAGATGGAATATAAAAATCGGCGCAACGCGCCGATGTTCACTAACCCTTGTTCCACAAAGCCTTGGCGAAGTGGGAACACTACCCACTTACACTAAGCATTAACACTTTCTGCTATTATTTGACTTGGCACGCCTTCGGCGCGCACCCACATATTATCCGCGGCGCGCAGTTCGGAAACAACCTTTTCGCGCACATCTGGTTTGGTCATATCATTGAACGCGCGTACAATATTTTCCGCCGTTGCCCGTTCCCCCAAAAATTCGGGATAAACCGCGCGATTTAACAAAATATTCACCAATGACACCCACCGCACACGTATCAGTAAATGCCCAATCCATGTCGTGACCCTGTTCATTTTATACACCACAATCGCCGGCACATGCAACATGGCAAGTTCCGCCGATACGGTTCCACTTGCCACCACCGCAACATACGTCCGCCGATACAGATCATACCGCGCCGCCGCCGGCACAATTTCGGGTTGCACCACCCAATCCGCCACGGCCGATTTTACATATTCCGCGGTTGTTTCAACGACCGGAATTGCAAATTTATATTCTTTTGCATTTGGAATTTTTTCAATAAATTCACGAAACACCGGCATCAGGCGTTTAACTTCACCGGTGCGACTTCCTGGAACCAGTGTTATAATTTTTTCATCCGTTTCGCGCGCGCCTTCCACACCGACTAACCCTTCGGCAATCGGATGCCCCACCGCAACCGTATCCAAACCATATTTGGTAAAATAGGGCACTTCGAAATCAAAAAAAGCGTACAGTTTATCGAAAGTGCGCGCATACTTTTTCGCACGCCCCGGGCGCCAAGCCCAAACCTGGGGCGCAACAACATGATGAAACCGCAGGCCACGCGCAATCATTCTTTGCCCCGCCGCACTTTTGCGCAATTTTTTTATAACCGATCGCGCAAAGCCCGGCGAATCAATCGTCAAAACCGTATCCGGCGCATATTTAATAATCGCATCGACCGTTTGATTTATGCGTGCCGTCAGTGTCCGCACATGCGACAAAACCTCTATCACCCCCATGACCGCCAAATCAGATATTGGAAATATGGACTTTAACCCCGCGGCGGTCATTTCCGCACCACCAATGCCGGCAAATTCCGCGCCACGCATTTGTCGCATTATTCGCGCGCCGAGTGTATCACCCGAAACCTCACCCGCAATGATAAAGATTTTTTTATTCGGCATTTCCGGTCGTTCCAATTCCGCGCTTTGAACGATTCTCTATAAAATCAATCGCATCCATCGCATATTTATTATTCTTAACCTCTTTACGCACACGGGCAAGCCGTTCCGCCACCGTACCATCCGTTTCACGAAACACCGCCGAATACACAGAATGAATTGCGTGCATATCTTCATTCGTGAACCCATGCCGCATCAGTCCCACACGATTTATCGTCCGATATGTCGCACGCGGGCCGTCATATATCGCATAGGGCAAAATATCATTCGGTACACCCGACATTCCACCGATAAAGGCATTGCGCCCAATGCGCGCAAATTGCAAAACCATCACGCCACCAGACAAAATCGCATAATCTTCAATTTCAACATGACCGGCAACCTGGACCAGGTTAGACATAACCACACTGTTTCCCACCTTGCAATCATGTCCCACGTGTGCATTTACCATAATTTGACAATCATCACCAATAACCGTGCCATCCGATGCCGGTGTTCCCGAATGAATTGTAACATATTCACGAATCTTGCACCGCTTTCCAATACGCAGTCCCGTCATTGCGGATTCATCCTGCCATTTTAAATCCTGGCTCATAACTCCCAGAACCGCAAAAGGATAAATTATAGAATCATCGCCAATACTTGTTTTTCCCCCAAGAACAACATGCGACACCAATTCAACCCGATCGCCCAACACGACATCGGCACCAACAACGCAAAACGGCCCAATCTTACAATCTGCGCCAATCTTGGCCCCCGGCTGTATAACCGCACTTGGATGTATTTCTGTCATACTTTCACCCCATATGTTATACAGATAATAGCGTACAAACACAAATTTTGTTATTCAGTAAATATAACGAATTATAACAAAAACCGCGCATCCGACCGCGCATCGGACGAATTTAAAACAGAAATCCAAAACGTCCCCAGCGCAGTTATCGTTGGAACCTCTATTAAAATTCCAAACATTATAACCGCAAGTGCCAACATCTTATGCCGCACACCATCCACAACCGTATTCCGATGCCAAACCGACATAGCAAACAACACAAATGCCATAAAGGTCGTCGCAATGAAAATCGGCACTGCTTCGGTAAGTATAAACAACACCATACAAAGCGCCGTTCCAAACCGAACAAGCCATTTAAGTTTAACAAATGCACTTTTGTGAATGCGACCGCACGCCGGAACGATATCCGTCGCCACCGCCGCCGCAATCAATATTCCCGCCATCATAATCCCAATTAGATGTATAGGGGTCAAATTTCCAAGTTGCCCAAACCTAAAGAATTCCGGTTGCATCAACAGTGCAATTATCGCCACAAGCATCAGTATCGACATACACGGTACCCCGCGCAAACGCCACGTCCGCCACCGCCCAAGCAAAAGCCCCGCGCACACGGCACCAATTTGTAAAATCGGTCCCCACCAATGCAACGTATCACTAAACCCAACCGGCACCATCAAAATAGCAAACAATAAAACATTCACCCACCAACGGCGACGCATACTTGCGCGCGCATTTCCATACCATATTGGCAATGGCACGGCGCGCGTCTTTGTTCCGATAAAAAGACAAGACACAAATAAAATACCCGCCGTCACCCATGGCAACAACGACACACCATCACGCAGGACATCGTAATTTCCGCCCATAAATACGACCCACATCATGGTCATAATAATTCCCCAAAACGCGACACGTTCCGGATTCATAAATTCCGCAAGTCCAAGTTTTTTAGCATAGAAACGCCCAAACACATATATTGCAACAAACAACGGCAAACATAAAATCGCATTCCAAAAAAAAGCCGGCGCAACAATAGCGGCATTATTAAAAGCATTTATAGCACTGTTCACAACCATATTATCTTGAAACATAAACTTGCCTTTTGATTTGAAATGATTATTATACATATATGACTAAAAAACAAGGCTTTTTTACCATAATGGGTGGCCGGGTTAAAATGGAATGTGGCCCGTATAACCCAACATCCGATGCGGTGTGGCTTGCCGCGTTTGTGGATGGACGCCCCAAAACAGTTTTGGATGTTGGCACGGGCACGGGCGCGGTCGCACTTTGCCTTATGGCGCGCATTGATGGAATAAAAATGACCGCAATTGATGTGTCCGATGAAATGTTGACAGCGGCACGGAAAAATTTCGAACTGAACAACAAAACCGCCGATTTTATAAATGCCGACATATTGTCTTGGCGAACTAACAAGACCTTTGATTTGGTTATAACCAACCCGCCTTACTTTCGCGGTATGCCCGCGGCGCACAATGCGCACCATAACGCCGATTTAACCCTTTGGACACGCCGGTGCATCGCACGCACGCGACCGAACGGCACATTTGCAACAATTGTCGATGCCGCGGCATGCGCGCCCATTATTGCGGAAATGTCTGCACATTGCGGGGATATTAAAATATTACCACTGTTCAGCAATAAAAACACCGCCGAACGGGTTTTGCTGTCCGCACGTGTTGGTCGCGCACCGCATACAACGATATTTTCGGGATTGTCCATGAATTGCGATGCCGTTTTGCGCAATGGGTGCGCCGTCAAAGATACGATATCCGGGGGTCAAATGTGATTCCTTGACTATTACAGATTATTACAGTATGCTACTAGGGTTATGATAAATTTTATAACACGATATTTTACATCCCTTTGGGCGTTCATAACCGCACCTTTCCGGGCAATATGGCGCATCATCACGCGGATTTTTCCACCGCGCGAATTTACCGTTATGGACACGCCCCGCGGGAATGTTTACACTTTTCAGCAGAGCAGTTTTTGGCGTTTTACGAAATTCTGTGGCAAAATAGGGCTTTTTGTGTGGGCAACGTGGTCAACCTATGTGTTTCTTTACCATCGCCCAATGTTGCAAACCCGCACGATTCAGTTGGAAAATATGAAGCAGAAATATGCGCATCATATGATTGACCTTGGGAAATACCTCGAAAAGTATAACGAACTAACAAAAAACGTCAATGTTATCGATGATAAATTATTAAAAGACACAAAACTAACCACCGAAGAAAAAGAAGCACTTATCAATGAACGCCTTAAAACTTGGGGTGAATTGGACTTTTTGAAAACGCGCGTGACCGAAATGTTCACCGATGAAGATTACGCACCGGAATACACAAAGGTTTCCGATTTGGCTGTTGAATATGAATTAACACTGGCGGAAAACATTGAAATTAAAAAGCGCGACATTGAATTACTTGAAACCGTGGCCAAGGTTATTGATGCCGACAATAAAATTGTTGATGCGGTTTCCAAACTTGCGGGCGACAAAGTCGCGGAATTGCGCGACGAATTGCATCATATAAACGGAACACTTGCGACACTTGGGTTATCCGAGGCGACACTTGTTAAAAATGCGAATCGGTTTTCGAACCAATTTGTTGGTGCGGTGTTTGATCCACTTGAAATAGACAAAGAATTAGATGAAAAATATCAAAAATTGGCAGACGATATAACACTTTGGAATGGACTTAGCAAATTAAAGAAAACCCTGCCACTTGGTGCACCGATTAAGGATGTTCGCATAACATCAAAATATGGCCGGCGCAAGGATCCATTTACCGGCGATCAAAAACAACACAAAGGTATAGATTTCGCCGGGAAAATAGGCACCGAATTAATGGCGGTGGCACCGGGACGTGTTATATCGGCGGGCGAACGCATGGGATACGGTACAACCGTTGAAATTGACCACGGACTTGGGTTCACAACATTATACGCCCACCTATCGAAAATAACGGTATCACGTGGCGATTGGGTGCGGCCCGGAACAATTGTTGGACTTGGTGGCTCTTCGGGGCGGTCAACGGGTCCACACTTGCACTATGAAATACGGTACAAGGGAAATCCATTTGACCCCGAAAAATTCGTAAAGGAATAAAAATGTTGGCATTTACAAACGCAGATGAAAAAACTTCACCGACAATAATTGGCGCGGGGTGCAAGCTGACCGGCGACATCAAAACCGACCACAGTGTCCAAATTCACGGCCACATTGTTGGCGACGTCACGGCGGACACAATCGTTATCGGTCGCGGCGGCATCGTAGAAGGAAAAATCCAGGCGACAAACCTGTTCTTGCACGGAACATTAAACGGCCCGGCAACGGTTGATATCGCCAATGTGTTCAGCCATGCGCAAATGATTGGCACATTGTCATATCGAACATTGAACATCACCGCCAATACGGGACTTGAATGCAAATTGGCAAAGCGCAAGGATAAATAACATGAACAAAAGTATAAAAAAGGTGTTTATTGCCGCCGACCATCGCGGGGTAGGGCTGAAACTCTATCTTATCGAAATGCTAAGTGCATTGGGCTACAACATGGTAAATCTTGGCACGGACGATTTGAATACACCGGTGGATTTTCCGGACGTGGCAAAAACACTTGCCGATGCGATGCTTGATGCGCCGGACACGCGCGGAATTTTGGTGTGTGGCACCGGTGCGGGTGTTCAAATTGCGGCAAACCGTTACCGTCATATCCGTGCATCGCGTTGCGATAGACCGGACCAAGCCCGCGACGACAGATTTCACGACGATATAAATGTTTTGGCACTTGGCGCGGACGATATTGATATTGAAATGGCCTTCCTTTGCGCCCAGGCATTTTTGGAAAGCCCTTTCGACGATTGCGAAAAACGCCGGCGGCGGCTGAAAAAAATATCGTAGTATAAGTAAAAAACCGCCCATTTGGGCGGTGTTTCTATTCAGTATTTTATTGCCCCCGCGACCCAAAACGACGCGTCGTAAGAACACAGGCAACACTATCCGCTTTCCACCTAGGATCATCTGTTTTTTCCCGCCAACGTCTTTTCATCTCAAGTTGTTGCCGCAACGAATCTATTTGACGTTGTTCTGCTGCGGTATATTGCGGTTTCCACACTTTCTTTTTTGCCACCTTGACAACTTCGCTAAAGTCAATACGAACCCCCAAGTTAGCACCAGCCCTAAATGAAAATTCTGAATCTCCAACCTTTGGCATAGGCATTTGATAGCCATACTCATTCTCCCAGGGACTCCAAGCATTTGTACGTGTTTCAAAACTTACATTATCTTTAAATATCGGGGTTTTTTCAATCACACCATTTGGACGCTCCTTTACTACCTGCCACTTACCGGCACCATGCGACAAAAGTTTATACTTTGCACCAGGTTCGCCAAAGAAATCTATATCTAAATTTTGATCATATACACTAACAGAACGCACTGTAATTAACGCTTCCTGCGTCCCAATATAATTTACATTTTCATAGCCAGGATACGCTCCACCTTCATCATAATCGACTCCAAGCTGATTATCATACCCCAAATAATAATCCGCAAAACGTGCCTCTACTTTCTTACGATTTGCAACCAATCCCTTTTCTGTATTTGCAATAATCGATGCAGCTTTTTGACTTATCTCTTTTTTACGCATATCGCCATAATCAGATCTACCAATAATTGTATCAACATGGTTCTGCCACTCATCTGTCGCACCAAAAGCCCACATGTCATCAGCAATGCTATCCATACCAACGAACAATTCGCTAAAGAAATCATAATATCCATATTCATTAGGATCCTTTGTAAAGAAATTATCATAGCGCAAATCATATAACGAGAACATGTCCCTTATATTTTGCTCTCCTTGTTCAATAATCGGCCAACCGGTTTTAATAAGTTCGTCTTCAATAGTTCTCCCCAAGGCATGGGCCCATTCTATATCACGAATATCTTTTTCATCATAATACGAATCACGCAAACTGCGTAAACTATCCTCATACGGTTTCGCACCACTCGACATCATAACAGAATCACGAACATTTTTATAATAGTCGTCACGCTGTTGCTCTTTGGCACGTCTAGTTGAATCGGCAACACGCCGCTCTTCACGCCGAATAGAATCGGCTATTCTCCACTCTCTTTCTTCCTCTTCTTCGAGCCTCGCCTCTCTACGTTCTTGGATTCTATCAACAACATTACTGATACCACGCCCAGCAATATACATCATTACTACTATTGCCGTTCCTAATAATCCTCTTTTTATTTTTCTTGCTTCATCAGACATATTTTCTCTCCTTGTTTTTTTTCGTTTTACATTGTACCACAAAAAGAGCCCGTATTCAAACAAAAACTTGTACGATTCACCGCACCGTTTTTCACTTAATCCTTGCCCTATAAATCACGATGTACGTAGTAAAAAATAACCGCCCGTTTGGGCGGTTTTACTAACCACTAGCCACTAACACCAAGCCGGGGCAAAGCCTCGGCGCAGTCGCGCCGTAGCCTTGGCGAAGGCGGATAATCACTTTCGCACCACAAAATTCACCAATTTCCGTGGCACGACGATGGTTTTGATTATTTCCGCGCCATTCAGTTTTACGGCAACTGTATCACGTGCGATTTGTGTCAAATCCGCATCGGTTGCGTTCAGATCGGCAACAAATTCACCAACACGCTTGCCATTTATTGTTATTGCCATCGTCACGGTTGTCTGAACCAGTTTTGACGCGTCAAATGTCGGCCACGGTTCAAAGACCAGCATGTCGCCGTGTCCCAATTTTTCCCACATTTCTTCGGTTAAATGCGGTGCAAACGGGTTTAACACCTGAATCAAAACCTCATACGCCCGCCGTGGCATTTTCCCGCCCGGGAATTCATTGATAAATTCCATCATGGCAGATATTGAAGTATTGAACTTCATACTTTTCAATCTTTCGGTTATGTCCGCAACCAAACGATTTACCAAGACATCTTGATCATCCGTCAATTCATCATCGGTCAAATTATCAGACAGATTCTCAACACGTTTCAAGAAACGCTGAACACCAGCCAGCGCACCCTCTGTCCAGACAGTGTTGTTTTCCCAAGGCCCCAATGACAGGACAGAAACACGCGCGGCATCCGCACCAACTTTTTCCACTAAATCCAAGGTCATAAAGCCATTTCCCCTAGATTTTGACATTTTGTATCCATCACTACCTAACAACGTTCCAAGTGCAGTACGCTTTTTATACGGTTCTACACCTGGCACATAACCCAAATCCGCCAGAACTTTATACCAAAACCGCGAATAGAGCAGGTGCCGCGTTGTATGTTCCATACCACCATTATAGTGGTCAACCGGCATCCAATCGTCTATCTGACTACGGCGACAAAACTCTTTATCATTCTTGGCATCAAGATAGCGCAGAAAATACCACGAAGACCCCGCCCACTGTGGCATAGTATCCGTTTCGCGCCGCGCCGGCGCACCGCAATTGGGACAGGTTGTATTCACCCAATCCGTCGCACGCGCCAACGGACTTTCGCCGTCTTCGGTTGGTCTATAATCGGTCATATGAGGTTGCATAATCGGCAGTTCACTTTCTGGCACCGGCACCCAACCACATTTTTCACAGTACACTAATGGTATCGGTTCGCCCCAATACATTTGCCGCGAAAATCCCCAATCTTTCAGTTTATATTTCTTGGTCCCGCGCGCAAAGCCGTGTTCAGTGCCATACTTTATCGCGGCGGCGATGGCCGTTTCTTTATCCATTCCATCAAGGAATTGCGAATTGATGTGCGTTCCGTCACCTTCCCATACTTTGTCGGGTTCACCGCCGGCCAAAACCGGAATAATTTCCAGACCAAATTTCTTAGCAAAGTCCCAGTCGCGCGAATCATGCGCCGGCACCGCCATAATCGCGCCAAAACCATAGTCCGCCAAGACATAATCCGATATAAAGATTGGAATTTCGCGACCATTAAACGGATTTGTCGCCATCACACCCTCCAATTTCACACCAGTTTTATCCTTGGTAACATCGGTGCGTTCAATTTCGGACTTTGCTTTGGCCGCGGCAATATAATCGCGCACCGCGTCAACATTTTTAATACGTCCTTCATCAATCCACTTTTTCACCAATTTATGTTCCGGCGCAATTACACAGAATGTCACACCAAATATAGTGTCAACACGCGTAGTGTAAACCGTCATAATATCGTCACCGACACGAAAATCCACATCCGCGCCATACGAACGGCCAATCCAGTTTATCTGCATAGTTTTGACTTTTTCGGGATAATCCACCAAGTTCAGGTCATCAACCAAACGATCAGCGTATTTGGTAATAGCCAAATTCCATTGCAGTTTCATTTTCTTTTCAACCGGCCCATGGCAACGATCACAACAACCATCTTCTAACTCTTCATTGGTCAGTGTAGTCCGACAATTCGGACACCAATTCATTGGCAATTCAGATTTATACGCCAAACCCGCCTTGAAAAACTGAATAAACATCCACTGGGTCCACTTGATATAATCCGGATCAGAAGTCGCGACACGCGATTCAGGATCCACAGACCACCCCGCCTTATCAATTGTTTCAGAATAAGATTTTTTCAATTCTTCTGATACATCCGCAGGATGTCTACCAATCTTGGTGGCATATTTTTCTGCGGCAATTCCCAAAGAATCAAAACCCATTGGATAAAAAACATCATATCCCAAATGGCGACGAAACCGCGCCATAACATCCATACCACTGTAATTTAACAAATGACCCGCATGCAATCCAGCACCAGACAAGAAAGGAAATTCAACCAAGTTATAAAAACGCGGCTTTGACCCGTCGTTTTTCGGAACGAATGCACGTTCGTCCGCCCAGCGCTTTTGCCATTTGGCTTCACGCTCTACTATTTTTTTTATATCGTCATTTGCCATTTTTGTACTCCATATTTGGGTCTGCCTGCGCAGGGTAGCAAACCCCCGCCCAATTTTCAAGTTTTTTATATTTTGTGGTATAATAATACCATAATGATTTTTCTTGACTTTTCTGCACGACTGCGACATAATTCGTCACGAACTTTTAACAAAACAAAGGTAAAACAAAAATGGTGGCGACAAAATCGTTAAAAAAGTGCGAATTGGATGCCAAATGGTATCTGATCGACGCGACTGATTGCACGCTGGGCCGTTTGGCGGCATATACCGCGAACATCTTGCGGGGCAAAAACAAACCGACATGGACACCGAACATGGATTGCGGTGATCATGTTATCATTATCAACGCTGATAAAGTGGCGCTTTCGGGAACCAAGGCGGACAAAACAAAATTCTATTGGCACACGACATACCCCGGCGGGATCAAAGAACGCACATTGGGCCAGATGCGTGCGGAAAAACCGACATTGCTTGTCAAAAATGCTGTTAAACGCATGATGGGGCGCCGTACCGCGGTTGCGTTGGCGGATAAACGCCTAACCAAACTGCATGTGTATGCGGGCGCCGAACATAAACATGCCGCACAAAATCCGGTTGTGATTGACTTTGCGGGATTGAATCGTAAAAACAAAAGGGGCGAATAATGGCAACAGAGACAAAAAAGACAACCGCCAAGGCGACAACTGTAAAGAAAGCGGCCCCGGCAAAGAAAACGGCAACACCAAAGGCCACAACCAAGGCAACGGTTAAAACCGCTGCGGCAAAAAAATCGGCTGTGGCCGTTGCAACACCAAAATTGAACAACGCAATCTATGCCACGGGCAAGCGCAAAGATTCTGTTGCGCGCGTATATATGGTTCCGGGCAAGGGTAACATTGTTATCAACGAACGCCCGATGGCACAATATTTTCGCCGTCCGGTGCTGCAAATGATTTTGAACCAACCGTTTGCGGTCACCAAACGCGAAGGCGCCTACGATGTGTTTGTAATGGTTATGGGTGGTGGACTATCCGGCCAGGCGGGCGCGGTGAAACACGGAATTTCCAAGGCACTGGAAAAATCTGAACCGGATTTACGTGCACCGTTAAAGGCCGCCGGGTTCCTGACCCGCGATAGCCGCGTTGTTGAACGTAAACACTATGGTTATCACAAGGCCCGTCGTTCAACACAGTTCAGCAAACGTTAGTATTAGCGTTAGTGTATTAACAGTTACAAAAACCGCCATTTGGCGGTTTTTGTATAATATTACTTGACAATATAATATTTTGGTGTTAATATATACACATAAATTTAAGGAGTACAACATGAAAAACAACAAATTTAAAAACGTTCTTAAAGTTGGCACATTGTTTGCAATTGGCCTTTTATCACGCACAAATGCAAAGGCCCAAAGCACACCAACATACTACGAAACACGTGAACCATGCAAATTTATTAATAATAAATCGCAATTGGTTATCAATCATCGCGACACTTTGCAGGTATACGGTATAAACACAATATATGAACGGGGGCAAAAAAAAGTTGTTTGCGATTTGGGCCCAGATAAAGCCAAATTAATTTTTGATCCACTCTATTATGCAAATAACCCTTGGTTGCCACCGATTTACAAAGGCGACACCGTGGCATACAAAATGATACAAAGGGACATCGACCTGGCAGATTTGTTTTACTATTATGAAAACCAAGGCGATGAAAAACAACGTGATTCAGTGGAAAAAATTATGTTAGAAAACCGTCGGGCACTTGAAGAACGCGCGGTAAACAATTTTAAGAAGCAATACTAAAACATATAATTTTTTGACATACGCCGTAAACTGGCATCTGGGGAACATGCGTTCCCCAGGGTTCTTCATCAAACACATGGGAAAAAATTCGTCACCGACCTAAAAAAAGTTGAATTTGCGAAAAAAAGCGTGTATACTTGCGCGGAACGTTTCACCCAAAGGAAAATATTATGATCAAAAAAGATAAAATCAAAGATTTACATTATTCTGTGACCGGTTTGCTTACCGCCGATGAAATACAGGCCGCGGCCGACAAAATTCTTGAAAAATACGGTGCGGATGCAAAAATGCCGGGATTTCGCAAGGGGCACGTGCCATTGACAGTATTGCGCCAGAAATATAACGCCACCGCAATGGGCGACGCGATTGATAAATTAATGAACGCGGATTTGGAAAAATACGCCACTGACAAGAAAATTCGTCTTGCCGGCGCGCCGCGCGCGGACGTGTCCAAATGGGAAATTGGCAAAGACGCAGAATATACATTGGAATTCGATATTTTGCCAACACTGCCCGCGATAGATTTGGAAAAAATCACCGTAACAAAAAAGGTAACCAAATTGCCAGAAAGCGAGGTTGAAACCGCAATTGAAAACCTGCGCCGGGCGCGCAGTGTCGCGGAAAAGCAACCCGAAAATTACAAGGCACAAAACGGCGACACCGCGATTATTGACTTTACGGGCTATATGGATGACAAACCATTTGACGGCGGCGCGGCGAAAATGCACCACTTGGTATTGGGTTCGGGCGCATTTATTCCGGGATTCGAAGATCAAATTATCGGCCACAAATCGGGCGACGAATTCGATGTCAATGTCAAATTCCCAAAAGATTACCATGCGGACAACTTGGCGGGCAAGGCCGCCCGATTCGCAATAAAGTTGCATGAGGTTCGAAAACACATCCTGCCGGAACTGAACGATGATTTTGCGCGTGAAATCGGCCAAGAATCGGTTGAAAAGTTGCGCGAACACATCCGCAATATCTTGAACGAACAATATGAAAACGCCGCGCAATCCGAAATGCGTAATGAATTGTTGGACACACTTGTCGATCGGGTAAAACTTGATTTACCGGAAACATTGGTGGCCCAGGAATTACAAATGGCGAAAAACGAACACGAACACCACCACGCACATTGTGACGGACATTGCGACGGCGATTGCAAGTTTGACGAGAAAAAAGAACGCAAGGATGCCGAACGCCGCGTCAAATTGGGTCTGATACTGGCAGAGTGGGGCACACAAAATAAAGTAGAGGTTTCGCGCGACGATTTGCAACAGGCCATTTGGGCGGAGGCATCACGTTACCCGGATCCAAAACAAGTATTTGAATTTTATAACAAAAATCCAAACGCACTTACCATGTTGCGCGGAATGATTTTTGAAAGGAAAGCCCTCGACGAAATGCTGACGCATGTAAAGCAAAAAGAAAAATCGGTCAAACCTGAAGAATTGTTTAAACAGGCATCGGCAAAATAATCAACACACCGCCCAAATGGGCGGTTTTTTTACGGTTGACACTGTTCTGTTCCCAACACAAACCTTCCGGTACCATCTTGGTATTCCGCTGTTGTGTTCGGCACGCATTGCGCGAAATTGGTCGCGCCCGTTTGACCATTCGTGGTAAGCCCATTTCCGCACGAAATGGCACAATCAGTTATATTATTGGTACTTAAATTCGATGGTATACTGTACCCACCTGAATAATAATTCGCTGCCACATCATCACAGGCACACACAGAATATTTTTCATTTTGCATACCCGGATTATGACAGACAAGCCCTTCGCCATTAAGATGAATATCGCTTGGACACGCTCCGGCAACACAATTTGTACAATAATAGTAGTCCATATTCTCACGATTATCAAAATATACAATGAAATCGTTCTGACTAGATACAATCTGTTGTTGCCCCACGGGGCGTAAACTATACTTTGCCTGACACTTTAACGACTGAACCTGACTTTCTCCATCGCACCGGCATTCCGAAACATTCCATTTTATCCCGTTCCATTGCGCTTCCCCCACTTGTGTTTGACAATTTATCGGGTTTGTAACCGTATTAAAACCGTTGCCACTCACCTGAATGCCCCAACCAAATTCAGTACAAGATTTCGTATTTCCAACACAGACAAGGTCTTCAAGATGATAATGCTCACTACCCACCGTCTGTCCATCATGATAAAGTTTACAAGATTCCCCCGAACAATCTATCGACCTATAGCAATCACTTATGGTATTATTACCCGCATCAGATTCTGGATAATCCACGGGACACGCAACACAATGGTAACCCGAAACAGGAACCACCCCCCCCATTTGACAATCATGTAAATTATATTGACCTGCGGAACAACTCTGTGGTGTGGCGGTACACGCCGCCCATGCGCCGGGGGCGACACAAACCGCGAGCAGGGCAATAAAAAACCGGCTATAAAATCCCAATTTGATTCAATCCTTTCTGCATTAAATTATACCACCGCCACCACCCCCGCGCAAGCGCAAAACAAATCTCAATCGGTTTTCATCGGGCCACTTTCACCAATACAAAAAAATTTTTTTCATACCGATTTATAATAAATACAAACAGTTACCGATGAAAAATTACCCCGGCACAAAAAAATGACAATTTTTTCCGTTTTCTCCCTTGCATCCGCAAAATGATTTTTAGTAGACTGAACCCAAGAAGGAGAAGTTTTTCCAGAAAAACAGCGGGAATAGGGGATGTTTCATAGGAACAAATTGATATTATTGTTCATGGTATCGTTGCCTGCGACGGTGCCTTTTGCGGCATATTCGGACCCGCCCCAGTCCATAAGTGACATGAGGATCATCGCATCCAAGGCCTATGTCGATACGAAACAGGATATGATTTCCGCCACAACCAACACATACACATACGACGAAACGAATCGACCGACGGCGGACGGGTCCGTGGTTACAACCACAACAACCGCCGGCACCACCGGTCAACGTGGTATTGCGACGGCACCCGTATCCGATGGCAACGGCGGATACAGCAACGGCAATTGGTTGCCGACCGTTGGTGCGATGATGAACGCGATTAACGCTCACACCCCAACCGGAACACAAAACACAATTGCAAACTATGGCGCAAATGGCGCATTGGGTTCGGGTATCGCGACATACGATGGTTCGGGAACATACGCCCCGGCAACCGATGCGGGCAAAATCGCCACCGCCGCCGCGGTTGAAACAAAACAAAATAAAATTGCGGCCGGAACATCGGGCAATGTTGTAACCTATACCGGCACGGCGGGCAGTGTAGGTTCGGTCGCGGTGGCCAGTGCACCATCATACACCGGGAACACCCTGAATAACGGCGGTTCATTGGCCAACATCACCGCCGTCGAAACAAAGGTTTCCAAAACGCAATCTACTGGATATCAGGTTTTGACCACGGGCACGTCTGGAACGGTAACACCGGATTATTTGGCGGTTCCCGTGACTACATCTGGCTCTGGCCGCCCAACCAACAACAACACACCAACATCTGCGGCGGCCATCTGGATAGAATAGGGCGTTTTTAACCAAATTTTAAAGCACACACAACAAAAAAACACTCCGAAAGCCGCAGAAAACCGGCTTTTTTCGTGTTTTGCGCCCAAAAATAGGGCAAAATAGGGCCATTTTCACGCTTTTTCAGAATAATATTGCCGTCATACCCCACGATGTTACCAAATTCGATGACAGAAAACTTATTCCAGAAAGACGTCACACCGCTGAAGAGCGGTGCCCAGACCGAGCGTAAGCAAGGGCTTGCCCCGCAGGGAATTTTTCATTTAAAAATTTGGGTGTCTGCGACGCAGTCGCGGCATTTGCTTCGCAAAGCCGGATAGATCCCGGCCTTCGCCGGGATGACGCGACCTCTGGAAATCATCGCATTATTACGGTAATCTTGTCATCGAATTTAGTAACAGTATAGTTTTGTATGCGCCAGCATATAAAACAATTTCACGACATATAAACATATTCATAGCAGCATACAAAACATTTCCACCCATATTATGTATAGGTTTATGTGCGCCAGCATATAAAACACGAGAAAGGAATTTATTATTGTGGGGCACCCATATTATGTATAGGTTTATGTGCGCCAGCATATAAAACTATACATAATATATATTATGCGCCTTTTATATATTCATTTACACATCCGCTTTTTATAACAAAAATAACCCTATTCCATTGCGGCCAAACGTTCCAACTGGTCCGCGGCAATCAGCGCATCAATCATTTCATCAAGCCCTTCGCCACCCGCCAAAATATCGTCCAATTTATAAAGAGTCAGTTTAATACGATGATCCGTCACGCGCTGTTCCGGAAAATTATAGGTGCGTATTTTCTCGCTGCGATCGCCGGAACCAACCATACTGCGCCGCGAAGATGTGCGCGCCGCGTCCTGCTCTGCCCGCTGTTTTTCGTACAATTTGGACCGCAAAACCGCCATAGCCGTGGCCTTGTTTTGAATTTGGCTGCGTTCATTTTGGCACGTCACAACAATTCCCGTTGGAAAATGCGTGATGCGCACCGCACTGTCGGTCTTGTTCACGTGCTGGCCGCCCGCCCCCGACGCACGAAAAACATCAATACGAATATCTTTTTCTTCGATTGCGACGTCTATATCCGCCGCTTCGGGCATAACGGCAACCGAAACCGCACTGGTATGAATACGACCGCCCGCCTCTGTTTCCGGAACGCGTTGCACCCGATGGATGCCAGATTCAAATTTCATGCGCGCATAAACGCCATCGCCATCGATTTTGAATATAATTTCCTTGTACCCGTGCAACGACGTCGCATTTTCTTCGATAATTTCAATCTTCCACCCATGCCGCAGTGCATAGGATTTATACTGATTAAACAAATCCCCGGCAAAAAGCGCAGATTCTTCGCCCCCCACCCCCGCGCGAATTTCCATAATCGCACTATTGTCGTCCGCATCGTCCCGTGGGAGCAAGGCAATCTGTAGCCGTTTTTCTATATCAGGCAAGGCATGTTTAAGATTTTCCAACTGTTCAACCGCAATGTCGCGCAATTCCGGGTCATGCTGCATTTCGGTCGCATCGGCAATACCCTGCTTTGTTTGAAAATATTCATCCACCAGCGGCAAAATTTCCGCCACATGCGAATACTCTTTGGACAATTTCGTCAATTCCGCACCCGAAACATCACCCGAATTCATTTGCGCCTGAATATCGGCGGCGCGTTTTTTTATGTCCAATAATTTCTGGTCAATTATCATTTTTTTGCGCCCCCGGTCACCAATTTAATCGCGTCCGCGACCGACAAAGTTTGTTGTTCGCCCGTTGCCATGTCTTTTACCGACACTTGCTTATTTTTAACTTCATCTTCGCCAATTATCATACTGTATTTAGCCATAATTTTATCAGCGTATTCAATTTGATTTTTGAATTTTTTATCCGTATCTAAATACGCAACAGACGGTATTTTTGCCGCCCGCAAAGCACTTTCGACCGTCAGTGCATATTGCAAGTTATCATCGCCCATAACAAGGATAGCGACATCAATCGGCCGCTGCCACCGCGACAAGTCAATAGCACCAGATTCCATCAAAGCAACAAAGATTCGCGAAAACCCGATTGCCGCGCCAACCCCTATTATTTTGGTCTTGCTAAACTTTTCAACCAAGTCCGCATAACGACCACCGCCGGCCGCAGTTTGTAACTCTGGATGATCTGTCAATTTAAACTCGAAAACAAGCCCCGTATAATATGCCAAACCACGCGCAATGGACAAATCGATTTCAGCATTTTTTACACCGAATTGTTTCAATTTTTCCATAAATCCGGTGAGTTCTGAAATCGCAGTATCTAACTTATCAGATTTGTTTAAAAACTTTTCATAACCACTAATAAACACTGATTTTATTTCGTTTTCAACTTTTTTATTTTTAAGCGTATCACTAAGCCCCAAAGCAAATTCTTCTTCACCCATTTTATCGCGTTTGTCAACAAGCACAAATACCTCTTTCCTTTGCTTAGAATCAAGTTTCAAATAATCAAACAGCGCATCCCAAAATGGTCGCGATCCAATCCTAACATAATTATCGCCAATAAATTCCGACACAGAATTCAGTGTTTGTTGAATTACCGATATAATTTCCGCATCATAATTTATGGACAAAGTATTAATACCCATAATATCCATGTCCATTTGATAAAATTCACGATAACGCCCACGCTGACGCCGTTCACCACGATAGCGTTTTGAAAACTGGCTTGCCCTAAATGGAAAAACCAAATCATTCAGATGACCCGCAACAAAACGCGAAAGCCCGACCGTTCCGTCATACCGCAGGCCCATTTTCGTGTCACCATACTGAAACAAAAACATTTGCGTTTCAATCTCATCCCAATTGTCTTTGTCAGACAAAACTTCGGCTCGCTCTATGGCTGGCAAATCCAACAAAGAAAATCCCGCAATGCGTAAAACTTCCTGCATCCGGCGGGCACATTCGTCAAAGCATCGTTGCTGGGCCGGTAATAATTCTATGAATCCTGATAAAGGTTTTGTTGGTTTCAAATCCATTTTATTTCCCCTATTCTATTTTATTACATGGTTGATTGGGCATTCGCCCGCCGATTTATTTGAAAATATAGCTAATACCGCACACCCAAACGGGCGTGATGGATCGCGAAAAAGAAACCTTTTTGAATCATCATGCAACGATTATACACAAACCCTATGGATTTTTCAATATATTTTTCTTGCTTTCTTACACAATTATTGATACTTTAACCGCACAGATCGGGAGAGGATGTTTATAGAGTCACAAAAAGGAACTAAAATGGCAAATTCATTCGAAATCCCGACAATCTATGTTCATAGATTAAATAATAAACCATGTGGTAGTTTTGGTGACTATCCACTTTTAGATACAAACGACATGAATAAACCATATCCATTAGGCGGTATCCATGGCCACCATACCATCAAAGATCTTGTTTTTGGACCCTATATTGATTTTTCTGCAATATTCGGTAAAACCGAAGCCGATGACTTACCCACCCGGTCTATTGACGACATTCTTTTGGTACAAGATGCGAACGAAATTATAATTTATGATCGGCACTACCATCTCGGTTCAGAACACAAGACACTTAATGAAATCAACTGGCTTGATATAACAGATTACAGAAGAAATCTAATAATTTTTAAACCTGTATTAAAATTGCCCGCCAAATTTAAAGAGTTTAAAGGTTTATCCTGGTCGCCCACAACAAAAAATTCGGTACCCATTACACCCACCCAAACCCAATTCGAAATAGATGTTATAAATCTGATTGAAGATAACGGTTTTGGCCACATGCCGGTTAGCAGATTTTTAGTCCCAACATCACCAGAATACAAGCAATTTGATTCTAGTTTTTTATTTAAAAGACGCGATAGTGGTTATTCCTGGGCATTATTGGATAGTATCAACAACACATTTAAGCAAATCCATTACCAGGTCGGCACTTATACACACGAATCCAAAACACTTAACAAATCAGAACTTGCGCGATATATCGAATACGCAAAAAACCAGCGCGAAGAATTTTTTAAACGCCACTACAGCCATTGCCACAGCAAAAGATAACCGTCACCGCCCACTTTGGGCGGTATTTTTAACTCCTTTTCCGCCCCAGCCTGATTTGATGGTGCAAATTCAGTAGTTTAAGGAACATATAAACATCTATGGCCGCGTAAAGCAGCAAGAATATCGCCAAACACACAACCAAAAAACCGCCCGTAATCGTCGGGAATATCAGCATCAACGCCGACAACACAACCATCACCGCCGCCACAATCAAATCAACACGATAGTATCCAAACCCTATGCGCAACATATTTATCGCAAAAAACAACATCCGCAACGCATTCAGCAAGAACAGCACCGCAAACACATATATCAGCCCCACCGCCGCATCATGCGGATAGACACAAAACACCACACCCAAAATCAATGTCACCAGCCCAAAAAACACATCATAAGTTCCAATACTGAACCCCAAATTCGAAACAAAAACCATACTAACGCGATACAGCCCGAACACAACCAACGCCGCACCGATTATAAATGTCAGAACCGACAGGAATTCAACCGGTCGCGCCAACATTAAGATGCCGGCGACTGTGAACAAAATCGCCTCGCCCACCAACAGGGGTGCGGTATTACGATAAATTCGTTTAATAACTTCGCCAATCTTTTCACGCCGGGTTCCCGGAATAAAGCCAATTTGCATATTTCACCTCGCCTTTCGTGGCGTATTCTATCATATTTCCACACCCCAATGCAACATGAATAAATACACAAAAACTTTGTTGCAAGGTGACACGCGCCATATTATATTAAAAGACATGAAATACACAGATGCACATTGTCATATCTTTACCGCGCCGGTGGATAGCGCCATTGCCATGCAAATCTGTAACGCCGCAACCGTGACTGATTGGGAAAAACTGACCAGAATTGTGGACGACCGCACACATGTCTGCATCGGAATTCACCCGTGGCATATTGATTCCGCAACGCCTGATTGGGCGGATTGCATGCGCGAAATCCTGTTGTCAAATCCACAAATTATGGTTGGCGAAATTGGAATTGATAAATATCACCCGAATATGGAACGCCAGATTGAATTTTTTACACGGCAAATTGAAATCGCAATTGAGTTTAACCGCCCGTCGCATCTGCACTGCGTTGGTGCATGGGACAAAGTGTTACACATATTAAAAACGCACCGTCCGCACATTCCGATTGTCGCGCACGCATTCGGTGGAAACGCAGAGATCATGACCGAACTTTCCAAACACAACTCTTATTTTTCGTATGGCGTGCGGGACGGTCACATAAATGACACAGCAAAAATTGTGCCATTGGACAAAATCTTGGTCGAAAGCGATTGTGATACACCGGCCACGCAGACCGAAATTCTGGCAACCGCCACACGCGAAATTGCGAAACTGCGCGGATGCGATGTGCGCGAATTAAACGAACAAATCAACAAAAATTTCACGGGGGTTATAAACTATGCCTGATCGATTACACCGATGCCGTCTGTTATTCGGCGAAGAAAATTTGGCGAAACTGCAACACACGACCGTCATGGTAGTCGGGTGCGGCGCGGTCGGTTCTTTTGCCATCGAAGCATTGGCCCGTTCGGGTATCGGGCACATAATTTTGGTCGATTTCGACGAAATCGAAGAATCAAATATCAACCGACAACTGTTTGCAACGCAAAACACACTAGGACAAAAGAAAACTGCGGCGGCCCGCGAACGAATTGCCGCGATTTCGCCGGACATAAAAGTGACAGAATTGGACATTTTTTTCGATGCCGGCACCCTGCCCCCCATGCGTCCCGACTTTGTAATCGACGCCATCGACACAATCGCGTCCAAAATTGCACTTTATGAATGGTGCACAAAAAATAATGTGCCATTTGTATCATCAATGGGCGCGGCACGCAAAACCGACCCGGCCCAGGTTAAGATTGCAAAACTATCGAAAACGGTCGCCTGCCCGCTTGCACGACAAATTCGAAAATTGGTCCACGAACGGAACCTGGGTGATTTTCCGGTTGTGTTTTCCACCGAACCCCCAGCCCCACAAAAAACACCCGACAAAAACATGGGATCAATCATAACCGTCACCGGAACATTCGGTCTGGCCGCCGCAAATTACGCAATAAAATATATTGTAAATTCAAACTGTTAAAGAAAATAATTAAAACAAAATATAAACTTATGAACCGGCAAATCTATGACACCATATCAAAATAAATAATGCTTGCGTTAAGTAAAAAATAATATATAATCTGTGGGCGCATCGGGGCGTAGCTCAGTCTGGTAGAGTACTTGCTTTGGGAGCAAGGTGTCGAAGGTTCGAATCCTTTCGCCCCGACCATAAAATTCAAATCGGCCTTGTGCCGATTTTAATTTTATGACCGCGTAGCGGTGGATGCGAACCGTGGTTCGAAACCAAGTAGATTTCACAAACAAAGTGCAGTGAAATCGTTACGGGTTGCGCGCAGCCGGCACA
>JAZRLA010000006.1:0-43846 GCA_045646605.1 Candidatus Enterousia sp.
ACAGACGGCGATAAACTTATTACCGCATCGGCATTAAATGACACCTTTACAAATTTACCAACGACGGGCACAACAAAACTTGAATGTGCAAACCAAAATGACGGTTGCACCCTGTGGACCATTGTCGACCAAACGGCGTATGCTTATTATGACCCGCTTATTGCTATAAAGGCTATGTTGAACGATTTAACAGGTGTAAATGGGGATGGATATTGTTACGGTGATAGCGGCACAAAACAATGTACCACAACGCCATCAAACTATAGGAATTGGGGTACAACATTTACTTATAACGGCGAAACAGTACAAATAAGTGGTATTAGTACTTGTAGTACAGTTCGTGAACAAAGTAGTGGTAATATAGGGAAAGTACCTGACGATCAAAGTACGATAAGTGCTGGTTATAGTGCCGATTCTGAGGGTGGAAACTGTTATTGCAAAATGACCAGCCCTGCGGAATCTAGTTGGGTATACAACTTCACTAATGCTTCGACGGGTTGTCGTCAACGTTGTGCGTGGTACTGTGGTTCCTATGTACAAACAAATTCTAGTTTGCGTTCGGGCATTTTTAGGTCGGTGCAGTAGTGAAGTAGTAGAGAGTCGCTTTTATTTTGATGTAGTGAAAGTTTCGTAACTATAAAAGAACAGGCGCGATCGCGCCCGTTTCACTAACACTTATCACTAACATTTTCCACCTATTTCGGGAAATGGATTGAACGTTGGGTTGCAGCGGATGTTCGCATCGCACTGAAACGTTGGTTGGCCATAAAGTTCGTGATAAAATTATTTGTATTTGGATTATATTCGGCCCCGTTAAGGACGATTATAACCGGGGTGTTTCCATCGCAATCAATTGAATATTTTGCTGGGTCGTATAGTTTTCCGTAACAATTGCCGTTCAATGTTGCAACATAATTATCCGGCGCCAAATCCGAACAAAGGGGCTCAGCCCCCGTTGTTATTATGGTACCGTTTGCGATTTCATTGGTCAAATTTTCATCTATTGATGCGGAATCAATGGGAACACCGTCGCACCAAACACGTACATATTCGCCGTCCACCATAACCATTGCACCGTTTTGTGATGTTTTGCGTGCACCATAGCAACCGTCACTGGCGACGTAAATATCGGTATCAAAATCCGGGCTTATTCCATTGCGATGTGAAATAGCGACGCGCCCCATCGGTGTTGGTTCGTTGACGGCGTCAATAAGTGCATTTCCACATATAAGTTTGTGCCCGCGACAATTACCGGTTTCATCCCATTCATCATCTATGCCGGGTGTATTTTGGGTATAGCATAGTGTATAATTTTCTTGGCATATTGTGCCATTACGTAATTCACTAATCCACCAATCGAGCACCCCACCAAACGCGGTTTCGCATGCGGTGCACCCAAAAAATAAAATTGCGAATTGTCTTTTCATCTTTCTTTTATTATATCAGTTTTTTTCGTCGTATGCAAGTTGTCATGTGGTATGTTTACTGATCGCTGCATACGCCCCATTCTTCATTTGCGTTGGTTCCGTTATAGAAATCTGTGTGTTTCGGTGCGTCGATATTGGTCGTCCATGTGCCGCCCATGTCGGTGCATTCTTGGGCCAATATTGTTGCCATGTCGTTGCGCAGTGAATCCATCATTGTGTTTACATCGGCAAGAATTTCAATGGGCAGAATCGAATTCGGTGCGGAATAATCGGATGGTCGCATGCAATACTGCATCGCGTAAGTTACCATTTTTTGATACAAACTGCCCGCATAGCCGGTACAAGAAACACCGTTTCGACGTGGTTGGGCGGTGCCCCCGTCACAGGTCCATCCTTCTGGACAGACAAGGCAACGTGTGCCGCCATCGTATGTACCAAGATAATAATTGATTTCGCAACTGGTATAAGTGCGGTTTGCCCAGCATGCATATGTTGCGGGTGGTTGGGTGCCGGTATAATCATATATTGGTGAATTTGGGTCTTCTGTGGATGGTGGAATCGGTTCACCGTTGAATGACGATGACAGGACATAATTGCAATCCGGATTATCCGCGTAAGTAATATCGCCAGGGGAGTATACGCGGCAGCCGTACGGATATTCGTGTATGGTGTCACCCGACGGAACACGACACAATTTTTTCGCATAATCTTTTAACGTGGCAAGGCAATTTTGTGAAATCTTTTGATTTACAATGTTGTGCATTTCGGTTACTAATCGTTCAAGACCCGATGCGCCGCCACCATAAAGGTTGCTGCATGTTTCCAATTTTTCCGTGCACATTTCTTCGGATAATTCAAGACGCGACCCAAGCAACATTTGATCTTCGATATTACTGTAATCACGCAATTGCGATGTTTTTGTGTCATAGCATTTATTTACGACATCCATACATTCGTTTTTAACCTGTTGAATACGTGATTGTTGACCTTGGTATATTTCGGTTATTGCCTGGCGCAGGTATTCGTCCCAAACGGTGTCCGCAATATCACGACATGTTTCAAGTGTGTGTTCGGCAAATTTCCGCTTTGCATTTAATTCGGTTACAAGTTTTGCGTTTATGCTGTTTGTTAAAATGTTGCCCGATAGTGAAATTTGGTCATTTAATTTATAGAAATTTTTTGAATATATCGGGTTGCCGGTTGCACGGTCAAGATAAAGGCCGGTCAAGTCCAAACAATGGACATAATTTGTCCCGCATGCCGTGTCCGCGGTTATGTCCGCACGCACACCGGCGATACATTCGTTTATTGCGGTTGAATTGTGTGCGTCATAGTTTTCAAGTCGTGCCGTGTTCATTTCCCGATTCGTTTCACGGATTGCGGTGTTTGCACTTATCGATTGTTTTTCAAGTGCGGTTAGCAATATTGCGCAATCGTTTTCGATATACATTCCGTATGCGGTTGAAACCATGTTTAGTGTTGACATTGATGTGCACATTGGCATAACAAGTTCGGCGCACTGGGCATGCACGGCGTTGTATAATGGTTCGCCCGTAAGGTTCGCGATGTTTGATCCAGACACCAGATCCGTTGTTGCCCATATTTGACCGATGTCACCGGCAATGTCCAATGTTCCCGCGGTTGATAGTGAATTTGTTTTTGCCTTTTTAAGGACATCGCCGATGGCCGTCAATTTTTTGTTTGACGCGGAATTGTCGCGGGTAGTGGCAAGTTTTTTTTCGCCGTCACTTGCCGACAGCATAGCTTTGACTTCTTCGGGTGTTTTTAGAATTGCATCGATATTAAGGTCTTTGAAATCTTGCAATTGATTCGATGCGTTGGTCAATGCGCGTTCGCGGGTTTGAACAGTGTCCAATTTTGATGAACACACACACCGACGATAATGTTCGTTTTGAAGGGCACAAAATTGATCCATACAGGAAAAATACGCTTCGTAACAATTGTGATAAGTTTCGTCAAAAGTTTTTGTTTGAACGGTTGTTGTGGTCGTCGCGCGTGCGGTCGCATTGCGGGATGGTCCCGTACGCATTGCCACCCGTCCCATTGCGGCGGTTGTTATTGCACCACGTGGATTTGTGGTGGTGCGACCGGTCCGCGCCACACGCGTGGCACCGATTCGGGCATTGGTTCCCCGATTTGAAACGGTGCGGGTATTTATTGTGTTGCGTGCAGCAATATTTTGACCGTTGCGATTGTTTTCAATTGTTGTCGCGCGCGTTGGTGAATTTTGGGTGCGCACGGCGGCCAACGCCGAAAAGGCGCATAACGCGCATATTGCAAAAGAAAGAATTTTTCCTTTCATTCCTTAGTTAATTTCATGCTAGCAAAAAAATAAAAATCCCCGCAAGTGGTTTTTGGGCCAAATGCGGAAATTATAACGGTAAAAAAATATATTTTAATTTGTGGTTATACCACCGAACACCGCACCCCTGAATTTAGCATAATTCCGAACACTATAGGCACAAACATTCGCACATTGAAGTGCACAGTCAGATGCCGATGGACCATATTTACTAAGATATACCCATGGCGAAACCGCGGTGGTCGCGCCAATATGCGGTTCGGTTACCTGGCAATAACAAAATGCCCCCGATGGTGTTGCGCCGCTTTTCCCATTTTCATACGCCGTTTGTAATGTCGCGATTAAACTGGCCGGTGCCATTACACCGGATCCGGATGCATATCCAGTAAATGTTTGGTCCGTACATGCACTGATGCCACGAACTTCCTTGTTGCATGAATTTCCCGTGCATGTCCCGTTATATGTTATCCCCGTTTCACGCGGCATTACAACACCCCAATCACCACGCGCAAAATCATTATACATCACCGCTGAACAAGTACCGCGCACATCCGCATGTGTTGCATCCGTTTGAACAGGTTTATTACAAGAACCTGTTGGTATATCAGAGGCCACAGCATACATCGTTGTTGGTAATACACTGGTCAAATCATTTATTCGCCATAATCCCCCATTACTTGATGCATTGCCGTTTTCATCTACCTGGGTCAATGCGTTGTTCACCGCATTCGCAACCGCCGTATTCAATGTTCCCGCCCGGACCAGGCCATTCCCATACGTATTCGTCGTTGTATCATATATCGGGGTCGTGGTCGTAAGACCCGCACCATAATGATTATTTGCAGTATACGTGTCGTTGTTTGTTCCCGTATACGTCACAACATTTACCGCCGGTTGTTTATACAATGTTGCCTGTTTGCCGGACAATGCCGTGTTCACCGTTTCAATCGTCGTAAGACCTGTATCCGATTGATTTGTCGATTCGTTGCCCAAATCCGTTTTAATATCGCGTTCCCCAATAGTGCCCCGTGCCCCCGTTGGCGTCACCGCTTTTTCCCCCGTTTTGGCCGGAACCATGTCTTGGCGATTCAATAATTGTTCGTCCACATAATATTGACTTGTCGCGATGTCACGCGTTTCCGGATTTGCACCGTATGCGCATGTCGCAACCATTATCCCAATTATGCTTACTGTTTTTCTCATCTCGCCTTTCCTTTTGGTTTTATTTTGTTATGTCGCTTTCTCTTTCGTCACACCGGCGAAGGCCGGTGCCCAGTTTTTGCATTCGCAAAAATTTGCGTCGCAGACATCAAATAATTTGTCATTCTGAACTTGTTTCAGAATTCCCTGCGGGGCAAGTCCTCGCTACGCTCGGCCTGGATCCCGCGCTTCCGCGGGATGACGACGGTTTTCTTTTTCGCGTCATTCCGCTAAAAAGCGGAATCCCGTCGTCACGGCTGAAACCACCAGATCCCGCGCTTCCGCGGGATGACTGCCCACTAACACTAACCACTAACACTTAGTTATGCGGAACATACGTCCCGGATAACACATCCGTGTTCACAGAATATGTCAAACAATGATTGCCATTCGGGTCGTTCGTCGCGTTATAACCCGTTTCCCACATGTTGCATGTTAGTAACCCCGCAAATCCATTCGCAACCGCACTGTTCACATGCGATGCACGGACCAACGCATCCGTTTGGGTCGAATATGATCCGCTTTCGTTGTAAACGTCCGCACTGCCCACCTCGCCCGATGCGCCACCGTATGTCACAAGTTTCCCCGGCGTCCCGGATATTTTGTTTTGTTTCCCATTTAATCCCGTGTTCACCGCACCAACCGTCGGGATATCCGTTGCCGCCGCCGCAACATTGTCGGTGCCGTTATTCCCGACCGTCAATGTCGTTGATATGTGACGTTTGTTGATTTCGCCCGCCTCGTTATGTTCGGTGTCGCCGCCCGTGCTGTTCGGGTACATCACAACATAATTCCCGGTTTCCGCACCGACAACCGGTTGTTTCGTTTCAACCGCCGTGTCAACGTAATACTGACTGGTCACTGTTTTTTTCCGTGTTGCGTCGTCCGCGTATGCCGCGCCGACCGCCACAAATACTATGACCACAGTAAACAGTTTTGGTAAATTCATTCCTTTCCTCCTTTTGCGATTTCTATAATAAAAGCACCACCGAAACGACTTCTAGTGGTTGGAGGTTCAGAACAATTTGAATTGAAATTGTGTGCTTATTTTGAAAGGTCCAAAGACCTGCATTATTCGCAACCCTCCAACCAATTCCAGGTTGGAGTACTTTTCACCATTGTAAATGGCGCAATTCAAAAGGGTTCTGACACCCCGTCAATGGAATACCCATTGACGATTTCACTTTATCAGAAAATGACGAATCAAGTCAAGGGTGTTTTTTATTTGCAGAATTCTTTGGTTATGATAAAATCGTTCGGTAATGAGAAAAGGGGTTGAAAATGTATGATTCAAATAATGTCTTTGCAAAAATAATTCGTGGGGAAATACCGTCAAAAAAAATTGTCGAAAACGAATATGCGATGTCTTTTTATGATGTGAACCCGATGTGTGAAAAGCATGTGTTGGTTGTGCCAAAGGGCGAATATGAAAATATTCTTGATTTTGCGCGGCGCGCATCCGCGGTGGAACAGGCGGGGTTTTGGGATTGCTTTGTTAAAACCGCGGATGCGATTGGGGTGGATAGCCAATTTAATGTCTTTGCAAATGCGGGATTGGATGCGCCGCTCTTTAACCAAAGCGTGTTTCATTTTCATTTACACTTGCTGGCCGGGGAAAAAACCGCGGCGTGTTTTGACATTATGAAAGAAATGCTATGCCAAAAATAAATTTGCGCGTTATTCCGCGTGCGCGACAGAATAAAATTACCACCGATGCAGATGGGACGATTCGTGTGCATATAACCGCCGCACCGGTTGATGGTGCGGCGAATGACGCGGTTGTTCGCACATTGGCCGAATACTTTCATGTGCCAAAATCGCAGATCAAAATTGTGCGTGGCGAAACATCGCGGAACAAGGTTGTGGAATTACTTTGAATCCTTGTAATTCAAAACCGCGTCTATAAGTTCATCGGGTGTGCCACAGATATTGACCTTGTAATCGTCCAAGGTTTCAATAAATTTATTGTTTAACATATCGACAATCAAATTATGGAACGATGCCCAAAATCGGCAAGTATTCAAAAAGAATATCGGTTTGGATGTTTCGCCAATTTGTTGCATGGTTAAAATATCCGTCACTTCGTTCAATGTTCCAATGCCGCCGGGCAGTATGATAAATGCATCGGCCAATTCAAACATTTTTTGTTTCCGTTCGTTCACGCCACCGACAATTTCAACCTTTATGTGTTTATGGACAGGTTCTTGGAGCGCGATAACATGTTCGGTTGAAATGCCGGTCACGTGTGCGCCGTTTTTAAGTGCGGCACTGGCCACCGTGCCCATCAATCCGACATTTCCGCCACCAAATACCATGTTAAGGCCGTTTTTTGCAATAAGTTCACCCACCAAATCGGCGTCGTGCATAAATTCAGGGTATAATCCAAATGTATGACTGCAATAAACCGCAACAGTTTTGATTTTATGTTTCATATCTTTTTTCCTTTATTTTTCGGGATTATAGCATAGAATATAACGGTTATGAACAAAAATTTTGTAAATTTTATGGGAAAGTATGCGGGACATAAAATCGCCGTCGCCGTTAGTGGTGGTGTCGATTCGGTCGCGTTGTTGCATTGGATGGCGGAAATCGCGCCCGGTGATATTGTATGCCTGCATGTGAATCATGGGTTGCGTGCCGCCGCGGAAACCGAGACGAATTATGTTAGGGATTTATGCAAGAAATTAAATGTTCCGTGTCATCTTTTTTACTGGGACGGGGAAAAACCGAAAACCGGTGTTGAAGATGCGGCGCGTCTTGCGCGGTATAAAATGATGACGGATTTTTGCCACGAAAATGGAATTGAATTTATCGCCACCGCGCACCAGGCGGACGATCAAATCGAAACTTTTTTGATGAATTTGGCGCGGGGCAGTGGGGTTTACGGTCTGGCGGCGATGCGGGGCGAAGGTTTGATGAATGGGATAAAAATTATTCGGCCGTTGCTATGGGTGTTTCGGCGTGAATTGCGTGAATATTGCGATTCGCGCGGGATTAAATATTTTTCCGATGAAATGAACGATGACCCGCATTATACACGCGTTCGTATTCGGCAAAATCGGCATTTGTTATCTGAAAAACTTGGGATTTCCGATGAACGTATTTTGACCGCAATTCAAAATTTGGGGCGTGTGCGCGCGGAACGTGAATTAAACCTTGGGGCATTGGTGCGGCGTGTGGTGCGTGGAAATCGCGCAATGTTTGATGAAACTTTTCTATTTGACCTGGGCGATGATATTAGGTTAAAGTTTATCGGAACAATCATTCGCCGAATTGGGGGGGACAGGTATTTACCGCGTTTGGAATCCGTTGTTCGTGCCGTGAATATGTTGCATGCGGATTGTAAATTCACACTGGGACATTGCACGGTGCGGCGGTTGCACGGTCAAATCTTGGTCGTTCCCGAAGGTGAAAAAACAAGCTTTAGGAAAAGACATGGAAAAAAATATATTCAAAAATTCAAATAAATCCCGCTTTGGTGCGTCATCGATTTTTTTTGGTATTTTTGTCGCGCTGTTTTTGGCGGTGGTTGCAAATTCTTTTATGTCTGGGGAAGGCAATCCAAACGGTGTCGTTAAATCAGGTCCGGTGGAATTATCTTTTTCCGATGTTTTGCGACGCGCAGATGAGATTCAAACGATGAAGGTTCGTGGCGATACGGCAATGGGAAAACTGCGCGATGGAACGGAATATCGTGCGACTGTTGCATACAGTCCCGAAATGCTTGAAAAATTTGCGGACCGTGGTACGGCCGTTTCAATTGATACGTCCAAGGGTTGGGTTGACTACCTTGGGGTGTGGGTGCCGATTATTATGGGTGTTTTGTTTATATGGTGGTTGTTTCGCGGGTTTCGTAGCGGTGCCGGCGGGGGGCTGGGGCGTGCCCTGGTTGGACAAAACCCGACCAAGGTTGTAACCGGCAAACCAAAGACAACATTCAAGGATGTCGCCGGAATCGATTCGGAAAAACAGGAATTGGCCGAAGTTGTAGATTTCCTGCGTGATAAGTCAAAGTTCGCGGCCGTTGGGGCGCGTGTGCCACGTGGTGTTTTGCTTTCGGGTGAACCGGGAACGGGTAAAACATTGCTTGCGCGGGCGATTGCGGGCGAAGCAAATGTTCCGTTCTTTGCCACATCGGGCAGTGATTTTTCGGGGATCATCGTCGGCCTTGGGGTTGCGAAAATCAAAGATATTTTTGAAATGGCAAAGCGGAACGCGCCGTGTTTGTTGTTCATTGATGAAATTGATGCGATTGGTCAACGGCGCAGCCAAAATTCATTTAATGATCAAGACCGTGAACAGACGCTGAATCAATTACTGATTGAAATGGACGGGTTTTCAAATGAAACCGGGATTATTGTGATTGGTGCGACAAATCGTCCAGATATGTTGGATCCTGCGCTGTTACGTCCGGGTCGATTCGATCGCCAGGTTCATATTGATTTGCCGGACATGGCGGGGCGCGCGGAAATTTTGAGATTGCATGCGAAAAAAATCAAAATGCATGAAAGTGTTGACCTTGGGAAACTTGCGCGTGGGACGACCGGGTTTTCGGGTGCGGACCTTGAAAATTTATTGAACGAGGCTGCATTGCACGCCGTGCGTTCGGGCCGTAAATTGGTTGCGGATGAAGATATAGAAGAAGCACGTGATAAATCACTGATGGGCCCGCGCAAGATTCGCAAGATGCGTCCCGAAGATATCAAACTTACCGCGTATCACGAGGCCGGACATGCATTCGCCAGTACGGCGTTCGCTGGCATTGCCGACCCGATACACAAGGCGACGATTATTCCGCGTGGGCGGGCATTGGGGATGGTGCAACATTTGCCGATTGACGATAAAGTGTCCATGAGTTTGGCCGAGGTTAGGGCGAATTTGGTAATCGACCTTGCTGGGCGGGCGGCCGAAGAAATCTTCTTTGGTGCGGATAAAATCACGACCGGTGCGGAATCCGATATTGCGGCGGCGACGGCGCTGGCGCGGCGTTCGATAACTATGTCGGGGCTTTCGAGTAAAATCGGTATGGTTTCCGTGAACCAGGCCCAGACCTTTGGCGCGCGTGTTCCGCTGGAAGCTGCATCCGAAAAAACCGCCGAAATGGTTGATGCAGAAATAAGGGCATGGACCGATGCGGCGTATGCGGATGCAATTAAGATTTTGACCAAAAATAAGGCGACCGTTGAAAAATTGGCAAATGAATTATTGACGCGTGAAACATTGACTGGTGATGAAATTATGGAAATTGTTTCGGGCAAGAAAGCAGTGACGAAGGCAAAACCCAAAAAGGCGCGTGTTGCAAAAAAATAAATTTGAAGTTTTACAGATGACCCCCATAAATACCAATTCGGTGTTGGTGACATCGGGCACAGATGCGGTGATTTTTGACGCGTGGGGGCGCGCGGACGCGTGGCAAAAATTGATTGAATCGCGGAAATTGAACCTGCGGGCAATTTATGCAACGCATGGACACAGTGACCATATTAGTGCCGCGCCGGAACTTGCCAAAATTTATAATGTGCCGTGGTTTTTGAATTCGGCGGATGTGCCATTGATTTTATGGGGTAATCAGATTTTAGATTTCTGGGAATTGCCACGGATTCCGGATGATTTTGTAAAACCAAATGATTTGCGTGCCGGGAAAACGAAAATCCTTGGTGATATAGATATGGAAATAATCGCGGCGCCGGGGCATTCGGCGGGCGGTGTTATGTTTTATTTTCCGGAATATAAAATTTTACTAAGTGGTGATACGATTTTTCGTGATGGCGTGGGACGCGTCGATTTGCCCGGTGGCAACGCCGATGAATTACAAAAAACGATTTCCGAACTTGTTGCGCGCAATTTGCCCGATGATACTTATGTTGTCCATGGCCATGGCGCCGATTCCATGATGCGTGATATCAAGGCGCGGTTTTCCCATTGTGGTTTATAGAGTGTGACGGCTCTTTTGAAAAACTTTTTTGTTATCAATTTTGCTAACATTTGACGGTATGATGAAGTGTTTGACATAGGAGAAAATTGTGCTATCCTTGTCGGCGGTAATTGTAGCAAAAGGATGAAAAAATGATGAAGAAAACAGAAGAATATAAATTAAATGTGCAAGATTTGATGGATATGATTCCAACGGCAACGGTTGCCAAACAGTGCGACATTTTGGAGGACACCGATGGTAAAATTGTCGATACTCTCATTAGGTGGGTTATTGATGAAAAATATGTAATTTATTCTAGAATCCGTGATGTTTATTCAATCGGTCAGAATTTTGAAGAAAACTTTGAATTCATTTTGAAAGCAAAAGATTACAAAAAATTTGTGACAGCATGTAAAGCACGACGCAACGAGTTGCTGGGCAAAGGCGCAAATAAAAAAACAAGATAAAAATGAAAAATAAGGTGCCAAATAAGAGGAAATATAGTATGTCAACGAAAGTAAACTTTGGGTTACCGGGGCATCATTTGTTATGTGGATACATACAAGATTGTGATGTAGAACTGTTTTTGCAAAAATTAAAAAATTTTGATGCAAGTGTGGCGCATTGCGCAAGTTATAAGTTTGATTTATTTGGTGATTGTAATGCAAAATCTGGTTCAACTTTGATGATAGATGCGATTGATAAAAACAACAACATATACGGGATAGATCCATTATGTAATGTGCGTACGCTTCAAGGTTGTTGGCGTAAATTAAAAATGGGCGAATGTAAAGATCCGTTTGTCATAGAAAATATCGGTGAAGTTTTCTTCCCCGACAAATATGGCAAACAAAAATAATAAAAAAAGAGTCCAAAATGGCGAATAAATTTGTAGTTGTTCAAAATTTTACTTATAATCCCAATACTCCGGATTATTCGGGTCGGGCGACACAAATAAATGTGGGGGTGATGTCTGAAGAAGTTCAGAAAAATTTTATTGAATGTATTCGTAATTGCAAACCCATAGATGGAAATGAATTCCATTGTGGGTTCGATGTCTATTGTGATGATAAGACGGGATTCGAAGTAAGACCAAATCGTAAACAACCGGCGGTGGATTGGAATGTGCCGGATTGCCTTAATCGTGCCGGCGAAAATGAAATGGTTATTGAAATGCAACCAGGAAAATTGAAAGAAACCGATTGTCCTGTGTCGCGTAGCCACGATTGTCCGTTGTGCATTGCGTCGGGGAAATGTCCATCACCATTTATACGAAAATATATTGGTAAAGTTTTCTTTCCCAACCAATATGGAAAACAAAGATAAAAATTAAAAAGAATATAAAATGACAGAGGAACAAATACTTGAAAAATTGAAGTTTATTCTTGTGTATCATTTGGCTGTTGAGCCATCTGATATTACAATGGATGCTGATTTATCATATGATTTGGGCGGAGATTCGATGACTCTTTATAATATACGATACGAATTGCACAAAGAATTTGGTATTAGTTATCCTTATAGTGTACAAGAAGAGTCCGAGTATGTAGAAAACGAAATACATACTGTTGGTGACGTGGTAGAATTTATAAAGAGAAAGTTATATGGTGCGCAAGAAACACAAACCTTGCAAAAATCGGATGTGAAAAACAAGCCTGAGAAAAATTCGATAAATAAAAAAGTTCCAAAATCAAACATGGTTTTGTTCTTGGCTATGTCTAAATGCCGCAAACAAAGATAAAAACAAACCCCGAATTTTTTCGGGGTTTTTAAATTGTAAATATCAATACCCGTGTTATGCCCCCCAGGTCGCGGTCGGCGCGGATGAATTCCCAACCCATGGATTCAAAAATTTTACGAACGGATACCTCGCCACCGGCACCGATTTCGATATATAATTTCCCGTTTTCAGCAATCCAGTTTTTTGCATTTTTTGCAATTTGTTCGTATGCCGCCATGCCACGGTTTTTCGCATAAAGTGCAATGCGCGGGTCGTGTGTTGCGCCCGCATCAACGCGCGGGTCGCCATACGCGATATATGGTGGGTTTGATACGATTATGTCAAACTTTTGTCGTGTAAGTCGCGGGTTTGCAAATGTGCCGTGCTTTATTTTTATTTGGTCGCGTAAGTTTAAATTTTTTATATTCCGGCGTGCAACGCGTAATGCCCCACGTGATATATCAACCGCCGTGCCAGTTGCGGAATCTATGTTTTTTGCGATGGCCGCAATTATACAACCTGTGCCGGTGCCCAAATCCAAAATTCGTGGCGTGCGCCATTTGTCGGATAAAACCGATTCAACCAATGTTTCGGTGTCGGGCCGCGGGTCCAATGTGCGACCATTCGTATAAAATTTCAAACCATAAAACCATTTCTGGTGAATTATTTTTGCGACGGGCATGCCGCGGCGCAACCGGTGCGCGATTATATGCGCACGAAACCACGAAATTTTCGGCAAGTTGTCTGTAATAATTCGGGCCGCGCGAATGCCGCCGGCATCTTTCAAAAGTTCAAATGCTTGATTTATTGTCATAAAACTATTATAATGGACGCCATGGAAAAAGCAAAAAATATTATTACTTCGGGAAGGTTTGTCCGTGCGGTTTTATGGATTGCGGGGGCGTTGGCAGTTATTGCGTTGGTGGTTGTTTTATGGTCTGTTTTGCATGGGCGGTCGGTGGATGATGTGCCGGGAACGGCGGACTTTGTGACGGAAACAATCGCACCCGTGGATAATAAAACAACGGTTATAAATGTTGTGGCGGGCGATACGCTTTCAAAGATTTTGTCGGCAAATGGTGTCGGGGGCAAGGATATAAATTCCATCGCCGGTGTGTTGAAGTCCAAGGCGGGTATAACGGGCCTGCGTGCGGACAAGGATAAAATTGAAATCGTGCGTGACGGTGGACCCGATACGCCGATAACGAAAATTGTTGTCTTGCCGGGACCGTGGCGGCGTGTGGAATTGACCTGTGATGATGCGGGACTGTGGGATTGCAACGCAATCGATATTGAACGTGATACGCGCCTTGTTTATCGCCAGGGGGAAATTTTGGATGGCGATAGTTTTTACCTGGCCGGGATGCGGGCGAATATTCCGGCGGGAATTTTGGCGGATGTTTATGATTTGTTGGCATTCGAAATGGATTTTGAACGCGATGTGCGCGCGGGGCAAAAGTTTTCTGTTTTATATGAAGAAAACTATCATGATAACGTGCATGTTGATAATGGCGCGGTGTCGGTTGTGTCTTTTGACGCGTTGCGTGGAAATGTCAAAATGTATCGGTTCAAAAAGTCCGATAATACGGTTGGATATTATGACCCAAATGGGAATGGCGCGATTAAATCACTGAAGCGCACGCCGATTAATAACGCAAAGGTAACAAGCAGTTTTTCAACGCGGCGCAAGCATCCCGTGCTTGGGTTCACGCGTGCGCACAAAGGCGTAGATTTTCGTGCACCGACCGGAACACCGATTCCCGCCGCCGGTGCGGGGCGTGTGGTTGCGCGTGGGTATAATCGCGGGCATGGGAACTTTGTGCGGATTCGTCATAATGGGTCGTTTGAAACGTTGTATGCGCATATGTCAAAATTTGCGAAAAATGTAAAGGTCGGAACGGCGGTAAAGCAAGGACAAATTATCGGTTATTCTGGTTCAACCGGACTTTCAACCGGGCCGCATTTGCACTATGAAATTATCAAGGATGGCAAGCATGTGAACCCGATGACGGTGAAGTTGCCGGCGATAAATAACCTGGACGCGGAAAATAAAAAGAAGTTCTTGGAATATCGCGCAACACTGGACAAGGCGATTGAAGATTTGGAACAAAATCCAAAGGGATTTATTCAGTTGTAATCTTTTGGTGAAATTATGGATAAATATTTATTGATTCAAACAACTACGGATAATAAAGCGTGGACTGCGAAAGTAGTAAGCGCGTTGTTGGAAAATAAATTATCGGCGGATGTTCAGGTGTCATCAATTGATTCGCACTATTGGTGGAAAGGCAAGGTCAATCACAAGACAGAAAGTTTATTGAGTATAAAAACGCGGGCAGATTTGTTTGAAAAAGTAGAATCGACAATCAAAGAATGTTCTGAATATGAAGTGCCGCAAATAATCGCAACGCCGATTGTCGCGGGCAGTTCGGATTATTTAGATTGGATAAAGGAAAGTACAGTGTCTTGATTACTTTCCCCAAAATGGTGCAATAACATAGTCGGCGCGCAGCGGCACGGATATTTTTGTCACGTTTTCCATGATGTTTTTGATTTGTTCGGCGAACTTTTTGGCAAGTTTTTCATCGCATTCAAAAACCATTTCGTCGTGAACCTGCATAATAAGTTTTATTTTGTCGGTGTTCGGAACGATGATTTCATTATAAACATTTATCATCGCGCGGCGCATTAAATCCGCCTCGAACCCTTGAATCGGTGCGTTGATTGCGGCACGCATTGCATACGCACGCATCCGGGAATTTTTTACTTCTGGTAATTCGATGCGCCGGCCCCATGGGGTATAAACGCATGAGTTTTTGCGTGCAAATTCCTTGATATCATCAATATATTTTTTTATTTCTGGCAATCCCGCCATGTATGAATTTATTATGTCGGCGGCTTGGGCCCGAGAAATATTTAACTGTGCGGCAAGCCCGATTGATGAAATTCCATATATGATTGAAAAGTTTACAGTTTTAGCCGCGCGGCGCAGGTCTTTTGGGACTATGGTGGTTTGTGGAATATTAAAGATTTTTCGCGCTGTTTGTTCATGAATATCCGCGCCTGTGATAAATGTATCCTTGAAAGTTTTTATGTCCGCAACATCCGCCAGCAAGCGTAATTGAATTTGTGAATAGTCGACCGCAATCAGTTTGTTTCCAGGTGCGGCGACAAAGCATTTCCGGATTTCTTCGCCAAGTTCGGTTTTAACCGGAATGTTTTGCAGGTTCGGATCGCGACTGGACAGACGGCCGGTATTTGTACTGGTTTGCAAATACGTTGTGTGAATGCGACCGTCATCACCAATTTGCCGGGGCAGGGCATCCGCATATGTCCCTGCAAGTTTTGCAATTGAACGCCAATTTAAAATTTTTTCGATGATTTCATGATGTTCAATTAAATCGTTCAGTGAATCTGCATCGGTGGAACGTTTCTTGTTTTCGGGCAAATGCAGTTCGTCGAATAAAACGGTGGCCAGTTGTTTCGGACTTGCAATATTAAATTCATGCCCGGCAAGTTCGAAGATTTCGCCACTAATTTTCGTAAGTTGTTCATGGAACACGCCCGATAGTTGTAACAGTTTTGTTTTGTTAACCAACACGCCCCATCGTTCCATCATTGTTAAAACCATCAACAATGGGCGGTCGCACTTTTCATAAAGTTCGCGGAGTTTTTCGTTTGCATCGATTTGGGGCCGCATAAGTTTATATAGCGCCATTGTGACGGCGGCATCTTCGGCGGCGTATGGATATGCAGTGTCGATCGGCAGTTCATCAAAGTGCATATCTGCATCGCGGGTCTTTGGCGGAAACAGTGATGCAAAAGTTATATCTTGGTGATTTAAATATTTCAGTGCCAATTCATCCATGCCGTGTGAATGCAGTGTTCCATGCAGTGCGTATGACAGCAACATTGTATCATCAATTGGCGAAATTTGTTCGATATCCCACCCCTCGTTCGCCATGATGTGCAGGTCGAATTTAAGATTATGTCCAACCTTGGTAATTTTTTTGTCTGTTAAAATTGGCCAGATTTTTTTATACAAATCCTTAATTGAAATTTGTCCCGGCGCGACAGCGTCACCACCAAATAAATCGCCGGCCGATGCCCGATGGCGCAATGGAATATAAACACCGTGCGCCCCATCAATCGAAAGCGACATACCAACCATTTTTGCGGTCATTTGATCCAGGCCGGTTGTTTCGGTGTCAAGTGCAATTACATCGTGGACACCGGACAAAAATTTTTCCAATTCCGATACGGTCGTTATTTTCGCAAAGGTCATTTTCGATTCGTTTTTTGGGGGCGCGGTGGGTGCGGGCGTATCGACGGGACATGCAGAATTTGGAAATTCGAATTTTGTTGGCGCGGACGCGGTTCCCACGAACAACTTTGAAATTTTTTCGTAAAGCGAGTTGCTTTCGATTTCTTTCTGTACAAATTCCAATGCAGCATCGCGATTGAAATGCAGTGGCCCCAATTTTAACCCCGACAAATCGACATCGCGTTTAAGGGTTACGAGTTCGCGCGATATATATGCTGCATCACGCGATTCGGAAAGCAGTTTCCGTGTGCGTTCATTTTTTATATCGTCCAAATGTGCATAAAGTTCACCCAGTGTCCCAAATTCGTTGATAAGTTCCGCCGCCTTTTTCGGACCGATTCCGTGAACGCCGGGAACATTGTCGGACGAATCGCCCATCAGTGATTGAACATCGATAACGCGTTCGGGCGGAACACCGAATTTTTCAATAACATCTGCGCGTTCGATGCGTTTCTGTTTCATGCCGTCATAAAGGAAAATGCAATCGGAAACCAGTTGCATCAAATCTTTATCGCCGGTCATAATGCGTGTTTTGTCGGCGATATTGCAATTTTGTGTTGCAAGTGTGGCGATTACATCGTCGGCCTCAACCCCCGGCACGCAAAGCACCGGTACCCCCATGTCGGCAAGACCGCGTTGGACCAGAACCGCTTGGGATATTAAATCGGCGGGTGTTTCGGCACGATTCGCCTTGTATTCCGGGTATATTTCTTGGCGGAAAGTTTGTCGTGATGCATCAAAAACGCATACGAAAATATCGTCCGGTTTTGCCGCGGCAAACACCGGCAGCATCATGTTAAAGAAAGCAAACGCCGCCCCGGTTGGTGTGCCGTCCGTGCGCGTAAGGCGACTGTGCACGCCATAATAGGCGCGAAATAAAATCGAATTTCCGTCAATCAGTGTCAGCATGTTTTCCCCATTATTTTAAATGCGGGGCGCGTGGCCCCGTTTTGATTACTTAGAACAAATAGCGAAGTTTAATCTTTGCCTCGTAATGTAAGATGTCCGGTCTTTCGTCACCGAATCGCAGAACATCCGGAATATAGATCGCGTGCGCTTCGATATCAAATTTGAATGGCAATTTTGGAACGTCGATCGTCACGCCCAGCATTCCCTGGTATGCCGGTTTGGTATCGAAATTTTTATTGTATCTTTCATTTTCTTCGCCGGCGAACATCAATCCAACACCAAGTCCCAAGTATGGGCGAATTACGGTTGACGGCATTTTGAAATATGCGTTTACGAACCCAAGGCTTGCGTGCGAATTCGATTCGCCGATGTATGTGTATTCCAATTCAGTACGAAACACCGGAATTTCCATTCCAAACATTGCGCCAAAAGATTGTGCGGTGTTTGTTTTGTTTTCCCCGTCACCGAACAAAGTTTGGGCCCCAACACCAACCGAAACGCCGGCATAAAGGTCGAACGCAGAATCCGCGACCGCGGGTGTTGTTGCGGCGGCGATTACGGAACATAAAATAATTGATCTTTTTAACTTCATCTTTCGCTCCTTTTTATGATAACATAATAATAGAAAAAGAGTTTGTTATATGCAAGGAAATAAACCTGTGTTTTTGATTGTTGGTCTTGGGAATCCCGGCCCAGAATATGAAACAACGCGTCACAATGTTGGTTTTATGGCGGTGCAATATTTTGCGGGCGCGGACGCGGTGTGGAAAAACGAACTGTATGCCAAAACGAACAAGGTTGAAATTGATGGCGTGCGAATAATTTTTGCGATGCCGCAAACGTTTATGAATGACAGCGGTCGTGCCGTGCGGGCGATTGTGGATTACTATAAAATTCCAATTGAAAATGTGACGGTGATTCATGACGATATGGATTTGAAAATCGGCGATACGCGAACCAAGGTTGGCGGGGGCAGCGCAGGGCATAACGGCATAAAGTCAATCGATTCGGCAATTGGTCGCGAATATAGGCGCATAAGAATTGGAATCGGGCACCCGCGCGATTTGGGTTTGCCAATCGATGCGGCGGATTGGGTTTTGGGAAAATTTACCGTGGCGCAAATGTCCGAAATTCAACGGGTGATAGAGAATATTGAGTTGTAGCAAAGTTTCATCCCGCACGATGTTACTAAATTCGATGACGAAAACAGTTCGTTGTTTTGGTAGAAATGCTTTAAAAGAAAGAATTGTCATGGCGGTTGCGGTTCTGAAACAAGTTCAGAATGACAATCACTGCTTTTTTTGTCATGGCGGGCTTGGTCCGCCATAGGGCTTTAAAAATTATTCGAAAACTTTCTTACCTGTGCGTGGGTCGATTAAATCTTCTTTGCACGGTTCATGATGAATATCTATATCATCAAGGTAATCCGCTAAGTCTTTCCAATCTGGATTCATTGTTTCAATCAATCGATATTTCCATACGCGATGCCAATTTTTAAGATTCTTTTCACGCGCAATCGCATTGTTTATATATTTATAGTATTCAAAATATCCAAGTTTATCTATGCCATGATCGTGCGCGAACCCAGGAACAAGACCTTTTTTATGTTCATATACGCGCCGGCTAAGGTTATTCGTAACACCAATATATGTTCCACCAGCGCGTTTATCAAAAAGTATATAAACCCAAAAACTGTAATCTTTCATACCGTGAACGATACTATGCTTTGTCCAAATTGCAATAAATTTAAGGAGTTTTTAAAACTGCCTAGCCCTATGGCGGACCAAGCCCGCCATGACAAAAAAGCAGTGATTGTCATTCCGAACTTGTTTCGGAATCCTGCGGAGCAAGTCATCGCTGTCGCGATGCCTGGGCACCACTCTTCAGCGGTGTGACGCGTCTCTGGAATAACTTTCTTGTTATCAAATTTAGCAAAACGGTGGCGGTTTTTATGGAATGTTTTGCCAATTCCAATCGGCCGGCACATTAGTAATATTAAAACACCCATTCGCATCACAGAATTTTGTTTGGTTGGTATAGTGGCATCCCAATATTCCCGTGGGTAAAATTTCACTTGTGGTTTTTCCGGCCGGACATGGAACGCGTTTGCAAATATTATCGTCTGTCCAATCAGTTGTGGAATTGCATCCGCCATCGCGCCAGTACCCAAGGTCATTTGATGTTTCGCATCTGCATACACGACCGTTACCCGGTGAACATTGTCCATTGGACCAAGTCGTATTTGCATAATATTTTGTATTGCCATTATCAAGAATGCATCGCGTGCAATAGTAACTATAATTATTGGTGTAATTATCATAAGTTATAGTTGAACCCACATCAGGTACCGTTGCGAACGATGGGGAGGTACCATTTTGTTTGCCGTGGCAAAATAACATGTCGTTATTTACAAAATCTGTGGAACCGCAACTGCATGAACTAATGCTCCATACATTATCGCCGTGCATTGATGTTCTTGTTGCCGTTCCGGAAATTTGTTCAGAAGTGCAGTTTACGGCACCAAACAAACTGCAAAGGCGTGTTCCAGCGTAGCATTTTGAATCTCCATTAATATTTTCGATATGGGCACCATTTATATTTTGACAATTTATATTTCCCCGTGGAGACTGTTTGCATTGTTCAGTATTATCGCTTTCGTCATGACAATCTATATTTTTATAGCAACTGTCATTGTTTTGTGCGCCTTCTGCAGATAATGGATAACCATCGGGACATGAACAACGTCCGTGGTCTGATGGTGTGCCATTGGCACATATGCCATTTTGGGGACAGTAGTAACCAATACTATTTGCATTTGAATTTGATGGGCAATTTGAACATCCTACATTATTACTATAATAACAACCTGCTGTATTTATACAGTCATCTGGGTCGCTATTATGTTCAGAACAAGCGGCTTTTGCAGTTAGTGGCAGAAATAACAAAAAACATAAAAGAAACATTCTCATGTTTTGATAACTAGCATATTGTAATTATATTTTCAATAATAAAAAGGCAACTTTGCCTTTTTATTATGTTTTTTATAAATTATTTTCCATGCGGGGGGCGCCTAACTATACACCCATAGTATGTAAACCATGCACTATCGTATGGTGTTGCCCCAGGTTTATCATTAACATTGTGGTTAGGTATTGTTGCACCATTTTGGAAATTTATAAGTATGGTCCCAGATAACCTGACTTTGGATGGGTCAATATCGATACGTGTTTGTAAAGTATCGCGTGCCCTATGAAAAGCGCCAGCATAAAAGCCCGTACAATTTACAGGAAAACCGATACCATCAAAACCTATCAAATTTATGTTGAGGGTTTTGACATCGGATTGATCAGTATAATATTTTATAGAATCCTTTGGTGGTGCCAATCCAATGTCGGCATCCCAATCCCAGTGTATAATAACCTCTTTTGTTGGAACGACCGGTTCGTTTGTGTTATTTGTACCATTTGGATCTTTTTTGCATGCGGTGGCGAATGCCGTCAATGCCGCAAGGAATAAAACACGATTTATTTTTGCTTTTTTCATGGCCGGACCTTTTTGTTTGGTTCTACTTTATTTTAATAAAATTATTGTGTGATGTCAAGGTGATCCGTTTCGCATGTTAATGCACAATTAAAATGGGGCACTTAAAATTCCAGAGTCGCGTCACACCGCCGAAGGGCGGTGCCCAGTTTTTGCGAATGCAAAAACTTGCCCCGCAGGGGATTTGTCGTCGCATTGCGACGACAAACTGTCTGCGACGCAGGTGTTCACGTTCGTTCACACTGGATCCCGCGCACCATCACCCACGCAAAACTTTGTTTTGCGTGGGACCCGATACCGCGGGATGACGGCATTCTGGAATAATAACCACTGTCCCGTTTTAATTGTGCATTAGTTTCGTTTGCGAAAGAAACTACCCCACCGCGTCCCGCGGTTCCCCCCTTCGCCACCGAAGGGGAGTTGCTTTCTGCAAGCCCGCAGAGATACCGGCCCAAAGCCGGTATGACGATCTTTTTTGTGGGGTTATGGTTGGGTGTATTGGATAAACCAATTGGTGGCGCCACCCGGTAAACCTAGCAGGGTTTCATGTTGGTTATCGTTATAGTATCCCATGTGTGGTGTGTACCGTGTGCCGCCGCCGTTGCCGGATGTGGGATTATAGTTGGATAGGTTGCTTATGGGGAGGTATTTTTTGCCGCCCTCTGTGATATAGACAAATGTTCCATGGCATATGATTGTATCGCCGTTTGGGAAAGTGCCACCAGTGGTGCCACCGCCATCAAGTGTGCCGATGCAGATTATTCGTTCGTTTTCGTTATTATTGCTGCCCAATTCGGTTGCGGTACTTTCGTTTTGCGGCAGGCATATATTGTCATTTGTAACATGTCCTTCGCAGCATGGCATGTTTTCATTACCCATTGGGGTTGTGCCAAAGGAATTTGGTGTGTTAAAGCAACAGTTAGTTATGCCGTTATCGATATTTATTTGAACGTGCGGAACCGGACAATACATGCCATCGGTTGTGGCGCTGGATGCAACTTCGTTTTCTGGCAAGCATACCGTGCGACCGGCGGAATCCGTAAATTGGTAATCCGTGGTGCAACGTGTGTTTACGCAACTGCGCGCGTCGCTTTGGTATGTGTTTGTGACCATCCGTGCGGTGCCGGTGTTTATCGCAAACCACGACAGCAATGTCGATTTGCCGTTTTGTGGCATCAGGATTCGGTTGTGCGCGTTTGTGCCGCCTTCGTCAATTGTTATGGACGGGTACTGTTCGCAATTGCCCCAAATGCTTTCCGCGATTCGGCATGTTGCACATTCGGTGTTTGAACCCGTGGCCCTACATTCGGTTGAACAGATATCGTATATTGGGTCCGGGGTCGCGCTTTCGTAAAGGTCGTTATAAAACGCGTATGGGTATTGGGTGGTTGATGTTCGATCCTGGTGCGACATGATCGCCATGATTGCGTCATCGCCCGCCGATTTAACACAGGCCAACACTTCGGACCAACATGAAATGCGGTCAAGTATCGAATGGCGGTTTGCGGAGAAATCTATGTCATCGCACAGGTCAAAGTTGCCGGAAATCGATTTGCATGCCTGGATAATGCAATTTTGGCCAACCTGGGTACAGCTTGATACAATCGCGTCGTATGTCATGTCGGTGGCGATTTCATGGACGCCTGTTTCCCAAGATGCGTCGCCCGTCGCCCCCAACAGGGTTGCACAGGAATTTCTAACCTCGGCACACATGGTGTTTACCGTTCGGTCCGCCATGATGCCGAACACAGAAAGCGCACGCGCATCGAAATTTGTGATAGATTCAGTCGCAGAATCCAAACATTCGGCGGTTAGTTTTGTGCATGCCTGGCGTATTTCTTCTAGCTTTGCGGTTTGGGCAAGTTTGATTTGTGCCAATGCATCTTCGACAAAGGCATCCCAAACGGTGTCGGCGATATCTTCGCAATGTTCGGTTGCGGCGCTTAGATATTTTTTGCGGTCGTTCAAAAATGTGATGAATTTTCCGGAACTGTTCGCGGATGTCCATGTTTGGTTTATGCCCGGACGCGTAATCATGTTGTCCAAATCCGCCAAGTTCACACTAAGAAATGCGGTGCCGGTTGTAGGGTCGATATAGCGGCCGGTCATATCAAGGCACTTTTCCATTTTTGCACCGCAAACCGTTGTGTCGGTCAGCATTTCAAGCATCTTGCGCTTGCACGTAAGCAGGTCGTCGGAATTTCGTGTTTGGTACGCATCCAAACGCGACATGTCAAGCAATGCGCCACTTTCAAATACCTTGGCACGGGCCTGGTCAACCTGGGATTGATATGCCTTTTTGACGGTGTTGCAATCTTGTTCAATTTGCATTTGGTAGCCGCTTTGTGCAAGGGACATTTCTTCGTCGGTGCAAACCTCACGCGCGATGTCATGACAGACGGGCAGGGCGGCATTGTAAAGTGCAACGCCGGACTTGGTCGTTGTGTCGATGCCCATAAACGAATCGACCGTGTCAAATGCCGCATCAACGTTTAGTGTCAATGATATCGCCCCAAGGCCCCCGCCAGAATCGGTATCGCCGAACTTTGCATTTAATTTCTTGGCAATGTCGTCCAATGCGCGTTTCGATTTTGTTGTGTCGCGGGTGGAATAAAATGCGGATTCGCCTTCGGTCGCAGTGTTTATGGCGTTTACATCTTCGGCGTCCATGTTCACAAGCAGTAAACGTTGGTTAAAATCAAGCATTTTGTTTTCGACATTTGTCATTTGTTGCTTTATATCATTGAATTCGTTTGAACGCGATGAACACGCGCATCGGCGCAGGTTGGCATCTTTGTTCGCGCAGAATTCATCCATGCATTCGTAAAATATTTCGCGACATTTGGTGTAATTTGTAGCGATGGGGCTTGCGTTTGTTGTTGCCGCACGTGCATTTGTTGTGCGGATATTTTTTGTGGCGCGCGCGGTGCGCGCGGTGCGTGATGTGGTTGTGGTGCGCGCGGTTGTTGCGCGACGCGCGGCGGTTGTGGTTGGTCGGTTTTGAACGGTTGGCCGTGATTCCGGTGTGGAACGTGCAGACACGGTTCGTGGGGCGATAGTTGTCGTTTGTGTTGCACCACGCGATTCGGTCGCGATTGTGCGTTGCACAGGTGTGGTATTGCGTGCGGTTGCATTTTGTGTCGTGGATGATGCCGTTGGTGCGGCGCGCGTGGGACCTTGGGTTTGGGCGGTTGCGGATGATGCGCGACGCGTGGCGGCGCGCGCAATATCGTCGTCACCGTCAATGGCCACCGCATGCCCAAAGGCAAGCATGCCAAGGCATACATAAAAAAGTAATTTAAATCCTTTCATCCCTTGGACACAAGGTTAGCAAAATTATGATTTTTCGGGCAAGTGGAAAATGCGCAAATAAAAATAAATTCTGGTGCGGATAGGGGGACTTGAACCCCCACGGATTTCTCCACAGCATCCTTAGTGCTGAGCGTCTACCAATTCCGCCATATCCGCACGGCGTGATATTAAAACGGTTGCTATTTTACATAATAATGTTTTTTTTTCAATCTTTTTGTGATAAAATATATTTGATAAAGGAATAGGAGTTTTCATGAATATATTTGTGCGCAGTGCGCTTTTAGGTTGTTCGTTGGTTGCTTTGGGGGTTGTTGAAGCCAATGCGGCGGGGACATATTACACAGGGAACTATCGTTCACCGCAACAGAATTATGCCAAGACTTCGTATGCCGCGCGGCAACAACAGCAAACAAGTTATGCCCAAGATACCACGTATACACGGACACGCACGGTTGCGCCGAATGATAATGCGTACATAGGTGCCCCGTACCAGGGTTATACCCGTGTTGTTGGTACCGAAAATCAGCAGACGACAAGCCAAACACGTATTGTTAATAACGCAAATAAGTCTGATAAGGGGTTCTTTTTCAATATCGGGCTTTCGCATGAATTTGCAAATTGGGACTTTGAAATGAAAAGTGCCGGCAGTAAGTTGCACTATGACGATATTCGTTGGAATGTGGTAGAGGCGGATATGTTATATCGTTTTGGTGATACAACGCCGTTGCAAATTCAGGCCGGTGTAAAATATGGTATGCAATTCGGTGATTCAAATATGATCGATGACGATATTACCAATGGCGGATATGTGGTGACCGAATGGTATGAAGATACTGATCATGATGGGACCGCGGATGAATACATTGGACAACAGGTTGGACATTCGTTGTCCATTGGTAACAGCAGCAGTGGCGATTTGCTTGGGCTTTATGCGGGGTTTGGGTTGCCAGATACTTTCCGAATTGGTGTTGCGCGCGTAACGCCATCAATAGGGTTTCGTTATTTAAAATATAAATTGGAAACCAAAAATGATTATGGTTTGACGATTGATACGGGATATTGTGCAAATGTTTACGGTGGTGATGAAGTGCAATGCGATCCGATTGTTATCCTTAAATATGGTAACACACAGCAGGTTTTATGGAATGAGAATGTCGATCAATACGGCTTTTGGGAAATTGCATCAGGGGCCGACGGTGTCAGTACCGCCGGGACATACATGTTCCATTTGCCAAGTATAAGCCATTCGTATGAAACAACGTGGATGGGGCCGTATTTGGCGTTGGATTTGGATTATGATGTAAATGTTTATAATAAATTTAATGCACGTTTTGAACTTGGGTTGCCACTTTACAAATCAACCGGTGACCAGCCATATCGTGTTGATTGGCAACATCCAAAAAGTGTGGAAGACAAGGGCGGATTCGGTGATGCGTGGCATATTGGGTTGGGCGCGAATTATATGACGGCGTTGACCGAAACAGTTTTCTTGTCACTTGGGTTTACGTTTGATTATTATACACTTTCGGGGGGCGAGGCGAATACATACCTGAACAGTGGGTATTATGCTGATTTGTATAATGAGTTGTTTGACTATTATTCGGAAGAACTGGCCGATCAAAATATGACAACAGCGGAAATACAGCAATATATGTTGGCAAATGATACGACTGTTCAAAATATTGCGAAAATTCAGGCCGAATGTCCGGGATGGGTTTGCAAGGTTGACAATGAAATCGAATCGATTTATAAATCTATGGGAATCCATGTCGGGATTCAGGCAAAGTTTTAGTGAATTGATAAAGGTATGACAAATATGAAAAAGATTTTATCGGTTGCGGTTTTATGTTTGATGCCGGTGGTTGCGGTGGCGGCGGGCTTGACCGGAACCGCACATGTGAATATAACAAGTGATACCGCAACAACGGCGAAAAAAATGGCTTTTGACGAGGCCCGACGTCAAATAATTGTTGATGTTTTATCGCCTTATGCGGATACGGGGGCATTGCGCGCGGCGGTTGCAAATGAAAAAAATGCGGTGCTGACCAATTTAATTGAAAGTTCGGGAATTTCGGGTGAGAAAACTTCGGATACCACGTATTCGGCGAATATAAAGATGACCGTGAATCGTGCCGCTGCGAAAAATTGGCTGGCGGGGGCGGATGTTCAAAATTGGTTAAGTACCGAAGAAGAAAGCGGCAATAAGTTTACGATGGTTGCGACGTTGCATGACAAGTTTTCTGATTGGGGACAGATTCGTCGTGCCGCGATGGGCGCGGGTGTTGATTTGGAAACGGAATCGATAAATGGTAATCAGATTGTGTTTCGGGCAAATGCCGGTCGGCGTGCGGCGTTGACGGCCGCGTTGCGTGAAAATGGTTGGCGGTATCAAGATAAAAATGGACTTTTGCATATCTTTAAGTAATAATTTCCGTGGGAAATAAAATCAAAGGAATTCATAATGAAAAAACTTTCTGTGGCTTTGTGCGCGGTGGCCATGCCGTTTGCGGTGTTTGCATCTGATGTTGGTTTAGATGGAAAAGAACTGATTTTGAATATTCGTCGAATCGGACTTGATTTATCAAAGACCGCGGTTCGGCATTCGAATGAATATTATGATTCACCGATTTCCGCGCTAAGTGCCGATAGCCAGGAATTTATCAAGGGTGTGTTTGATACCGCATTGGAATATACGCATGGGCGTTTTAACTGGGACAACAGTTTGTTTATGGAATACGGTCGGACAGAGTTAAAACCTTATGATGAACCGAAAACCGTGAACGAAAGTGCGGATAAAATTTTACTGTCCAGTAATTTGAACTATGCGTGTTGGGATTTTGATTCATTCAAAATTGGGCCAATGGCGCGGGCGGCGTATGAAACGGAATTTGTCCCGGCGAACGATACGGACAATCGGTTAAAGGTTTTGCGTTCTATGGCGGGTTTTGCAGTGTTTGATTCGCCGATAATCAAGGATTTGCATATTGCGGGCGTGTATGAATATGACTTTACATATGGTCATGATCAGGTTAGCAAACTTGCCGCGGAAATTGGTTGGCGACTTGAATACGAATTGCGCGAAGGTGTGAAATTTGCGACCGATGGGTATTATCGTGAATACCTTGATTATTCGCAATATGTTGGAACAGATTTGGAACGCGATTTAAGTGTCATTGCGCGTATGGATACGAAACTTTGGGGCGATTTTGCGTTGGGGCCATACGTTCAATATCGCCGTGCCAAGGCGCGTGATGCCGAAAATTATGGCAGCAATTTTATCATCGGCCTGTCGTTTAACTATATAACGAAGTTTGGGTTGTATTAGTGGTAAGTGTTAGTGTTTAGTGTTAGTGAGACCGGCGCACACGCCGGTTTTTTGTTGACAAACAAATGTTATTGTTATATCTTTTTGTCAAGGGTATGCTGATGTTAAAGAATGTTGAAAGACTTCGCAATCTTGTCAAAAATGGGTGTGTGACGCACACCGGTCGTTTTCATGCCGATGATATTTTGTCTGCGGCGTTGTTAAAAATTGTTGGAATTATATCTGATGTTTCTGTGGTTAAACGTGTCGAACGGGTTCCGCAAGGTTTTAATGGATTGGCGTTTGATATTGGTGAGGGTGAGTTTGACCATCACCAAAGTGATGCGCGGGTTCGTGCAGGTGGCGATAAATATGCCGCGTTTGGATTGCTGTGGAATGCGATAGGTGCGGAATATGTTATGGAAAAATATCAAACGGATTTGCAAATCGCGATGCAAGTGGTTGAAAAGTTTGATTCTGATTTTGTGAAACTAATGGATTTGACCGATAATTTTGGCCAGAAAAAATACCCGAATACCTTGGCGTATCTTGTTGCGTTTATGAATGACGATAAATCGAAATCGGCGGATGAGTTGTTCAAAGATATGGTGAATTATTACTGTAAACCTTTGGAAATTGCCATATATAAATCTTATAAATTTACGAAAGATAAACCGCGCGCAAAACAATTGGCATCGGATGCATCGGATTTCATAATTGCACCGCTGGATTTTGATATAGATCGTTCGGCATTTGAAGAAACATCGGTTAAATATATTCTCAAACCGTCACATCGTGGAACAGTTAATATTACAACCGTGGAACCGTATAAAATACCAGATGAATATATAAATATGCCTGGCTGTGTTCAGGTATACAGTATTGGTGCGGCATTTAAAGATTATGAATGTGCATTGCAAGCGGCAGAAAATTTACGTAAAGATATTTTGATAAAATCAATGTAATAAGTATCTTTGATACGCACTATCCACTATTTTACCACGCTAAAACTCATCTCGCTTGTGGTGCCGGCGGGGTCGGTGACGCGCAGGATGTGTTCGCCCATGGGGACGTTGTATTGCAATGTTTCGCCGCTTTTGGTTGAACCCAATGTTTTATCGTCCAAGAACCAGAATAACTTTGCGTCCGCGTCCGCGCCAAATGCCATGAATCCGATTGGTTCAAAATCTCGGTCCGCGGTTATTACGATTTTTGTATCGGGTATTGGCGACACAATTATTGGTGCATCCCAATCTTCGTTTATTTCCGTATCTTTGCATCCGGGCATAAAGGCCGGTGCGGTTTTCCGTTTGATGCCTGCGCGCCGGAACATATCGATATATTCCGCATCCCAAAATTCAAAGATTTCATTGTGCGTTGTCTTTGGGTCGGCACCGCATGCGCGCAGGCCGGTTTTATTATCAATTGCGACCGAACGATGAACCGTGTTGCGTGTCAGTGGCGATTTGCCGGGGATAAAATAAGATGCCGTTTTTTGTGGGCAATACGGGCCGGCGATATTGCCGCCGATTTCGCACATATCAACGGTTATCACATTTAATTCGGGGCGCATAAAATTGTTGTTCGTGATTGGTGTGCCGATTGATGCGTAATAATTCGCAACCGTGTCGGCGATTGCAAAGTATATTGGTGCGGCGGCGCGGGCGCCACTGAATTCATTATTCGGTGTGCCATCAAAGTTGCCGACCCACACGACCAACACAAAGTCGCCGAAAATGCCCGCCGTCCATGCGTCGCGGTATGATGACGATGTGCCGGTTTTCCAATAGTGTTTTATTGGGCTTTGCTGATTTTTTGCAAATGGAATTTTTTTCGTTGGCGTCGTTTGGTGCGATAGCATATCAAGTGTTAGGAAAAATGCCTCTGGCGATAAAATTTGTGTGATTGTTTCGTCGGGTGTGTCGGTGGTTGTGCGTATTGCGCGTCGCGACCCAAGGTTCGCCATCGTTGCGTATATGTCCGCAAGTTCGAACATTGAAACCTCGGCCCCGCCAAGTGCGACGGATACACCGTAATGTTCCGCCGGGCGCAGATTTGCAACGCCGGAATCAGATAAAATTTTATGAAAGTTTTTTGTTCCAATCTCACGAACAAGGTTTATTGCCGGAATATTGCGCGAATGTGTCAATGCGTCGCGCGCAAGAATCGGGCCATAAAAATCGTTATCTGAATTCTCCGGCGCATACACACCAAAGTTCACGCGCGCATCGCGCATCAATGTCATGCCGTGTATTAACCCCATGTCTGTTGCGGTCGCGTAAATAAGGGGCTTTAGTGTTGAACCGGGACTGCGCCGTGCGCGAACGCCGTCGTTTTCGCCGAATATTTCGCGGTCAAAATAATTTGCCGAACCGATATAGCAAACTGTTTCCATTGTTTTATAATTTACCAAAATTGCCGCCGCATTTGTGACACCGCGCGACCGGCGTGCCGCAATTTCGCGTGCTATTGTTTTTTCCATTTTCGTTTGCAATTCTAAATCCAGTGTTGTTGTGATTTCAGATTTTTTTATCTTTTGCGTGTTTAGGAAATCCGTAAAGTGTGGCGCAAGAAAGGGTAGATCGCGCAGTCCCCGCGTTTCAATTGGCATATCGGCAAAGGTCAAAAGGTTTGTGTCATTCGGATATTGTTCAATCCATCGTTCAATCAAATTTTTGCGCATGGATTCAAGATTTTTTGTGCCACTGGTTGTGTTCAATCCGCGTTTTACAGGGTTTTGCGGAACGGTTGCAAGTGTGATTGATTCAATTTTTGTTAAATCGTGCGCGGGTTTGCCAAAATATATTGTCGATGCCGCGCCGATACCTTCGATATTGCCACCGTATGGTGCAAGGTTCAAATATGCTTCGATAATTTCATTTTTGGAATGGAACAGGTCGATGTAAAGTGCCAATGCGATTTGTTGCATTTTGCCCCAAAATGTTTTGCTGTTTATGTCGTATTTCAGGCGTGCAACCTGCATAGTGATTGTTGATGCGCCGACCGGGTGCGCAGTGCCGGATGCATATTGTTTTATCGCACGAAAAAGTGAGATTGGGTTTATACCGATGTGGTTATAAAAATGTTTGTCTTCATATAAAATAACCGCATCGATGATATATGGGCTTATTTCCGAAAGCGGGGTATAAATACGATACTTATCGTCGTCGGCGAGGGTTAAACGCAGTAGCTTTTCATCACGGTCGTAATATGCACGCGAAAAAGAAATACCATCTAATATCGGTGCGGTAAAAAAGAACCTGATAATTGCCCATATGACAACCAACGCGCCAATAATGATTCCAAAGCGTATCAAGATTTTTTTAATTCGCTTCATTTGATACGGTAAACTTACCCCCATCGCCAATGGCACGGATTTCTGAATTATACATTGCCGCCGCCGCTATTTGAGGAACCGTAAATTCACCCGCGGCCGACAATTGGACACGATATGAAAACACCAAAGGTGTGCGACCAATGTTCGCATAGATTAATACACGATCTTCGCGAATTTCACTAAAATCCATATCGCCATAAAGTGAATCAGATATCGGTGCAAATCCGCCGGGCAACAAGTCTGATATAACCGCATTTTCAACATAATCCGTGTTGCCGCGTGTGCGAACAGATATTTTTACATCGATGATGTCGCCGATTTTTCCGGAACTTGTTTCATTGCCGTTTGCGTCATAATATGTGCGCGTGACTTCCAAACCGTGCGATGTGGGTGATACGGATTTTGGAAAACCTTGCTGTAACATTGTATAAAACAATGGTGTTGCGCAATTTTTGCACCCGATGTTCAATTTTGTTATATCTTTTGGTATATTTGCATATATTGTTCTGGATTCATATTGTGGTTTAATTGATTTCCCATCGGCAAGTATTGATATATTGTCAACATCGTCAAGGTTTATGTTTCCAATGGCACCCGATGTGGCCATAACAATTGCCGCCGCAACAAAAGAATCGTAATTCCCGGCGTTTATGTATTCTTGGATACTTGGTTCCAAATTGGTGGTTGTTGTATCAAAATAACGACGCATAATGAATGTGTAAATCGCGTCATTCGCAACGACATTGTCAAATATGTTATCGACATGCTTTGGTGTTTTTTTATTTGTTTGATATTTAGAAATTAAATTAAATGCCTTGTCTGTTTGTTTAAGCATTTTATATGATGCCGCGATATATGCGCCAATTGGGCCAGTTTCCCAATCCTTTATCATTTCGTTTGTGTATTCTTCGAGTGAGTCAATATAACTTGTCGTGACATAATCGTTTAACGAAAGAACGTATATTGCGAACGCTTTGGCAAATGCATCTGTCTTGGTCGTTGCGTTTTGTGCCGCGTATTCGCGCAAGAAATCGATTCCGCGGGCGAACATAGATTGCGGAACGGTAAAGCCAGCCTGGCGTGCGGTGGTTAAAAAGTTCATGACATATGCGGTTATGTATGGGGTCGTGTCGCTTGTTAAACTTTCGACATATTCCGAACCGTTTGCCCAAAGTGTGAACGAACCGTCATTGTTTTGACGATTGCCAAGAATTTGAATCGTCTTTGTAATTTTTTCGGCGGAATCTTTGTATTCGGTACCCAATAATTTATTTTCGGGCATTAAAACGTATGGCAATGTTTTGGATACCATTTGTTCCGTGCATGTATAGTCATAATTTTTAAGATACATAAACAATGGACGAACCAAGACCGATGGCGATTTTGAAATGTATATCGTTCTATTAAACCCTGTGTCATACATGTTGTTTTCAAAATGGCGTAATGTCGTGTTTGTGTCTTTCAAAAGGCCGGTTTTTATTTCCGTGGTAAATGTTGTAGCGGGACGGACAGATAAACTGTTTGCGGTACGACGTGATGCGATAGCCCTGTTTTCAGCATCAAACAATGTTGTGGATACATTTATATCTGTAACACCCGGGACCGAATTTGCCATTACATCAAAAGCCCAAAGTTTTTCGGTGTTTTCGGGTACAACCATTGTGTTTGTGTCGTTTGTGATGGTAAGTATTTTGTTTGATGATGTTGCGTCGGTACGTGCGGTGGCGTTTTCCCCAGATTCTGGTGTTAAATTTGATACAATTGTGTTCACGGTGAATTTATCGTTTGGTGCAACAAACAATGGCGCAGATACAGATATGATAACCGGTGATTGAACGATTGTGGATGTATGTGCTGAACCGATCGCGCCGTCTGATGCCGCAACGGAATATATGCTTATTGAACCGTTAAAATATTCCGGAATTTCAAAGCTTATATTTCCTTTTTCTTTTGCTTTTGTTTTTAATATGCCGGAATAAAACGCGATTGATGGAATATTTTTACGTGCGAATGGATTTACAAGCGCCGCTGATTCGCCACCAAAATCCGCCATAGATTCATCGCTGCCCCCGGTTTTGGCGACTTCACGCAAAATATTATATTCGGGCAATAAAAGCGATAATATCTGGGTTGTTTGGACTTGCAATGCCGCCTTTTGAAAGAAATGTTTGATTGGATTTGGTAATTCATATCCGGCAACCTGTAAAATTCCGGTGTTGACCGCAAAAATCATTAAATCGGCGTCTTTATCCGTTGAATATTCGATGTTCAATTTGTTGTCGTGTATAATCGATGGTGCATCCAATTGAACATCGATTTTGTGTTTGTCAATGTTTGTTGAAAAAGGTGCGATGGCGTATGTGTACGGACTGGTAAACACATCGCGGCTGTTGATATTGCGGACAAAGGAAACGTTTATGTATCCGGTTCCTTCAAAATTATCGGGCAGGGTGATTTTTTGAGTCGATGCGGTTGTGGTTGCGTTAAACCATGCGTGCGCATAAACCTTGTCGCGTTCAATCGTGATAAGGCCTGTGCCAGTATATGGGGCGATGATATTTACAGTTATTGTTTCGCCAGGTTTATATTCGGATTTATCAAGTTTTATTTGTAATTCTGCGTTTGTGTCGCCACCAAGTTCGGCATCGGCGTCTGATTCTACAAAATATTCGATATTCGCCAATATGTTATCATCCGTATCCGTGATTTGCACATAGTATGTTCCGCCATTTTTTGTGTCCAGTTCAATTTCGGTACCGTTTTCGGGTATCGATAATTGACTTTGTAAAACAACGGTGTCGCGCGAAATGTTTTTGTATTTATAATTATTTGAGTAATCTTTGATAAGTGTTGTTAAATTTTCGCGTTTAATCAATTTAATGTTAAGATTTTCTGCATTGGTTGCTTTGGCGTCACTGTTTAATGCAATAAGTTTTATTTTATGTTTGGAATCACGTGCAACATAGGAAAGGTTGGAATCAGCATGAAATCCAACAAGGTATTTCAAATTGGAAACACGCGATGCAATTCGTGTTTGAACACTTTTACCGTCGCCCGCTTCGAATCCGCGAATTTCAAGGTTTAACATGTATGTACCGGCCGGAATCTCACGATTGAAATTCACATCTATGTGTGCAACACCGTTTTCATCCGTACGCGTGTCGGGTAAATCAACATTGAATGTTTGGCCGGTGCGTGCAAAACCCCGTGATATAACACCGTCGGATGTAAAATTGCCGGTAAATTTATATTCGCGGTAATCGTCAAAGGAAAAATCATATGGGCGCAATGTTGCATGCGCAGAAATGCGACGATCGGTTGCCGGTGTTCCGTAAAGGTTGTTCAAAAATACATTTGTTTGAACGTTTTCCGGTGAAATCCATCCAGTGGTTTTTGCGTTATCGATTGTTGCGGTTATTTTCATGGTGTCGGGAACGAATTCTTGGACCAAGAAAGTTCCGTTGCCGATGGAATCTTGAATACGACCGCGGTTATTTAATGAATATACACTAATATCATATCGACCGATTGTTGCATCCGTTGGCAATTGATATGTGATATCAAACATTCCGTCCGCGCTAAGGGAAATCTTTTTTTCAAGTATTGTGCGGCCACGTGGATCGGTGATTTCGATTTTTACCGGAATTTCTGCGACCGACGAAAAGTTTCGATTTTCAACAATTGCGCCAATTGTTACGGTTTCATCGGGGCGATATATACCACGATCGGAAAAGACAAATGAACGCAGTGGGGTTGTATTTGACGTGTATGTTCCGCCAATGTCAAATTTTGAAAATTCGGCGGTTTGTTCGCCTTCGGCGTTATATGGAATAAATGACACATCATCGTCATGTCTTGCAACAATTGCAACGGGTTCTTTGGCGTTTCTGTATTCATCGTTGGAAAAATGTGGTATGTCAACGACACCATCCGGGCTTGTCACGCCTGACCAAATTGGTTGGCCGTTGCGTCCAAGAACTGTTATGTCAATGTCTTTGGCGGGTTTACCACTGGACAGATATGAAACGAATACGACCGAAGACCTGTCGATGTTTACCTTGCGAATTATGCCAAGGTCCGTTAGCAATATAAGTCGCGCATCACCAAATTCAGCATCGGTTTCGGTTGCGCCGGTCTTGATAACAAATATACCAGTTTGGTCGTTATATGTTCGATCAAGGTATTCACCAAGGTTTATCGAAGTATAATTCACATGGTCGCGTGCCGTATTCGCAAAAGGAATCTTTTTTTGGAAAACCACAGACATATCATATGCATCGAAGACCCATGGCGCGCGAAATTCTAAATTAGAAAAAAGGTTATAAGTTTGCGTAATAAGGTGGTTTATTTCGCGTGATTCTATTTTATATATATCCACATGCGCCGTATCAACACCGCCCCGCGCCACAAGACCCAACTTTTTGTCGCCGGCAAGCGAAAGCAACGCGCCACGGCCAACAATTTTTACACTGCGTTCTGGGAAAGCGACCTGCATCACGGTTGTAAGGCCATTTTTCATCGTGAAACCATTTTCCGAAAGCATATCTGGGCTGATATCAACATAAATATACCTTGCAACATTATCGGAAACATCGTATGAAAATGCGTATTGATATGTTCCCGCCGGATTTACAAAGTCCACATGCTTTAATGTCAGTTTTTCGGATTTTGCAAGGACATCAGGTGTAATTTCGTCCCGGCCCCAGCGATGAGAATCTTCGTCCGGTTCGGATATAATATTTTTTGGCAATAAATATGCGTTGATGTATTTAGCCCAATTTGTATTGGCTTTTGCCGCCGCGGTCATGTTCAATAACAATAATTGCTGTGGATTTCCAAATTTATCATCGGCGGTTATTGTTGTTAAATCAGCAATTTTAAAGAAATCATCGGCCGAATTTATAATTGTTTTTGCGGTTATCTTTGCCGTACGCGATTTTTCGTCCGTATCCGATATGCGGTTTAGTTTCATACGCAATGTTTGTGGTTCGTCAGTAACCGGAATCGGTGCGGTTTGAATCATTGCCGTGCGCATATACCGGTCAAACTTTACGGTAAAATCAATATGTCGGCCATCAAGTTTCATCGAAACCTTGTCCGCAAAATCGCGTGTTTGAATTGGATAATTGAAAGATATTATCGCAACGCCGGTGACAGAATTTTTTTCACCCGGGGTTGCATATGTGTTGAATATATCAGTCGTGGCGACCACAGGTTCGGTCTTGAAAGACATTGTTGTTCGATTTGGCAAGACATCACGCGCAAACAATTTATTATTTATTTTGATGTTAAATTTTGTGCCCGACGGCCAATCTTGGTCGGGTATAAATACTATCTCGGATGAATTAGGCATTTTCCATGTGCCACGAACCGCCGGGGTAATTTTTACATTTTCGGCGACCTTGGTATCATTAGAATCGTATTTAAATGCGGGCCCATTTGGACCGGATATTGCATCATAGGATATCCTGATTGTCCCGGGCTTTGATAATTCGCGGTTATTATTTATTTCGGGAAAATTGTTGGAAAGAATGGTTGATAAATCGTCCGTAAAGTGCGCGGGCGTTGGTGCGGTAACATAGGCATTCATTTTGGTCATATGTGCGCCACGGTACCCCAGCCAATAAAGTCCCGCCGCCGCGACAATTCCAACGGAAAGCGCAATAACCAGGGTGGCACGTATGCGGCCCCACACAGATTTTTTATTCTTTTTTGCCATTGATGTTTTTCCCCAATCCTATGTTCATGTTTGTATCATAAAACATAAATACGAAAACACAAGTAAAAAGTGTTAATGATTAGTGCCCCCCCTCTAGAGCCAGACTTTGATTTCTGAAATAAACCTGTAATTACGAAATAATTACAGATGCTACTAACCACCAATCATTACAAAAAATACTTGCTTTTTTTGTTTTTTTGTCATATTATGCGGGCACGTGTCAAGATGTTGATGCGAAGAACACAGCCGTGTGTGGGGTTTCTGTCCGGGTATTCCGGTTTGTATTTCCCACCGTGGCGAGGGAAATTAACAGAAACAAAAAGGATAAATCATGGCATTGCCAACATTTTCTATGCAACAATTGATGGAGGCCGGTGTTCACTTTGGACATCATACCCGTCGTTGGAATCCACTTATGACACCGTATGTTTATGGGGTCAAAGACAAAATTCATATTATCAATTTGAATAAAACCGCACCGCTGTTGCATCGCGCGTTGGTTGCACTGGAGGCGATTGCCGCCGCCGGTGGCAAGGTTTTATTCGTCGCGACCAAGCACCAGGCCAAAGATATTGTCAAAGATGCGGCGGAACGCACCGGACAATTCTATGTGAATAATCGTTGGTTGGGTGGTATGCTGACCAATTGGACAACCGTGTCGCAATCTATTCGTCGTTTGAAAAAGATGGAAGCGGATATTGAAAATGCCGATAAATTGGGCCTGACCAAGAAAGAGGTTGGCATGATGACCAAAGAGGTCGCAAAGTTGCGTGATGTCTTTGGTGGTATTTTGGATATGCACGGTGTGCCCCAGGTTATGATTGTTATTGATGTGCCACGTGAAATGAATGCGGTACGCGAAGCGAAAAATTTGGATATTCCGACAATTGCAATCTGTGATACGAACGCGAATCCGGAAATGGTTGACTATCCGGTGCCGGGAAATGATGATGCGTCGCGTGCGATTCAATTGTATTGTGATCTGTGTGTGGATGCGATTTTGTCCGGTATTGAAAAGCGCCTTGGTGGTGCGGCCGGCAAAAAAGTAGAAGCGTCGATGACCGATGATGCGAGTGATGCGTTGGAAGATGAAATGAAAGACAAAGAAATGAAACAAAAATCCAAAACATCCGAAGCGCGTGAAGTTCGTCGCAGTAAATTGGCGGATAAAGCCGAAAAGGCCGATAAATAATTAAAATAATGTATGTTTCCCGGTGATAATCCGGGAAACAAAATCAATCTTTGAAAAAAAGGGAGGTAAAAATGGCGGAAGTTACAGCAAAACTTATTCAGCAATTACGTGAAAAAACGTCTGCGGGTATGCTTGATTGCAAAAAGGCGTTGATTGAAAACAATGGCGATATAGAGGCGGCGGCCGATTGGTTGCGTCAAAAGGGTATTGTCAAGGCCGCGTCCAAGGCCGGTCGTGTTGCGGCATCGGGTTTGGTTACCGTGGTAAAGTGCGACAATATGGGGTGTGTTGTGGAATTGAATGCGGAAACAGATTTCGTTGCAAAAAATGAAAAGTTCCAAAAGTTGGTTGCGGATGTCGCAAACAAAGCGTTGGAATTGTCCGGCGATTTTGATGCGACACTGAACGCGGTGCATGATGATATCGCGGCGACAATCGCGACGATTGGCGAAAATATGAATCTGCGCCGTATTGCAAAGGTTTCGGGTGATCATATTTTCAGTTATATTCATAATGCACTTGTTCCGGGTATGGGGCAAATTGGTGTTGTGGTTGCGATAAACGGCGGCGGTGACAAAATTGCCGAAATTGGGCCGAAAATCGCGATGCATATTGCCGCGAACAAGCCGGAATTTATGACGGTTGCCGATGTTGACCCGGCGGCGGTCGAACGCGAAAAAAAGGTGTTTATCGAATCTGGCGCGACGGCGGGCAAACCGGAAAACATTGTTGAAAAGATGGTCGAAGGCCGTATGAAAAAATACTATGCCGAATCCGTTTTGGAAGAACAGCCGTTCGTTATGGACGCATCGAAAACCGTGAAACAGGTGCTGGACGAGGCGGGCGGTAAACTTGCCGGATTTGCGTATTTCGTCCTTGGTGAAGGTATCGAAAAACGTGAAGATAACTTGGCCGATGAAGTTGCAAAGATGTTGAAATAAGTGGTCAGTGTAAGTGTTAGTTCCCACTTCGCCGAGGCTTCGTGGGACAGAGGTAAGTGAAACGGGCGCGTTTGCGCCCGTTTTTTGTTGCATAATTATATTGTCATGGTAAAATCAGCGGGTGTGTAAAAAAGGAAAAATTATGGATATTTACAAAATACGTGAATCTTATGCGGATGAACATAGTCAAAATTTAATTGTTGGAAATAAAAAGTCAGATAAAATTTCAATTCAAAAAAACACCAAAACTTTGCAATTCAAGGCCGGAAAACGTATAATTATCATGCGTGATAAATTTGTTGGAATTCAGGATATTGCCTATGTTTGTGGTGGTAATTTGTGTATAGAGGTTTTGCCGCATATAATTGATGAACATGGATGTAATTTGGTTGTGAATGCGGTACCGGGGCTGTTTGATTGCGCGCGGATGGATAGGGCGGTATTGAAATTGGCGTTGATGCGGGAATGCAGAAAGCACAAAATTCCGGTGTCTTTGGCCGCGTGGAAAAATATGAAGAATTTATTGGAACGCGGCTATTGAAAAAAATTTCTTTTTCGTGTAGATTTATATATGTAAAAGGGTGGAAAGATGCAAAATGACTTGTTACATGAATTGGAGGTGCGTGGGTTTGTAAATCAATGCTCGGACATGGGGGCGTTGAATGATGCACTGAATAATGGCAAGATTACCGCGTATTTGGGTTCGGACCCGACGGCGGATTCGTTGCATGTGGGGCACCTTGTGCCGGTTATGATGATGCGGTGGATGCAAAAATATGGGCATCGGCCGTTGATGTTGGTTGGGGGGGCGACCGGACGTATTGGTGACCCGTCGGGGCGTGATACGGGCCGGCCGATGATGACCGAAGAAACACTTGCCAAAAATATTGCGGGGCTTAAGAAATCTTATTCAAAGTTTTTGCATTTTGGACGTGGTAAAAGTGATGCGATAATTGTTGATAACTATGATTGGATGAAGAATTACGGTCATATTGACTTTTTGGCACAATTTGGAACGGATTTTACGGTTCCGCGCATGTTATCTATGGAAAGTGTAAAGCGTCGGTTAGAAAATGGTATGACATTTTTGGAATTTAACTATATGACATTCCAAGCGGTGGATTTTTTGACGCTTTATCAAAAATATGGCTGCGTGTTACAACTTTGTGGTGCGGATCAATGGGGAAATGCTGTTATGGGAATCGAACTTATACGCAAAAAGTTGGGCAAGGAAGCGTATGTTCTTTCCACTGCGCTTATTACTGATGCCGCGGGGAACAAGATTGGTAAATCCGCGGGAAATGCAATCTGGGTGAATGAAGATAAATTGTCGCCGTATGATTATTGGCAATATTTTCGTAATACGCCCGATGAGTTGGTGGAAAAGTTCCTTAAAATCTTTACGGAAATCCCGATGGATGAAATTGAAAAACTTTCCAAATTGCAGGGTTCGGAATTGAATGAAGCAAAAAAGATTCTGGCCCGTGCGGCGACCACAATTGCACATGGTGCGGCGGCCGCGGAGACGGCTGAACGCGCGGCGGCGGCATTGTTTGGTGGTGGCGGCGATATGCAAAATGTGCCTTCGGTGGAAATCGAAATGCCGGGGCAAATGGGGGTGATTGATTTCCTGTGTGCGGCGGGATTGTTTGATACCAAATCTGATGCGCGCCGTATGATAGAGCAGGGTGGTGTTCAAATTGACGGCGAAAAATTGACAGATTGGCGTGCGGTTATCGCGAAAAAGCCGGAGTTCATGGTGCAACGTGGCAAGAAAACACACATGAAGGTGATTGTAAAGTAAATGTTACGCGTGGCGGCGATTTTGGCGATTTTGTTAGGGGGGACAAGTTTTGTTTGTGCCGCCCCATCGGAACTGGACAAAATTCAACAGCAAATTCGCCAGACAGAGCAGAAAAACAAGCAACTTGAACAGCAGGTCAAATCGTCCGATAAAGATGTTGAAAAAACAAAAAAACAACTCGTAACCGCGGCGGACAAGGTTTCGTTATTGGAAGAGTTGCGTGCGGAACTTGCCAAAAAAATTGCGGAATTGGATGAACGGCGCACGGTGATTTCGGCGGAATTGGAAAAAAATCGCGAAAGGGTGGCGGATGCGGCGGCGACGGTTTTGTTCTTTGCCGCGAACCCAAATTTCGATACCGAAGATATGCACAATTTTGTTTTGACTTCGGCGGTTATGACGGGAATGGCCGATAACCTGGAAGAACATATTCGCGATGCGGCAAAAAAAATAGAAGAACTTGATAAAATCCGCGCGGCGCGCGCGATTGAGAAAGAGAAACTTGATCGGACCGCAAAAAAATATGCCGATGAAAAGAGTTTGCTTGATAAATTGCTGCGGCGACGGTCGGCGCAAAATGAAAAGTTGCGGGGTGAACATGCCGCATTGCAAAAAAAATTGCGCGAATTGTCGGCGCGTGCAAAAAGTATTTCCGAATTATCTGCCGGCGTGGGGAGTTCCGAAATGTCCGAAGATGCGCGTTTTTCAATTCGAAAGTTAAATCAACCCGTGCGTGGTCGCGTGATTGTTCGGTTCGGTGAAAAAACTGCTTTGGGCTTGAAATCCGATGGTTGGCGGATTCGTACGCGGTCGGATGCATTGGTTGCGGCGCCCGCCGATGGTGTTGTGAAATTTGCGGACAGTTTCAAAGGCTTTGGTCGTGTGATAATTATTTCGCATAAGAATGGATATAATACGGTGATGACGAACCTTGGGAATATTGATGTGGTCGTGGGCCAGGAGGTTTTGGGCGGTGAACCTGTGGGTCGGATGAATCCGGACAAACCAGAGATGTACCTTGAGGTACGGCGTGGCAACAAAGCCGTTGATCCGGCACGCATATTTAAGGAAGAGTGAGAGAGTGATTAGTGTAAGTGGGTAGAGGTTAGTAATTTCTGGAATAAACCAGTAATCACGAACTGATTCCAGATACTACTACCCACTAACACTTTTCCTTGCGGATGTGATTTTTTTATTATAAAATTCGCGCAAAAGGATTTGTTATGCTTAAGAAAATTTTAATTTTATTTGCTTTGTGTGTTCCGGTTGTTCTGTATGCTGCACCGGAAAAAAAGAAAGAACCGATTGTTCACATGACGGATGAGGAAATATACCAGGAGTTGAAGAAACTTGCTATGGTGTTTGAGGTTTCACGTGAAAACTTTGTCGAAGAAGCGGATGAACGCAAAATGCTAGAAGGTGCGATGAATGGCATGTTAGAGGCATTGGATCCGCATTCTTCGTATCTGTCTAAGGATGATTTTAAGGATTTTAATGATAAATCAAGTGGTTCGTTTGGGGGGCTTGGGATACAAATTACATCTGATCGTGGGGCGGTGCGTGTGATTTCACCGATTGATGATACACCGGCGGACAAGGCGGGAATCAAGGCGGGTGATTATATAACACACATTGATGATGAACCCGTGTTTGATTTGACGTTGAATCAGGCGGTAAAGCGGATGAAGGGTAAACCGGGAACCAAGGTAAAATTGACCGTTGTATCCGGAACCGCGGAACCCAAGACAATGACACTTAAGCGCGCAATTATCAAAGTGCAATCGGTAAAGTTTAGTGAAAAGACACTTGCCGATGCGGACGAGGATACGCCAAAGATTGGTTATATTCGTATTTCTGATTTTGGGGCGACAACGGCCAAGGATTTGCGTGATGCAATAACGAAACTTGAAAAGAAAAATGTTGCGGGATATGTGTTGGATGTGCGTAATAATCCGGGTGGGTATTTGACCGCGGCGATTGATGTGTCCGATGCTTTTCTTGACGGTGGTGAAATTGTTTCAACGCGTGGCAAAAATAAAACGGACATAGATCGCAGTATGGCAACCCCGGGTGATTTGACGGATGGTAAACCACTGGTCGTGCTTATCAATCATGGGTCGGCGTCGGCATCCGAAATTGTTGCCGGTGCAATTCAGGATAACGGACGCGGGGTGATTATGGGGTCGCAGAGTTTCGGCAAGGGCAGTGTACAACAGCAAAAACCACTTGGCGATGGCACGGCAATACATGTGACGATTGCGCGCTATTATACCCCAAGTGGGCGGTCTATTCAAAATACTGGGATTACCCCGGATGTAGAGGTTTTACAAAGCAAGGTTGAAAAAATTGAAAAACGTGAAAGTTTTTATTCCGAAGCGTCTTTCCGTAATGCATTAAGGAATGAGGAAGCGGAAAAGAAAGCAAAGAAAAAAACCGAGGACGCCAAGAATAAGGATGAAGATGATGATAAAGAATTGACCGATGAAGAAAAAGATGCGCGGGATTATCAGTTACAACGTGGTATGGAAATGGTGATTGCTTTGTCGAAAATGGCGGAACACGCGCGCGATGCGGCGGAACCAAAAGTGGATGATTTGGATGATGAAAAAAAGTGATTGCCGATGTATGTTGATGCCGGTTTTGGTCGGTGTCATGGTATGAAACGGGCGTGGTGACACGTCCATTTTTTTTACAAAAAATATTTTTCAAATGGGATTTTTTGTGATATAATGGGCGCATAGGATAGCGAGGGAGTTTTTATTATGTATAAAAATCTAGCATTGATGTTTGCGGTGTTGTGTTTGGTGCCAACCCTTTCATTTGGTGCAACATTAAAGCAACGGCAATTCGGTGAATCAACCGGTGGTGCGTATTATTCCG
>JAZRLA010000007.1:0-1054 GCA_045646605.1 Candidatus Enterousia sp.
CTTTGTGTAATGATTCCAGAATGCGAAGTTCTCCTCCTGTGGAGGAGTACCCGAAGGGGGAGGTGGTCTTTTATAAACATAAAATTTCTGGAACCTGAAAGACCACCCCGTCCGCTTCGCGTCCACCCCTCCACAGGATGGAAACTTTGTTCTCTGCACCCCCTTCGCGGAGATCCCGCTTTTCAGCGGGATGACGTCATTACCCACTACCCACTAACACCAACCACTAACACTATTCCGAATCGGTTGCGAATCGGTTTTGGGCGAATCGGATGGCGGTTTTTACCCGTGTTTTTCCACGCGCGACGCAAAACCCACCCCAAAAATCCAAAACAAAAAACCCCGGTTTTCTGCGGTTTTTTGAAATTTTTCCGCCCGCCACAAAAAAATAAAAGATAAATCCAAAAAAACACTTGACTTTTTTGAAGTATCGGTTCATACTATGCGGGCTTTCTAAGTTAGGGCGTGTTCAGAAGCGCGAAATACTAACCTCTGGAACGCGGAAATTCCGCAACATTGTGAATAAAAGCAGCTCATCAAATGATTTTTGATGTTTTTCAAAAATCTGTTCAAGAAGAGATATGCAGACAGTTGAATTTGGAAATATCCAAACTTTGACTAAGTCAATGTGCATATCCTAGACAGGTAGTAGGTTAGAAAATTCCAAAATCTTGATTTTGTGAATTTGCTTATCGCGACGGCACTTGTGCCGACGGATAAAGCGCAAGAATAAATAACCTCGTTAAAACTTGTCTTGCGAATATATATATGTAAAGACGAACTGATATATAATGTCAGCTTTGTTTGTATGCACAGGACTTAAACCACAGGTTTTTTAAAACTTGAGAGTTTGATCCTGGCTCAGAACGAACGCTGGCGGCAGGTCTTAGGCATGCAAGTCGAACGGGTGAAACAGGGGCTTGCCCTTGTGGATCTAGTGGCGCACGAGTGAGTAACGCGTGGGAAACTGCCCATTACTGGGGAATAACGTTTGGAAACGAACGCTAATACCGCATACGCCGGAAACGGGAAAGATTTATCGGTGATGGATGTG
>JAZRLA010000008.1:0-218682 GCA_045646605.1 Candidatus Enterousia sp.
AGGTTCCAGAAATTTTATGTTTATAAAAGACCACCTCCCCCTTCGGGTACTCCTCCACAGGAGGAGAACTTCGCATTCTGGAATCATTACACAAAGACAGGCGCACCCGTCGCGGCACGCTATATCTTTCCCGTCATCCCGGCGAAAGCCGGGATCCCCCCGCACTCATCGAAGTTCAACAAGATCCCGCCCTTCGGCGGGATGACGATTTTCTGGAACCTTTGCACAAAAACGGGTGCGAAAATCGCACCCGTACTAAACACTTACACTTGCCACTATTCTACACTTATTTCGATAAGGTCGCCATAGGTGCCGGCTTCGTCCGCACCGATAAAGCAATAGATATGGTCACCAACATTATCCATAAATTCTTGCTGGTCGGCGGTGAATTGCTGACGGTTGGATTCCTTGATAAGGTTATTGGTCGCAATGCCCGCAGTCAGCCCAAGCCCAGTTGCACCAAGGAACGCACCACCAAGGTTCAATGCCTGACGGCGAGAGTTATTGTCGTAATTCGCCAACTGGCCACCGTAATCCTGTATTGTCTTACACATACCCGCCAACGAAGAAACCGCAGACTCGCAACTTATACCCACCGCGGCATCTGGGTCGCCGCAATTGCTGTTAACCTGGCTCATAGCACTACTAAATTGTTGAACCCCTCCATCTCTATAATTATCCTTGTTGTTTCTATCCATCACTTGACGATTAATTATCGTACTAGCAGCACTTTTTATTCTAGCCACCGCATCGTAAGCGTCTCTGGCAGCCTTCATAGCATCTTTATCATCATCCTGTCCCGCATAAGACCCGTTCTCGTTATGCTTACCATCATAGATTCTACGCGCATTCACATACTCGTCATAATATCTGCTGCATGTTGATGCCGCTTGCACGTTTCTTGCGTTCTGTTGGTCAGAGTTTCTATTCCGTTGCAACAGACCGCCAAGCAAATTGCTGCTTTGAACCGCATCGGTCAAGTATGCACCACCGACACCACCAAGCCCCGAACCACCAATCGCCGCGGCGGCAACCGCCCATTTCTGACCTGTGGTTAGGCCGACTTTTTCAATATCTGCATCGGTTTCGCATTTTGTATTTGACGGCAAAGTTCCTTTGGCGACCGCTTTCTTACATGCGACACGTTTCGCGATTTGTTCAAGGTTCTTTTGTGGAATCCACGAACCACACGTGAACACATCACCGACCGCAAAGTATGCCGTGGACCAATTCTGGGTCTTTTGCTGTAATATCGCCTGGATATCCGGGTCATCGGATTGAATCGTCACACGCGCACGACAGAACGAACCATACAAATCGTTACTTTCAACAAAATCGTTCACCTTTAACCCGGCCGTGCTGTAATTCTTTGGTATACGTTTGCTGCGCAGTTTAACCCACATATATGTGCTTCCACCTTCACGGTTACCCATGATACCACCGCTGTTGGCATCAATGCACATATGTTGTTCCGCGGTCAGTTTCGCGTTATACTTCGCTTGGGCTTCCAATTCCAAATCCGCCAAGATTTCTTGGAACATTGTGTCAACGGTCATTGTAAACTGGTAATCCGTTTCGGTCACATAATATTCTTCGTCGTACAGGCAACCTTCTTCGTCGACAGTTCCACAATCTTCGATATAATTTGGATTGCCCGCTTTGGAATCACAAGCAGAATCACCACGTCCCATTAATCCACCACCCGCGGCATTACTATTGCCCCGTTTAACCATACAACCCATCAAGATACGGGTATCAGCAGAATCTGTTTGATGATATCCTTCCTTGGACGCGTCAACCCACGCATCACGAACGGTCTTTTTATTTCCCCATCCGTTACTGCCGTTACCATCGGTATAATTTCTGTACGTTTGAATCTTTAAATGTTCATCGCATCTATCAGACCCTTTGACCATATTAACACATAAACCACGAACGATGTTAAAGTCAAGAACGCCGCCAACTTTGTTCATACTCTTGTTGAAGTCTGAATTTTCGGTATTATATGCGTCAGACATAACATCCGTGCGGTTACGATAACAATTTACAAAATCCGCACCGCACATTGAACGAATGCAACTGACCGCAGTATTCTTGCAATCTTTGGCCATTTGTTCGATTGCCGCGTTGTTGTAATTCTGTGCAAGTGACGCATTCAACCGTGTAATAACACCGATTGGGTCCTTGCCGGCTTCGGCCGGGAACAGATTGGTAAATGTCGATGCCTCGTTATAAGAATAATTGTAATTGTTGGATGTCACCGATGCCGCCGCATATTGGCAATTTGCATCACTGTTCACAATCGATTCGCAACCGGCCTTTATTTCGCTGTATGTTGCATCGCCATTGATAGAATTTTCAAAATCGCTTGCCGAATTTCCTGAACCGAACACACGGCTGTAACACAACGATCCAAGACCCGAACCACACGAACGCATTGCGCACGCAGTGATCGTATCGCTGCATGTGTCTTTGGATTTTTTGTCGAATTTATCCAATATTTTTTGCAATTGGGCACTCACACGATTCATCGTCGGGCTTATTATATCAGCATAGACGTTATCGCGTTCGTCTTCGTCAATCAAATCTTTGGACGATGGTGCTTTGCCTTCGTTGACCGTCATGTGACAATATTTATTTCCACCGATTGTATCAAAGCATGCGTTTTTGATATACTTTGAAACTTGCTGTCTGGTTTGAACTTCGGCGCTTTCCTGCATCTGTTCGTTGGTCAGCGTGCGACTTTCGTTGATTGCGTCAACAACCTGGGATAACAGGGTGCTGCTGCCCACCATACAACGGTATGGATTCGCACTGCACGCGGAAAGCACGCATTGGTCGGCAACCTTGTAACATGTGGAAACCGCATTGACCGCCGCCAAACCCGCACCTTCGGTAATCATAACGCCAAGGCGGCTTTGCGATGTCGGGTCACGCGTTGTGTCGGTCAGGCCGAACAATTCCTTGATACCCTCTTCTTGGCACCGTGCAAGGGTCGATTCGCAATAAATCTTTTGTTTCTTGAATTCGCTGTTCGTGGTGCAAAGTTCAAAATCTTCGCCGCAAACATTATCTTTTTTCAGGCACGATGTATAACGCTTTACGCATGACGATGTGTCAAGGCGGTTACTGATTGCGCCGGCCTCGATAAATTGGCCCAGCACACTGCCCGCCGTTGGGTAAACATATTCACCGTTCGAGTTCTTTGTTGCCAAATTCGTTGTGCTACTTGTTCCAAAAAGGGTGTTTATGCCCGCCGATGTGCATTGTAGTAAAACGCTGTTACACTGGGGCTTTTTGGCATAGAATAATTCGGGGGTCGTGCATTCTTCAAAATTGAAATCGCAGACATCGGACGCCTTGATACATTCGGTATAGCGTTCAACACATTCAACTTCGTCCATTAGTGCAGAACTGGATGATGTTGTGGTTGTTGTGGTCGTCGTTGTCGTACCGGTCTTTAACAATGTCGGCAACCGACGCGCCGCCGCAATGTTCGATGCACTGGTCACACCAATCGATGGCGATACAGATACACGACCCGACGATGCGGTCGACCTATCTATGCTGTTCAACGCCGCCGATGCGGGCGCAACCACGCACAAAACCGGTAAAATTCCAATAATAGTAGTCAGAAATTTCATTCTCTTTCCCCTTTTGGTATCGATTCATTATATCATAGAAAATGGGTAAAAAAAAGAAAAAAGTGGAGAGTGTTAGTGGTTAGTGACTCATACTGCCACATCGGGCTCCGCAAAAATGTGCCGTCATTCCGCGGAAACGCGGAATCTAGCGGTTTCAACTGTGACAGAGAGATACCGCCTTTCGGCGGTATGACGGTGTTTCTCACTATCCACTTACACTGACCACTAACACTAAACCAACACTTCCCGCAATTCCAACATATCGTCCGGCAGGGCGGTTTTGAAACGCATTTTTTTGCCGGTTATTGGGTGGTTGAATTCCAAAATCTGGGCATGCAGCATCTGACCGTCGTGCGTTTTTATAAATTCCAACAAATCCGGATTTTTAACCGACCCCAGGCGCGACGATGCACGGCCATATACCCCATCACATAAAACCGGAAAACCATGCGATGACAAATGCACCCTTATTTGATGTGTGCGCCCGGTCATCAGTGTGCAACGAAATTCCGAAACGCCGTCACGTGGCCACGCGTCCAATACTTCGACAATTGTGTGTGCGGGCTTGCCACCCGTCTTTACCATCGTCATCTTTTGCCGGTTACGTGAAGACCGTGCAATATTGCCCGTTATGTCCGCCCCCGTCCAATTTGGAACGCCCCAAACGAATGCAACATATTTGCGGGTAAGGTTATGTGCGGAAAATGTTTTTATCAATTCACGATATGCCGCATCAGATTTTGCCAAAACGACAACACCACTGGTATCTTTATCAAGCCGATGAACAACACCCGGACGCGTTGGCCCGCCAAGTGCCGACAGATGCGTATGTGATAAAATATTTTGAACCAATGTTCCCGTTTTATTTCCCGCGGCCGGATACATAACAACACCACGCGGTTTGTTCACAACGATTATGTCGTCGTCTTCGTATAAAATTTCCAATTCAAGTTCGTTCGATATGTTATCGGTCGCAATATCGGTCTTGGTGGGCGGAATTTCGACAATTATTTCGTCGCCGGATTTTACCTTTTCAGAAAATTTTATACTTTTCCCGTTGCGCGTGACGGTGAAACGCTGAATCTCGCTGCGCGAAAAAGCCGGCAATTGCGACACCAAGAATTTATCTAGTCGTATGCCGACCGATTCGTCATCAACAATAAATTCGCGTCTGTCCATCATAATTACTTGTAATCCTTCCATTCAGGGCCGCGAACACATTTTGAAAAATCGATATCCAATTCATAATCGCCGGTAACCGGGCATTTCAACAGGCCTGTGCTTTCCGCCTGGTCCGCGTCACGGGTCGCGTAACGCCATGTAAAACTTATTTCCGTGGGCGCATGAACACACACCAGGCGCAATATACCGGTTGACTGTTTATTCGGTCCAAGCCAGATACGAACACTGTCGGCTTCGCCATAGCACGGAAACGCATCGAGGTAATATAAAACCACCCCACGCATGACATCGGCGTTATTCCATGTAAAATTTCCAATATATTGTCGCAGCGGCAACCCGGTCAACGCCGCCCAATCGGTTGTCGTCGAAAAAATACTTACACGCGGTGCGGGTGGTGTTGGTGTCGGATTGTCCGCCGCAATTGCATTCATTGATAAGCCAAGAGCAAAAAGACAAAATAGAATTTTATTTGGCATTTTTATCCTCCATATTCATTAATTCAACCGCAACACGTTTTACCCCCGGGAAATTCCCGGAAAGGCGATGCGTAAACCCAACCGTTTGGCCAACATCCAAAAAAGTTGCCGACGGCATAAAACGCTGGCGCGAAATTTGGGCATCGTTTTCGTCATAAAGGACGATTACTAAATCAGGAAACGCATAGATATCATCCGAACGATTGGTCACAGTACCGGTCACGACCATGTATGGTGCGTCACCACTTGTCACCGTTTGAATATCATTTATAACCGCAACCAATGGCCGTGCGCCCGGGTTATCACGTCGCGATGTTATAATAACCGCAACCGCGAATATTGTCGCCGCAAGTAACGCACAAAGTGATGCAAAAAACACCATTAAACCCGAACGGTGCGTTTTGTTTTTTACCGTCCATGCATGACCACAAACCGCGCAACGAACATCCCCAGACATACCAGATGTTAAATTATATTCTGTTTTGCAAATATCGCATTTTATTTTCATACCACACCCCCGCGGTTACATATATCATAAATTATTTTAAATTCAACAGTTGATATTTCCCACGTACATTTTTTTCTATTTCAATAATTGCATTCATAAAATCGCCCATTGTCGCATTTTTATTTGAAGCAACAACACTAAATATTTTGGTTGCATTTGATCCATAAACAGATTCACGACGCAAGATTTTTGTTGCCATATCAGAAAGCGTTTGCGAATTTATGTCCCCAAGGTTCGCCACACGCGCGCTTACATTCCAATAATAATTTGGATTTGCCGAATCAACGATTTTCTCTTTGACCCCAAGTCGCGGTGTTATTGAACCCGTAAAACCAACCGTTACAAACATCGCGCTTATTCGTCCTTCGGTCATATCAAGTGAACCACCGATTCGTATTGTTGACGGCGCATCCCCAGACGAAACGGAAAAACCACCCAATGTTAATGTATCCACCGACAGGTTATCCACCGTAAAAGATGACACCTTGGCATAATCAGCAAGACTGAAAGTTCCGTTCACAGTGATACTTTTTGAATCCCCCGAAAGTGTTCCAGAAACCAAAGCAGATTGCGTATTGTATTTAGAATCTATTGTCGTTCGATTTTTAAAGATAACATCTGTAGATACCAATTTACCGACATTCAAAGATTCTTCAATGGAAATACCGTCCGCATTAACAAATGCCGCATTATTTATGTCGCGATCACCAAGATTCAAGATCGACGCCATTGTTGCATCAGATGCATTGGCCGATGGAACGCGCCACAAATACATCGCATTATCGCGCGTCATCGATGTCGTTTGAACAATTCCGGATGTATTACCGATACCTAAATCAACCGTATCCGCACGCCACGTTCCAAAACCGCCATACGCACGTGTTCCGTCTATGAATCCAATTTTATCGTCACCCATTTTCACTATTTCACGCGTACGCATTGCGTTCAAATCAGAATCATTGTACACGATTACACCTTGGAGTGTTGATTGCCCACCAACGTCAATTGACTTTAATATTCGCAATTGATATTTATCTAACATTGTTTTGGCAAAATCAGCATCAAGCCCGTAATCAACCAAATCTGTCAATTTTATTCGTATGATATTGCGTCCCAATGTTTGTAACATTTGCTCGCGATTTTGCACAATATAGTGTTCCAATATTGTTTGTATTTTTTGCATTTGGCGCGTTACACGTAAGTTTTCAGCACGCGCGATCGCACGCGTTTGATAACTGTATATAAACGGAATCAATGTTCCGGCAAGTGCGATTGTTAATAAAAATTCTATTAACACCGTTCCACGTGTGGCGTTTGCCAAGGAAAAGATTTTGCTTTTTATTTTCATTGTTTTATTTAATCACTTGTTGTTTCTGTTGGTTTTATTGGTTCTATGGTTTTCCAATCACTTTTTATAATTGGTGCAAATTCGCCACGCGCCGGAATTTTTGGAATTGGCGAACGCGCCAAAGTCAACGATGCAAATGATGGCGGATTCTTGGACGGAAAACTCCATCCCCCTAATTTTATTGGCGGATTAGACGATAATAACAATTCACCCGAAACTGTTAAGCCATAATTTCCAACAAATGTTAATTCACCGGCCGATAGATATGGTGCGTAAACTGTTCCCGTGGTCATTCCTGCAAAACCACTTATTGTTTTAAGTCCCGTAGATTTTAAAATAAAATCCATACCAATATTTATTGAATTATTCACCGTGGCACGATCTGCAATAATACGACCATTCAGGTCAATTCCGGTACCGCTTAATTTTTTTGCCGTAATATTTCTAAAACCACTTACATCCCCCGAAACGCGCAAACTTCCAATTGTAACACTATCGCCCCCCATATTTGCACCTGCAGAAAAATAGACATTTTTCGCATCGATTGTTTCCGCCGATACAAATGTTGTGCTAAGGTTACGCACCCGCAGTGATTGTCCATTTATTCCGCCAACATTATATAAATCATGATTTCCCATACTTAAATCACGTTGCATCATGTTTAAACCATTTTCACCCGACGTTCCACGGTGTAAGAAACGTGTTGTGTCAAAGTCCCCTTGTTCGCGACTTATTTTGTAAATCAAATTTCCCGGCACAAAATCTGGCGCGGTCACCGCCCATGTATCACCGTATGCAACACCGTCACCGCCAACAACCGCGGCATCGGCGCCGATATTTGACGCAATTCGCGCAATTCGTTTTGGTGTTGTTTGTAAATCGAACCCAAGGTAAACATCAATTGCGGTTCCCCCACGCACAACATATTTATCAACAAACCCCGCAGAAATAGATTTAGAAATCGCCTCTTTTTCGTCATCCGATAACTTTATCTGTATGGTATCTGGCCAAAGATCTTGGTTCAACCTAACAAAATTCAATACACTTTCACGCAGGCTGATTATATCGTTGGCAACCGCCATATCGTGTATAGTATGTGTTGTATCCGCAATCATGGAATATGTAAACGGTGCCGCCACAGCTATGATCACCATGGCAAGCAAAACCTCCACAATGCCGCCACCACGTTGCGCCAAAACATCAGATTTTTTCAAAAAATTATGTTTAGTTACAATCACTGCGACCCTCGATTAAACATTGTTTTATATCTATGCGGTGTTCAAGCCGTTGCCAAAAAACATACTGGCAAATAATATACTGCGCCAAAGATTTTGCATTATAGGAACTTCCAATTGAAGATATAATTGTGTTGCAGTTGACGGTTGTATCGCTATCTTGGGTCGGGCTTGCCAAAATTTCAAATGCACCATTATCAATCGTATCAACCAACGCGTCGGGCAACATAGATGTTCCCGAAGGTCTTATATCCAACAATGTCACACCATCGCCACCGTGCATAATACTGTTTGATGTTTGTTCACGTAATGTTATGTTACCCGCATATATGCTATTCACATCAATACCGCTGGCGCTGCTGTACGAAAGGGTTGTGGCATCAATAAACACATCTTGTCCCCGCGTAAGATTTACAAAAGAACCAACGTCTAATCTTTCAACATTAAACGTTATGCGACTTGCGACAAGATTTCCACCAACCGACCATTTCCCGGGTCCCGAAAAACTGGTTCGACCGGCCGACATATCAAAACTTGTTATACTTGCATCCGTCGCGGTTATATTTCCGGCATCACCATATTTGGAAACAGTGCGCGTGATAAAAGTTCCAACGTTTAATGACCCACGCGTTAGCGAAAGCGCCGCTTCGCCGTCCACAGATTGAAACACGGTTTTGTTTGTATTCAATACTTTTATGGCGTTACGTTCTTTGCGGCCGGATTCACTTCCATTAATAGAAAGCGTTACCGATTCGCCGGTATCAAAATTCGCACGACGCGCAAATATGTTCGCCACATTGTTCAAATTGAATCCACCCATATCAAGATCCGTAAGGAAACCCGAAGACGCCGAATTACCATCATTTCGACGAACCACATCCGAATACACTTCACCAAGATGGATTCCAACATCAATATTCCCAGATTCATTTTCGGGGTCAAACGCCGCGTAAAAACCGATTCTGCGTGCAAGCTCGGCACGTTGCATTGTGTTAATTTTGCCACCCTCAACGCGAATAATCGCCGAAATTTCTTGGTCGTTTTTGTTGATAACCAAACTTATATCTTGCCCAAGCGCGGTTCGCGTGATAAAGCCAATCGGCAAACCGTACGGTTCTAATAAATCCGCCAATTTATCCCCAGATATCTTTGTTTCATCATACGGTAAATTTGTTGCATTTTCTTCGATATAAATTTTTGCAGCGGTTCGAATTGTATCAATCTGACGGGTTGCCGAATACATTTGCGCATTGATGTCGCGAACCGCAAGTCTGTGTGCCAAAAAAGGCATAAAAACAAACACAAGCGTTAGCGCAAGCAATGCCTGAATCAAAAAACTTCCGCGATTGGGCGACATGAACCCTCCTGATACACAAAGCATAGCAACAGAAAAAATTTATTGCAATTGGTTTTAAGATGTTTTATCATCACGGGTGTTTAATTGTTCGGGTTGTCCGGACAAAGTTTACAAAGAGTTTATTTCCAAACAAAAGAAACAATATGCAAGCAAAGAAAAATCAAACGAATTCACGCGGACAATCATCCGCAGGTTCCAGGAATCAATCGCCGGTTATCGCGATGATTCAGCGATGCCACAAATGGCGTATGAAACGCAAACAATATATGGACCAGGCACGCCTTGCGACCGATGAAATCGAACGCGAACGGTTGTTGCAATCGGCGGAACATTACGGTCGTATTGTCAACGAAGAACAGGCCAAGATTGATTCAACGCGCACACCGGGTGATAAAACACCGATACCGGATATTTCGCCGGCGGCTGAAAATGGCACGCAACCCGCGAATTCTGAAAGTTCTGATACAGACGAAGAACAGGTTTTTCCAACATTTTTAACAAGTTTGAATTAGTGGTTAGTGTTAGTGGTTAGTGGTTAGTGGTTAGTGAAACCGGCGCGACACGCCGGTTTTTGTTTGATTTTAATTTTTTTATGGTTTATAATCGTGCTTGCAATGGCGGGTTGCCGTTGCAGAGAATCGAAAACTCTAAAAACACAGTGTTTCAATTTCCAGCTAATTGGTTGGAGTTCGCCGAATATATTGAATAAGGCGATTCAATATTCACTGTGATATTGTTTTCGAAACTCCAACCGTTTGTATTTTGCAAATGGTTTTTTTATTTATTTTTACCAAAAGGAAAAACAATGTTTGGAACAATCATTACGGATACCCCATTACCCCAAACGGTAATAAAGGCGCTGTATCAATACTACCAGCAACCGCAAAATTCTATGACAATTGGCGAAACGTATTTGCTGTTGAAATTGGTCATATCAAAAATGGAAGATGAATTGGAAAAAATGGGATTTGATATTGAAAAAGAATTGGCGGAAACAATTGTGCCAATAATGCCCAATAATCACTAGCACCAAGTCGGGGCATAGCCACGACACGGTCATGTATCCGCTTTGCGGTGACGAACAAAGACGGATAACCACTAATTTATATCAAACAAGAAAGCGCGGCACTGGTGTTCTTTAACAAAAACCAACCAATACGATAATTTGTTAAATACACGGTCACCATAAATATTGCGAATATGCCGACGACCACAATAACCGCCGCACGGCGACCACGCATACAATATAGCGCGATATTGTAAAACAAAAACAAAACATACAAATCACCGACGATGCTTATTATCCACATCGACAGGCAATTAAACGCGACCGCGTTCAAAACCAGTATCACCGGGTATATAAAGAATATCGATGCTAAGCCCTTTATCGCAATTTCCCAATCACGTTCGCCGCCCGTCATTTCCGACACCAACATCAAAAGTCCGCCACCGATGAACAGCAATGCGACCGCAATTACCGGAACAATTATAACCGCCGTGAATACAGAATTTATCGTTATCGTTGCGCCGCCGATAAGTTTTATTCCAAGTACCGCAAGTCCGCCCAGCAGTCCGTATATAAACGCCTTTAACATAGATTCTTCGATATCGCCGTCGGCAACGATTTTTGAAAAGAATCGACGCGGATTCACAATAATATCTTTTATTCCACGATACCAATTTTTTATTTTCTTCATGATGCGCCCCTTTCCTTTGATTTGATTATTTATATTTTTGCTTTATAATTAAAAAAAATCAATGGAAAAAGACATGAAGAAAATTGCCATCGCCGGACGGCCAAACACCGGCAAGTCAACTTTGTTCAACGCCCTGACCGGGACGCGTGATGCGTTGGTGCATGACCGGCCCGGGGTCACGCGTGATACGATTTGCGGAAAAATTCTTGGACGCGAAGATTGTATGCTGTGCGATACGGCGGGGTTGGAAAACGCGCGCGGGGGGATTGCCGCCGATTCAACAAATATGGCGATTGATGCGATATCGGGCGCGGACGCGATTCTGTTCGTGGTTGACGGTCGCACGGGTTTATTACCCGAAGATATGAACTGGGCGCGTGCCGTGCGACGCAAAACACGGGCGCCGATATTACTGCTTGTCAACAAAACGGAATCGGGGCGGCGACTTGGCGACGTTCATGAGTTTTATAAACTTGGGTTCGGGGAACCGGTTTTGATTTCGGCGGAGCACAAGCGCGGATTTGATGAAATTTTCGAATTTATAAATCGCGTGGCACCGGCGAAAAACCTGACCGATGCGCCGGCGGCGGACACGCGCGTAAAAATTGCAATTTTGGGTCAACCAAACGTTGGAAAATCTACATTGGTGAATCGGGTACTTGGTGAAAATCGCCAAATTGTAAAGGACGAACCCGGCGTGACGCGCGACACGGTAAAGATTCCCGCGCGGTTTTATGGGCGCGATATATTGCTGATGGACACGGCGGGATTGCGGCGAAAATCCAATGTGCACGATGATGTGGAAACTTTGTCCGCGCTGAAATCACTGGACGCGATTGAAAAGTCCGATGTCGTGATTTTGGTTGTTGACGCCACGCGCGACATTGAAAACCAGGCGCTGGGTATTGCGGCGCGCGTGTATGATGCGGGGAAAATTTTGTGTGTTGCGCTGAACAAATGGGACTTGGTACCGGTGGAGGAACGCGATGAAAAACTGTTGAAACTTAAACACCATTTCACGAATTCTTTTCACCAGATTATAAAGCCGATGATGCTTGCTATTTCGGCGGAAACGGGAACGGGTGTGCAAAATATGTTCAAGCGAATTTATGAACAGTGGGACATTTCCACCGCGACCGCGCCGACAAGTTTGATAAATAAAATCATCGGCGAATTGGTTGACGCGCGCCAGCCACCTATGTCGCGCCTTAAACGCCCGATGAAGATAAAGTTCGCGTCACAGACCGGCCGGCACCCAATGCGTATTACGATAAATGTTGGTGGCGCATCCGATATTCCGGAATCTTATACACGATACCTGCGCCGCGGAATTGCGAACGCGTTACACTGGGAACACTTGCCGATAATTATTGAATATAAAAAAGCAGAGAATCCGTTTGATTAATTAGGTAGAAGTTTTCCGCTTTCGGCATCGAATTTTTCGTGGGCGACGACAATCGTTTTATTTTCGTATTTTGGTGCGGCGGGCCGTGCAACAGTCGTGCGCCAATAAACCGTGCCGTCACGCAGACGAACGGCGTTCAGGTAATTATCCGTATCCAAAACATACGCGACATTGTTTGCGATTATAAACGGATATTCAACCCCAATCCACGCGCACCATGCGGCGTTTCCGGTTGCGGCCGAAATCTTGCAAAATGCACCGCCCAGGCCGCCCGCATAGACGTATTTCCCATGAATTTGAATCGGTGCGATTATATCCAGAACTGATGCGCCGCCGGTCATATTGCTTTGGCGATAGATGTCCGCAATCCATGCGATTTGGCGATTTTTTGGATTTACCTTTACCAATTCGCCGGTGGATAACCCCGCATAGACAAACCCACCATCGCATACCGGATTTTTTTGTCCGCGAACATAGTTGTTTGTTGGGAAACCGGCAAAGATTTTTTTGTCGCCGTTCCAAATTGTGTTTTGATTATCCAATTTGTACGGGCAATCATTCGGTTCGTATTCGGCAACATTTTCCGGCACATTCGGCACATTTTCATTCAGCACGCGCACATTATCGGTTGCAAAAATTCCAACGCGTTCGCCCGGCAAAATTGGGTCGTGTTTATCGCACGCACAAAGTGCAACCGCGGTGACGACAAAAATTGCAACCTTTTTCATTTATATTTTCCCCTATTTCAATGTTTCCGCGTCTGCGCGAATCACCGCCGGCGCATCCGGGTCACCGGTGATTTTTTCAATCCATTTATTTGCATTTGCGTGGTCGCCGGTGGCCGCATATTTTTGCGCGATGGTAAGCATCGCAGTATAATAGAACGGCGAATCTTTTGTATCCAGTGGTGCCAAATATTCCGCGAGTGCCGTCGCGTCCATTTCATCGCCACGCAAAGAAACAATATGCAACCGCGCCAAATCACGAAACTCCGGCGTTTTGCCGTTCGCAACCAATTCTTCCAATTTCGCAACATCTTTGTCCAAAACATACGCTTGGAACAGTGCAAGGTCCGCCGTCGCGCCGTCCGTATTTTGCGATATTCCAACCAGTGCGTTCACATCAGAATTTTCAAGCGCCGTTTCATAATTTTCCGCCGTCGCCATACGCGCCGCGTGGTGCGCACGAATTCCAATCTGGATTCCGGTCACAACAATCATGATGGCAAGTGCCGCCGCAATTAAATGCCGGCCATATTTTTTAAGAAACTGTTGCGTTTTTTCATTATTCACATCTTCCCAAACCTCACGATAAAGCGCGTCTTCGGCATGTTCCTGCATAGTTTTTTGTGGGGCTTTGACCTTTTTATTTCTTTCCAACATATTTGCCATTTGAAAACTCCTGTGGTTTGGCATCTTGATAATTTGTTTTTTCTTGCTATACTATAAACATAATGAAAAAACAAATCAAGAGTGCTTTGCCAACAAAAACCGGAACCAATTTGGTTGTGCCATCGGTCACCGATGATGCCGGTTTTGCGAATTACCTGCGCACGATTGCACAGTTCCCGATTCTGGCCGCCGACCAAGAATACGACTATGCCACGCGGTGGGCAAAAGATAAAGATAATGATGCGGCAGAAAAATTGCTGGTCAGTCATCTGCGGTTGGTGGTGTCGGTCGCGTATGATTTTCGAAACTATGGCATTCCGGTCCAAGAATTGGTGGCAAGTGGCAATATGGGCCTGATGCAGGCGTTACAAAAGTTTGACCCGGAAAAGGGTTTCCGGTTTTCCACATACGCCATGTTTTGGATTCGTGCGGAAATTTATGAAACGATTTTGAATAATTGGTCAATTGTGAAAATTGGAACATCGGCAAATCAAAAGCGTGTGTTCTTTAACCTGGCCCGCGCAAAACGTGCATTGGGGATTATGGATGGAAACCTGTCCGAAGACCAAGCCGCACAAATTGCAAATTACCTTAGTGTACCGGCCGAAGATGTTAAACGTATGTCCACACGAATTGTTGCACGCGATTTATCATTAAACGCGCCGTCGCACAGTGACGAACAAGATGGTGGCGACCGGTTATCGAACATGGCGGACACGCAAACCGATATTATTGAAAATGTTGAACGATCCGAATTTATGCGGCGCGGAGGCATGTTGCTTAAAAAACATTTGGCCACATTGCCGGAACGCGACCGCGAAATATTGCGCGCGCGGCGACTGAGCGAACCGGCGTTAACACTGGACGCGTTGGCGAAAAAATATAAAATTTCGCGCGAACGTGTGCGACAAATCGAAGAACGCGCATATAACAAACTGCGCGACGCAATCATAAACGATACAGGAAAAACAGATGAAAGTTAAAACTATATCTATATTTGCAATTTTGGCGGCGGCCATGCCAACATGCGGGCATGCATTGCATTATCGCGCGGGCGATTTTAATTTTGCATTGACAGGATACGGCACCGCCGGAATTATTGAACCAGATTTTAACAAGCCGGATTTTATCGGCGATTTTCGCGTGCGGGGCCAGGTTACCTATGATGGTATCAAAGAACACAGTTTTGGTGCAGTGTACGCGATTGATGAAATTGCAATTAACGAAGATGAATATTTTGACGAAGCGTTTGGTTTTTGGCAATGGCGCGGTGTCGGGCGTGTGGAATTCGGGCTTACGGATTCGGTTGCGCATAAATTAGGGTTAGGCTTGCCGGATGTTGGTGGACTACGGTTAAACGATGATTCCCTGGTTTATCGCAAAATGGGAACCGATGGTCCGGTCATTGCAAACCCGGAAATAACATCGGGTTCGGGGTCGCTGCGTTTGAACCTTGTTGCGGCACACGACCCGGATTTACAGTATGGCGTTTCGGTCGCGGGCATTACGGGCAATTATAAAATGAACGTGGATGCGGGGATAAAAATAAAACATTCTTCATCTAAAACAAAATATGCGTTGTCACTGGGCGCGTCATTCATCGATTCGCCCGATGGATATGAAACAGATACATTTAGTCCACTTGTCACCGCCGATTGGCGTGGCCAGGTCGGAATCGGTGCAAACATACAATATAACAGTTGGGTTTTCGCACTGACCGGGCGTGCGGTGTATGACAAAAACCCGATTGGCGAAGTATCCGATGGTATTGTTGCCGGCACAGGTCTTAGTTATGATGTATTAAATTATACTTTATCGATTTCGTATTTGTTTTCGGAAACGGGTATATGGCACAAATGGGCACCGGATTATGCCGACCATACGGTTGTTGGATCATTTCGTTATAAATACAATCGGTATGTTGATGTGTGGTCGTCCGTTGGTATGTCGCGCGAAAACCCGTTCTTGGCCGCCGGATTGCGTGCAACGTTTTAATTTGAAAGCCACCTAACTGGTGGCTTTTGTTTTGGACGAAAACTATTTTGATTACTGCAATTCTTCCAACAGTCCTTGGAATCTTTCGACGCTTTCCGCATCATTTAGCGATGTTGCAATTTGATACGCGGATTCCAAATCAGATTTTGCAGCCGCCGCATTACCCATACTAAGGTTCAACGCCGCCGATTTTTCAAAATAATTCATCGCACGCATAGATAAATCTTCTTTTTGATCAATCGTTGTTGCGCCCTGGATTTGTTCAGAAATCACGCGAATTGCCGATGTATAATCTTCAATTGCATACGCATAGTTACCCATCGCAGTGTACGCTTCGGCGCGTTCGGCATATACCGATGGACTTACGATTCCTTCGGGCCGTGCAAGCGAATTTGTATAATCCGCGATTGCGCCTTCCCAATTTTTTTGCCAAAGGTTTAATTGCCCGCGTTTTGCATACAAATCGCGCATTTGCAAAATTTCATTTGGATTCGCCGCAAATGTTGCAAGCGCATTATTTATATCCGTCATGGCCGAATCAAGATCTTCCAACCGGGTATTCAACAAAGAACGGTCATAATACGCCACTGAATTTTGTGGGTCCATTTCAATTGCCGTATTAAAATCATTCAACGCGGCACGATAATCACCCGCCTGCATATACGCTTCGCCACGCAAGATGTACGCAGACACCATGTTTTTGTCGGTTGTTATCGCCGATGTTAAATCCGCAATTGCCGCATCCAGATTACCCGCCAAAATCTCATTTTTGCCGTTGTTATAATAATCATTAGCACGCATTAAGACTTCTTCAGCAATACCGTTTTTAAGTCCGCCACGCGAATTCGCCGAAAACTGACTGCGCCCCAGGATGAAAAATGTGGCGGCAATAAAAAACAAGATTATAAACCAATAAACGTAAATTGACATAGACCAAGATGGCCCATGATGTGCAACCCTTACATTTACGCTGCGTGTTGCGGCTGATTTGGCTTTCGTCGTTTTTGTGGTTTTCTTTTTCATGTGAATTCTCCCTTCCTTATGCTGTGATTATAGATAACTTTTGATAAAGTCGTCAACCGTTTTTTCATCCAATTTAACAATTTTTCCGGTCGGAATATTTTTTAACTTTATCGTGCCATATTCAACACGGTGCAAAGTCCGCACAGGCAGGCCACAATGCTTTAACACGATGCGGATTTCATTCTTTTTACCTTCGGTAATTGTGATGCGCAATTTTTTGTCGCGCGTAATTTCAATTTTCATTGGGCGATAATGAATACCATCAATCGTCATTCCACGGCGCGCCTTGTCCAGCCGTGACATATTGTTGCCATCAACATCGGCGATATAGACACGCGGAATATTTGCGTTCGGTGCGGTCAATTTCCGCGCAAGCAATCCGTCATTCGTCATCAGTAAAAGCCCGGTCGTTTTGAAATCGAGTCGTCCAACGTAACGCAGGTTACGATATTCGCGTGGCAAGATATCATATATGGTATTACGACCGCGTGGGTCATGCGTTGTCGTCATTGTGCCGATTGGTTTATGAAACGCGTAAAGTTCTGTATCCGTGCGCGGTTCAACTTTTTTGCCATTCACAATAATTTCATCCGCATCATCAACGAACATTACCGGCGTTGTCGCAGGTGCGCCGTTCACGATAACCCGGCCATCGGCAATCATTTGTTCCGCACCACGACGCGATGTTATACCACTGTCGGCGATAAATTTTGCAATTCGTATTTTCATCTTCGTATTTTCTCTATGGCTATGACCGCCGCAACCTCTGCCCGCAGGATTGTTTTTCCCAATGACACCGGCACCGCGCCCGCGCCGTCCAATGCCGCAAATTCAGAATCGGAAAATCCGCCTTCGGGACCAACAAGTATCGCGGTTACATTTGTCGGGATTTTTGGTGCAGATTTATTATCATACGCAAACCGTTCGTCCGCAAAGCAAAGCGATGGCAAATTTAGTTCATCAAACTTTATTGGCGTGGCGATTTCGGGAACACTGTTGCAATTGGATTGTTCCGCCGATTCAATCGCAATTTTCCGCATACGCGCCCAATTCACATGATGATTTACCGTGCGTTCGGTTATTACCGGCACAAACCTCTTTATTCCCATTTGTGTCGCCATTGCAATCAAATCATCGGTGCGCTTTATTGGCGCAAAGTAAAGTGTAATATCGGAAACGACATCCGCGCGACCGGTATCCGTGCCAACCGTTATACTTTTTCCGTCAGGGTTCAATTCCGCATTAAATTCGTGACCCAAACCAAAAACAATACATTTTTTGGTACGCATAACATGCGATAAATAATGCGATACAGATTTGTCCACCGGAAAAGTGTCACCGGTTTCGATTTTGTGGTCGATAAAAATGCGTGGAATATTTTTCATATAAAATTTGTTTCCATGCTTTATTGTTTTTCTTTTTTCTGATATAATCATAGCACGATGGTTCAAAAGTTCAAGATTTTATCTGCGGGCAAAGACAGCAAGGGTTTGAATATTTTCAAATCCAGCGCATATAAAGAACACGAACAAACCCCCATGGCCCAGGTTTTCTGGTCGCTGCGGTGGTCGGTGGGCGTGTGGCTGATATGCGCATTGGTGTTTTGTTTTTCGTTTTTGTTTGAACATTTGTGGCGATATGGATGGTCACCGGCAACCGCAAATTGGATGAAAATTTATATAACAAATATGTTTCAAAGTGCGGGTTTATCGGTTATTGCGGAAATTCCGTATTGGGTTTTGCGTTGTTTGATGCACCCGGATTATGCGTGCATTGTTCCGCTGATTCCGGTATTTGCGTATTACCTGTTGGTTGATGATACATTGAAAAAGGAATTTAATCCAAATGGGAAAGACGAATACGACAAGAAATCTGGGCGCGAAGCGAACGAAAAAGATATCGAAGAAATGGGTCTGTTCAAAGGCTTTATGATAGTTCTTGGGTATTTCAAGAAAAAACCGTTAAAATTGCCAAAAACACTGTCAGTTTTGTGCTTGGCACCCCCGGGAACCGGTAAAACCCAGGCAATCGCATTGCCTACGATTTTTGAATGTACAAATGTGTCAATGATTATAAACGACCCAAAACCGGAAATCGACGAAAAGTCCAGTGGATTCCGTTCGGAACGGGTTGGTCCGGTGTTCATTATGAATTGGGCAGGACAAGACGAACCAGAAAAGGGAATTTATTATCCATCTTGGAATCCGTTGTCACCTGGGCATATACCATTTAGTGTTGAACAGCGCGAATTGTATGTTGATTATATTTGTGATGTTCTGGTTCCCGATGCAGTGGGCAGCAGTGCCGATCCGCACTGGACACAATCCGGGCGTGCGGGGCTTGCCGGATTTATTCAATTTATCGTTTCAAAAATTGAACGTGCCAAGGCAGACGATTATTTCTATGGCCGTTTGCAAGCCGGAACATTTGATGCCGAAGACGCCGCGGTGCTTTCCGATTACTATTTTTCGATGGTGAATGACCCGAATGCTTTTGCGGCAATCGGACTTATAAAGAATGGTGAATTAAACACTATGAATTATGTTCATATCGGTTCGTGGGCGAACATACCGCAAATGTGGCTTGGGAAAGAAGCGTCGTTTTCAATGATGCTTGATTGGATTACCGAGGCGCAAATTGCCGTTGCCGCGGATTTGGCAGAACGACAAAAGCAAGGCGACCAAACCGTTATGATGGCCGACCCGATGAAAGAGTGGTTGGAATCCGCGGTCGCCGAATGTCGCGCGTTTGCATATTCAAATCGTGCGGTGGCGGAACTTACAAAACTTGCTAATACACCACAGACAGAACGTGGATCAATTATTTCAACAATACTGACGGGACTTGCCATATTCCGTAATGCCGCCGTGCGTAATCGTACATCTCATTCAGATTTTCATTTTTCAGATATGCGCGGGATGATTGACCCACGCGATGGCAAGATGAAGCCGGTGACGGTTTACCTGTCTATCAATATGGTTGATGCCAAGGCGTTAAACCCAATTACCGCAATGTTTATTGAAACGATGTCGAATTTCTTGCTGGCCAATCCACCGGAACATGTCGGGCGCAGTGGCGAAAAGATGGGGCCATATCCGGTGTTATTCTTGCTTGATGAAATGCCAAAGATGCAAAAGTTACAGGCCGTTATCCAAGGCCCCGATGTTGGACGCAGCCAACAGATATCATACCTGTTTATTGGTCAGGACATTCACCAAATTCAAGAAAGGTACGGTCCGGACGCCGCATCGACAATTATGTCAACAACGGCCGCAAAGATTGTATTCCGCCAAAATGATATTGATACCGCGGAACGCTTTGCGAAAATGATGCCAAAGAAAATAACAACCGAAAAGAAAAAGGTCAAAGGCCCGGATGGCAAAGAAACAGAAACAAAAGAAAAGAAGGAAGAGCCGGTATTCAGTGAATTTGACCTTATGAAATTAAAGGTTACTGTGGGTGGGAAACCGGCCGAAGCGGTTATATTGTACGAGGGTTGGTACCAACGCCCGATAAAGGCAGAAATGCGTATGGCGTTCAGTGACCCAACGATGGTTGAATACATGAAAATGGGGCGGTCGTCGCCATTGCCAGAATTTTTGATTCCGATGCATCATGCGATTTTGGAATACAATGGAAATCCACGCTACTATAACCCACAAACAAATGAATTGAAAGAATTGGCACCTGTGGTAAAATAAGGGTATGCTCGTAAAAATATCACGCTTTTTAATGGTTGGCGTTTTGCTTGCCGCGTGCAGTGCGACGGTGGAATCGCGGCTTGATTCGGTACGCGGAAATTATATGACCACGGGCGAATCACAGTTTGATGGTGCCGGGAATCTTGGGCTGCTGATCAATGCCGACAAAAAATTTCACGATGGCGATATTGCCGGCGCAGATGCGTTGTATGAAGAATTCAACCGGAAAAACAAAGATGTCACATCTGGCGATATTTGGCGCGAAGCGGCGAACTTTGCATTTGGCGCAAATGCAAATGATTATCGACCGTTTATGATGGACACACTGTTCGTATCTTACTATCAATTGTGGGCGGCGATTGCGGACGGCCGATGGAACGATGCGCGCGTGATTATCAATCAATCTTATGCACGACAACAAGATATGTCGATTGAATACAAGAAACTTATTGAATCGACACGGGATGAAATTGCAAAGCATACAGAAGTCGCCGATAAAATCGACCAATGGGCGGCATATCGTGATATTATGAATCCAGCGTTAATGTATTTGTCGGGCATTTACTTTTTGACGGCGGGCGATTTTAATGATGCGACGACTTATTTGGAACGCGCGCATGGCATGGTGCCGGAAAACAAATTTGTTGTGGATGATTTAGATTTGGCACGCGCAAAACAGAAACCAAAGAATACCGTTTGGATTTTTATCGAAGATGGGTTTGCGCCAAAACTGACCGAACAACGCACCAGTTTGCCAATCTTTATGGAAGGTGGTTTGTCGTGGGTGACGATTGCAACATCGCAACCGATTTTGTTGGATACCGATACAACGATTGATGGCGCAACAGAAATTGCAAATGTTGATGCAATGTTTATGACGGAATACAACGAATACCACACGAACGAAGTTCTGCGGGCGGTTACATCCGCGGCGGGACGGGCGGCATTACAAACAACAATGTTTAATTCAAATTCGGATGCGGCGCCATTGCTTGGATTGCTGTCGTTGATTTATTCCGAAGCAACCACAAACGCCGAAGTGCGAACATGGGCGACACTGCCGAAAACGATTTCGGTGTTACGCGTGGCGAATAATAAAAGTGGCTTGATTGAATTACGGTCGCATGGTAATGTTATGGCAAGGGTTGATGTGCCGGGGCCGGGAAATTATTTGGTCTATGTTCGGTTGGCGGACGGCCGGCAAGATATAAAAACAATGAAAGCAAAATAAAAAAACCAAGGGAGAAAAACATGAAAAAACTTTTACCGTTTGCGCTGTGTGCCGCGTTGATTGGATGTGGCGAAGTGCGCGTTGTTGATTTGAATGACGAACGCGAAGTTGCCGACATGCAACATGTGATGGAATTGGAATATCGCGATTGGACGACGACGGCAGAGGCCATGACTAAATCTATGTTGGCAAGTAATGTGTTTGCCCGCGTTAAAAATCCGGTGATTGGAATCGGCGAAATTAAAAACGATACTATGCAACGGTTTGACACAGATGTCTTGGTTAAAAAGATTCGTATGACGCTTATCAATTCCGGCCGGGCGGCGGTTTCAACCGCATTTGAAAATAACGCCCCGTCCGAAGATACATCGACCTATGCGGTGCGTGCGGCGCGCGGCGATGACGAATACGACCAATCAACGATTGTGTCAAAGGGAACTTTGGTTGCACCGAATCTGTCGCTTTCGGGCAAGATGATTCAACGCAATATGAAATTGCAATCGGGGTGGTTTTCGTCGGTTGATTCGCGCGTAGAATACTATTTGCAGATGACACTTACCGATATCAAAACCGGACTTTCCGTGTGGGAAGACGAACGCCCAATTGTCAAAGAAGGCGACCATGCGCCAACATGGTAAATTCGGAATTTGTTCTTGTGTATTTACCCCAGGCAACCGGGGTATTATTTTTATATGAAAAACTATTTTTGGCGTTCAATTATTTTGGGCATGCATGATGCGTTGGTTTCGACGCTGGGGCTGATTACGGGATTGGTGTTTGCATCCGCCGAACATTCAGTGGTTGTTTTGACGGGCGTTATCGCATCGGTTGCGGCGGGACTTTCCATGGCGGCATCAGAATATTTGGCGGCGCGCACAAATGGCGACACGGACTTTGCAATATGGCAAGGTTTGGCCACCGGCGCGGCGTATGTATTCACCGCCGGAATGTTGATTGTGCCGTTCGTGTTTATTGTGAATCCTTTTTTGGCATTGGTCATGACGTATGTTGTCGCGATATCGGTTATATTTTTCTTTAACTATGTAAAATCGCGCCTGTGCCACGAAGATTTTTGGCCACGATTTTTTGAAATGCTAACTATCTGCGGCGTTGTGACCGTCAGTGCATTCCTTATCGGCGAAGCCGCAAAATTTTTCTTTGGCGTGGAAATTTGATAACAAAATCGCCTTGATAACGCAACGATTTCCAGAACAACGTCATCCCGCGGTAGCGCGGGATCCAGGCCGAGCGCAGCGAGGACTTGCGTCGCAGACACAAAGTTTTTCATTGCTTTGCAATGAAAAATCCCCTGCGGGGCAAGTTTTTGCGAATGCAAAAACTGGGCACCGCTCTTCAGCGGTGTGACGATTCTCTGGAATAACCAAAATTATAATTTTTAATTTTCCAATTTTTATGATATAATGGCGTTGAACCTAAGAGATTGGGTTCGGGGCTGTGCTATGCCCAGTTTACCCGGTGCGAAGGCATTGCACCGTATACAACAGGAGTTTATAAATGGAAGACGCACATTTTTATGACCATATGACGGGGGAACTAACAGAACTTGGACGCCGGTTTGGATTCCCGGAAAACATGGAAGAAAATCCGGGACAGTATGCGCAAGCATGGCAAAGATATAAAGATTCGCTTAACGACGATGTACACCTAATCTATCATCACGAAGATTCAAATAACAATTCGTTTGATGATTGGGGAAAATGCGAAGTCAGTCATGATGACGAAAAATACGAAGTCACTGATGATGGCAAGGTCTTTATACGAGAAATAACCGCTCATGAACATATGTATGAACTGGCAACCCGCCAATGTAATGTGCTTCGTTCTGCGATACAGCATCCGGATTGTGATGCGGACACACGGCAAACATTGATATCAATGGTAAAAAATATTTTGAATTCCTTTTCAAATACCGATGAAATCAAAAAGATGAAAGAACAAATATATATAGAAAATCCGGACTTCTTTCCAAGAGAAGCCGATTTGGTCAATGCAAAAAATCAACTGCGGCCACACTTGGAACGCCTTAAATCAGAAATACAACAACGGCGTTTGCGACCGATAAAGCCACAGGATAGAATTTCCGGGGTTGTTGCCGGTGACAGGATTGCCTACGGAATACGAATGGGCATTATCGACCAACCGAAAGATACACGAAGTGCGAATCGGCAAGCCGGTCAAATACGTAAAAGATTAGGTTTGATGTTAGAAAGAAGAGACGATTATTTAAAATAAGTTTTTCCGCCCGCGAATGCGGGCGGATTTCGTCATACCGCACTTGATGCGGTATCTGGTGGTTTCATCCGTATAGCAAATTCACAGGAAGTTTGACAAGATTCCGCTTTACAGCGGAATGACGGTCGCGAATGCGCCCGTTTCACTAAACATTAACACTATCCACTAACACCCGTCACCGCATCCGTCACCGTAAAACGGTGCCGCGATTTTAGGCGGTGCCGCGGCGGGCTTAAAACACCGGGTCGTTGTCCAGCATGGCGGAAAAGGTTGCGGTTGCCACACGTTTGCCGTTCACAAACGCATTTCCAACAAACTTATGCAGTTTCATTTTCGCGGCGACCTCTTCTATCTTTAATTCCAAAACATCGCCAGGGGTGACCATTTGTGTGAACTTTGCGTTTTCGATTGTGACGAAATAGCCGAGTGCCCGCCCGCCGTTATTGCCAATTGCGTTCAGTATCGTAAAACATGCGGTTTGCGCCAATGCCTCTACTATCAATACGCCGGGCATGATTGACTTTGCCGGGAAATGCCCCGCGCACCAGAATTCATCGTCGCGCACATACTTTATACCCGTCGCGGTTTTATCCGTGAATTCGCGAATTTCATCAACCAGGCGCATGTGTCCGCGGTGCGGAATTACGCGTTCTATACCCGTTGCATCAACCATTTTGTTCCCTTTTGATTTTAATCGTTTAAATGTTTTTTTACCCACGCATAGTGGCGCAAGAATTCCGTGCCCGGCATCGCCGGATAACCCATGTGGCGACCGCCGTCGGGAATATCGCGAAAAACACCACTGTTTGCGCCAACCTCGGCATCATTGCCAATCTTGACCCCGTTTGCGATACCGACATGCCCCGCAAGCAATACGCGGTCGCCGATTTTAACGCCGCCCGCAATGCCAACGCCCGCCGCCAAAAAGCATTCGCAACCGATTACAACGCCGTGCGCAATTTGGCAAAGGTTATCGATTTTCGTTCCGTCGCCAATCATTGTATCAGTAAGTGCGCCGCGATCGACACAGGAATTTGCACCGATTGACACGCGGTCACCGATAACCACGCGACCGACATGTGGGATAAAGACATTATGGCCGTCTTGGCGTGTATAGCCGAATCCATCTTTGCCGATGGATGCACCGTTGTGAATTACACAATCCGCACCGATTGTCGCATTTTCAATGTGCGCGCCCGAATGAACAACCGTGCCACGACCAATCATCACATTGCGGCCGATATAGGCGTTTGGATAAATTTTCACACCGGGTTCTATCACCGCGCCACGTTCAATGGTCGCAAATTGACCGACATAAACACTGCGCCGATTGCGAAAGAACACACCACGTTCGATAACCGCATCAGACGACACACCGCGGCGTGGCGGTTCGCGATAAACCACCCCAAGAATCTTTACGATTTCGCCGCGCGGACTGTCGCACACAAGCAATGTTGCGCCATCGGGCGCGTGCGATGCCATTTCCGGTTGCAGCAAAATTACACTTGCGCGCGTATTTTCCAAAACGGACACAGGCAGGATTTTGAACGCGTTACTATTTTGCTCGGTCGAATAGAACGCGATTTGACCCGCACGCGCGTCCGCAATCGGTGCGACGCCAGATATAATGGTTTCCGCATCGCCGCGCAGTTCAAGCCCGAACATTTTCGCCAATTCGCCGGCGGTCACCTTGGTCGCGCGCGGCATCATCAAAGATTTAATTTTTTTCAACATGCCCGCATTATAATTCAAAAATAAAAAAAGAAAAGGGAAATTAGTGCTTATCCGCTTTTGCTTCGCTACAGCGAGACTGCGCCAGGGCTATGCCCTGGCTTGGTGTAAGGGGTTAGTGATTAGTAGGAGTGGTGGGTATTTGTATATCGGCTAATTCTTTTTCTATATCGAATCCCATTTTTTCAAATTCATCTTCCATTTTCGACAGAACCAGTTTTAACAACAAATACATTTCACCAACCGTCATAGAATTTTGTGGCCGTTCATAATAACGATAAAGTGCCTTTATCACCGTTTGTGGTAATGGGTTATCCGTAATAACTGTTTCAAACATTGTTTTTCCTTTTTGATGAAATAAAAAAACCATTTGCAAAAATACAAACGGTTGGAGGCTAGAAAACTGCGAAGTAAACAGTGTTGCTTATTCAATATATTCGCAACCCTCCAACCTGGTGGAGTTTTTTTACTTCGGTGGGTTTTCTAGGACCCAGCAACGGCAACCCGCCATTACAAGTGCAATTATAAACCATAAAAAAATCAAAATCAAACAAAACCGGCGATATTATCGCCGGTTCAATTACAGTAATCACTCACACTAACCATTAAAACCCTTTTGGTGTGTCCATTTTAACGGTCGAAACCTTTTTATCCAACGCGTTGATAACATCCGCCGTGATATCAAGATTTTCAACATTTGCACCCGTACGCGCAAAACGGCCATCAATTACCAAAGACAAATTCTTTTTCGCAATTATCGCCTCTATAATCGGGTCAAGATGTTTTTCTTGGATTTCAACCAACGCCTTTTGAAACGCGGCGTCCACAGATTGTGCACGTTCGGTCAAATCACGTTGCAATTTTGTAACCTTGCCTTGGTATTCAACAACACGGCGTTGCAATGCTTCCTGGGACAAAACATCTTGGGATTTTTCAATTTCTTCTTTTTCTTTTTCTAATTCTTTCTGTTCTTTGGTTAATTCATCACGCAATTTTTCTTCATAAGATTCACGTTGTTTACGTAAATCCTGTAACGCCTTGGCATCCGCCTGAATCGCATCCATACGAATCACCGCCATGCGCAAATCGCCCCCGGATACCGCATCAGTCGTGACACCATCAATCGCCGTTTCCGCACTAACCGTTTTACCAGAAAATGCCTTAACCGCAAACAAACCAACAACCGCAACCGCGATTACGATAACCGCAATGATTCCAAATTTAACATACTTTTTTGTTGCCGTTTCCCCGGCCAGGTTTCTTGATTTCATCATTTTTTCCATCCTTTTGTTCTGTTGACGATGTGACTATAACAACAAAAAATAAAAAATAAAAGATAAATTTATTATTTTTTATCGAACGGGAGATATTCTTAATTCAACCCGACGATTGGCCAGGCGTCCCCATTCATCTTGGGCCGCAATCGGGCGCGCCGCACCACGTCCAACAATAAATAAACGCGATGTTTTCACACCATGTTCGACCAAGTAAACACCGACACGTTCCGCCATATCCAACGAAAGCGCACGGGCCGCGTTTGTATCACGCATCGAATCGGTGTATCCGGCAATTTCAATAAATGTTGCATTGTATTTTTTAAGTATCCGCGAAATCGTTGATAAATTTTTATCACCATCCGTCGATATTTCCGGTGCATTTAGTTCCATAATTGCATCACGTACCAAGATAACAAGAACATCCGTTCCGGCACGCTGGACCGACAAACCCGGCCGACGCAACGCTTCATAAAGTTCATTTTCCAATTCCGACATATATCCAATACACATCGCCGATTCGTTTTGTATTTTATCACCGTATTCCATTTCCACGGATTGTGCCGCAACTTCGGCAACAGTTTTACCACCCGCACCTTGGAAAATTGGTTTTTTTGCGGTGCGTGCATTTTCGGTCATATCAGTAAAACTTGCCCCGCGCAAGTATGTCCCCCACGTAGAACGATCGGGACTTTTATACGCAACACACCCCGCAACAAAAACAAGTGCGAAAAAAGCGGCACACAATTTACGCATTTTACATTCCTGTGAACGATATATTGTTTTCGGTTCCGTCGAAACAATTTGCGACATCTTCGGCCCGATATCCATTTATATACATTTCGGTTGCCCACGTAGGCATCGCGGATGCAAAGAAATCACATTCACCATGCGACAAACCGTAAACATTTATTACGAAAGTCGTTCTGTCGATTCCAACATCTATGTCCCACTTTTTACCAATCGGTGCATCTGGATTTTGCAATGCGCCGGCCTTGACCAAATAGTCCACCGATATGCCGGTATAGTCGCCACGCATACCCATAAGCATATTTATATCTTTGGCAACTTCACGTAATGTTGCGGCGGCAATAGTATTATGTTGATTGTGACGAATGGAATTGTAAATTGCAATCGCGGCCGCCGTCATAACCGCGGTTATCGCCAACACACCAATAATTTCAACCAGTGAACGCCCTGATTCATTTTTCATTTTTTCCCTCCGCTTTTTTTATTGTTTCGATATACCGACAATTTCCGCACCATCAAACAGTGACATTGCATCCGCAACCATCGGGTCGGATTCCGCCGCTGCAAGTTCCTGTTCGCCGACGGTTTGATTTTGCGTTGGTGTTTCGATTTTTTCAACAACCCAATTTTCACCCGTTTTATCGTTTAACCATCGTACCAATTTCGATTGAAAATCTGCATCACTTCCGCGATCAAAATACGATATATGCGTGCCGGAAAAATCGGAAACTTCTATATTTTTCGTAAAGTAAGAATAAAGCAACATTTCGCGTGCATTTTCCAACGCATCCGCCAGTTCCGATGCCGACCGGATTTCCAATTTTTTTGGTTTCGGTGCAACCGGCGCGGGACGTGGCGTGTCCGCACTTTCATTTTTCAAAATATCCGGTAACGATGGCATATCCGCAACATGCATCAGTCGGATTACCAACATATCGAAACATTGTTTTTGATTTGTTGCCGCCGCCATTTCCGAAACAGATGCGACCAAAACCTGCCAAATTCTTGAAAGCGTATTTAATGATACATGCTTATTAATTTCATTTATGCGTTCGCGTTGATCCGCGGTGTATGGCACATGATTGCTTTCGCCGGCGCGCAGAACGGGGTGCATACGCGTTGCCCAATGAACCCATTCCATCATATCGGTAAGCAACATTGTCAAATCCGCACCATTGGTGTAAATTTCGTCCGTTTTGGCAAGTGCCGCCGAAACATTTCCGGAAAGTATCGTTTGCATAAAATCGACAACAACGCCACGGTCCGCGCGCTTTAACATATCCATCACGGATTTTTCATCAACATGCCCGCCGGTTTGTGCAATTGCCTGGTCAAGCAATGAAAGTCCATCACGCACCGAACCATCCGCCGCACGGGCAAGTAATTCGTTTGCCGCGTCACTAAGTTCAACATGTTCTTGGTCCGCAATCCACGCAAAATGCTTTTTCAATGTATCAACCGGAACGCGCACCAAATCGAACCGTTGGCACCGCGAAAGAATCGTAACCGGGACCTTGCGTATTTCGGTTGTTGCAAGGATGAATATAACATGTGCCGGCGGTTCTTCCAATGTTTTAAGCAATGCGTTAAACGCACTGGATGACAGCATATGAACTTCGTCGATGATATAAACCTTGTATCGGCCGTTTGTTGGACGATATTGCGCCGCATCCAAAATATCGCGCATGTTATCAACGCCCGTATGCGATGCCGCGTCGATTTCCAAAACATCAATATGTTGGCCCGCGGCAATTGCGCGACAATTTTCACATTTGCCGCACGGCGATGCCGTTGGGCCATCGGTGGACAGACAATTTAACGCCTTGGCCAAAATACGCGCGGTACTGGTTTTCCCAGTTCCACGAATTCCGGTAAAAATGTACGCATGCGCGATGCGCCCCGTTTTGATTGCGGTGGTAAGTGTTTTAACCAAAACATCTTGGCCGATAAGAGATTCAAAATCTTGACTGCGATATTTGCGCGCTAAAACTGTATAACTGGTATCCATGCGGTCTTTCCTTTGCGCATTAGCATAGCAAATGTTTATAAAAATTCAAGTGTTAGTGTTAGTGGTTATCCGTCACCGCTGGGTGCGGTGCCGAGACCGCGCCAAGGCTTTGCCCCGGCTTGGTGTAAGTAGGCTGCGAATTGTCTTAATTTCGCCTTTACTGCGTTTCACGGCGCAGGTTAAATATGTCCGAGTCCGCCTTCGCCACTTCGCTAAAGCTTCGTAACACAGGCGTCGGTATGGTATCTGTAGGCCAAGCCGATTATTTGGAATCCGGCCCGTCTTCGTGCGCTTTGCGCACTCCGCCGCGGCACTAACAATTTTTAAACCTGCGCTTTTATGGCGCAGGTTAACAAATTGTTGTGGTGGATGTTAAGGGACTCGAACCCCTGACCCTCTGCGTGTAAAGCAGATGCTCTAGCCAACTGAGCTAAACATCCAATCCCGCGCAATCATAATTGATATTTTTATGATTGTCCAGTGAAAACTGCCCAGTCCGCGCCTTTCGGCGCATCCACCCCTTCACACAGTGAAGGGGAACTTATTGTGGCATTGGTATGCCGGCCGTGGCATCGCCCATAACATCGTCAATCAATGTATCGGCCTTGGCCTTGGCATCGCGCAGTGCGGATAAAACCGCCGCCTCTATTGCCGATGCACCCTGGGCCACCAAAGCCGGATTTATTGTTACGGAATTTATATCGTATTTTCCGGACATATCAACAATACATGCGCCACCGGTTGCAAGACCTTTGACATGCATGCCCGCCAATTTTTCCTGGGCCGCGGCAACTTTTTCCTGTAATTCGCCCGCCTGGGCCATCAAAGATTCCATATCCATTTTTATACCTTTTATATTTGAAACAAAAGCCCGGTGATTAAACCGGACTTTTTAGCTATTTTTCTTTTGTTTTTTTCTTTGGTTCTTCGGTTGCGACATCTTCACCGGTTTCTTCTGTTTTTGTTTCTTTACCGGTTTTTTGGTCGATTCCAACCATTGAAAATCTTGTTTTACCACGTTTATCAACGCCAAGATATTTCACATAAACTTCGTCACCTTCGTGCAAATTTGCATCTTCGATTGTTTTAAGATGTTTGCCGGTGATTTCAGAAATATGAACCATCGCTTCGAATCCGTTAAGGACGCGCACAAAGACACCAAAATCTTTCATTCCGGTCACAACGCCGCGATAAATTTCGCCGACTTCGGGTTCCGCAACGATTTCTTTTATCTTTGCAATGGCGGCGTCCGCATCTTCGCGTGTAACCGCAAGGATTTTCACCGTGCCATCATCTTCCAGGTCAATTGTCGTGTTTGTATCACGGGTAATCGCCTGAATCACAACACCACCTTTGCCAATAACGTCGCGGATTTTTTCCGGATTTATGGTGATTGTGTAAAGTTGTGGCGCATACTTTGACACTTTGTCGCGTGGTTTATCAATTGCCGCGTTGATTTTGCCAAGTATGTGCATACGTCCGTCCTTTGCCTGGGCCAAGGCGCGTTCCATAATTTCAAATGTAATGGATGTGATTTTAATATCCATTTGCAACGCAGTAATACCACGGTCGGTTCCTGTTACTTTGAAATCCATATCACCAAGGTGATCTTCGTCACCCAAAATATCGGTCAAGATTGCGTAATCTTTACCTTCCTTGATAAGACCCATCGCAATACCGGCGACCGGGCGTTTCATTGGAACACCGCCATCCATCATGGCAAGTGTCGCGCCACATGTTGTCGCCATTGATGATGACCCGTTCGATTCCAAAATATCGGAACAAATGCGAATTACGTAATCAAAGTCTTTGCGGGATGGCACCATTGGGTGAACCGCACGCCACGCAAGGTTACCATGTCCAATTTCACGACGACCGGGGGCCTTTAATCCCTTGGCTTCGCCAACCGAAAAACCCGGGAAGTTATAATTCAATATAAATTCACGTTCTTCGTCACCGTTCAGTGTTTCCAATGGTAATGCATCCTTGCCCCCACCAAGAGTCAGCGACACCAACGCCTGGGTTTCACCACGCGTAAACAACGCGGAACCATGCGCACGCGGCAACACCCCCAGTTCGATTTCAATCGGGCGAACGGTTTTCGTGTCGCGGCCATCAATACGTGGCTTGCCCGCCAAAATATTTGAACGCATGATGCGCGCCGTGATATTTTCAACGATTTCATCCGCAAATGATTCAAGCGTAGATGTTGCAACGACCGTATCAGGGAACATTTCCGGAATCAGTGTTTTCGCCTCTGCATGAATATTGCCAAGCGTTTCAAGACGGACCAATTTTTCCTTTATTCCCAACGCCTTTTCAATTTCCGGGGCAAATTGTTCGAAACGCTTTTCCATTTCGATATATTCCGGTGTTTTTTCCGGAATGGCCCAGCGTTCTTTGCCCGCCTTGGCGGTTAAATCATTAATAGCCTTGATAACCGTTTGTTGCGCATCAAAACCAAACTTTACGGCACCAAGGGTTGTTGCTTCATCCAATTCACCAATCTCGGATTCAACCATCAAAACACCGTCCTTGGTCGCCGCAACAACCAAATCCATTTCGGAATTTTCGACATCTTTGCTTGACGGATTAAGTAAGTATTTACCATTCCTGTATCCGACACGCGCCGCACCAATCGGTCCCGCAAATGGAACACCGGACAACGCCAACGCCGCACTGGACGCAATCATCGCCAAAATATCAGGTTGATTTTTCCGGTCATATGAAAACACCTGGGCTACGACCTGAACCTTGTTCTTAAATGTTTCCGGAAACAGCGGGCGGATTGGCCGGTCAATAAGACGCGCAATCAATGTTTCGTTCATGCTGGCCTTGCCTTCGCGGCGGTCACGCGACCCCGGAATACGACCGGCGGACGCAAATTTTTCCTGGTAATCAACGGTAAGTGGAAAGAAATCTTGACCTTCGACCGCGGTCTTTTCCGCGCATACGGTCGCCAAGACCATTGTTTCACCCATCGTTGCCAAAACCGCACCATTTGCCTGCTTTGCCATGCGGCCGGTTTCCAATTTTAATGTTTCATCACCATACGGTATTTCAACCACAACCGGGTTGTTTAATTTAATTTCTGACATAATTTTTCTCCATATTTATCAGTTTATTTTTTACTTCGCGAAGAAAAATTATTCGTTATTGCATTCTGGGCGACAAATGCAAAAATGAACAATTCTTTCTTCGCCGGGTGCGATTATACGATATTTTTATAGTTTTGCAAATAAATTGTGATGATGGTTACTTCTGTTTGCTTTCCCAGCGACTTTATGGTATAATTTACGGAGCAAAGATATAAAGGAGTTCAGTATGCCACTAACACAACAAGATTTTAAAGCCGCAACTTTGGAATCGTTACGCGATATTTTATCAAAAGCCAGTGACGACGAAATAAAAGAAACAGGTGATAACTATCTGAAGAAGTTGTCAGTTTATTCTGGTCCTGTTCAGGTTTTTCGTGTTGAAAAACAAGCCATGCGGTGGGCATTTGGCGAAGGACGTGCCCCTGATAAATATACCCTGTATATTGATGATGAAGAAGTCGATTTGGGTTATAGTGTGGCAGAAAAACTTTATGAAGAGATCCGGCAAGAAAAGTGGAATCGTGAGAAAGCGGCTTACGAGGCTGCAAAAAACACCAAAGAGGCCGAACACCAAAAAGGCATAATTCTATTTTTGGAACATTTTGAACCATTGGGGCAACAATTTGTGTTACCTTTAAACAGATATGATTTTAGAGATGTTATCTTGACGCATTTGCAAAAAATAATGAAGAACCCAAAGAACGAGTTACAAGAAAGTGGCGACAGTTATGCGCGTTACCTTTCGGTTAGGTCAAAAGGAAATCCGATTTTTTATGTTCAAAAACAAGCGATGCGGTCTCTTATTGGCGATAGACCCGCGCCGGATGAATACACATTGTATATAAACGGTCAGCCATTTGAAGAATTGATGTATGGCCAAGCGAAAAATCTTTATGAAGAGATGGATAAAGAAAGGTGGGATCGTAAACTTGCCGCACAAAAGACGGAGAAAGATGCGCAAACCGAACAATATCAAAGTGATGTATTGGGATTTTTGGGACGTTTTTCACGTCAGTAAATTGATGCGGTTTTAGATGTAAAAAAAAACGGTCGGCAGATGCCGACCGAATTCTTTATTTACGCAAGCCCAATTTCTTAATAAGTTCTTCGTATTTTTCAGGATTGCGCTTTTTGATATATGCAAGTAATTTCTTACGACGGTTCACCATCAACAGCAAACCACGTTTCGAATGTTCGTCTTTGTGGTTATTCTTCATATGTTCCGTCAAGTTGCGAATGCGTTCGGTTAAAACCGCAACCTGGGATTCCACGGAACCACCATTATCCTTGTCACTGGTTTTAAATGCGTTTATGATTTCTGTTTTTTTTGTCTTTGTTATGGACATTGTATTTTCCTTTTTTTAGATTGTTCTTTTTGGACGCAAAGTTTTGGATTCCACCGTCCCGATTCCAACGAATTTTTCACCAGAATACACACGATATGTTCCGTTTGCGACCACCATATCGATAAACCCGCCATTTTTATATAAACGACAAGATTTATCACTTAGATTCAAAACCGGAATGTCCCCCAGTCCCGAATCCACCGGCATCAGGTATTTACCCATGTCCCCGTCATTATTAAACAAATTTTCCAAGAAATCAAGTGTCACCGCGTTTTTTATTGTCCAACCACTGGTCCGGGTGCGGCGAATCATGGTTACCGTTGCGACCGTGCCACACGCATGCGCGATATCACGCGCCACACTGCGCACATATGTGCCGGGCGCGCAACGCATGCGAAAATTCCAAATTTTCCCATCGGTGCCCATCAATTCAAGTTCATAAATGTCAATTTCCCGCGCGGGGATTTCCACAGACTTCCCGGCGCGCGCCAATTCATACGCGCGAACACCGGAAATATGAACGGCACTGTAAGCGGGGGGAATTTGACTGATATGACCGATGAATTTATGCAACGATGCGCGAACGGCGGATTCATCGGGAACAATGTCCGTGCGTGCGGTTTCCGTTCCGGTTATGTCCAATGTATCCGTTTCAAATCCGAATTGCACAGTGAACAGATATTCCTTGGTTCGGTCACAGAATTCTTCGATAAACGGAATCATTTTCGTGGCGCCGCCAATCGCCACCGGCAACACGCCCGACGCCATCGGGTCCAATGTGCCGATATGCCCGTTCTTTTTCGTGCCAAAGATTTTAGCGGCGCGCATGGCGGCGGTCTTTGAAGACATGCCCGATGGTTTATCCAATATTATAAAACCGTCCATATTCACACCCTATTCAAACAACGACAATTGTGGCTTTTCCGGTGAATGTGCCATCGGTGCGCCCGATTTCGGCTTTGTTGGTGCAACATGCGATTGTTGGGGTGCGCCCTGCTCCAACCCTGCCAAGACACTTTCCGCACGCGCGACAACCGATTCCGGCATGCCCGCCATTTTTGCGACATGAATACCGTACGAACGACTTGCCACACCGGGAACAATACGATGCATAAAGACAATTTCGTTATTATGTTCGCGGACATCGATTGTCAAACACGATACATTTTGTAATTCGCCACCGTTTGCCGCAACGCGCGCCGTCAATTCGTGATAATGTGTCGCAAACAATGTTCGCGCGCGCAGTGTATTTAGGTATTCAAGAACCGCCTGGGCAATGGCCATACCGTCATATGTTGCGGTGCCACGACCGATTTCATCAAAGATTATAAACGAACGCGGTGTTGCACGGCGCAAGATGTTTGCGGTTTCGCCCATTTCCACCATAAATGTCGATTGCCCCGCGGCCAGGTTATCCGACGCACCAACGCGACTAAATAACTGGTCACAAATACCGATTTTTGCGCGGCTGGCCGGCACAAACGACCCCATGTGCGCCAACACAACAATAAGCGCATTTTGCCGCAAATATGTAGACTTTCCGGCCATATTTGGACCGGTGAGCAATGCGACCGATTGTTTGTTCAAGTTGCAATCGTTTTTTACAAAACTGTTTCCGTGTTCACGCAGCGCGCTTTCAATTACTGGGTGGCGACCACCGACAATTTCAAATTCGTTTTCATTCGTCATTTCCGGACGCGTCCATTCCCATTCGGTCGCACAATTCGCCAATGTTGACCAAACATCCAGGTCCGCGAACACATCCGCCGCCGCCAAGATATCATCGGCCACGGCGCGAATTTCCGTGATAAGTTTTTCGATTAAATCTGATTCTATCGCCGCGGCCTTGTCCGTTGCGGAACGAATATCATTATCCAATTCCACAAGGCGCGGCGTAGTAAACCGCACATTGCCGACCAAAGTTTGCCGATGGATAAATCCGGATTCCGGCTGCATCAACGGTGTCGCCTTGGCGGACGGGACCTCTATAAAATACCCGATAACATTGTTGAATTTTATTTTCAGTGTGTTTATGCCCGTTTGCGTGGCGTATTCGGCCTGCATCGCGGCGATTGTTTCCTGGGCCCCGTGCGACAGGCGCCGCATGTTATCAAGCGCCGCATCAAACCCATCGCGAATCACACCACCATCGCGGAAAAATGTCGGCAAATCGTCAACCAATGCGGACCGCAGGCGTAACGCCAATTTATCGTGCGCGCGTATGGTTTCTGTGCGCGCCGCAAGTCCGGCATCAAGCCGCGTTCCAATCATTTTAAGGTTTGGGATTTCAATCAAAAAATCACACACATGTCGCATATCGCGCGGTGTGCCACGACCCGCCATTAATCGCGACAGCGCGCGCCCAACATCCGGCACCCGCGATAATGCGTTTGCGACCATTGTGCGACAATCGGGATTCAAAACCATGTGTTCAATATGATTCTGGCGATTTTTGATTTCCACCGTGTCCGCCGAAAGGTTACGCAGATATGCACGTAATTTTCGTCCGCCGGCCGCGGTTTTCGTATTGTCCAGCACGTCCAGCAAACAACGCCCGCCATCGTTTAGAGCGGAATCAATTTCCAAACTTTTCCATGTTGCAGAATCAACCAATAATTGCGCACTGGCATTAAATTTATACGGTGCACGAAAGGTCAATGCCGCACCGCGTTGCGTGTTGAACAAATACGCGGCCAGCAACCCAATTGCAACATTTTCGCGTGTGTCTTCGGCGCGCGCACCCGAAAAGACCGCACCGATAATCGTATCTATATCCCCGCGGCGATAGATTTTATCAAACACCGGCGTCGATTTGAACATGTCGCGAATATGCAAAATTGTTTCATATTCTGCGTCCGATGCCGGGTAAATTATTTCCGCCGGTGAAATCCGCACAAGGTCATCAATAATATCGTCTGTGCGACCAATAAAGAATTCGCCAGTTGAAATATCGCACCCCGCAAAGTCAAAAGTTTCATGCGCCACACGCACAATCGCAAGCAAGAAATTTGCGGACTTTGGCGACAACAAATTTTCATCGGTCAGTGTTCCCGGCGTTAAAACACGCGTGATTTTACGTTCAATAAACTTATGCCCGCGTTCTTTGGCCTGGGCCGGGGTTTCCATTTGCTCAACCAGCGCAAGTTTATACCCCATCCGCACCAGGCGACCAAAATAACTTTCCGCCGCATGCCACGGAATACCGCACATTGGAATATCCGCGCCGTCGCCGTCCGTTCCGCGCGATGTCAGGACCAGGCCCAACTTCGCACTTATCGTCTTGGCATCTTCGAAAAAAGATTCATAAAAATCGCCAAGCCGGAACATAAGCAACGCATCGGGATTTTCGGCTTTGAAATCCACATATTGTTGCATTACGGGGGTCAGTTTACTTTTGTCGGCCATCGCCAAATCCGTTATTCGTTCGGGCTTGTAATTTTAAGTGTTTCGATTTTCAACTCGGCCTCTTTTAACAACTGTTCGCAATAGGCCTTTAACTTTATACCCTGTTCATACGCGGCAACCGAATCCGCGAGTGGCATTTCGCCCGATTCCATTTTTTTGACCAATTCGGTCAGTTGTTTGTACGCCTCTTCAAATGTCAATTTATCCGTATCCATTTATGAACCCTTTGTTATACGGGTCAAAGATACAAAATAAAAATTCAACATTCCACAAAAAAAACGAATTTAGTGTTAGTTCCCACTTCGCCAAGGCTTCGTGGGACAAGGGTTAGTGGACTGGTGCAAATGTGACCGTTTATATTTTTCATTGCAAGTTAGTTTTTGTTTTACTATAATGTTCACTGCAATAGCGATTTGCCATTGTGGGATTCAAAAGCCCGTAAGTCTCAGCGTGTTGCAAAACAACATTATCTCCAACAACAGGTTGGAGTCCACCGAATATATTGAATAAGGCGGTCAATACTCGCTGAGATATTGCTTTTGAAACTCCAACCGTTTGAATTCTTTCTAACGGTTTTTTTATAAAATCAAAAGGAATAAGAAATGAAAAAAATGAAACAAAGCGCGCAAGACCACGAAGAATTATTAATTATGGCGATTTTAGATTTTTATTCTAAACACCCCGCTTACAGAATATCCCAGAAAGAATTCGTCGGTTTAATATGCGCAATAACCCAAAAGATGATGTGCGATATTTAGGTATCAGTGTTAGTGTAAGTGGTTAGTTATCTTTGGAATAATCGCGTCATACCGGCGAAAGCTGGTATCTCTCCGTCACAACTGAAACCACCAGATACCGCGTTGCCGCGGTATGACCTCACTAATACCTATTCGTCTGTTTTACAATAGGTGTATCCGGTGTCCTTGGCGCAGCCTTTATGAATTTTGTGTCTTTCCACAAATGCCACTATTGAACTTTGCACATCGTCACCGTCTGCCTTGATTTTTTCTTTGATTTTTGCTTTTCTTGCGGCCACACATTCACAAAACCTGATGATAGTTTTTTTATTTTTTGTGCAGTTATTGTCACTGGAAATTGTATCGTAATAACAATCTTGCACATCGTCCGGATATTTGGATACATCAACATTATCACAGGCACCCAAACCCAACAAAGAACACACACAGAGCAGTTTTTTTAACATGATTTTTTCCTTTCGTTTTTCATGCTGAATTATATTCACACAACGGATAAAATTCAACATTCCACTAAAAAATCCCGGATTTTTTACTTCGCAATATTCTTATTGAAATATGTTATAAGGTATATAGCTTGTTGCTGATTTTCATCAAAATCTTTTAATATCTTTTTCGTGCCGTTTTGTTTTATTTGTTCCGCAGTTTTGTTTTCATAAATACAGTACTTGTCGCCACTTTTAAGAACCGATAGAATATCACCGCGTTGAACCTCGTTATCGGCCTTTGGCATATCAAGAACAATCGTTATATCCCTATATACCGGGCTATAACAGCGGACAATTCTTTCAATGCCGCGATTTGTAACACTATAAACAACCGCATCTTGTCGCACATTTTCTATAAATTCTTTTACCGCTTTGCCTTCTGGTGTTTGGTAATATTTTTCAATATCTTCCCTGGTCATAATATGTTCCTTTACTTCGTGGGTTTTGCCGGGGCGATAACAATTGATTTTGTTCGTTCGTCGGGTTTGGAACGACTTTCCAATGTTCCACGGTCACCAATCAATTCCACAACATGTTCAAACAACGCCGGCACAGAATCGCGCCCAATCGCCAACACACGCCGATTGCCCTTGGTCATGACGGATATTTTAACCTTGTCGCCGTCGTCCAAGAATTCAAGAACCTTGCGCAATTTGATTTGTAAATCGTTTTCTTCGATAAAAGGTTTTATCCAAACCTCTTTCATTTCGGTGATTTTTTGTTTTTTCTTCGCCTCGGACGCGCGTTTTTTCTGTTCATATTTATATTTGCCAAAGTCCATTATCTTTGCGACCGGCGGCACCGAATTTGCATTTAATTCCACCAAATCCATTCCGGCATCCATCGCCATTTGCAGTGCCTGCGCGGTTGGCATAACGCCCATATTTTGGCCGTCGGCACCGATAACCTGAACAGATTTTGCGATTATTCTGTTGTTTATACGTGGTCCCATGTCACGTTTATCACGATTATTTTGCGGTTTAATTGTAGGCTCCTTTTAAACTGTTATGCGCGAATTATACACGATTTTACAGAGTTTTCAACAAATTTTGCACATTTTGCAACACCGTCCATACATCTTGTTTCGCGGCGGTTTTAAGTATCAGGTAATTTGGATGATAAATTGAAAACACACGCGCCCCGCCCGGCCCCGCCGTTTCCGCGCCGTGCCCCCGCATTAAATCTATGCCTGCGATTTCCGCCGCCGCAAGTGTCCCAAGTGTTATTATCACCCGCGGTTCAAGCAATTCAATCAACCGATTCAAAAACGGCCGCCCCAGGTCCAGTTCCAACCGCGACGGCGTGCGACCGCCCGGCGTGCGCCAAAACAGAATCGGCGAAATCGAAACATTTTCGCGCGACATACCAATTGCACCAATCATTTTATCAAATAATTCGCCCGCCGCCCCCGATAAAATGCGCCCCGTTGCATCGTCTTCACTGGACGGGATATCGGTAATGACCAAGACACCATTCGGATTCGGTGCGATATGTGGAACAACCACATTTGACACGCCCGCACGCAGGGGATGATTAAATTCATCAATCATACGTGTTAAAACGGCGGTCGTTGTCGGTCTTTCCGCCATCGCATGCGCTGTTTCAATCGACACGGTCGATACCGGCGATATGGGCGGCACGACATTATTCGAAACTGTGCGCACACGTGGCGTCACCGGTGCAGATTCCGCGACAAAGCCAACCGTTTCATCGGTCAGTTCCCACTTTACGCCCGCCATAACTAAATCCCGCAAAAAATCATTATTCATCGTTGTTGTTCCTTTTGGTTTCATCACACCACGGTGCAAGTTCCCCTCTTGGAAATCACCCACAAAAAAGTTGCACATTTTTGTGGGACCCGATGGAGGGGTGGCCGAAGGCCGGGGTGGTCTTTCAGATTCCAGAAATCTTATATTTATAAAAGACCACCTCCCCCTTCGGGGACTCCTCCACAGGAGGAGAACTTCACTCTCGTCCACACCATACCCTGATTTTCTTCATATTTTGTTTGTCCCTTTTAATTGTGCTTGATTTTATAATCGTTTTCGTATACACTATACCATGAGCAACATAAACTCAAGGGAGTATTTTCATGAAAATAAAAAACATTGCTTTATTTGCTGGCGCGGCTGGCTTGCTGGCGGCGTGCGGTGGTTCAACCGTTGTTGAACCGGAATCAATCGAAAACCAACGCGTTTTCTTTGCGTTTAATTCTTCGGAAATTTCCGATGCGGCGCATGATAACTTGCTTGGTCAGGCGGCATACCTTAAATCACACGATGATGTAAAGGTTCAAATTGCTGGTAACTGCGACGAACGCGGTTCAACGGAATACAACTTGGCACTGGGTGCACGTCGTGCAAACGCCGCGAAACAGGTTATTGTTAACGAAGGCGTTAGTGCGAAACGTATCTCTACCATTTCTTATGGTAAAGAACGCCCGTTGGTCAAGGGAACTGGCGAAAAGGTTTGGAAATTTAACCGTAACGCCACAACGACCGTTAAATAATTACGAAAACGCCCGTTTGGGCGTTTTTTTTTGCACCGGCGGTCGCCGGTGTTTTTTTTACAAAACGTTCAACATTGACACAACCTGAACTTTGTGATATAGTCCATACATAGTTATAAAATCTTAGTAAAAAAGGATGAAAAATGCTAAAAAAACAATTAACCAAAGCCGTAACCAAGGTGCAAACGATGGATGCACTTTTGGATATGCAAAAGAAATTGCAAAAATTAGGTCCTGTACCCAATGGCAAAGATATCTATGATTACGCGATCAAGTTTTTTAATATAATTGTTGAATTTCAAGATAAGTACGCGGTAGATATTGAAACGTTTTCAAAAACCACAGAAGATGCAGAAGCACTTGCCAAACATATAAAGAATTCTGGTCGCGACGAATATGGTTGTGTGCGGGCACAACGCGGTGAATCCGTCACACTACATAACTTATACCTTGGTAATGTATATGGGATATGGACAAGTACTGCGGCCGCTTTTAAAGAAAGTAAAGATCCAGATGTTCAAAAAATTATACAAATGCAATTACGCGGTTTTATTCAGAGCCATCGCGAACCAATGATTAAATATATTTCCAATGTTTTGGGCAATAATAAAAAGCCAGATAACTTTATAGTGAAAGCAGCTGTAAAGAGAGCGGCAAGATAACAAAGGAACAGATTTGAAAATACCGGCAGTTTGCCGGTATTTTTATATTTTCTTGGCAATTATACAAGTATCTTTTAACCCATTCAAACCGAATTCATGGTCCTGTTTATGAAACTCTCTTGCTACTTCAAAACTACCCTGACACAACATTCTCTTTATATCTATATCAGATGTTATGCTTAAATCCATTGTTAAATTCGTATTTAATGGCTCTTTGATTGTTATTTCTGCCGATTTACCTGTATATAACTCTAAAAATAGCACACCTTTGTTTTTTAATACTTTGCTTATTTGCCGCAAACACGATGCGATATATGCTTTGTTCAAATGACACAGCGAATATGACGCAATCGCACAATCAAATGTGGCCGCGTCAAATCGAATTTTGTGTATATCCATTTTGATAAACTCAATATTAGAATCCTTGGATTTGGCGCAAGTTAGCATATTTTCTGACAAATCTATACCGACCACACAATATCCCCGCTTTGCTAAGAATATCGCATTGTTCCCTGCCCCACATCCCACATCCAAAACATGGGATTTTGGTGCAAGATACCTTAACAGTGTCTTTATACGCCCAGATGGCGCACTATATTTTTTATCGTAATCAATAGCGATATTATCATATGTCGAAATAATCTTTTTAGTATCTATCATTATTCTGCGTTTTTACGTTATCAACTTTCCCGGCTTTTTTGATATTTTTATGCGTTTCGGCCGGTAATTTTGTCAACAATTTCATTTAATTGGTTGCGTGTGTCAAAGTTTATTGTTATCACGCCCGCGCCACCGCGCCGTTCGGTGATTTTGACCGTGGTGCCCAGTGCGCGCCCTGCCCGCGCCATCAAATCCTTAACGGTTTTCGCATCCATTGTTTTATTTGTAAATTTGCGGTTTTTGCCGGAACGCGCCACATTTTTCATACGTTTTTCCGTGTCCGCAACCGATAGTTTTTGTTCAATAATCTCACGCGCGACCTTTTCGGGGTCTTCGGCAACCGTAATTGCGCGCGCGTGCGATGCGGAAAGTGCGCCCTGCTCTACCATTTTCTTGACCGACGCCGGCAAACCGTTCAATCGCACCAGATTCCGGATATAACTTTCGGATTTTCCAATCAAATGCGACACATCCGCCATGGTGTATTCGCATTTATTCATCAGGTTTACGTAAGCCGCGGCCTCCTCTATCGGATTGAGGTTTTCGCGTTGCACATTTTCAATCAGTGCGATTTCCATTGCGTTATTGTCCGCCAAATTCTTTACCAACGCCGGAATTTCGGAAAGTCCCGCCATTTTACTTGCACGATAACGGCGTTCGCCCGCGACAATTTCGTACATATATGGCCGATTTTTTACCGAACGCAACAAAATTGGTTGTAATACGCCCTTCTCTTTTATGGAAGCCGACAAATCCGCCAAATCTTCGGCGGTGAACGTTTTGCGCGGCTGGTCCGGATTTACACCAATTTGCGCCATTGGAATTTGCCGCACGACAACGCGTTCAGTGCCACTTAAAATCGACACTTCGGGTGCCGCGCCCATTTCGTTCTGTAAATCTGTTAGTGTCCGTCCCAGGCCAAATTTTCCCATTTTATTCCCCCTTTTCTATTTTCTGAATAACCTCGGTCGCAAAGCGCAAATACGCCTGGGCACCGTTGGAATTAAAATCATAAAACAATGCCGGTTTGCCGTGACTTGGTGCCTCGGCCACGCGGACATTGCGCGGCACAACCGTTTTGAACACCAAATCACCAAAGGTTTCGCGGACATTGTCTTCAACATCGCGCGTCATACCATAACGCCGATCATACATAGTCAACAACACGCCCAAAACATCCAATTTCGGATTCCATTTTTGTTGAATACCCTTGATAGTATTTATAAGGTGCAAAACCCCCTCCAACGCGAAAAATTCGCATTGCAATGGGATAATCACGTGGTTTGCGGTTGTCAGTGCGTTTAATGTGATATAACCCAAATTCGGCGGACAATCTAATAAAACATAATCATAATGTTCAATTATCGGCCGCAACGCATCACGCAGGCGATATTCCTTGTTTTCCATATCCAACAATTCAACCTCTGCGCCGGCAAGCGCCTGGGTCGACGGCAAAATATGCATCCCCGGAACCGCGGTTGAAAGTATATTTTCCGCTGCACCCGACAACCCCATAATCACATCATATACGCTTTGCGAATGCGAAGAACGCACAAACCCAAGCCCCGTTCCGGCGTTACCTTGGGAATCCAAATCTATTAACAAAACACGTTTTTTGATTGCAGCGAGCGAAGCACCAAGATTTATCGCAGTTGTGGTTTTGCCAACACCACCTTTTTGATTTGCAAACGCGATTATTTCCGTCATTTTTACACCTTTCCTGTTTTCGTTTGCAAGTATATATTTGAAAATTAACACGGTCAAGAAATAAAAACTAAAATAAAAAAATATAATAAAATCAACAAATTATTCTTTGTTTCACATGAAATTATCGACCGAATCGCACAATTATTATAAATCCATCACCGGTCTTTGATGGTATCAAATCGTAATCAAACCGATATTTCTTTTTTGCATCGGCAATTTCCTGTTCAATTTCCCGGCCTTTTAGTAAAAAAAGCCGGCAATTTACCCCACGAACATAATCCAATATTTTGACAAGTGGCGCAAATGCGCGTGCAGTCACAACAAAATTCCCGGGTTTTTTGTTATTTTTATTCAAAAAAGCCGGGAAAAAGTTTTCAACACGCCCGTGATAAATTGTTAAATTATCAAGTTCAAGTTTTGTTTTTAATTCATTTAGAAAAGCGACTTTTTTGCCAATCGATTCGATACAGGTCACATTCCAACCCAAAATCGCCAAAACAACACCCGGGAAACCCGCACCCGAACCCAAATCAATTACGTTTGCATCCACCGGCAAAACATCCGCCAACTGTGCAGAATCGGCAAAATGCCGGTTTTCCAGGTCATTTAATGTCCCCCGCGCAACAAGATTCATGCGCGAATTCCAATCGCGCAGAATTTCTGCATATCGTGCAAATTTTTCTTTACTATTCATATTATTATTGTAGCATATTTTCACAAATGGCAAAATTAAAAACGATATTTTTTACAGGTTTATTCGTTGCGGTCGGTGTTTTGACCTATGTCATATCGTCGCGCGTAAATTCAGGCGTCGATTTTCCGGAATCCGGCGAGTTACCAACAACAAAATATGGTGATTTTTTGGCGGCCCAGCATGCGGTTTATGCGAATGATTTTGATAAAGCGAACGAATTTGCCGCAACATTTGCCGATGTTGAATACGATGTTGCAAAAGAAACACGTGCATTGATTGAATTCTTGTCCGGACATATCCCAGAAAACGTTGAATCTTTGGCAAAAGAACAAACAATTGCACCGCGTATGATGTACGATGCATATTTGGCAAAAAACAATCGATGGAAAGATTTGTACAAACGGTTCTATACGAACAAATCCGCCGTATACACACCTTTTCGTATTTGGTCCGGAATCGGGGCAGGGCATATAGATGAAGTTTTGAAATATGTTGAACAATCTGAATCAAATCCCGCATGGAAAATGTTTGTTCGTGGGCAAATTTATGCCGAAACCGGTGATACAGAAAAGGCGGGTGGCGCGTTTGCCAATGTGCGGACGGATTTTATGAATATGAATGATTATTTTTATATCATGTCGTTTTATCGTGCACATGGAATGGATGAAAATGCGGAAATTTTGCGCAAAAGTTTTTCAGAAACGCCCGGCGGAATGTTTTTGGCGCATTACGATGATATTCCGGAATGGGAAAGCAACTTTGCGGGAATAGAAAATGAATTAGCTTTTAATATAGTACAGAATGTTTCGCATACACAAATAATGCTTTATTCTGACCTTTCGGTATTAATGTTGCGTTTTGCACAAATAATCGGCCCAGAAACGCAATTCTTTCAAGATATGATAAATTACTACACTGGCCAGTTTTTTGCGAATACGCGGGGAAATTATGTGCGTTATTTTGATTCTATTTCGGTGGATAGTCCGTTCTATTTGTTTGCAAAAATGCAAACGGTGGATTCCGTGGATGAAATGAAGAAAATCCTGAGTACACATCAACTGTTCATTCCGGCATTAAACAAAATTGTTGCGGCGCATATCAGGGCAGGGGACAAATCGGCCGCGTTGCGCATGATAAACCGCGCGTTGGATAACGAAAAACTTTCTGATTCTGGTCGTGCGTATTTGAAAAAACGGCGCGCTTTTGTGTACATGGTGTTTGGTGATTATGAACGCGCACAGTCTGATATTCACGATGTATCAAAAACAACGGCGATAGATTCTGAAATTTTGGCAATTCAGGCACGAATTTGGGCCGCCCAGAATCGTGAAATTGAAAACGCGTATAACTATGCAATGGCGATGGTAAAACGCGACCCAATGGACGTTATTGCGTGGGATACGGTCGCGGTGGTTGTTGCCGTACGTGAAGGAAACAGCGCCGCATTGGATATACTTGAAAAGATTGCGGGAACGGCGAACACATGTTCCGCGTTGTTCGAACATTTGGGTGATGCATACATGGCCGCGGGCAAGGGTGATATGGCGCGTACGGCGTATAACCGTGCAATTGAACTGTCCGCCGATGGATTGACAATTGTTCCGAATATAGAAAAAAAACTAAGGAAAATAAAATGAATCAGGTTTTAAACAAAGATGTTGTTGGTATTATCGGTGCCGGCGCATGGGGCAGTGCGCTTGCGCGGCTTGTGGCACGCAGTGGCGCCAGGGTTATTTTATGGTCCTTTGATGGCGAATATGAAACTTTTGGCTTGGGCCAGCCTTTGCGTAAAAACATATTTGTTACACAAAACATGCACGACCTGTATTCAAAATCTTGCACTGTTTGGATTGCTGTTACACCGGCGGCTTTCTTTCGTGACACAATGAATAAAGCAAAAGAATTTTATGCCGGACAACCTGTTATTATTTGCACCAAAGGGGCGGAACCTGACACCGGAAAATTCATGACCGATGTGTTGAACGAAACGATTGCACCAAAGAAAAAAAATGTTGGCGTTTTATCGGGTCCGCAGTTTGCAGCCGAAGTTGCCCATGGAATTCCAACCGGTTCAACGCTTGCCGGCAGTAAAAAAATTCAAGAGGTTGGAAAACGGGTTTTCAAAGAACTGTTTCTAAGCCCGACAAAAGATATAATCGGAACAGAAATGTGTGGTGTTGGTAAAAACGCAGTTTCGGTGATAAGCGGATATATTAAGGTAAAGGGCAGGGGGGAAAATGAATCCGCACTTTCTATGACATTGGCGTGGAATGAAGTCGTGCGTTTGGGGTTAAGATTTGGGGCAAAAGAGAAAACTTTTCTTGATTTTTGTGGGCTTGGTGATTTATTGCTTACGGCCACATCAACCACCAGTCGTAATTTTTCCGCCGGTGTCGCGATCGCAAAGGGAGAAAAGCCGGTTGGCACGGTCGAAGGTATTTCGGCACTAAGCGCACTTGTTAAAAAAGCGGGCGACGCACGGTTAGAAGTCCCATTTTTATCAAGTATGTATAAAAAACTTTCAAAATAGATTATTCATATCGCAAACTGTCGATGGGGTTTAATTTGGCGGCCTTTATTGCTGGGACTACACCGGACGCAAGGCCAACAACAACCGCGACAGTTATTGACAGTGCAACCGGCCATAAACTAAATGGCACATTGTAACCGAGTATAAATCGCCCTATGCCTTGGGAAAGGCCCACGCCCAGGACCAAGCCTATCATTGAACCAATAAAAGATATCATTATCGATTCTGCCAAAAATTGCGTGATTATATTAGCTTCCCGCGCGCCTATGGCTTTTCGTATGCCGATTTCACGCGTACGTTCCGCAACCGACACAAGCATCATGTTCATTATACCAATCGCGCCGACCAGAAGCGATACCGCCGCAATCGCTATTAATAACAATTTCAAATATCCGGTAACAGTTGTCATCGTTTCCATGATTTGCCGCATGTCCATAATTTGAAAGTCGTCTTCATCGCCATCTTTTAACCTGTGGCGATCGCGGAGCAGGGCGGAAATTTGGTCAATAACAACCGAATTATCAGCGTCTTGGAAAAGTTTAAGTGCAATCATGCTGACCGAATTTGGAAATTTACTTCCCTGAAGCCGTTTTTTTAACGTCGTAATCGGTATCATAACCATATCATCTTGAGATCCCATCGCCGTATCGCCACGTTCTTTGGCGACGCCAACAACAACAAATGGAACATTTTGAATACGAATTACTTCGCCAACTGGGTTTTTATCCATTCCCAATTCTGTGGCCGTCTTGGGACCGATTACGGCGTGTGTTGACGCATTACGAACCGCGCTTTCATCAAAAAACGCACCATATTCAATGTCCACACTTTGCACGGTTGTATAATCCGGATACACACCTATCATTGATGTTGCCCAATTTTTGTTTCCATATACAACCTGGGCACCGGATGCCTGGACCGGGGTAATTGCCGCGACATCTGGCAATTTTGCGATTACTGTGGCATCATCGGTGGTAAGTGTTTGCAGGTTTCCACTGCGCACGCCACCAATACGCGCCGCGCCGGCACGTATAACAATTGTGTTTGTACCAAGCGACGAAAACTGGTCTGTGATTTCTGTTTGCACTGTTTCACCAACCGCAACCATTATCACAACCGCCAACACACCGATTATAATGCCAAGAACTGTTAAAAACGAACGAATCTTATTCGAACTGATTGAAAGCCAGGATTCTTTTAGTATGTCATTAAATGTCATGTCTTATTTTCCATGTGTTTTTCGGTTTAAAGCGTCTTCGTTTTTTGGAATCGCGCCATCGTAATTTATTCGTCCGTCGTAAATGTGTATAAGGCGTTTCGCATATTGCGCGGTATCAAATTCATGTGTTATCATAATTATAGTAATTCCCATTTCATCGTTTAGTTTTTTGAAAAATCGTAAAATTTCATTTCCCATTTTTGAATCAAGTGCACCCGTCGGTTCGTCCGCCAGAATCAGTTTTGGGTCACCGGCAAGTGCGCGCGCAATTGCAACGCGTTGTTTCATTCCACCCGAAAGTTGTGTAGGTAAATATGTTTCAAAATTTTCAAGTCCAACACGTCGCAACATTTCACGCGAACGACGGATTCGTTCGTCCGGTGACATTCCACGATACATTAGTGGCAACATAACATTGTCCAACACGTTGCGTTTCGGTAGCAAATTAAAATTTTGAAAAACAAAACCGATATATTCATTTCTAATAACCGCTAAATCATCCGCGGTCATATTTGTTATATTTTTCCCATAAAGTTCGTATACGCCGGATGTTGGCGTATCCAGTGCACCGATAATATTCATACATGTCGATTTCCCAGACCCCGATGGGCCCATAATCGCAACAAATTCGCCGGCGGAAACATCAAAACTCACATCGAATAAAACCTGTTGGGCACCGCCGATTTCAAGCGGAAAACTTTTACAGATTTTGTCCATTGAAATTATATTTTCTTTTTTCTTTATCATCTTTAAAAAGGTCCACGGCGGCGCGCCTGGGTTGCGGCAGAACTTGTCGATTGACCGACACGTCCAACAATAACTTTGTCATCGGGTTTTAATTCGTCAGAAATGATTTGTGTTTCTGTTGCGGTAATAAGTCCCTTGGTATATTTAATAAAAACTGGTTTTCCATCACGCAGGACCGCGATATATTCATTTGGATTTATTCCGTCCGGTGTATCGGTAATAATATTTTTGAAATTGCGAACAAGAAACGCGGCATTTTGCGTTTTCCATACATCTTTGGCCGCATCAACAAGTATAGTAACAAATGCCGTCATTCCGGGCATAAGGTTCAAATCTGTATTATCCACATCAATCACAACGGTATAGACCACAACATTTGATGTTGTTGTTGGGGAAAGACGAACCTGTTTTACAATTCCATTAAATGTTTTGCGCGGATACGCATCAACGGTAAATGTCACATTTTGACCTTCTTTGATTACGCCGATATCGGCCTCTGACACGGCTGTTTCAATTTGCATTTTTGAGAGGTCTTCGGCAATTTCAAACAAATCTGGTGTTTGAAAAGATGCCGCAACGGTTTGACCTTTATCAACCTTGCGTGAAATCACCGTGCCATCAACTGGCGAAGTTATCGTTGCATACGAAAGGTTTGTTACCGCACGTTCATATTGCGATTCCATACGTTTTACACTTTGTAGCGCCTGTTCATAGTTCGTTTGTGATTGTTCCATTTCGGCGCGCGCGATATATCCAGAATCGTAAAGTGTTTTATTCCTTTCATAATCATTCCGCGCAAGATTTAATTGCGATTTTGCCGAATCCAATGCGGCGCGCGCTTCGTCAACAGTTGCCTGTAACACAGATGGTTCAATTTCAAGTAATAACTGGCCCTTGGTTACGTGCGAATTATAATCAACATAGATGTTCGATATCGTGCCGGAAACTTGCGAACCAACACTGACGGTATTCACCGGATTGATTTCACCGGTTGCGGTTACGACGTGTTTTATATCGCCACGTGAAACATTAACTGTTACATATTCGACCTTGCCGTCAATCGATGCAATTATCCACCATGTACCCCCAATCAACAAAAGAATTATTACCGCAAGCGACCACCATTTATGTCGCCAAATCCATGCAAAAAATCTGCGTATAAAAGACTTTTTAATTTCATGTACCATTATTGTTTTTCCTTTTCAATTTCGGATTTAATATCGCCGATGGAAAGTGCAACCGCCGCGCGCTTTACAAACAAATCATATTTCGCCGCATTGTTTTGTTTTTGCGCGGATACCAATTCCGATTGCGCCGTTTGCCAATCAAGCATTGTTGCGCGACCAACCTTGTACATGCCGGCGGTTACGTGTTCTGATTCTGTTGCAGATTTAAGTAATGTTTCGGTTTGCGACAAAACAGTTTGGGCGGTTTTGTAATTTTGATACGCCGTGAACACATCAAGTATTGCGTTATCGTTTGTATTGCGCAGGTTTTCAGTGGCACCTTCGTAAGATGCCTGGGCGCTCTTTACGCCGTACATATTTGCAAACCCAGCAAATATTGGCATAGATGCACGGATACCGATACTGCCACTGGTATGTGAATTATCGTTATAAATATAATCGCGATTGTTATCATTCCATGAAAGTGTTCCGGTCGCACTTATACTTGGTAAATTTTTTAGGAACATCGAATTGCGGCGATGCCACGCGGCATCTTTGTTTGCCGCCGCACGCAGCAGGTCAGGGCGCTTTTCGCGCGCAATCGCAATCAATTCATCTATGCCATGGTTTTCATGTGGCGAACCAAAATCATCAGGCATATCGGCAATTGTAATTTCGCCGTCCGCAGGAAACGAAAGTTTACTAAGTAACGTTCCCTTGGCAATTTCACGATTGTTTTTTGCACGTTCTAAATCCAGGTCGCGACTGGCCAGTGTTGTTTCCGCCTTTAAAACATCGGCACGTGCAACTACGCCGGCCTTAAACTTTTTGTTTGCTGTGTCAAGTGCAGTTTGCGCAACAACGCGTAATGATTGCGCACTTTCGACATCTGCATCTGCATTTAACAATGCATAATACGCACCGATTACGCCGTATACATAATTTTGCACACGGTCATCATAATCAAACCCCATTGCGCGCCATGTGGACGAAAGTTGGTTCAAATCCGCTAACCTTTTGCCAAAGTCAAATATCAAATACGATGCGGAAATTGATGCGCCATATTGCCACGGTTCCCAATCATGATTTTGATAGTTCTTGTTCATTGACGCGCCGCCACTGACGTTGGGCAAATAACTTGCGTATCCGGCGTTCTTGTTATACCGCGCAGCTTCGTAAGAGTAATAAGCAGACATGGTTTCAGGGTTACGACATAACCCCAGTTCAATAACGGTTTGTAAATCTAAAATTCCATCCGGCACATTTTTGCGCGACAAACAATCATCGTTCGCGCCATATGCGAAAGAACATACAAAAACAAACAGAAAAGGAATTTTTTCAAAACTCATTATTTCTTGACCTTTTGGCGTTTTTATTATATATTTTTTATGTTGAAAAATAAATTTGTTTTGCTAGGATTAAATGGCTATGCATGGCTTGGTGGCAGAGTGGTTATGCAGAGGACTGCAAATCCTTGTATGCCGGTTCGATTCCGACCCAAGCCTCCAGATTTTTAAAAGAGAAACACCGGCTTTTGCCGGTGTTTTTTACCTTGCGTCCGAATACTCCGGACCATAAAAAGGTGTTCGTCTATATCCCGCTATACGCAGATTTTCTGTTGCTAATAACAATTTTGATTTTAACTTTGATTTTTCCATTTGTGTTCTAAGTGCATCCATTACATAAACAGCACTTGCAGCATTGATATTTTCAAAAAGGTCTTGCTTGTTCAATTCTGGATAAATTAAATTTGGAAATTTCTGAAACGTTTTCCAATCTCTGGAATTCCATATACTGCTATTTGTGTCGACATCTATTAACATAGCTTCGGTTCCCAAAACTATTAATTGTTCATAATCAAGCATAATGCTACCATCTTTTCTTTGTGTCCGTCCGATAACATTTTTGTCGTTGTATGTGGTGCCTGCGTTTAGTTGAAGAACGTATTTTTTACCATTTTTTGTGAAACCTATTTTGTTAATTTCTGCTCTTTGGGGGTGTATATTTTCAGACAGAATCTCAAAATCAGTTGAACCTTTAATTATATCAATGGCCGGTCTACAAATCTCTTTAACCACTTTTTCAATTGTTTGTTCAAATACAAAATTTTCTTCTCTTTGTTTTTTTTGTTCTCGTATTCTTTGTGCTCTTTCTTCGGCTTTTTGTATTTCTTCAGGAGAAACTTTTGTCAACGTCATTTCACAATCCTTTTGTTATAGAAGTTAAACGGTTGGAGCTTAAGAACAATCTGAACGAAACTGCGCGCCTTATTCGATATATTCGACGCACTCCAACCTAAGGATTGGTAGTTTCATCCCATCATGTGGGATGCGTTCAGAAGGGGTTCTTATGCCCCAATACAGGCAACCGCCCGTATCGCTTGGTATTATAGCATACTATTTTGACAAAAGCAAACATGTGTGTTTGCGTGATTTGAATAAGCAAACCATAACACAGTATCTGATTTCACGAGCATCTTTGTCATTGCGGCCTCCGAGCCGCAATAGGGGTGTCATTATAAACTTATTTTGCCCTATGGCGGACCGAGCCCGCCATGACAAACCACGTGACGTGCCTATTTAGCCCCTGCAAACTGTCCTGTTTTAATTGTGCATATAACAATACCTTGCAAAAAGGTTGGAAAATTCTTAACCTATGCAACATGATAAGTCGTTTAATCTTAACCAATTTTCGAAATCATATTTCGTGCCGTTTCGCAACAGACGGGCACAGGAACATTATCATCACGGGCGCAAACGGCACCGGCAAGACCGCAATCATAGAGGCCGTATCGATGCTTTCCGGCGACCGTGGAATGCGTGGTGCGCCAATGACGGATATCGCGCGATTTGATGGTGACGGCGGTTTTTCGGTGATTGCGGAACTGTGTGATGATACGGAAATTTGTGTCTACTTTAATAACGGTGATTCAAATCGACACGCGAAAATTGATGGTGATGTGGCAACGCTTTCCGATTTGGCTACGCGCATGCGCATTGTTTGGATTACCCCGCGCGAAGATAGAATCTTTATTGATGCCGCGGCCGATAGGCGGGCGTTTTTTGACCGGCTTGCCACAAGTTTTGATTCTGCACACGGTGGTCGTGTCGCGCGACATGCAAAACTGCTATCCGAAAGGGCGGGTGCATTAAAGGCGGGTGCAAATGCAAAATGGGTTGATGCATTGGATGCACAAATCGCCGCGACCGCGGTTGCAATTGCCGCCGCACGTATTCAATACGCCGGCGAAATAAATTTCTTTTTAACCGATGCCGCCGTTTCGGTTGATGGATTGGTTGAATCGATGATTATGGAGTCCGGCGCGGGGGCGGCCGAAAGAAAGTATTTAGATTATCTTAGAAACAATCGCGAATTGGTAAATGATAAAATGGTTTTGGACGGTGTAAACAAATCGGACTTTGGGGTATTCAACCGCGAATTAAATTTGCCGGCGAACCTTACCAGCACCGGCCAGCAGAAAACATTGTTATTAAAAATGATATTGGCGCATGCGAAACTTGTTCATACCAAGACAGGTGCGAATCCGATAATCTTGCTTGACGAAGCGGTTGCGCATTTGGATAAAAATGCACGAAAAAAATTATTTGACGAACTGCGCGATGCATCGGCCCAGGTTTGGGCAACCGGCATAGACGCGGATAATTTTGCCGATATTTCGGATGCAACATTTGTTACTTGCAACGATGGCAAGGTAAGTAATATAATCGATCGGCAAAGGGAAAAATAAATGGCAAAAATTGATTATCAATCATTGTTGGATAACGCGTTAAAGTCCGTTGTGCGCGAAGCATTGATTCACGCCCAGATAAACGGCCTTGGCGATGGGATGCATTTTTTCATAACATTTCGTACGCATGATGCGGGTGTTGTGTTGCCGGATTTCCTGCGTATACGGTATCCCGATATTATGACGATTGTGTTGCAATATTCGTATAATAATTTGCATGTGTCGGACAAAGAATTCGGCGTGCAATTGACATTTGATGGGCGGCCGTTCTTTATTCGCGTTCCGTTTTCGGCGTTGGTTGAATTCAAAGATCCATCGGTTGATTTTATGTTATCTTTCCACAAAGGCCCCGAACGCAATGCGCCGGATAATGATATTGAATTGCCATTGGATGGCACGGGCGATACAATCCCCGACGACGGCCGCGTGGTGTCATTGGATGAGTTTAGGAAGAGGAAGAAATAATCCGTCTTCGCCTGTCGCTACGGCGAGACTGCGCCAGGGCTTTGCCCTGGCTTGGTGTTAGTGAGCCGTTGCGACGGTTTCTGATAATTCTTTTTCAATATCGAATCCCATCTTTTCAAATTCATCTTCCATTTTCGACAGAACCAATTTTAACAGCAAATACATTTCACCAACCGTCATTGAATTTTGTGGTTGTTCGTAATACCGATAAAGTGCCTTGATAACCGTTTGTGGTATCGGGCTATCCGTGATAACTGTTTCAAACATTGTTTTTCCTTTTTGATGAAATAAAAAAACCATTTGCAAAAATACAAACGGTTGGAGGCTAGAAAACTGTCGAGATACAGTGTTGCTTATTATATATATTCGCAACCCTCCAACCCGGTGGAGTTATATCTCGATAGGCTTTCTAGGGCCCCGCAATGGCAACCCGCCATTGCAAGTGCAATTATAAACTATAAAAAAATTAAAATCAAACAAAAACCGGCGCGATACGCCGGTTTTACTAATCACTAACACCAAGCCAGGGTACAGCCCTGGCGCAGTCTCGGCGTAGTCACGGCATCGCTTTGCGATGACGGACGAAGACGGATAATCACTAACACTTACTTCTTCTTATTTTCTTTTTTCAAATATTCTTCCAGCCAATGGTTATCAAAGTTCAATGTTCTAACATCGCGGTTGTTTAGCAATTTTTTCTGAAGTGGGATTGTTGTTTTTACGCCTTCGATAACAAATTCGTCCAGTGCGCGTTCCGCACGCATAATACACGCGGACCGCGTTTGCGCATGAACAATCAATTTTGCAATCATTGAATCGTATGTTGGTGGAATTGTGTATCCGGTGTAAACCGCACTGTCCACACGCACGCCAAGGCCGCCAGACGGCGCATAAAGCGTAATTTTGCCGGGGCAGGGCACAAAAGTTTCCGGGTCTTCGGCATTGATGCGAAATTCAATCGCATGACCATGCGGAATCACATTTGCCTGGGTATAGCCCAGTTTTTCACCGGCGGCAACGCGAATTTGTTCGCGCACCAAATCAACGCCGTAAACCATTTCGGTTACGGGGTGTTCAACCTGAAGCCGCGTGTTCATCTCTAAGAAATAAAACTTGCCATCTTCGTACATAAATTCAAATGTGCCGGCGTTGGTATAGCCCATTTTCTTTGCAGCCGTTTTGCAAATTTCAATCATATCGTCACGCTGTTTTTGTGTAAGCGCGGCGGCGGGGCATTCCTCCATCAACTTTTGATTTTTGCGTTGCAACGAACAGTCGCGTTCGCCGAATATAACCACATCGCCGTGTTTGTCACCCAAGACCTGAAATTCAATATGCCGCGGGTGCAATAATAATTTTTCCATATAAAGCGTGTCGTCGCCGAAACCACTGCGCGCCTCGTTCTTGGTAATTTCAAACGCTTCGCCCATTTCGTCCGCAGACATAACGGGGCGCATTCCACGACCACCGCCGCCGGCCGCCGCCTTTAACATAACCGGATAGCCGATTTTTTTTGCCCATTTCAACGCATCTTCGACCGTTTCAACCGCGCCATCAGACCCCGGCACAACCGGCAGGCCGCATTCAATTGCGGTTTTCTTGGCGTTCACTTTATCGCCCATTTTATTTATCATCGCCGCATCCGGTCCAATCCAGATTAAACCATGTTGTTCAACCTTTTGCACAAAGTCCGCGCGTTCAGATAAAAACCCGTAACCGGGATGAATTGCATCCGCGTTGGTAAGCAGTGCCGCCGTCAATATTGCAGATTCATTAAGGTATGATTCTTTGGATGGCCCGGGCCCAATGCACACCGATTCATCCGCCAATTGCACATGCATCGCATCACGGTCAACGGTGGAATATACCGCAACCGTTCGAATACCCATATCGCGGCACGCGCGAATTATTCGCAACGCAATTTCGCCACGATTGGCAATTAAAACTTTCTTTATCTTTGGCATAGTTTTTCTTATTCAATAATTATCAATGGTTGGTCAAATTCTACCGCCTGGCCGTCTGTCACCAAAATTTCTTTGACGACACCATCTTTGTCAGATTTGATTGGGTTAAATGTTTTCATTGCCTCTACTAAAATAACGGTATCGCCCGCCTTTATCGATGCCCCAACCTTGGTAAACGGCTTTGCGCCCGGTTCCGGGGCAAGGTACGCAACACCAACCATTGGCGATTTTAGGGCATAACCCGATGTGGTCGCATCGGCCGGTTCACTGTTTGTATGTTTCGCGTTTTCGGACACCGGTAATGTCGGCATTGTGATACCCGATTGCTTTGAAAGATGAATATGTTTGCGATACACGCCAAACAAAAACTGGCGTTCCAAATCAAGTTCGGTGATTCCCATATCATCCATAATTTTTGACATGGATTCCACGGTTGAACGAAATGACATTTCTTTATCCTTTTGTATAAATTCTTTTATGTCCCCAGAATTTTAACCTTTTAACCCCCGATTGTCAAGGCACAGGGTCAAAACCAAAGTCCCCGCCCGGGCGACAGCGCAAAATTCGGCGCATTCCCATAACAGTTCCACGGACAAGGCCGTATCGTAAAATCGCCGTTTTTGTATATTCACTGCATGTGGGGGTAAAGCGGCAAACCGCGCGACCGCCAAATGCCGGCGATATAAAATGTTGATAAAACCATATAAGACCAAGGCCGACATATGCCGGAAATTTACGAATTTTTTGCATTTTTATGTGCCTTTTTCGGGCCGTATTTGCGCATTATATGGGTTAGCGCCTTTTCCATAGCCGTGCGTCCCGACGGCCGTGTTGCGTCCAAAATCATATGGCGGGCGATGAATATATAATCGAATTCTGGACACATAAGCCGTTCGTGATACCGCACCCAATCGCGCAGTAATCGCTTTGCCCGGTTACGCTGGACCGCAAGTTTGAAAGTGTGCTTGGTCGCCATAAACCCGATACGCGGATTGGTTGGAAAGCGCGCCGGCTTTGCCCGAACTAAAAAGAATAGCGCCTTGGCCGACGGGTCATCGTCGGTTGTATGAAAGTCGGCATGTGATTTTATTGTGTCGCGCATGTGTTTAATAATACCAAAATCTGGATAAAGTCAAACAAAAAACGTTTTTATCGCCGGGGCCTTGATTTTTCGTTTTCCCGCGTTTATAGTAATGGCAAGTTATTTTGAAAGGGGCAATGTATGTATAATTGGCTTATGAAATTTTTTTCCGCGGATATGGCGATTGATTTGGGCACGGCGAATACTCTTATTTATGTCAAAGGGCGCGGAATTGTCCTAAACGAACCATCGGTTGTTGCGGTTGCGGAAAACAAATTGTTGGGGCGCAAGGAAATACTCGCCGTCGGTGCCGAAGCAAAACAGATGTTTGGTCGAACACCGGGTTCGATTACCGCGGTACGACCGTTGCGCGATGGTGTTATTGCGGACTTTGAGGTTGCCGAAGAAATGATTAAATACTTTATTCGCAAAGTGCATCACCGCAGTCCATTGACCGCACCACTTATTATTATATGTGTGCCGTCGTGCGCGACCCAGGTGGAACGCCGCGCAATTCAAGAAGCCGCCGATGCCGCCGGCGCACGCAAAGTTTACATTGTCGAAGAATCAACCGCCGCCGCAATTGGTGCCGGACTTCCGGTGGAAAAACCATTGGGTTCAATGGTTTTGGATATCGGTGGCGGCACGACCGAGGTTGCGGTTATGTCACTGGGTGGAATCGTGTATTCTAATGCCGTTCGCACCGCCGGGGACCAAATGGATTTGGATATTATCGAATTTGTGCGCAAGAATAAAAACCTGCTGATTGGGGAAAACACCGCCGAAGAGATAAAGAAAAAAATCGGCACTGCGATTTCGCCAAAGGACAAGGCGAACGAACTTACCATGAAGATAAAGGGCCGCGATTTGCTGTCGGGGACACCGCGCGAAACGGTTATCACAGAATCGCAAATTGCATCGGCACTCGCGCAGACGGTGACGAAAATCGTTGATACTGTGCGGCACGCATTGGAACTGACACCGCCGGAACTGTCCGCCGATATCGCCGATTTGGGTATCGCAATGACCGGTGGCGGTTCATTGTTGCGCGGACTGGACGCGGCAATTCGTGCGGCAACCGGGTTACCGGCGTTCTTGGTCGATGATCCGCTTGCATGTGTGGCACGGGGCAGTGGTCGCATGCTGACCAGTTTGGATAAAAACAAGCATATTTTGCAGACGATGTATTAGTGGTTAGTGCGGGCGCGGGGCGCCCGTTTTTATTTTTTGGTGCGGATATACTGACTTCTTTCCTATGGTATTTTTTGATTTTTCATTATAATATTTTGGGCGGTTTAGTATAATGGTGCTTGCCATGGAACAGTTTGTGATTTTGTAAATGATTTTTAACAAAGGAAAAAATAATGTTTAGTCGGGTAATCACAAATAATCCAATACCACAAACGGTTATAAAAACACTGTATCGATATTACGAGCAGCCACAAAATCCCATGACAATTGGTGAAATGTATTTGCTGTTAAAATTGGTTCTGTCGAAAATGGAAGACGAATTTGAAAAAATGGGAATAGATATCGAAAAAGAATTGGCCGGAACGGTTGATACTTTCCCGCAAAGCGATACCGAACACTAAATTCTTGCAATCGGGATTTTCTTTGCTATAATGCGTTGGCTTTGGGTGGTTAGCTCAGTTGGTTAGAGCGTTACGTTGACATCGTAAAGGTCGTTGGTTCGAGTCCAATACCACCCACCACACTTCGCCAAGGCTTCGTGTGGCGGGCCACACGGTTCCAGGAGATAAAAAATGAAACGAATGCAAATATAATTTTACAAACAACATTAACGGGATTCGGATGGGCGCCCCGTTTGGCGTCATTTTTTATAAAAGGGGAATATAACGATGGGCAAAAAATATCTTATTACTTCGGCGTTACCATATGTGAATAACAACCTACATATTGGCCATTTGATTGGTTGCTTGCTGCCGTCCGATGTGTATGCACGTTTCTGTCGCGCAATGGGGCGTGATGTTTTGTATATCGGTGGTTCTGATGAACACGGCACAACAAGCGAGATTGGGGCGGCGCGCGAAAATATGTCCGTGGAAGATTATGTTGATAAATATCGCGCAAAGCATTTGGACGCGGTTCGTGATTTTAAATTATCTTTCGATTTATATGGTCGTACGCATACACCACAACACGAAAAACTGATTCATGAATTATTCAATCGGTTGGAAGAGCGGGGTATGATAGAAGAAAAATCATCGCGGCAGCCGTATTCAGTGAATGAAAAAAAGTTCTTGGCCGACCGGTATGTTATTGGGACATGCCCACGGTGCGGTTATGAACATGCGTACGGAAACGAATGCGAAAAGTGCGGCGCATCATTGGACCCGGACGAACTAATTAATCCGCATAGTGCGATTGACCCTTCGTCACCCGTTGAAATGCGCGAAACAAAGCATTTGTATTTCAAACTTAGCAAAATGCAGGATAAATTGCGCGCATGGATAAATTCGCGTGTGGGTTGGCCGAAAACCGCAATTACAATTGCGAATAAATGGTTGGACGAAGGTTTACACGACAACCCGATTACGCGCGATTTGAAATGGGGTATTCCAGTGAACAAGGCGGGGTACGAAGATAAAGTTTTCTATGTCTGGTTTGATGCGCCGTGGGGATATGTTTCGATTTCGCAAATTGCAAATCCCGACTGGGCATCTTGGTGGAAAAATCCCGATTGCCACTATACGCAATTTATGGCCAAGGATAATGTGTCTTTTCATTCGGTGTTTTTTCCCGCGTATGAATTGGCGATGGACGATAATTGGAAAACCGTCGATGTGTTAAAGGGGCAAAACTTTTTGAACTTTAACGGTGCGAAAATTTCAAAGTCCACGGGCAACGGAATTTTCCTTGATGCGGCACTTTCCATTGCACCATCGGACTGTTGGCGGTATGCGTTGTTGGCGTCCGCACCTGAAAGTGACGATACGGACTTTACAATGACGCGGTTTGCGGAAATTGTGAATAAAGATTTAAATGGTTTGCTTGGCAACTTTGTGTCGCGTGTGTGCAAATTATCAAACAAGAATTTTGGTGACACCGTGCCGGCGGCGGGCGCGACGGATGCGGAATTGGCGGGTAAAGTGAACGAAAAAATTTCCGAATTGACCGCGGCACTTGATGCGTGCGAATTCCGCAAATCTATTGTTGCGTTGCGCGATATTTATGGAATTGCGAATGAATATATGACCGCGAAAGAACCATGGACATTGGTTAAGAACGGTGATACGGCGGGCGCGGCGGCGGTGCTAAATGAATGTTTCCAATTGATTGATTTGTTTGCGCGTGTATCGGCACCGGTTATTCCGGATGCGGCGGCAAAGATTCAAAATATATTTGAAACAACGCATGATTTGTCTTGGCCGGCGCAGTATGAACACCGAATTGCAAACGGCGAAAAATTCACCGTGCCGGAAAATTTGTTTAGCCGGATTGAGTTAACCGAATAATAAAAAAATACGTGGGAGAGAATGTAGTTTTAACACAAAGGATAAACTATGTCGCAAAATATCAAATATACAACGTACACGGTGACATCATATATTGATGATGCAACCCCAGAAAAAACGTTTGGTGAATTGGAAATTCAAGAGATGATAAGGTATGTGCAGAAACAAAATAAATCTGGAATTTGTATGGACGTAATGAAAACAACAATAACTATGAATTATCATTTATCCGAAAAAGGATTCCCATGGTTAAAACAACAAAAAGCACCCGAAACACACAAACCACATAAAAAGATTTATCGTGTAGAACGGTATTGTGGGGTTGGCGAACCAATGTCACCAAATGCGGGATTCTTTGATTTTATTGGGTATCATCGTTAAAGGATATAAAAATGAACAATGAAAATGTTGAATTTTATTTGCGTCACACGGGGGCATGCACCCAGTGTCATAATGGTCCATATAAACAAATTCCTTCAATTGAAGATTTGGTGGAATATACGCGCAGATATCCTTTACATATGAATATACCATATACAATTGTAATAGAACGTGTTATTGATAAAAAGGTGACAGATAAATATAAAATTTTGGTTGGCGATAAATTGATTTATCCGAACGATATTGATGCCTTTTTGAAAGACCAATATAAAAAGACATTTAATTTTGATCTGAAAAAAACAGAAAATAAACCAGTTATGTTGGATGGTGTTCCCGGGCATTGTTTTGTTCGTTGGCATTATTTAACTGATGCAGATACTTTTGTAGAAAGAAAAACACTGAATCAAATTTGGCCGATAAAAACAAATAAACCGCCGGTCGGTTTGGTTGAATTGTTCAATAAGAAAATAGAAAATGTACGATAAAAACAAATGAAACTTGTTCTTATGTCTTGTTGTGCGCCGTGCAGCGCGGGCGCGATAAAGCAATTGGCATCCGGTGAAATTGCGGGTGTGGATGATTTTATTGTTCTGTTTTTTAATCCAAACATCTGGCCGGAAAGTGAATATACTCGCCGCATGCAAGAGCAAGTTAAATACTGTGAGCGCATGGGGGTAAAATATAAAATTTGTGAATACGACCATGACGCTTGGCGCGCGGCGGTGCGCGGGTTAGAGGCCGAGCCCGAACGCGGCGCGCGATGCAGTGTTTGTTTTGCCTATCGTTTTGAATACGCGAAAAAGTTTGCACGCGAAAATGGTTATAATGCGATTGCGTCTGTATTCGGCGTGTCGCGCCACAAAGACCAAGCGCAGGTTGACACCGCCGCTGAATCAACACTGGACGAGATTACATATTTGCCGATTAAATGGGACGAAAAATTACGACAACAAATCAACCGCGAATCCGACTTTTACCGCCAAAATTATTGCGGTTGCGAGTTCAGTATGAAAGTGGTTAGTCCGTCTCCGCAAAGCGGAGACGAGACAAGTGTTAGTGGGTAGTGGTTAGTGTACCACACCCCGCCCGTCGGTGCACAGCACCGCCGTGGCACCCCTCTAGCCAGAGGGGAATTTGCACTTGCCACTTATTCATTTGCATACATAAATTTCCCTGTTATAATCAAAGAAAAAAGGAGTGACGATTATGTCATCGATACTTGTTTTTCCAGGCCAAGGTTCCCAGGCTGTTGGTATGGGGCGCGAACTGTATAAAAATAACGCGGCGGCGCGTGCGGTTTTTGACGAAGTTGACGATGCGTTAAACCAAAAACTGTCTGACATTATTTTTAATGGCCCGATGGAAGATTTAACGCTGACCACAAATGTGCAGCCGGCAATTATGGCGGTATCCATTGCGATGTTGCGTGCGGCGAATGTTCCACTCACGCAATATGTTGCGGGGCATTCGTTGGGCGAATATACGGCGCTTTGTGCGGCGGGTGCGTTGTCGGTTGCGGATACCGCGAAATTGTTGCGCCTGCGCGGGGACGCGATGCAGCGCGCTGTGCCGGTGGGGCGGGGCCTTACCGCCGTAATTTTGGGTTTGGATATTGATACGGTGCGTGAAATTTGCACAAAGAACGACTGTGATTTGGCAAACGATAATTCCCCAGGCCAGGTTGTAATTTCCGGCGCGCGAGAGATTGTTGAAAAAACATTAGAGGACGCCAAGGCCGCAGGTGCGCGGCGCGCGATGCCACTTGCGCTGTCGGTGCCGGTGCATTGTCGGATTCAGGCACCGGCCGCCGAGGAAATGCGTGCGGCACTTGCGAGTACGGAAATAAAAAAGCCGGCGGCGGCGTTGATTTCGAATAAAACATGCACTCCGATAAACGAACCCGACGAAATTCGCGAGTGCTTGGTTTATCAAATTACGCACGGCGTTCGTTGGCGCGAAAGTGTTTTATCCATGCATAATTTGGGAATTACAGAAACAATTGAAGTTGGACCGGGTGCGGTATTGACGGGGCTTACCAAACGCATCTGTCCGGAAATGGAAGGCAAAAAGTTGGAGGTGTAAATATGGCAAAAAAAGGTAATGTTTTTCCATTTTTTGGTGCAAACTATGTTTTAGCGGGAACAATTTGTATAAAACCAGATAAGTTGGTATTTACACCGTCGCAAGAACTTACTATTGAAAGCGTGGGTGTAGCGACAATAGGTCTGTTAAAAAGGCACAAAGTCCCGGTTGTATTAAACGTTGATTCAAAGCAAATGACGATTCCGTATAGAAAAGATATACTGGCACAACATATTACGGATTGTCTTGAATATAAACAAAGGTGAAAAAATGTTCGATTTAAAAGATAAGGTTGTTTTAATAACTGGCGCGACCGGTGGAATCGGTGGTGCAATTGCAAAAAAGATGAAAGAGGCGGGCGCCACTGTTGTTGTGTCTGGGCGTAATATTGCAAAACTAAATTCAGAATTTGACGATTCTTATGTAAAGATTCCGTGCGATTTGGCGGCCGAAGGCGCGGCGGTTGAACTGGTTATGGACGCGATTGAAAAATGCGGTCGGTTGGATGTGCTGGTCAACAATGCCGGAATTACTGCGGACACATTACTTATGCGGATGACGGACGAACAGTTTGACAATGTGATGAATACGAATTTGCGGTCTTGCTTTAAAATGTGTCGCGCAGCAATTATGCCAATGATGAAGCAACGGTTTGGTCGTATTATAAATATGGCGTCAATTATCGGTGTGATCGGTGGCGCGGGCCAGGCGAACTATGCGGCAAGCAAGGGCGGTATGATCGCAATGACCAAATCGATTGCGGCAGAGGTTGCATCGCGCGGAATTACCGCAAACGCGATTGCGCCGGGATTTATCAAAACACCAATGACCGATGTTTTACCAGAAGATTTAAAAAAGAATTATTTGGCGCAAATTCCGGCGGGACGCTTTGGTGAACCGGATGATATTGCGAACGCGTGCGTGTTTTTGGCAAGTGATGAAGCGTCATATATCAATGGTCAGGTATTACATATAAACGGCGGGCTTGGGCGGTTTTAATGCAAAATTTTGATGTTATTGTTATTGGTGGTGGACACGCCGGAATGGAAGCGGCCGCGGCCGCGGCGCGGCGTGGTGCAAGAACACTGCTGATTACAATGCGCGAATCTGATTTGGGTGCGATGTCGTGCAATCCGTCGATTGGGGGCCCCGGCAAATCGCAAATGGTTGCGGAAATGGACGCTTTTTCCGGTGTTATGCCACGCGCCGCAGATATGGCGGGAATTCATTTTCGCACACTTAATGCGTCACATGGCCCGGCGACGAGAGCATTACGCGCGCAGATTGACCGCGAACTTTATCATAACGCGGTTGTGAAAATTTTGCGCGAATATAAAAACCTTAGCGTGCAATTTGAAAAAGTTGAATCAATTGATTTGGAAAAGAAAATCATAAACGGTGTCTATACGGCGAAATCCGTCGTATTCACGACAGGGACTTTTTTGAGCGGGCTGGTGACCATGGGTGGCGACAAGATTCCGTCCGGCCGTATTATGGATAGTGGCGAATATCAATCCCCCGATACGGTGATTTCCAGCGTATTGCGCGATTTTGGGTTTGATATAATTCGACTTAAAACCGGAACACCCGCGCGAATTTATCGCGACTCTATTGATTTTTCGGTGTGCGAAGAACAATTGCCCGACACGCCGCACGATTGGTTTTCCGATGGTTGCAACATTGATAATAATGTGGCGGTTTGCTATATCACACATACCACAGGCGAAACACACGAAATCATTCGGCAAAACATAAAAAACGCGCCGATGTATAACGGCGATATAACCGGCATTGGGCCACGATATTGCCCATCGATAGAAGACAAGATTATGCGGTTTCCGGAACACACTTCGCACCATGTATTTTTGGAACCCGAAGGGTTGCACAGTGATTTGATTTATCCGAACGGCATTTCAACAAGTTTTGGTGCCGATATCCAAGACCAATGGATTCGTACAATTCCGGGTTTGGAAAATGCGCGCTTTGCACGATATGGGTATGCGATTGAATATGATGCGATTGATGCGCGTGCGATTGATAAACATTTAATGGCACGCGGCGCGCCAGGGTTGTTCTTTGCGGGGCAAATAAACGGAACATCTGGGTATGAAGAAGCCGCCGCCCAAGGTTTGGTTGCAGGTGCAAATGCCGCCGCGTTCGCGTTATCCGCGCCGACATTGGATTTGGACCGAACAAATTCGATGATTGGCGTGATGATTGACGACATTACAACACTTGGGGTTGATGAACCGTATCGCATGTTTACATCGCGGGCGGAATACCGATTGAACCTGCGTGCCGACAATGCGATTGCGCGGCTTGGGCAAATTGGTGTCGATTTAGGACTTATCGATTTGCCGGCTTTTTTGAACAAAATGAACAAAAAAGCCGGGGAAATTTCCGAAAATGATAAATTCTATGCCGGGTATATTATGCGAAACAATCGGGAAATAGAATCGTATCGGCGTGACAAGGAAATAAAAATCCCGGTCGATTTTGACTATGACAATATGCCGGGGCTGACGCGCGAACTTTGCGAAAAATTGAAACGCGTGCGCCCGGCAAACATCGCAGAATTGCAAAAAATCCCCGGTATGACCCCCGCCGGAATTATGGTGGTGCTGCGGAAAATAAAGTGTTAGTGTAAGTGGTTAGTGGCTAGTGAGGGGCCCGAAACTGTTTTGTCGATTTCCGAATTTTTTATGATACAATTGTAATTGAAAATAAATTGAAAGAGCAACGGATGCAAATTATTAAATATTATCAATCTCAAAATCAAGAACACTGGAAGAACGAGATCGGTAAAGGTGATTGGTCGGCTGCAAAACTTTTGTATTCATGGTTAAATACTGATAAATTAAAACAAATGTGTGGAAAATCGACAGAGGTTTTTCTGCTTACCGATGGCGATAATTTGGCTTCTTTTGCGATCTTGGCCGAACAAGATGAAATTGATGCGCCAGAATTAACCCCATGGATTGGTTTTGCGTATACCTTTCCTAAATATCGTGGTAATAACAACATTGGTAAAATGATAAATCATATTTGCGACATACTAAAATCCAATAAAATCGAAAAAGTATATATATCTACTGACCATATAGGTTTATATGAAAAATACGGTTTCTTGTTCTGGAAAACAATGAATAATCGCGAAGGCAAACCGACCAGAGTTTATATAAAAAATCTTAATTAAAGGTAATAATATGATTAAACAAGTCATAGATGGAATAGAATTTAAATTAAAAGAATATCAGGATTTTTCTTGGTTAAATGATTATGGAACTGTGTTTAGTGTTATAGATGAAACTGGCAGTGGTTGTATATCTTTCGGTATAAAAAAGGACAACCAAAAATATTTTTTCAAGATTGCCGGTGCAAAAACGATAAATGCTGAAATAAGTGAAGAAGAATCGATTAAATTATTAAAAGAAGCCGTAGTAAAATATAAAGAAATCAAACATGAAAATTTGATTAAACTGGTTGATGCTTTTGAATATAAAGAATTTTATGTTGTAATCTATGAATATGCCGAAGGTGAATGTTTGTTTGATCATTGGAATTTTGATAGATATGAAAAAACAAAAGAAATAACACCTTTGATGAGATTCAAATCATTACCAGCAGAAAAAAGATTAAAAGTTGCAAATAAATTGTTTTCTTTTTTTGAATCATTTATTGATGCGGGATATGTTGCAGTAGATTTTTACGATAGTAGTATAATTTATAACTTTAAAAATGATGAAGTCACTTTTTGTGATATAGATTTATTTAGGAAAATGCCAACCATAAATGATTTAGGAAAGGACTATTTTGGAACCAAAAGATTGAAAGCACCAGAAGAAAACGAATTAGGTGCGGCAATAGATGAACAAACATCATTATTTACATTAGGCGCAATTATATTTGATATGTTTAGCAATCCATCAAATATACAAGAGAGATACGACAAAGGCTGTTTTATACCAAATAAATTAGAAGAATTTGAATTAAATAATGATATTTATAATGTATTATTAAAAGCAACGGCTTACAATAAAAATGATAGATATAAAACCGTAAAAGAGTTTAAAGACGATTTTTATAAAAATATCAATTTGTGATTTATTTTCTAATAAAGGTGCAAATTTTTGAAAGCGGACAGGTGGCGCATTTTGGGCGCAAGGCGGTGCAGGTGTATCGACCGAACAGCACCATCACGTGATTTGTTATTGCGTGGTATTTCTTTGGAATTTTTTTTAGTAATTCCACCTCTACCTTTTCCGGCGTGTTTGCGGAATCCGAAACCCAACCATAACGGTGGCTTAGGCGGAACACGTGCGTATCAACCCCGATATTTGGCGCGTTCCACAAAACATTTGTGATAACGTTTGCGGTCTTTTGCCCGATGCCCGGCAATTTTACAAGTTCCGCGCGTTCGTGATATTTTTGCGGGAATTTCCAATCACCTTCGCCAACGACGGGGAACTTTTGCAGTTGTTCAGATAGCGCGATTATGTTTTTTGCTTTGTTGTTAAAAAAAGAAATTACTTTGATATGTTCTTTTAAACCATCAATACCAAGTTCCAACATTTTTTGCGGGGTTGGCGCAACGCGGAATAGGGAGGGTGTGACCTCGTTCACCTTTTTATCCGTGGCCTGCGCCGACAAAATCACCGCGACCGCAAATGTAAATTCATTCGTCGAATACAATTCCGAACGAATATTCATATTCAGGTTTTTCGGAACAATTTCGAAAAAATCCCGCGGTGTTATCATATTATTCGGCGCAAATTTCCGCACATTTTTTGTTACAATCGGTTTCTATTGCACTTGGTTCAGACGAATATTCGTACACCACTTTTTTTTCAACTATGTTACCTGCAATTTGGCATTGACATGTTACTTCGTTCGTTGCCCAATACCGTTCAACAGATTGCCCATCATCCAAATCACGTGCCCATATTTTTGATTTGAACCGCGCCGAACAACCGGTAAAATCACCGTTCGCGACATCTTCTTTATTATCGCTTTCTTTATCGGCAATATTGTCATCGGTCGGAACATCAACAAAGAAATCTTCAACAGAATCTACGGTTTCCATTGTTTCCGATTCCATCGATTGTGTTTCCGTATCGTAGATGAAGTCTATATCCACAGGAACACGAAAACGCAACCACATTGCGCACGCAAATGTTACAATTACACAACCATAAAATAAAAATTTATTTTCTTTCATTTTCTAAGCCTTTTGTATAGAGATTCCAAAATTATAACCTTCGATTTCCGTAAAGTGTTCGGCCGGTCCCGGCGACATTTCACGGATAAGCGCGTTTGACATTACACTTTTCTTGTGTTGTTCCAATGCGCCAGACAACGCCAAATCCGCCGTATAGGTAAGATTTATTCTGTCCGACACATCCAAACCCAACGCTTTGCGGGTATCTTGGATGAATCGCAATGCGTCGTTCGCCAAACCTTCGGCAATCAATTCGGAATTTAATTCGGTATCCAAAATAACAACCGCGGTATTGTCCGGCAATGGCATACCCGTCACACCATCGCGGATATTCAAACGATTTTCAAATTCGTCCGCATTCAAAGTGTATTCACCGACAACCAATTTATCACCCGACAATTCGTAATCGCCGCGTTTCACGGCCGGCACAATTTCACGCAATGCGCCACCTAAACGCGCGCCGATTTTGGGTGTGATTAAATATATGAAACTGTCCGCGACCTTTGCGGTGTTATCGACCCATTCAACAGATTTTACATTTAATTCATCACGAATAATATTTGTGTATTCGGTCATAGGCACGCCACCCGCAACAGTTAATTTGTTCAACGGCCAACGATTGTGAACCTTGTACTGTTCGCGCAATTGCTTTCCAACCGAAACGATTTCTTGGACACGGCGCATATCGTCGACAATATCCATATCCACAGACTTTGCCACCGGCCAATCGGTCAAATGCACAGATTCATCGCCGGTTAAATTTTTGTAGATGTATTCCGATATAAACGGCGCAAACGGTGCCAAACAGCGACATACAGTGCAAAGCACCGTATAGAGTGTATTGAACGCCGTTGTATCTTCGTCCCAGAAACGTGTGCGCGAACGGCGAATATACCAATTGTTTAGCACATCCAAGAATCGAACAAATTCTTTGACCGCAACATCTGGTTTGTATTCTTTTAATGCATCGCCAACCGTGTCAACCAATACACTTGTTTCAGACAAGATATATTTATCCAAAACATTTCGTGCGGGTGCATCCCAAACATCGCGCGCGGTTATGTTCGCCGGATTCGCGTAAAGCGTAAAGAAATGATACGCGTTCCAAAGCGGTGTTAAAATCGTCTTTATCGGTTCGACAAAAACCTTGCCTTCTTTATCAACAGGCACAGGTTCGGCCTTCATAAAATTGCTGCCCAATATGAACAGGCGAACCGCGTCCGCACCGTATGTTTCAAGTTGTTCGGACGGGTCAACAAAGTTATGCAGCGATTTTGAAAACTTTCTTTTATTTTCATCGACAACCATACCGTTTGCCGAAACAACACGGAACGCCGGTTTATCGAACAGCGCAACCGACATTATCATCAAATGATAAAACCATCCACGCGTTTGGTCTTGGCCTTCGATAATATAGTCCGCCGGGAAAGTTTTTTCGAATATATCTTTGTTTTCAAATGGATAGTGCAGGGCCGCAAACGGCATAGAACCCGATTCAAACCAACAATCCAAAACATCCGGAATGCGTTTCCAACCTTCCTTGGTCAATGCGTCCAATGTCGGGCGGTGCAGGTCTTCGATTTTTACCCCAAAGAATTCTTCCAGTTCTGCGATAGAACCAAAGATTTTATATTCGCCGTTCCGTTCCCAAATCGGCAATGGCACGCCCCAGAAACGGTTGCGTGAAATTCCCCACGGACGCGCATTTTCAATCCACGAAAGGAATCGATTGCCCGCCGATGTCCATGTTGTATCGTTTTTCGTTATTTCAACCAAACGGTCACGAATCTTTGGCACATCGACATACCACGCATCGGTCGCGCGATAGATAAGTTTTTCCTTGCTGCGCGGGCCGAACGGATAACTATGTTTATGTTGATCTTTTTTAACCAAGATTCCGTTTGTTCGCAACCAATCGATAATCTTTGGGTTGGCAACGAATATATTTTCGCCCGCCCATTCGGTGACCGTGTTATCAAAGTTGCCATAATCATCAACATTTAATATAACCGGGAATTGCGGGTCAATTGCCTTGGCCACGATATAGTCGTCTTCGCCATATGCCGGCGCGATATGCACGATACCGGTTCCGTCACTGTCCGACACGTAATCGCCGGAAATCACCGTATACAGGCCGTGACCGTCTTTTGCTAAATCGGCGTAATACGGGAAAATCGGTTTGTAATGCAAGCCAACCAGGTCGGCCCCCATAACCGTCCCAAGGTTTTCTGAAGTTGAAAATATCTTTTCATACGCCGAAAGTCGCGATTCCGCCAAGACATAAATATGCCCGTCATCGTGTTTCATGCGAACATATTTCATGTTATTATTCACCGCCAAAGCCGAATTTGCCGGCAGTGTCCATGGTGTTGTTGTCCATGCGATTGCACGGTCGCCGTTTTCCAATTCAAACCATACTGTCACAGTATCATCAACAATATCTTGGTATTCAGATGACGCTTCGGAATTGGACAGCACCGTTCCCAGTTTCCAGTCAAACGGGTTTACTTTGAAATCTTTATAGAGCAATCCTTTTTCATACAAAGTTTTCATTGCCCAAAGGACGGATTCCATAAAGTTTTTATCCATTGTGCGATATCCATATTCATCGCCACCATCAACCCAACGACCGACACGTTCAATAAACCGTAACCATTCGTTGGAATAGGTCATCACATCTGTGCGACACAAATCACAAAACGCCGCGATTCCGTCAGATGCGACAATATCTTTGGCGGTGCGACCTTGCTTTTTTTCAACGGATGCCTCCGCCGGCAGGCCATGGCAATCCCACCCCAGCGCACGTTCTACATATTTTCCGTTCATTGTTTGAAAGCGCGCAACCATATCTTTGACCGCGGAAACCCCAAGGTGCCCCCAGTGTGGCAAACCATTAGCAAACGGTGGCCCGTCATAAAAAGTGAACGGATGCCCAAGTTTTGTTTTGTTCAAACTTTTATGAAAAGTATCATCCGCACGCCAAAACTCTATTATTTCGTGTTCCAGGTTTGAAAAATTTACTTTCGCTTCTGTTTTTGGGTATGCCATTTTATTTACTCCATTATCGCAATTATCATAAAAAACGGGCGCACTTGCGCCCGGGCCATCGCCAAAGCGCATAGCCGGTTTATCTTATAATAATGATCGTTTTTGTTTTCATCATGCGCAGTAGTTTATTATACAAAACACAACATTTCAAGTATTTTTTTTGACAAATCGTATATTTAATATAAAATCAACAAAAAGGGGATTTAAGCATGAAAGATGAAAAAATTGTGAATCTGGCATATTTTATGGGTCGATTGTTAAAACCGTTTGTTGCGATTTGGGCACCGATTGTGGCATCGCAACAGGTACGTTATGAACTTGCAGATCCAGATAAACTTGTTGAACCCGTCAAACTTGGTAAACGGATGCGAAAGCATACCAAAAGTTTTATGGAATGCAAAGTGCATCCTTTGCCAGATTACTTGGCGCACAAGGCGATGATATATAATGAACGGCGCGCACAAAAATATGATAATTTACATACCGTGCTTATCGATGTTCAACCAGAAATAGACAAAAAACAAATTGGCGATATTGTCGCAAAATTAGAAAACACACCAGTAATCACTGTTTCGTATTTTGAAAAAACTGAACATCAACCATCGGTGCCAGCTTCGTGCGAATTTGGTGACACTGTTATTCTATTTTCTGCGTCTGGAACTGAATGGTGTGGCGGAATACGCGGAAATGGGTATATTTCAAAAAAAATGCCGACCGGCCAAAGACAACAAATTTGCACTATTTCACCAAACCTTTCTGATTATTTGGCGGAAATTGCACATGGACAATATGAATTGATGAAAACAAAACTTAGGTAATTAATGTTTTGTGCGCGATAACAATTTGCTACAGCCCGCCTTCGCCGATAAGTGTGAAGTTTTTTTTCTTTGGTTGCGACTAATGCTACGGCGAGGCACTCAAAAATTTTAATCGCGCACTTTATTGTGCGCGATAACAATTTTTGGTGGTGCCGGTGATAAGACTCGAACTTACGACCCCCTCATTACGAATGAGATGCTCTACCAACTGAGCTACACCGGCATTCCGTGACACACACTTTACATGACAATATTTCCATTTTCAAGTGTTTTAAGCCGTACCATATTTATTTTTTTCCATACATCCCCGATTTCGCCGACAATAACCCCGGTATATACCCGTGTTTCGTCATTTGGGTTAAATATTGCGCGCAAATCCGCACTGTATTGTTGCACGATTTTTTTAGCATTTGTTCATGTGATATATTGTAATCTTTTGGTGCGACCAACAATCCAACATCGGGCAATATTATAAATGCCCGACGTTTTGTGTGAAAAATGGCCGCTTTTTCCGTCATTATATCTGTCTTTGACGGAAATAGTTAATCTTGTCGGCGATGTCGCGGCCGCAATAGCGCGCACCTTCGGCGCATTTGCCACGCGATAAACACGGCGGTGTCAGGTATTTCATAAGCGCCGCTTTTTCACCGATATATTGCGCCAGATCGCGCCGCAAATCGCAAGAGATATGATAAATCGCCTCTTGTGCACACCAACATGTTCGTTTTCCTTGCTCGTGCATCAACGCGTTAAGGTCCGCGTGCTTTTCGTATTGCACCATCGCACCATACGGCGCAATAGACATCATCAGCCCACGCGGAACTAATGGATTAACAGCCAAATTGTAATATTCACGCATAAACTTATCTGCAGAATCTTTCAGCCCCGCCGCGTTCAACAGAGGTGGCAAATAGAAATATCCTGTGAATACTGGTTCTGAACGTTTAATACTGCGGTGGCGTTGATCTTGACCCATCGTTGCGCCCGCGTCAACATGAATTTTTGTGTGCACATAATTTATCGAATTATTCATTGATTCTGGTCGAAATTGCAATGTATCAACCATATCGCGCGATTTGTCTTCGCCAAATGTTTTATCATCGTATTTATAATCTATCAATTTGAATTCAGGTTTTGTTTTTATACCCATGTATTCTTTTGACATCTTTGGGTCCCAATCACCGATATTTTCGCGGGAATTTTGGTCAAACATATATGAAATATCAGGGTGTTTTTCTTTTATTTCTTTTGTTATTTTTTCCATAGTATCACGCATAAACGGTGTCCAAGCCGTGCGATACAACGCCGCAATTGTAACAAGGTCCGCCGTCCAATCAAGTGCCGTCGGCGCAATCATTGATATAAACATACGCAATTGTTCCTGGGCAAGTTTTGGCGCCTGTTTCGCAATATATTCATCGTTTGCCTTGGGCCGTTCGCGATGTATCGCATCCGCCGCAAGTTTGGTTATGCGCGCTTTGTTGTCAGCATACAGGTTTAATCCACGCTCTATCCACCTACACGCTTGATTTATATTGTATGGCGAAACATTCGGATAATATGTTTCCAATGTTTTCTTTATCGCGGCCATATCCGGTTCATCGTACATCTTGGAAAAACGTCCGGAACGTTGGTCAGTATTATAAAATGGCGCGGTAAGGTGCAAACCAAAAACAACACTAGACACCGGAATACCATCGATATTAAATGTGAAATAGTTGTGTTCCAATGTCGTGTGATGTCCAGTATCAAACAAACTGTTTTTAACAAATGCCGTATTTTTTTCATCTATTGTTTTATCCATTTCTGGAACATCCGCCGAATAACATGTGCGCGCCGCATGTCGTGCAAGTATTGTTGGTGGAACGTTTGTTTCGGCAATTGGGTTAACTTTGATAATATCATTCGTGTTCATGTGTATCTCCTTTTTTTGGATTTCAGTATAAAGACGATTCAGTGGTTTTCAAGAAAAAATTCATAAAAAACTTTTGTCGCAGTGAGTATATTTCCCGGCTTTTTTGCAATTTTTTTACAAAAAAGCCGGCGATGCCGGCCGAAACGATAAAATTGTTCAAAAATGCCGGCCTTTACTTATCACGGACATGGGCGGGGCATTTCTTTTCAACCGCGGCGATTATGTCGGCGTGCAATTTTGCCAAATCAGATTCCGACATTTTTTCGCGCGGTGTAAATGTAATTGTGAAAGCAACGGACTTTTTGCCGTCACCCATTTCGAACGAATCAAACACAACCGCACTTGATATCGGGTTTGTGGCATAGCGTGCCGCCGCAACCAACCGATCAGACGGAAAATCAGACGGCACAATAAACGCAAAGTCACGCGTTATCGGTTGAAAATCACTCATCACAATTGGGCCATGCGGCAAAACCCGGCGCGGCAAGTTATTTATATCGCCAACAATTCCGATAACGACATTTGTTTTTATCTTTAACTTACGCGCGACCGACGGGTGCAATTCGCCAAATTCACCAAGTTTTTTCTTGCCCTGCATTATCGCGCCATAGCGATACGGGTGCGCCCAAAGTGGCGGGTTTTCCGTTGATATAGTAAAGTTCTGACCGTTTAGCAGTGAAACTATATCCGCCTTGACATCATATATATCGACATTGCGATTGCGTTTTTGCCAATGTTTTGGTGATGTTACGCCGGTGCGAACAATTGCGATTTCGGTATGTTGTTCACCCGGCATGTCACCATCAAACACCGTTCCCATTTCGAAAAGGTTCAAATCGGGATATCCGCGTTTTTCATTGTTTGCGACGGCAATTAATAAATTTCCCAACAAACTATTGCGTGCCGTATCCAAATCAACAATGATAGGATTAGCAATACGAATAATTGGCTTGTTTGTTAACACTTCTTCAACACATGAATTACCAAAGCCAAAAGTAATTGCTTCATTCAATCCACGCGCAGCCAATTTTTCTTTTAACGGAATATTCAAATCGTTGTGTTCCACCGGAACCGTTTTTTCGGGAACATAATTTAAACCGACTTTATCATATCCATAGATACGAATTAAATCCGCAACGATTGTTTCCGGAATTTGAACATCGACCCGTATGGTGGGCGCGGTGACCTTCCACTTCTTTCCGGCGAAATTCCCCGTATAGCCAAGTTTTGTTAAAATATTTTTCATGTCATCCTCGGGCATTTCAATTCCAGTTTTCTGAACAAAAAGTTCGGGCGAAAATTCAATTTCCGGATTCATCGGCGTGTCTGTTCCAGCCGCCACAAAACCAACGATTTTACCGCCACATGCATCCGTGATAATCTTTACGGTTGCCATCAATGCCGGGCCGGTTATTGTCGGGTCAATACCGCGTTCATATCGATACGATGCGTCGGTTGATATCGACAGCCGCTTTGATGTTTTGCGAATGCATACCGGGTCAAAATACGCGCTTTCCAGAATTATGTTTTTCGTTTTGTCACTTGTCATACCGCGCGCGCCACCAACCACACCCGCCAGCGCAAGAACGCCCGCATCATCGGCGACAACGATATCGTTTTCTTTTAGTTCGTGTTTCGTTCCGAACAGGTCGGTAAATTCTTCGCCATTGTTCGCCATACGTACGGTGATATCACCGACGATTTCATCCGCATCAAAGCAATGCATTGGTTGCGCCATGTCATAGCAAATATAATTTGTTGCATCGATTGGTGCATTCTTTGGATTTATACCGATTGCACGCAGGCGTGACGCAACGGTTGCCGAACTTGGCGCCATTTTTATATCATGGATTTCCGCAAGTTTATACGCGCGACATTTATCGGTTTTTAAGTTTACACCGCGTGCGCCACCGGACACTTTGAATTTTGCATCTTTTGGTTCAATATATTCGCCCGCGCCGGCCGCCGACAAATCACGTGCGATACCACGCACCGCCAAATAATCCGTCCGATTTGGTGTGATGCCCGCATCAAAGACCGTTGGACAATCAACCACCGGTGAACCAATTTTTGTTTTATTTGGTAATTCAATAATTCCACTGTGGTCATCGTTTATACCAAGTTCGCGCCCACTGCACATCATGCCGTCGGAAACGACGCCCCGCAATTTTCCACTTTGAATTTCATGTCCTTCGATAACACAACCAGGCCGTGCAAGCGCAGATATCATCCCAACACGAACATTGGGTGCGCCACAGACAACCTGACGCAATTTGTCCGAACCGTCATCAACCATAAGAACATGCAAATGATCGCTGTTTTCATGTGGTTTGCATTCGACAATTTTTGCCGCAATCGGGGGTAGGGGGGCGGATAAACCTTCGACCTCTAATCCAATATGTGTCAATTTATCCGCAATTTCCGCGGCGGATAAATTTGTTTTTAGGTATTCTTTTAACCAATCAAATGTCCATTTCATCTTTTACACCTTTTTATTAGAAACCACATGTTTTTAACCAACGAACATCACTATCGGTAAAGGCACGAATATCATTTAATCCGTATTTTAACATTACCAATCTGTCCCATCCAAACCCAAATGCGAAACCTTGGTATTTATCTGGGTCAATGCCGCAATTACGCAAAACATTCGGATGGACCATACCACCACACAATAGTTCCAGCCATTTATCACCCCATTTCATATCAACTTCGATTGACGGGTCTGTGAAAGGGAAATAAGATGGACGAATTCGCAATTCCACATCGTCCCGTTCAAAAAACTTTGACGCAAAAACACGCATTGTTCCGAGTAGATCCGATAAATTTATATTTTTTTCAACACTGTCAACATACAAACCTTCAAGCTGATCGAACATTGCAGAATGCGTTGCGTCCAATTCTTTGCGATAACAATTACCAACGGCAAATATTTTAAGTGGCGCCCCAAGTTTTTCCATTGCACGAATTTGAATCGCCGATGTTTGGGTGCGCATTACATTACCATTTTTCAAAAAGAATGTATCTTGCATGTCACGCGCAGGGTGATGTGCCGGCGTATTTAATGCGGTAAAGTTATGCCAATCATCTTCAATTTCTGGACCCGTCATAAGGGTATAGCCCATAGATTCAAAGATTCTGATTGCTTCCTTAAACGATTGACTTACGGGATGCAATGTACCGCGATTTTGTGGTTCGGCATCCAATGTCACATCTAACCGTTGGCCCGCAAGGGCGGCATTCAGTTCGGACGTTTCGATTTCCGATTGGCGCAATTTGAATAATTCGCGCAATTCAGTGTTTTCGCGATTTAACCGCGCCCGTGCATCGTTATCCAAATTTTTCATTTCTTTTAATTGCGCGGTCATTGTGCCATTTTTACCGAATACGGAAGTGTATAATTCCTGTAATTCAGCAAGTGATTTTGTATTCTTTATTTGTTCTTTTGTCATAACATTTACCTTTTAATAAATATGGGGTCGCGGTTGCGGCCCCATAATCTTAAAACAAAAACAATTCGCCGCCAAGGGTTTTTATTTATCCCCAGCAATAAATCGTTTTGCGGTTTCAATCAGTTTTGCAAAATTCGCATCACCCATATACGCCATTTCCGCCAAAACCTTGCGGTCAAGTTCAATTCCCGCCTTGTGCAGGCCGTTCATAAACTGGCTGTATGTGATTCCGGACGGACGGACCGCGGCATTGATACGAACAATCCACAGTGACCGAAAATCGCGCTTTTTGGTGCGACGGTCGCGGTATGCATACTGACCCGCCTTTTCTGATTTTTCACGTGCGGCACGATAAGTGCTGCTGTGCCGGCCAAGGAAACCCTTGGCACGTTCAAGAATTTTATTGTGTTTTTGACGAACCGTTGTTCCACGTTTTACCCTTGCCATTTTCGCCCCCTTATTTTATTTCAAACCATACGGCGCCAGGATTTTAGCCTGAGCCACCATGTTTTCGTTTAGATATTGCGGTTTTGACCCGGCGTTATTTGCACGCGCAGATTTTTTACGCAAAAGTTTCTTGTGGGCGTTCCGGCGAACGTTGATTTTACCGGTCGCGGTCATTCTTGCACGCTTTTTCAAGTATGACTTTGTTTTTAATTTTGGCATTTTTACCTCTTTTGTTTATATATCCTTATGGCAATGCCTTTGCCATTTCGGACCGTTTGCCGTGGGATTATGACACAATTTCTGCAAAAATCAAGTTTTTATTGAATAATCATTTTTTTCTGTTTAAACTTGCCACGACATGAGTTCCAAGAAAGTATCTTCCAGGTTGCGTACAATAATAAAAGCCGTTGGTTTTGGGTGTTTTGTGCCCGCCATCGTCATATATATTATTGTCGCAAAGCCTGATTTTAGGTTTGCAAACAGTATTGCACATACCATATTCCCGGTTTTTAACGCGATTGGTGATGCGGTTACATGGCCGTTTCGCGCGGGTGGGAAAATAGTAAAACGAATTCATCGTGTTTCAATTTTAGAAGAAGAAAATGAAGAATTACGCACAAAACTTGCCGCGGCATTGGCCAAACAGACCGATTGTGATGTTGCAATTCTTGAAAATAAAAAACTTATTCGTGAACTTGGGGTTGCGCGGAATACGGACTATCAAACCGTCATTGCCGATGTTATGTATGATAATTCCGCGGTGCATCATGAAACATTTATGATAAACCGTGGTGCGGCGGATGGTGTTGAACCGGGTATGGTCGTTATTTCTTTTGAAAACAAAATGGTTGGAACGGTTATTGATTCAGGAATGCACTTTGCACGGGTACGGTCGTTGATTGATTCTTCAACAAATATTGCCGTTAGAATCGCCGGATCCGAAGTTCATGGTTTTTTGCGTGGCGATGGGTCATCAACACCAACTGTTGGATTTTTCAGTGACCATAATTTTACCGGAAAAAACGGGATTAAATTACTGACCAGTAACATAAGTGGCGTTTTGCCATCGGGTATATATGTTGGAAAGATGAAAAACGAATCTGATGTTGATGTTGCGTTACCGTGGAATGTATCGCGCGTGATTGTGTTAAAGTTTACCGGTGAAAATGGTGACTATCAATGAAGCAAAAAATTATAACATATTTAAAATTTGCTTTTCCTTTTTTAATCACTGTTGCATTGTGGCGTTTGTCTTGTCCATGGATAAATCCGGCGGGGATTCTTTGCATTATACCGATATTTTATTGTTCGTTTATACGACCAACGCCTTATTTTGCACCGTTTGCATTAATTATGTGTTTTTTATTAGATTATAAATTCAGCAGCAGTTTTATGTGGACCATATATTATTGCGTTTTCTATACAATTGTAAATTTACAAACTATGGTTGATTTGACGCATACCAAGAAATCCGGCGTATACGCGTTTATATCTTTTATAAGTCCGGTAATTTTGTTTATGATTTTACAGCAAATAAATTTTATAAATATACTTTATAGTATTGTGATATTTATAGTTACATGTACAATATATATTCCAACAGTTGTAACAATGCGGGCGGTTCAAAATGATTGACAGCGAAATATCAAAACAATTTGACCGGCGAAGCGCGTTATTTTTAACAGGTGGTGCGGTTCTTACATCTGTATTAATTTTGCGAATGTTACAAATGCAAGTTTTTAATTACCGGGGTTATAAAAAGAAAAGCGAAAATAATTCTTTTAGAATCCAGATAAACATGCCACAACGTGGTAAAATTCTATCACGCAATGGCACACCAATATCTTATGATGCACCGATTTATAGATTATATGTTATTCCCGAAGAAACCGATGATATAGAAGGTCTTGTCAACACTGTTGCCCGCGAATTAAACTTGCCGGAAAAGCGCGTAAAAAACATTTGGAGAAACATAAAAAAACAACCGAAATTTCAACCGGTGTTAATAAGTGAAAATACTGATTGGAATACGCTTGCAGGGATTCAGGCAAAGAATCTTTTGGGATTACATATCCAAGACGGTTTTGCACGCAGATACGAAATGGGGCCCGCCGGTGCACAAATTTTTGGCTATGTTGGTGCCCCGGAAAAAGCCGTGGCAAACACGCCATTTTATACACATGGTATCACGGGTTTAGAAAAGGTTTTTAATGAAAATCTTGCGGGAATTCCAGGCAAAACAGTTATGATAACAAATGCGGTTGGGCGGGTTACCGGTGAAGACAAAACAAAGTATGAACAACCAATTCCCGGTCAAAATATTCAAACAACCATTGATGAATCCGCACAACGCGCATTGTATGATTCACTTACGCTTTATAAATCGGGCTGTGGTGTGGCGTTGGACATTGAAACCGGTGATATATTGGCAATGGCATCAACCCCAAGTTTTGACCCGAATAACTTTTCGGGTGATGATGCCGAAGAATATATTGCCGGACTGCGTAGTAATTTTGCAAAACCGTTTATGAACAAGGTATTCGAAGGTCTTTATCCGCCCGGGTCAACATTCAAAATTGTTGTTGCACTTGCGGGGTTGGAATCGGGTGCGATAACCCCAAATGAAACCGTGTTCTGTCCGGGATATTGGGATTACGGTGACCGGCGGTATCATTGTTGGGAACATAAGGGGCACGGATATGTTAATGTTGTTGGGGCACTTAAACATTCGTGCGATATTTATTTTTATCAAATGGCATTGCGTATCGGAATCGACGCAATAAAACATATGGCCGTGCGATTGGGAATGACCGAAAAATATATAGAAAATATTATTTCGAAACAGATGACTGGGATTATCCCAGACCGAAAATGGAAGGAAACAAACAAAGGTGTAAATTGGGTGCATGGTGATACGGTTATTTCCGGTATTGGTCAAGGATTCACATTGGTAAACTGCATGCAATTGGCGGTTATGATGGCACGCGTCGCATCGAACAAACGCGTTATTCCACGATTTATAAAATCAAACAAAAAACCAAAATTTGAAAACATGGGAATTCAAAAAAAGAACTTGAATTATGTTCTAAATGGTTTAGAAGAAGTTCTTAAACCTGGTGGCACGGCGGCGGGCAGCGCGATAAATGTTAATGGGGCAAAAATGGGTGGAAAAACCGGAACATCCCAAGTGCGCAGTATTTCCAAGGCGGAACGCATGTCGGGTGTTTTAACGAATGAACAACTTGAATGGCACATGCGAAATCATGGGCTTTTTGTTGGATATGCACCAACGGACAACCCAAAATACGCCGTATGCGTGATTACTGAACATTCTGGGTCCAGTGGTTCCGCCGCACGCAGCGTAGCCGCAGTTATGAAGGAATTGTTAAAAAAATGAGCAGACAGACACGCGTTTCAAATGCAAACATGATGAGTTTTTCTGAAAAACTTAGTCGTTTTTCGTGGGCAATGTTTGTTCCAATGTGTCTTGTCTTGGTATTTTCCGAACTTATTCTTTATTCTGCGGCTGGTGGCGCATGGCAACCGTTTGCGTTATCACAATTGATGAAGATTATTCTTGGGTTCGGGCTTTTTTTCTTTGCCACATTTACAAATATAAAACTTTGGATAAAGTCAGCATACGGAATATATGCGGTCGCGACAATACTTATTATACTTGTCACTTTTGTTGGGCATACAGGGATGGGGGCCCAGCGTTGGTTAAACCTTGGGTTCATACATATTCAGCCCTCAGAACCATTTAAAATGGCACTGGTGTTGGTGTTGGCGCGCTATTTTGCATGGATGAATTCGGTAGAAATAAATCAATTCAAAAATTATATTGTACCGTTTTTGCTTATGCTGTTTCCGTTTGGGTTGGTTGTTATGCAACCAGATTTGGGAACCGCGCTGTCTATTGCAATGATTACGATTGGGATGTTTTATATTGTTGGTGCAAACAAGAAATGGTTTATAATTGGTGCGATTTTGGCGGTTATGGCGGCGCCTGTTGTTTGGTTTGGTGGATTGCATCAATATCAACGCGAACGAATTATAACATTTTTGAATCCTGACCATGATGTCAAAGGTGCCGGTTATCAAATAACCCAGGCGAAAATCGCGTTCGGCAGCGGCGGTATAATTGGAAAAGGTTACATGAAAGGTTCACAATCACAACAATCTTTCTTGCCGGAAAAACAGACCGATTTTATATTTACAATGCTTGGTGAAGAATTCGGATTTTTGGGTGCAATGACCATACTTATGATATATACATTTATCATTATTATATTGTTTTGGGCCGCAAAAACATGCCGAAATCGGTTCGGACAATTGGTGTGTTTTGGTTTTATGTTGAACTTTTTCATTTATTACTTTATAAATATATCCATGGTTTTGGGACTCATGCCGACCGTTGGTGTACCGTTGCCATTAATGTCCTTTGGCGGCAGCAGTTTATTATCACTAATGTTCGGATTCGGATTATGCCAAAACGCACATATACACAAAGACCAACAATTATCTGCAAAAGGGAACTGATATGAACTTACTTATTGTGGAATCTCCATCAAAAGCAAAAACAATAGAAAAATACCTTGGACGTGGATGGCGCGTTATCGCATCTGTTGGGCATGTGCGCGATTTGGTACCCGAAAATGGCAGTGTTGATACCGAACATGATTTTGCAATGCGTTGGCAAATTATGCCCGGCAAAGAAAAGCAAATAAAACTTATTACTGATGAAGTAAAAAAAGCGGATGCGGTTTACCTTGCATCCGATCCTGACCGCGAAGGGGAAGCGATTGCATGGCATATTTTGGATATATTAAATTCGAAAAAATTACTTGGTAAAACACCGGTGTATCGTGTCGCATTTCATGAAATTACAAAAAATGCGGTGACGGACGCCATAAAAAACCCACGTGAAATTGATTCTGATTTGGTGGATGCTTACCTTGTGCGGCGTGCGCTCGATTACCTTATTGGGTTTGAAATATCACCGCTGCTTTGGCGGCGAAACCTTGGAAAATCCGCTGGGCGTGTGCAATCGGTGGCTGTTAAATTGGTTGTTGACCGCGAACGCGAAATCGAAGATTTTGTGCCACAAGAATACTGGTCTATGAAAGCAAAATGTGATTTCAATAAAAAATCTTTCAACGCGGGTCTTTCGTATTTTAATTCTGAAAAAATCGAAAAGATGACGCTTAAAAATTCACATGATGTTGATGCAATTTTATCAAAGTTAAAAACACCGCTATACGCCGGAATCAGCCGTATAGATAAGAAAAAAGTATCACACAAACCGTATGCACCGTTCACAACAAGTACATTGCAACAAGAGGCCGCACGCAAACTTTATTTTTCATCAAAGCGCACTATGTCGGTGGCACAAAAACTTTATGAAAATGGGTTTATTACATATATGCGAACCGATGCGACAAATTTATCGGCCGAAGCGGTTGGTGAAATTCGTAACTTTATTGCAAAAAATTATGGTGATAAATTTTTGCCAACATCACCAAATGTTTATGTAACAAAATCAAAAAATGCCCAAGAAGCACACGAAGCAATTCGTCCAACACACTTTGATAGCGCAGAACACGAATTGGATGGTGATGAAAAGAAACTTTATGAATTGATTTGGAAACGCACAGTTGCATGTCAAATGACGAATGCAGAATTTGATTCTGTTGCCGTTGATATTTTAACAGATGACAAAATTGCGACATTTCATACCGTTGGAACAACGCGGACTTTTGACGGTTTTATGGCGGTTTATGTCGAAGATAAAGATGATAATGATGATGATGAAAATGAAAAATTGCCGGCACTTGCCGTTGGTGATAAAATAACAATTTCAGAAATAACGCCGGAACAACATTTTACGATGCCCCCCGCACGATATACCGAAGCATCACTTGTGAAAAAATTAGAAGAACTTGGTATCGGCCGACCGTCAACGTATGCAACGATTATGTCAACGATTGTTGACCGCAATTATGTTGAACAGGATAAACAACGGCGGTTTCATCCGACATCTGGGGGTTGGGTGATTGCGGCATATTTGGCAAAGTATTTTGCAGACTTGGTAGATGTGAATTTTACCGCTAAAACCGAAGATACACTGGACGATGTTTCAAATGGAAACACAGACAAATTGGTTGCATTAAATGAATTCTGGGGCGATACAAAACAAATGATTTCCGGTGCGCGCGATGTTAAAACAACCGATATTATAGATGAAATAAACAGGTTTATGACAAAGCATATGTTTGCCGATGGTAATAACAAATGTCCAAAATGTGGCGGTAAACTTGGCATAAAACTTTCGAAATTTGGGCCGTTTATTGGTTGTGAAAATTATCCGACATGTGATTACACCGCGCGCATGACACCGAATGATGCAATGGAAAAAACGCAAACAAAAACCGAACCAAAAGATTTGGGTAATGGAATTTCTTTCCGTGTTGGACGGTTTGGACCGTATGTGACGGATGGCAAAAAAAATGTGGCGGCAAAAAAATACACATCTGATACAATCACACTTGAAATTGCAAAAGAGTTATTGGCGGGCGGAAACCAAAAGGCGGAACCAATTGAAATTGGAAAAAATCCGGCAACGGATAAAATGATTTATTTCTATCCGACCGGGCGTTACGGCGCGTATATTTCAAGCAACAAGGTAAATGTCAGTGTGACCGAACAACCGGATTTAGAGACAGCGATTGATTTAATAAATAATAAAAAAACAGGTAATAAAAAGAAATAAATATGAATATATTTGAAAAATATAAACTTTATAGAAATATTATGAAGCAAAAACCATATCATATAATTGTTTATATGCCATATGTTCTTTATAACACAGATGATTATACAATAGATACCATGTGTATAAGAAAACAAGATTTAATAAACATTAAACCAAATTTATTTAAAACAAGATATTATGCTTATGTTGGTAAAAGAGGTGAAGGTGGTGTTATAGAATTAAAATCTTTATTAGCAAAAAAATTGTTTATGTATGGTAAAAATAATGACAGAATATGACGAAATATGATAATAATTTTACCGACCAATTACGCGAACGACTTTCGATTGTCGATGTTGTGTCGCGGCGTGTACCACTTGTTAAAAAAGGTCAAAATTATTGGGGTTGTTGTCCGTTTCATAATGAAAAAACACCGTCTTTTTCCGTCAATGAAGATAAAGGTTTTTTTCACTGTTTTGGTTGTGGAAAGCATGGTGATATTATTTCGTTTACAATGGAATCGCAGCATATTGATTTCCGGGCGGCGATCGCGGAACTTGCCGATATGGCGGGATTAAAGTTGCCGGAATACAAACCAAAATCGCAACAACAAATTGATGCAGAGGAATCTTATATTTCTATCACGGCGGCGGCGGCAAAGTTGTATGCGGAAAAACTTTTTACGCCTGATGGTGCACATGCTTTGGAATACATTCGTGGCCGCGGGTTTAGTGATGATATGATAAAAAAATATGGCATTGGTTATGCGCCAAAGAACAATATTATTTCAAATAAATTTGTAAATGTGAAACAAGATAAACTTATTGCGACCGGCCTTGCGCGACGTGGCGAATACGGTATGTATGATTTTTTTCGTGATAAATTGATGTTCCCAATTTTTAATGCACGCGGGCAAATTGTTGCTTTTTCGGGGCGGTCACTCGACGGGTCTGAACCAAAGTATATCAACACGACCGATACGGAAATGTTTCACAAACGGCAAACGCTGTTCGGGTTTAATTTTGCACGCGAAGCGATTCATCGTGCAAACCGCGCGATTATTGTAGAGGGGCAAATTGACGCAATTCAAATGCAATGTCATGGTTTTGGTGAAACGGTGGCGCCACTTGGGACCGCACTGACCGAAGACCATATTGCGATTTTATGCAAGGCAAATCGAAATATTGTTTTTTGTTTTGATGGCGACGGGGCAGGGCAAAAGGCCGCCGCGCGTGCGTGTGGGATAATTATGCCGTTTTTGCGTGATAATTCCGATGTACGTTTTGCCTTTGTGACCGGTGGAAAAGACCCGGATGAAATTTTGCGCAAAGGTAATTTAGATGATATGAAAAAAATTATTGATTCGGCGGTGCCATTGGTTGATTTTTTATGGAACATTGCAAATAAAAACTTTTTAACAAATACGCCGGCGGGACGGACCCAGGCGGAAAAGTTTTTACGTGGCGAATTACAAAAAATAACCGATAAAATGTTGCGTGCAGAATACGAACATGAATATGAATCACGCAAATTTAACAATTGGCATAAATGGAAAAAAACGGCGGAAACCGTACGTATAGAAGTTCCAGAAATTGATACAATTGTTAAAAATACAATTATTTCAATTATAAATAAATATCCAACACTTGCCGAACGGTATGGTGATTTTATCAGTAAATTTAATCTTGATTTTTCAGAAAATACGCCTGATTGTGGGCTTTCTTTTGATGCGGCGGAAAAGTATTTAGTATCGTTAAAATTGCAAAAATATATTGAAAGTTTAGAGAAACAAAAACACGATTTAACTGTACGCGGGCTTTCCGGTGAAAATGATGTAAATGAAGAAATCCGCCGTATAGACGATGAATTGAATAAAATGAGAGAGAAGTTTGAATTGCTTGTTTAATTATTCACACATTTTTAATTCGTGGTTGTCTTCGTCTTGGTCGATGCGTTTGTTACGAATTTCTTGGGCCGCATTTATTTTTTGATGAAGTAAAACAATTTCAGGATGTTTTTCAAGTCTTTTATACATATCTTCAAGCAGTGAATCTATGCTTTCCATATCCGGTGCGTATATCGGCATGACCGAATTCATTGCGTTAAAAATAGAATTTTTTATATCGGGTTCCATATCTTTTAATATTGATAAATATGCATCGATGTGTTTTTCTTCGTGTTTCAAAACTGCATTGTATGAACAAGAATCTTTTTTATGTGACCGGTCAATTTTAACCAAAAAATTTTCATAACCAACCGTCGCATCAACACCATTTACAATTACACAATACCCGTCATTTTCCGGAATAACATTAAAATCGATATTATATTTTTCCATAAAACTTGTTTCGGTTGTTCCGTGCAATTTGAAAGAAAAATATTTTCCGTTATATTCATCCATAGGGTCATCAGACAATTCAACCGTTTTGGTCCATTCGGGATTTTTAATATTTACAAACGGTGTTTTTTTATATTGCACACAATCATCAGCGAATACCGCAAAAGGTAACAGAATAAAAAACAGAATTTTTTTTAACATATTAAATATCGCCCGCACCTTGTTTTTTAAGATATTCTGCAACAAATGACGAACCATATTGGCGGTAAAGTTCTTCGGCGAGTAGCACCGACGAACGACCAGATTCAAATAATTTTAGTAAACTTCCCAATCCACCAAGTTCTGTATTCAAAATCACCGATTCATTATTTACCGGTCGTGACAACAACACCGCACGTTTAAGGTTAGGATAGGCCTTGCCTTGGATAAACGCCATTTCAAGTGGATTCAAATTCCAATGTTCATAATCAGATGCGTCCGCCGCAGGGTTGCGGAAAAACATAATGGTTTGCGCCTGGCCACGAACAACATCACCTATGCCCAGTTTATCCAAAACATTTGCGCGTTGAAATGCGACCATATATGCCTGACGATTTTTACGACCTTCTTGGAGACCGGCAATAAAATTATCGCGGAACATTTTGTTTTCAAGCATAGGTGCGGTTTCATCAATCATAATAAGTGATGGATTTCCGCCGGATACAGTTGTGTTATTTATTCGGTGCAAAATATATGAAATAACAGCCGGCGCAAGGACCGAATCTTGTAAAATTTCGGTAAAATCAAAAGTGGTCAGGCGCGATTGTAAATCAAGTGTATCTGTTTCTTCATTGAATATGTCGCCATATTGCAATGGGTCAACCCATTTTTTTAACGCGGCGCGCATTTTACCAGAAGATGAAAAACAACTTTCCCAAAGATTTTTCAACATTCTGTCTTTATCGACCAAGTAATCAAAATTTACCGAAACCGCGCGCGCAATTTCATCTTCGGAAACCGGATCGGATTGTTCAGAAATCATGGCCAGCCATCGACGCAAAAATCCGCGGTTTGCCGCCGTATCCGACATTTTAAGTGGATTTAAATGCGCAAGGAAATTTGTTTCATTTTTTTCTTTGTTTTGCATTGTTATATATTTTCCACCGGTCGCAAGTGTAAATATTTCGGCACCTTTGTTACGATCAAAGAAAAATGCTTTTAATTTTGGATGCCGCATTGATTGCGCAATAAGGAATGAAAATAATGTTGTTTTACCGCCACCGGTTGGACCAATTGTAAGCGTATGACCCACCGCCGCCGGTTTATCTGATACATGAAATTGGAACTGATATGGTGTACCTTGGGCCGTCGGGAATATAACAAGTGGTCCCTGACCCCAATCTGAATTTGATATACCACGTGGTGCAGACGACATTGGAACAGTTATTGCCGCGGCGCGTGATAACATTTTAAATGTGCGCGGAAATGTATCAAATCCCGGTATTATTGAAAACCATGAAACCTTGGTTGCAAAATTTTCTTGGATTGGTGATACACCGAATGATGCGGAAATCTTTTTAAATTCATCAACATGTTCTTTTAATTCTTCTTCTGTTTTTGCAAATATCATAAACAATGGATAATAATTAACAAGCGTTTGATTACCAGAAACATTTTCATCCATTACCGATTCCGCACTGGATATTTGTTCTTCGGTTGAATCGTTTTCTTTGTTTGCGACACTGCGACGTTGGCGCATTACCGCCTCTACATCCGCAGCACCCATAATTTTAAAACCGTTCATACAAATCATTTCTGTTTGAATTGTATTTACAGAATCAAAAAAATCTTCATCTAAATAATCCGGTGCTGCGCGAAAAGATAAAAGTGCCGCAAAGTATTCATAATTACCACTTATATATTTAACTGTTCCGTTTGATAAAAATTCAACATCATCGACTGTCACATTTTCGGTGATTTTATCATCACATACAGCCGGCGCGGGCTTTGTAATTGGTGATAATATACGACCGAAAAACTTTGCCATATTGTCGCGCGATTTATTTTCCAACATTTGCGGTTTATACGGCGCAAGTATTGATTCAATATAATTTCCGTATTGATTTAATTTATCACGCGCATGTGCGCCACGCACAGATAATACTATGTAATAATTATTCAAAAATATTTTTAAACCTTGGGAATGCCACTTGTCATATATTTTTTGTAATACCGGTTGGTCAAATTCATAATCGGTATTTTCAGCGACCGCATCACGTACAGTAAAAAACCGTAAAACAACATTTTGATCGTGAATTTGGTTAAAAAGTTGCGCGCGCAAATCAAGAAATTTTTCACGTTGTTCATCGGTTTGCATACTGGTTTGAACCCCGGCAAGCGAATAAACACGAATTAAACAACCATCACTTAGTTCAATTGAATTATCGGTATAAACCGTTGTAAATGGTATATATTCAGCATAATGTTTATAACCAAATTTTGGAAAAACATGTTTAACTATGGTTGGAATATACATTAATAAGACAATAAATACGAATATAACCGCAACCGCCATAATCGTTAGTGTTATGGTATTTGAAAATCCATTTCCGGCAAAATATTTAAAAAATTCAGTTATCATGCCGCAAGTCTCCGTGGAATTTTATCTTTTATCATTTTGATTTTCGCAATTAAAATCTGGCCCAATTGTGGGTCGCGTCGCGAATAACGCGCCAATATCATATGAACCGCACAAACCGACAATATAAAAAACAACGGGTTAAAATAGTCATTCACTTTGTCCGGAAAAACAAATATGCCTATGGTGTATATAATTATGAAAATAATAAACTGAATCATAAAATTTAATACCGCCAAAGTATATGGCACATAAAATAGATGCGACGGATTCGCCAAAGCTTTCAGCACTTGTTGTTTCATTTTGTGTCGATTTCCCCCCTTAGTGGATATTCTTATTATAACAATTTCAACATTTTTCAACAAGCATAAAAAATAAAAATCTTTAATTGTTGAAAATGTTGAAAACTTATAAATTTTTTAACAGTTTTTCAACAAGGGTGATTTTTCAACAAAATTGGTAAAAATACCGAAAAAAGCGGAAAAAATTGTTAAAAACTTTGTTAAAATCGGTTTTTCCACATTTTCAACAGGGTAAATAACAACAACAAAATAAATATATTATTTGATTTTTGTTAAAAACTGTTTATAATTGCTTGGCAAAAAGGATTAGATATGAAGTTTTTGAGTTCTTTGAAAGCATGGAAAAAACGCGGGAACATTAAGCAAGTTCGTCGTGGTAAACAGGTTATTCTGATTGATCCGGATAACCCAAAGTTTAAGGCCAAACAGGGTTTTAAACGTAAATAATCTATTGTTTTTATGTTATTTTTCGGCGTTTCTGGGGTTTCAGAAATGCCGATTTTTGTTAAAACAGATTAAAATCTTTTGTAAACGCTTCGGTTATTGCATCTTTGATTTCTGCCCCAGAAAGGCCGGCCGTGCGCAGATAGTTTTCTTGTTTTTCTGTTGTATGCATTATGTATGCACTGTGTTCTGCGAAATCAGGAACCGATTTTATATGTTGTATCGGGCTAAAACGAATTTTTGCGCTGTTGTCGGTTGTATATCCGGAAAGTCGTATATCTGATTTTGCGCCCGGACAATTTTTGTTTATAATTGCCGTGGCGGAAATGCGTGAATAACTGTTTTTATATCCGATAATCTTGGATTGAAGTAAAATCCCGGTATTTGGTGCGGTGTGTTCAGCAATGATTTTTCCAGAAAAATCAGAGTGATTTTTTACCATTATATGTCCGCGTAATTCTGAATTTTCCCCGGAATTTTTGATAAAAATGTTTAAAAAACCCGGAAATTTATTTTCTATATTAACGGTTAAAAACACAGGTTGATTTTCGGCGGTAATGTTTATATTTACTGTTTTTTCGCGTTCTATTTTTCCGACATATATAATATGTATAGGTAAATCGTATTTTGTTGAAAAGTTTTCTGTTTCATCCAAAGTTGAAATATCGGGTTGAAAAATACCGTCAACATAAACGATTGTTTCGGACGGAAAGGTTTTTATATTGAATTTGTTCCACATGTATGACATATTTACATATATTATAAAGGATTTTGTTATGGGTTTCAATTGTGGAATTGTTGGATTGCCAAATGTGGGAAAATCAACATTGTTTAATGCATTAACACAAAGTGCGGCGGCGGATGCACAAAATTATCCTTTTTGTACTATTGAACCGAATACCGGTCGGGTGGTTGTGCCGGATGAAACATTGCATAAATTGGCGGCGGTTGATAATTCGGCCAAGATTATACCGACACAACTTGAAATTGTTGATATTGCGGGTTTGGTTCGTGGTGCATCAACAGGCGAAGGACTGGGGAATAAGTTTTTGGGGAATATATTAGAAACAGACGCAATTATTCATGTTGTTCGCTGTTTTGAAAATGATGATATTGTTCATGTTGATGGACGAATTGATCCGATTGCCGATATTGATACGATTGAAACAGAATTGATGCTGGCGGATTTAGAAAGTTTGAATAAACAGATAAAAAATCTTGAAAAAAAGGCGCATGGACTTGATAAAAATGCAATAAAATTATTGGCGGATGCAAATATAATAAAAGAAAATCTGGAAAAATCAGTGCCGGCGCGTGATGTGGATATTGATGCCAAACCTTTTAATTTACTAACATCAAAACCTGTTATTTATGTTTGTAATGTTGAAGAGGCCGCCGCGGCAACCGGAAATAAATTTTCGGACGCGGTGAAACAAAAATTTGGTGCAAAAAATCCTGTTTTGGTTATATCCGGTAAAATAGAAATGGAAATTGCGCAAATTGTAAACCCGGATGAAAGAAAAATGTTTTTGGATGATTTGGGCCTTAAACAATCGGGGTTAGAGCAGGTGATAAAAACCGGATATGAAACATTGGGGCTGCAAACTTTTTACACTGTTGGGCCCAAGGAAGCGCACGCATGGACAATAACGCGTGGTATGACCGCGCCCCAGGCCGCCGGTAAAATTCATACTGATTTCGAGCGGGGGTTTATTCGTGCCGAAATTATTTCACCCGATGATTATATAAAATATGGTGGCGAAGTTGCGGTAAAGGAGGCCGGTAAAATGCACCTTGTGGGTCGTGATTATGTTATGCAAGAGGGTGATATTTGCCATTTCTTGTTTAATAATTAGTGGGTAGTGTAAGTGTAAGTGGTTAGTGGGGGTAATTTTATGGAAACGGCGTTAAAATTATTTGAAGATAAAAAAATTAGAACACATTGGGATGAATCCCAGGAAAAATGGTATTTTTCTGTGGTTGATGTTGTCGCGGCGTTGACAGGGACAGAACGTCCACAAAAATATTGGAACGATTTGAAAATAAAATTACGTCAAGAAGGAAGTGAGTTGTCCGAAAAAATCGGACAACTGAAAATGCAATCGTCTGACGGTAAATTTTATAATACCGATGTTGCGGATGCCAAACAAATTTTGCGCCTTTAACATAATCATTTAATAAAATTTAAAGAAAAAACACCACCATTGTGTATTTTTTTAAATCTTGGTTGTGCAGTGTGTGCGGTTATTGAGCCGAATTATTAGAGTTTGGAAAAGAAATAGAATTTTTTAAAGAAAAATTGGGTTTATATACATAACGAATCGTGTAGAAATTCGGTATTTTTTAAAGTAAAGTAAAAAAATAAACAAATTTTCTTTTTGGTATAAAAAAATAGTTGAATAGAATCGGTAAAATCGTTACATTCGAAAACAAGAAAGCCCAAAAAGGGCTTTCGAAACTAGCAAAGTAAGTTTGCTAAGACAACATTACAACCTTACTTTGCTCCGATTCACTTGTCAAATATTTTTTGACTAACAAAAGGAGTAAAACTATGGCAAAAAAAGCAAATGGTATTCGTACTTCGAAAAGAGTTGCTTCTAAAGCTTCTGGGCTTTTAAGAGATAAGCGCACTTCTGCGAAGACGAAATCTGTTGCTGCGGCTAGTTTAGGTAATCGTGGCAAATGATAAAAAACCGGTCTTTTGACCGGTTTTTTATAATAATATTGAAAAAAGTAATATGTTGGAATATAATCATATTGTTTATAAGTTTATAAAAAGGATTTGAAATGTGGTTTGTGATACTTGTGATAGTTTTTATTTTGTTTATTGTTTTTTTGGGTTTTAAAAACAAAAATTCAAATGTAAATAAATTAATAGACGAGGCGATATCTGTTTTGGATAAATTTTATGTGCTTGTATTGGCTTCGCCTGCTAATTTGAGAGGGGAGTTGAATGGTGATTTTATTAATGAAATAATAACCACCTGTAAAAGTCGATTGAATTTATATGAGTATAAAAGATATTATGCTATTGCTGTTAAAAAATATGGTTCTGTTGAAAAACAAGTATATGATTGGTTGGGCGGAATGTTGGCCCTTATGTATACAACCAAAGATGATATAACAGAAACAGAGAAAAAAACATTAGATTGGATGTTAATGTTGGTAAATATTGAATTGAAACATTTGGGAGCACAGACGTTTTTTACAAAAGATAAACCTATGGGGACAAATGTATACCCAGATTAAAATACCTATAAATTTAGTATAAAAATTGTTCAAAAGTGGTAAAAATTTGTGGCCAAAAGGGGATGGGTTTGGCGCGTATTTTATCCGCGCCGCAACTGCGCTCGTTCCCCTTCGTTAAAACTTTGGGGAACCGCCATACTGCCGTCTGGCTCTCGCTTGTGGTGAACCACCTTGTTTCGGTGATTCAACCATCGGAACAATTTAAATAATAAAAATAACCCATTTTGGGTTATTTTTATTATTTAACTGGTTGCGGGGGATGGATTTGAACCACCGACCTTCAGGTTATGAGCCTGACGAGCTACCGGACTGCTCTACCCCGCGATAAACGGCTTTAATTATATATTATATTTCTACATTGTCAAACAAAAACCGCAGATTTTAGTATTTTTTTACCAAAATTTCTGACTTTTTTTGTGTAAGCAAATTATCATCTAGGAACGATAAATCGATTTTATCATCGGAATTACCGTTATTAGGCTTGCCTATTTTAGTCAATGTATCGATATCTATATAACCTTTGCTATCTAATTCTTGTTGGGTGTATGTTCTTTTTTTATACGCCGTGCTTCGTAGATATTTGTATATATTGTTTGCTTTTTTTGTATTATGATGTTCGCGGAATCCGGCGCATACAATAATTAGACTATCTGGGCCATCGGCGACGTTCCATATAATACGTTTTGTATCGTCATGATTAGAAGAATCTATGCTTTGGACCAAACAACATCCTGATTCTTTTTTTACCATGGCGGATACAGTTTCTTTTCCATCTTTCATTATATGAACGGCACCTTGGAATTGCATGTCCAGTGGATCAAGGTTGATTTCATTTATTGCACATAGTGCAGAATTTGCATTCTGTTCACCAGAAGATTTTCTAATAACTTTTAATTGTTCTAATGTAATGTATTTTTTTATTTTAATAGGTTCCCGTTTAACAGATTGCTGTTTTACAACATTCTGTTTTTGTTCAGGTTCATAAACAGATTCTGTTTTTTGTTCTTTTTCTTCTTGGATTACATTATCTAAATTTTCAACCAGAATGCTAAATTCCGAAAAGTTTATACTATCAATAATATTACCGTCTGTATTAGTAACCTTTTTTTTGGTTTTAAGGTTTGTATACTTCATGGCGTTTTTGATTAAATTTCTTAAATCGTTATCTGAAAATTCCGCATATTTAAAAACACCATTGTCGTGGATTGTGCGGCAATATTTAAGCAAATCCATGACGGTTAAATCACATCCGTTCTTTTTTTGTTCAAATATTATTGTTTTTACTTGTTCAATCGGTTTTTCCGGTTGTTTTTCCGGTGTTTTTTCAACAGCACTATTTTCAATTTTTTCTTTTACATCCGATAATTTATTGCCTTTGATATCAAGAACGGTTAAGATTGGATACTTTTTCATAAATTCGTTTATAAGTTCAAGATTATTTTTAACATAATCTTCCCTAAGGAACCGTGGTTCTACAATAAGTGTTTCTAAAGTTCTTGGCAATAATATATCCATTAAAAGGGAAAAATCGGATATACTATATGAAAGGTCCATTGTTTCTGTGATGGGTAAAAATGTATCTTTTGTAATGATTTTTTTATCAATACCTTGGCAGTAAGCTGTTCCATAAACCCCAAATGGAAAATTTTTTGTTTTTTTGGAAGCATAAAAGTTTCCGGCCACGATAATATCGGGCAGACAAGAATCATCGAAATTTTTTTTTCTTTGTAAATCCAAATCACCGTTGATTCTTAGGTAACAATCAGGATAATCTTTTAAAAGAGTTTTAATTTTTTCAGGTATTTTTTCCAAAGGGCATGTTATTTCGTTATCATATATAAGTCCTTGGATGTCGGTAATATCACAATCCAGCAAATTGTTCGAATTTATATCGTCTTGGTTGCTCATGTCATATATAGTTTTTTGAATAATATCCATTATTTCGGGTTTGGTTCCGATTTTGAATACCAGACGTAAAGTATCTTCTTTGCCTTCTGGATTATCTATGATTTCCATTTCGCCCAACACTTTTAACAATTCAAAAGCATCTGTTTTTGCCGGAATTTTTTTTATTGAAGCCAAAATGTCTAATTTAAAATCATCCAAGTCCATAAGTAATGGCTTTAATTTATTGATTGCGTCGTATGGGCTTATTTTGCCCAAAAGTCTAAGATTTTTAAGAATCTTTGATGCGTCCATTAATTTACCTTTTTGTTACTTTATTGCAAATATAACACAATTTTTACAATTGTCAAGCTTGTTTTTGTTACAAAAGTGTAAATTTTTGTGTTAAGAAAGTGTGCCTAAACGATGCTTGAAATCCGTTTTTTTTGTTGATAAAATTGTGGTGTTATGTTTAGAAAGATTTGGAAAAAATTTTGGGAACCAATTTTGGGGCTGTCGATTTTTCAATGGATTATCGCCGGAATTATGGCGATATTGATATGGTTTGTGTATTTTACATGTCGGAAAAAGGTTGTAAATTACGAAACTTTTAAGAAATTTCGGCATAAACCGGCGATTTTTGTGTTTTGGCACGGGCGCAGTTTTATGTTGTCGCCGATTGTGTGTTTGGGTGGTATGAAGTCTTATGCGGTGGCAAGTCGCCATAAAGATGGTCGTATGATGGCAAAGTTACAACATTTGTTCGGCCTGCGTGCGATTTACGGCAGTTCACATAATGGCGGTCTGTCTGTTTTGCGTGACGGTGTGCGTGTTTTGCGGCGCGGTGACCATTCGCTTTGTATTTCGCCGGATGGACCGGGCGGACCGTCGTTGCGGGTTCAAGAAGGTGCACTTTATTTTGCAAAAATGACCGGTGCGCCGATTATTCCGGTTTGTTTTTCGGCGCGGCATGTTTGGATTCAACACCGTTGGGATAGGTATTTATTGGTGTATCCTTTTACGCGCGTAAAGTGTATTGTTGGGGAACCAATGTATATTGATTCGAAAATTTCAGATTCTGAATTTGAATCACGGCGCAAAGAGTTGGAAAATATCATGGTTGGGCAGCTGCGCGAATTGGATGCGGAATTTAATTTGCCGGTGGTAGAACAAGATTTTAACGCCGCGGATTTCAAAAGAGCCAAAAGAGAGGGCAGGGAACCAAAACTTACAAAAAGGTATAAATAAAATGAAGACACCTTGGTGGTTTTTACATAAGACACCGCTTAGTTTTTTATTGTTACCGTTCGCGTTTATTTATTATGGAATAGGGCGGATTGTTTATGGATGGCGGAAAATGTTCGCGTATAAATCGCGGCGCAAAATTATTTGTATTGGTGGAATCTTTGCGGGCGGTGTCGGAAAAACGCCTATTGTGCGGATAATTGCGAACTTTTTGGATGCGCCTGTGGTTATGCGCGGGTATAAGCGGACTGCAAGTACACGTAATATAGGGGACGAAGCCGCGATGCTTATGTCCGATGGAATCGCCGTGCATGTCGGGCATCGGAAAAGTAATATTATGCTTTTGAATCGGCAAAAGGATAATGGCCCAATTGTTATGGATGATGGTTTGCAAAATCCGTCTATTAAAAAAGATATTTCGATTTATGTTTTTGATGAGGGTTTGGGGTTTGGTAATGGATTTTTGTTGCCGGCGGGACCATTACGCGAAACAAAGAAACATATTCGTAATGCCGATGCGATTATTGTTATAAAAAGTAAAAATCCACGAAAAAAGTTTGCTTTGCCGACGGGGATTCCAATTTTTTATGCGGAAAATAAAACTGTATCGCCGTATTCGCGTGGGGAAAAATTGTTTGCTTTTGCGGGAATAGGTTATCCGAAAAAATTTTTTAATTCGCTTTCGGGGGTTGTTGCAAAACGTGGGTTTAGTGACCATTATCAATATACCGAAAAAGATATTGCGGATTTAATTGAAAGTGCACGGCGCAAAAAGGCGAAATTGGTCACGACAGAAAAAGATTGGGTTAGACTTCCCGCAGATGTGCGTGAAAAAATAAAGTTTGCGCGATTAGAAACAAAAATAGATGATAAATTCTTTGATTGGCTAAAAGGAAAATTAAATTGCGCACAATAAAAAATAATGTTATTTGTTCGGGGGTTGGTATTCATTCGGGTTTACCGGTTAATATGGTTGTGCGTCCGGCCGATAAACCGGGAATTTTCTTTCGCCGTGTTGATTTGGATGATAAAAATTTAATTCCTGCTGTATATAATAATGTGTGTGATACCAAAATGCGTAATACAACAATTGGTAAGATGGGTGGCGCACATGTTAAAACAATTGAACATTTGATGGCGGCGTTATTTATCGCAGGGGTTGATAGTGCACTGATTGATGTTGATGGTGCCGAAGTGCCGATTATGAACGGCAGCGCAAGTTTGTTTTATCGTCGGATTATAGAGGCCGGCGTTACAAAAGGAAAATATAAAAAAATTATTGTGAAAAAGCCCGTGGTTGTTACGGCACGTGAAATGTTGCGGGCGTTACCGTTAAAAGATAGGTTGGTCGGTTTTATTTCTGGCTTGTTTTATCGGCGACGCGGTTTGGATGGTTTTGTAAAACTTTCGCCGTCAAAGAATAGGGCGTTAAATATCAAGGCAACATTGATTTATCCGGAACCTGTGATTGGAAAGCAAAGTTTTGTTTATTCTTTTGATGAATCAAAGTGGTCGATTGATAATTTTGTTAAAAATATTGCATCTGCGCGAACATTTGGAAAATATGCGGAATGGAATTATCTAAAGGCGCACGGCATGGCGCGCGGGGCGGATGAAAAAAATGTTATTGTTTTGGATTATGGTGGCGAAAAAACGTTAAATCGGATTTATTGGCCGGACGAATTTGTGCGGCACAAAATTATTGATGCGATTGGTGATATGTTCACATCGGGGGGATTTGTTGTTGGTGATTTAGAATCTTATAAGGGCAGCCATGCACTAAATAATGCGGTGCTTAAAAAATTGTTTAGTAATCCCGATAATTATGATATAATAGATGCCGAATAAAACAAAAGAGGGAAGTATATGAAAAAATATTTTGGATTATTTTTGGCTTTGTTCGCACTTTGCGGTTGTGGCGGATATATTAAAAATGAAAATGGCAGTGAGTATATTAAACAATTAGATGGTGAACCAATTGGTTGTGTTTTCCTTTATAAGATAGAATCCGAAGTTTCGGTTTATGATGTCGATGATGCACGGCGTTATTTAGAAAATCGTATCGCAGATCAGGCACGCCCCGGTAATGCGTATTGGATTGTAAGTCAACGTACAAGGCCGAATGAATGGGTGTTGTTTGGGCCGGAACGTGCGTTCGTTTTGGCGGCAAATGTTTATGAATGTCCAAATGTGCATACGGTGAAAACCGCGCGCAGTGATAAACCAATGCCGGATGCGGAAATACCACCTTGCAATAGTGGCGCGTTTTACAGTGCGTCCGGTGGATGTGTTCGATAACAGTGTTAGTGCCAAGTTGTTTTTGGAATAAATCCGTAATTACAAGATAATTCCATAGATTACTAACCACTAATCACCAATTCTAACACTGGTCACTATAATTTACACTGGAATTAGATATTCGTTTTGTGATATAATCTTGCAAAGCGAGAGAGAATTTGTCAGGTCAATATGTTTATATTAAACGGAAGAAGTATGCGTCGGGATTGTTGTGGCAACCGATGGTGTCTGGGTTTACAACGCGTGCGTATGCACAAAAGTTGGCAAACGGAATTGACCGAAGTTTGAATCTTTATATTCGTTATAATGAAATGGTTGGGTTAGGCGCGCGTGCCAAGGGGCATCGTTCAGGAATGCCGTCGATTGCGATCGAAATTATAAATGCGTTGCCCGGATATTCGTCAATGCTTGGGGCGTTTCAAATTCAAGATAAATTTGTTTTGATCGCGGTTAGAAATGGTGTGATTTTGCATGATTTATTGTTTGATGATGAAAACGCGGCGCGTGAAAAATATGCTGAATTGAATGAAATTCCTGATTGGAATGCAACATTTGCACCGGCGGCGTGGGGAATTCCGCGTGCCGTTGACCGGAGTTTAATTGAACTTATTTCTGGGCGTGTTCATGCGGTGTTGCATCCAATAAGTCGTTTTACATCGGGTATAACTTCGGTGTTTTTGCTTTTGATTTTTGTTTTTGTGCTTTTGTATTTCTTTCGTGAACCGATAAATCGTGTTTTTGCGCCAAAACCACAGATGTCGAAAATTAATCCGGAATTGGCCGCGGAATATAAAAAGAAAATTGAAGAAAAAGATAAAGAACTGGATAAACAATTTGATATAAATCGTGAACCAGAAGAACAGCCGGTTGTTCTTCCGTTTGATGCTTTGCCGGACCCGTTTGAACGTGCGTATTTATGTTATCGTGCGATTGGGTTTTTAATGCAACCGATTGCGGGGTGGAATCAGTTGGATGTCGAATGTGGTAATGAATATGTAAGTGCGAATTTTCGGCGGTCTTTTGGGACATTAGATGATTTCTATGTTATTGCCGGGGATGTTATGCCGGGGGTATTTGTTCAAGAAATGAATGATGATGAACTTTCGGTGCGCGCAAAGTTGCCAGAACGGGAATTGTTCCAATCATATGATTTGCGTGATGTTGATACGATAGTTCGTGAATTAACAAGTCGTTTTCAATCTATTAATATGAATGCGAATGTTATGCCGGTTACAGATGTTGTTTCAAACGGATCAGAATCTTTGAATGTTTATTTTGTTGGGGTTAATGTTGAAACAAAACTTATACCGGAACAGTTTATAAGAATTTTTGAAGATTTTGGTGGTGTGTATATGACAAAGGTGTCGTGGAATGCCACCAGAAAAATGTGGAACTATGAGGTGATAATCTATGCAAAACAAAATTAAACTTTTATTATGTGTGTTTGTGTTTGGAGTAACATCGGCATGTTATGCCGACGATGTTATCTTTGATGTGGATGTTGATGATATGGCGGCAAATGAACAATTTTCCGCGGATGCCGTCGAAGACTATAATGTCGATGGGTCGTTATTTCAACAGATTACAGATTTAGAACAAGAAAAAGTTTTGATGCAATTGGAAAAAGAGCGTGCGCAATTGAATCTTGATTTGGATAGGTTGGCCGCAGAAAAGATAAAGTTGCATATGGAAATTGACACTTTGTCCGGACGTGCAGAACAGCAACAGCAAGAATTTGAAACAGAACGTGCACGTTTGCAAAATGAAGCAAAACGTTTGGAAAATGAACGCGAAGCGTTGACCACGGCAAAGACGACGACGCCCGCGCCAACATACACGCAATCGCAACAATCTGCACATAGTGAGCCAGTAAAACCAAAGGTTGAAACCGAAATAACCAAAAGATATAAATTATTGAACGTGTTTGGGGCGGGTGCGCAATTACAAGCCACTGTTCAAGATTTATCAAACGGTCAAAATAAAAAGTTGAGCGTAGGTAAAGATTTAGATGGTTATACGGTAAAATCTATATCTTTGGATGAAGGTGTTGTTTTTATAAAAGATGGTGAAATTCAAACACTGAATGTTGCAAATGGTAATTAAAGATGAAAGATTTTTCAGACGATATCGTTTTTGATAAAAAACCGACCATACCCGCCGGAATGGAAAGGGCGGATGTGGACGATATTGTTGAATATCTTTTTTCTGAAAATAACCATTTGTTGACGGCGAACGGTGGCGAATTTGAATTGCCAAAGGAAACGCAAGGTTTATTAGCATATTTTTCAAGTGGTGGTTTGGTTGTATCGCGAACACATCGGTATGATGGTCGGGTGCTTGCTTTTTTAGATTTGTTGCGTAAAAAAAATCGCCCTATGTTGTCGCCGTTTTATGCGGATTTGGGCTTGTTGTCGGCAATATATAAACATTATGAAAGTAAACTTGGTCGGTCGCGGTCGCGTGTTGACTATAACAACCAAATGCAAAAGGATTTTATTGATATCGTTGCCAAGGCCGCCGCACAAAAGGTTTCGGATATTCATATAGAAGTTGCAGACCAAACGACAATTTATTTTCGTATAGATGGTAGTATGCAACCGGTTTTAGAATTTAATTCGGGTTGGGGTGAATCTTTTGTGCGTGCCGCCTTCGCATCCGCAGATATATCAAATTCAAACTATGCACAAAATGAATATCAATCGGCCCAAAAAGATGGACGGACGCCGTTGCGCGGAACAAAGGATTTGTATTTACCCGAAGGTGTGCTTAGTATCCGTATGCAATTTAATCCGGTTGCATTTGGGTCGCGGTATGTTGTTATGCGATTGTTGTATGATAACCCATCGGAAAGTATCACGACCGAACAAGAATTTGGAAAATATGAACAAACACTTTTGCATCGGTTGCGTTCATTTCCAACGGGGTTGGTTGTGGTTGCGGGTCCAACAAGTTCTGGGAAATCAACAACATTGGTGCGCAATATGGTGTTGATGTTGAAAGAACATCATTATGAAATAAACCTGATTACGGTTGAAGACCCGGTTGAACAAAAAATATTTGGTGCGCATCAAATTCCTGTGATAAACACTTTGAACGAAGAACAACGCGAAAACGAATACACCGAAGCGTTGGCGGCGGCGTTGCGCAGTGACCCTGATACATTGATGGTTGGTGAAATTCGAACACTTGCCGCCGCGCAACTTACCGTCAAAGGTGCGCTGTCGGGGCATAATGTTTGGACGACGTTGCATGCGAATTCTGCGATGGCGGCGTTGGTACGATTGTTAGATATGGGTATTGAAGCATTCAAGTTGAAAGAAGAAACGATGATGCGCGGACTTATATCTATGCGGTTGTTTAAGCGGCTTTGTCCGTATTGCAGGGAACGGTTGATGAATCATCCAGAACGTGCGGAATACGGCCGCGTCATGGATGCGTTTGGCGAATTGGGATTAAATCAGATTTATGTTCGTGGGTCGGGGTGTGAACATTGTAATGGAACCGGAACAATGGGGCGTATCAAGGCGGGTGAAATAATTATAACAAATAGTGACTTCTTGCAATTGGCGCTCGCCGGGAAAACGGACGAAGCGGTCAAATATTGGTTGGAAGAAATGGATGGGCGTACTTTAAAAGAGGCGGCGTGTTCGTTAATGTTACAAGGTATAATCGGTGTTGATGAATTGGAACGTTGGGTTGGGTTATTGGATAGGCCAGGGGTTTATTAAAGATGATGAGTATTGAAGTTTTTTATGCAAAAATGGTTTGTCGGCTTAGTACCGACAAGCGGATTTCAATTTGGCGTAAATTGGTATCATTACTTAAAAATGATTTTACCTTGGTAAATGCGTTGAATCGTTTGCAAATGACGGAATCGCATGGTGGGTCAAAACCAAAAGAGCCTTTTGCAATATGTTTGCGCGAATGGGAAAGGAACCTTGAACGTGGACTTAGTTTTTCCGAAGCCACACGCGGTTGGATTCCGACGGATGAAACATTGTTATTAACATCCAGTAATATGTCAAGTTTGATTGTCGCGCTTGAAAATGTTGGGCGGATTGTCGTTGCCAATAAACGCATTGGGCGTGCCGTGTTTAGTGCAATTGCATATCCGTTGTTGTTATTGGTGTTGGTTGTTGGAATTATTATTATGGTCGGAATTTACCTTGTTCCGCCACTTGCCGAAGTTGCCGGTGATAATATTGTGTGGACGGGCGGGGCGGCGTCGTTGATATGGTTGTCGGAATGGGCGGGGAAATATTGGAGGTTTATTGCGTTTATATTTGTAATCGTAATAGTTTTTGCGTGGCTTTCGTTGCCAAATTGGTCGGGTCGTGTGCGTACTATGTTTGATAAATTACCACCGTGGAATATTTATAAAATTCGTGTTTCGGTTGGTTGGATGATGTCTTTGGCCGCGATGGTTTCGGCGGGTGTTTCAATACCGGATGCAATGCGCGTGATTGCCGATAATGCAAATGGATATTTACGGAATATTTTGGATAAAACATTACATCATATTGCGAATGGTGATAACCTTGGGAATGCGTTGCAAAATACCGGTATGGATTTTCCAAGTGAAGAATTAATTGGTGATTTGGCGGTCTATTCAGATATGAACGATTTTGATGAAAACCTTAATCATATTGCAAACGAATACTTGGAGGAATCGGTTAGAAAAATAGAATCTTTGTCGGATGCGTTGAACACGGTTGGTATTTTATTGATATCCGGTGTGATTGCTTGGGTCGTCCTGGGGACATTCCAAATGCAGGATCAAATCACGGCGTTTTTGTCATAAATTTTAACCAAAGGTGTATGTTGTGGTGAAGTATAAGTTCAAGAACAAAGGGTTAAAATTATATGATCTTTTGACTTTTGCGTTGGCCCTTAGGCCGGAGGACAGAGGTTGGTTTATACAAAATCTTGGGAAAGATATTTTTGGTTATTATAATCGTGATATTATAAATGTCTTTTATTATAACATATCGCATGATGATAGTGGTTTATACAGGGAACGGTCATACAATATGTTGGTGCAGGCGTTAATTGGTAATACCAGGGTAAATGAATACGGGGATATAGTTGGTGATACCAAGGCTGTTGAAGATATGCGCCAGATATTAAAAATATTGAATAATCCGGATGATGTTGCGGGGCAAAGGTTTTTGTTTGAACTGTTAAAGGAATGGGAAAGGTTGCCCAAAAAGGAACGTCATAAATATGGTGCTGTTTTTGCCACGATATGTCAGGATTTGTTACTTAATCCAGACAATACTTTTCGTATAAAAGACCCAGATATAAAAAAAGAATTGATGTTCAAAATTGCCGATAATACATATAACTATGATCGTTTCTTTTGGTATGTCGAATTGTTAAAAACGAAAGATATACAAATTGGGGTTGGTGAAATAAAGTTTATATATCATAAAATGTTGGAAACCGAATTTGATTATATACAGCTCCATAAAAACGAAGAAATGTATGTGAGTGAAATATTGAAAAAGACCAAGGGCACTTTGGATGCGATGATTCATTTAAATCAGGATAAATCGTCAGTTAAATTTCAAAAATTGATGACATATGAAGAATTGGCGCATGCATATTTGAATCTTCAGAAAGAAAATGAAAGGTTGCGTAATGCGTTGATGTTTGCAAAAAGAGTAGCAGCGCCCACGCAAAACGGTTATAAAATGTAAAAAAGGAAGCTAGATGAACACACCGTTATATGCTGCGATATTGGAATTTTTTGTAAAAAACCCAGGGTACAAAATATCGCCCGATGAATTCGTCGGTTTGGTTAGCATGTTGTCCAAAGAGGCGTTAAAAAACTAAACCATAAACGGCAGGTTTTCCAGGGTTCCTTCGGCGACGCGCAGGTTCACGTCAATCATCATAAACACGCAATCCGGACTTGTTTTCACAAGTTCGGGGTCGAACATATGTGTCGACAGCAAGTGACTTGTGTTCACCGAGATTTTTGTTATCAAATGGTCGTCGTCAAGCAGAGTATAAATCGGTCCGGCATCGCGTGGGACATTTTGTCCGATTTCGTGTTCGTTTTGTGGACAGCGCAGACCATCAAAAAGTGTTTTAATACGGTTATCAATATCCGAACGCGGAACGCCGATGATTTCTGGGTGCAGCATTTGGATATCCAATTCCGCAATTAATTTTAGTTTTGGTGTGATAATCGGGTTCCAATCTATGCCGCCGACATGTCGGGTTATAATCGGACTTTTGGCCGCATTCGGCCCCATATATTGTGTTAAATTTGTCCACGGTTCGTGTTCCAAAAGTTTTTTAAGTTGTGGGTGAAATTGCATCCGAATATCAGACACATGTTGTGCGCGTTTCTTTGGATTTATTAAAATTTCACCAAAATATAGTAATTTGAATTTCATTTCTTTTTTCCTTTATTTTTTGCCTTTTTCTTTGACAATTATAGCATAATTTGCTATGTTTTTGTTACAAAAAAAGAAAGGATTTGTCAATGACAGTAAATAATGAATATACCGGTGATTCAATCAAGGTTTTAAAAGGACTTGAGGCGGTTAAAAAACGGCCTGGAATGTATATTGGTGATGTGGGCGAGGGCGGGTCCGGTCTGCATCATATGATTTACGAGGTTGTAAATAATTCAATCGACGAAGCCATGGCCGGCTATGCCGATACAGTATTTGTTTCGTTAAACGCGGACGGCAGTGTAACCATACGCGATAACGGGCGTGGTATGCCGTTCGATATCAACCATGAAACAGGACGCAGTGCATTGGAACTTATTATGTGCGAATTGCACGCGGGTGGTAAATTTGATAACGAGGGTAATGGCGCGTACAAGGTTTCGGGCGGTTTGCACGGGGTTGGTGTTTCGGTTGTTAATGCGCTATCTAAATGGTTAAATGTGCGGGTTTGGCGCGGTGAAAAACAGGCGGAAATGTCCTTTGCCGACGGTGTGCCAACGATGGATTTGAAAATTACGGAAAATAAAACGGGCTATGAACATGGGACCGAGGTTACTTTTTTCCCGTCTGCGGAAACATTTGCGTCGATAGATTTCAATTTTGATACATTGGAAAATTGGTTGCGCGAACAATCTTATCTTAATGCCAATGTGCGGATTATTTTGGAAGACTTGCGCGGTGGTGAAAAGAAAGAACGTGAATTTCATTCGACCGACGGGCTTGCGGGGTTTGCAACATATTTGGATAAATCCAAGGAATTGTTGAATCGTGACCCGATTCAGATGATAAAGACAATTGATGATTCGTATATTGAAATCGTTTTACAATGGACGACCGCGTATACCGAAACATCGCTTTGTTTTACGAATAATATTCCGAATCGCGATGGCGGAACGCACTTGGCGGGATTTCGTGCGGGACTGACGCGTGCAATCAATAAATATATTGCGGAACAAAATACCAAGAAAGATATAAATCTTTCGGGCGAAGATTTTCGTGAGGGGCTTACCAGTATCATAAGTGTGAAAATTCCCGACCCGAAATTCGGTTCGCAAACCAAGGATAAATTGGTGTCCAGCGAGGTCAGGCCAATTGTTGAAAATACTACATCAGAATTGCTGTATCAATATTTGGAAGAAAACCCGGCGACCGCAAAACTTATTATAGATAAGATATTGGAAGCGGCCACCGCGCGTGAGGCCGCACGCAAGGCGCGTGAACTTTCACGGAAAAAGACCGGGCCGGAGTTGGGTGGGTTACCGGGAAAACTTGCAGGGTGCAGTGAACGTGACCCGGCAAAATGTGAACTGTTTATTGTCGAGGGGGATTCGGCGGGTGGTACGGCAAAGCAGGGGCGCGACCGGAAAACCCAGGCGATTTTGCCACTGCGTGGAAAGATTTTGAATGTTGAACGTGTGCGGTTTGACCGGATGTTGTCTTCGGATACGATTGGTGCGTTGATTACGACAATGGGTGCGGGTATTGGTAAAGATGATTTCGATATCGAAAAAATGCGGTATCATAAAATTATTATTATGACCGATGCTGATGTCGACGGACAACATATTCAAACTTTGCTTATGACGTTTTTCTATCGCCATATGCCGGAAGCAATACAACGCGGTTATATCTATGTTGCAAAACCGCCGCTATACGGCGTGACGCGTGGAAAACAGCAAATTTATTTGCAAAACCAACGCGAAATGGACGACTATTTGATGGACCAATTGGCGACGGACGGTATTGTGCAAATTGCATCAGGTACCCAGATTTCCGGTGCGGATATGAAACGCTTGCTCGATTTGGTTTTGGATATGCGTAATGTTTTGCAACCATTGAATCACATTATGCCGTTGCGGTTTGTAGAGGCGTTGGCACTGAACCGTGTGTTTGATGACGAATCGGTGGAAAATTGTGAAATGGCCGCGAAAATGCTGGATGCCCAGGAATTGGAGTTCGAACGCGGTTGGCATGTGATTGCAAACGATGCGGGTGTTACGATTACGCGGACATTGCGCAGTGTGACGGAAAGTTATTTGCTGTCGCGGGAAAAGCTAAATTCGCCGGAAATTAACGCGTGGCGGCGTATGAATGGACGTGAAGAATTGATGGAAACTTTTTCGGCACCGACGGTTTTAACGGTAAAATCAAAATCACAAAAGATTTGGGGTGCGTTTAATTTGCTAAATACTGCGTTTGAATATGCGAAAAACGGGTTAAAGATTCAACGGTACAAGGGGCTTGGTGAAATGAACGCGGAACAATTGTGGGAAACAACAATGGATCCGAATCATCGGTCGCTGTTCCAGGTGACTGTGAACGATGCATCTCAGGCGGATGCGGTCGTATCCATGCTGATGGGTGATGTTGTTGAACCACGCCGCGATTTTATCGTTGAAAATGCATTGGACGCGAATTTGGATGTGTAACAATGGGGTTTTATAATGTCTGAATTTGAAGCGGCAAGGGCAAAAGTATTAGCAAAGTCGCGTGTCATTGTGCATGCAACGGACGAAGATAATGATGTTGTTGATAATGCGCAATTGCCGCATATGCCAAATGGGAGCAAAGTTATTATTGAATATAAAATTTATGAAGAATTAAAATATTTGGAACAATTGACCGGTGTAAAAAAAGCAGAGTGTTCTTTTTTGTTATTTGGTCATTCCAAAGGTCAAACAGTTGTTTTTGATGATATTATATCTGCGGCCCCAAGTGGCAGTTCTGTGGTGGCTTCGTTTAATAAACGACAGATCGAGAAAGTTACGAATTTTTGTGAAAATGCAAGTCGCGATGAAGATAAAATTGTCGCACATGGGCATACTCACCCGTATTTGCCCTACGACCAAAGTGGTTGGTATTTAAATTTTTCTTATGGTGATATAAAAGGGTATATAAATATGCGAGAACAAAGTCTTGTAAAAGACCATGTTGATTTGTGTGGGTGTTTGCTTGTGGGTGGTAATTTTAATTTTGTGTTCTTTGATGGAAATGATACTTATCGATTTGATAATGTTTTTGTCAGGGGAAAAGACGGAGTTTTAAAGAATTTGCCATGCTTTGGGCCGGATGTTGCGAATATGCCACGTGGGCGTGATATGGGAAGGAAATAGATGTTTTCTGCGGAATGGTTTTTTGATTTAGAGAAAAAAATAAAAGATTTGGGCGCGGATAGTGACGCCCAATCTTTTGATGAAATTCGTAAAATGCTATCGCGACCGCGGCGGTTTTCGGCTTCTGCGTTTGCGACCATGTGCGCCTATGTGATTTTGGCGGGCGGGTTTTCGCAAAAAACAGCAAAACGGATTCATAAAAACATAATGGAATATATCTATAAAAATGGTGCGGATTTTGATGCGATTTTTCAAATGTTTCATAATAAGAACAAAGTAAGTGCAATTTGTAAAATCTGGGAAGATCGTGCGGAATTGTGCGATGGTTTTTATAATTGCGCGACGGATTCGGAAAAAATTGATTATTTATCAAAACTGCCACATATTGGAAAAATAACCGCAAATCACCTTGGGCGGAATTTGGGAATTGATGTGGTAAAATATGATGTTTGGATTCGGCGCCTTGGGGCGCTATACGCCGGAATCCGCTGTACAGACGATTTGACGCCGGAAATAAAATCGGCGTGCGATGATATGTTTGCGCACCTTGTGCGTGAAACAGGGTTGCCACGCGGGTATATTGATGTTGTTCTTTGGAAAGCGTGTCAGTTAAAAATTATTTCTATGGATGCCTGCTTGCGTTGATTTCGGTCATGTATGTTTTATACACTCCCTTAATCAACGCGGCGCAATCATCACATATAAATAATTTTTAATAAGTGTAAGTGGGTAGTGAACCACACCCCGCCGGGTGCTACCCGGCACCCCTCTCAAGAGGGGAACTTCGGTTTCTGGAATCAATTCGCAATTATGAACCAATTCCAGAGTTTACTAACCACTTACACTAACACTAACCACTAAGTGAACGGAGTGAACGATGGTGCAAGTAAAAATCGAAGAATCTTGGAAACGTGTGTTGGCGGATGAATTCGATAAAGATTATTTTATCAAATTGACAGATTTTGTTCGCGCGGAATATATGGCGGGGAAAAAAATTTACCCGGCGGCAAAAAATATTTTTAATGCGTTCAATTTGTGTCCATTTGATTCGGTGCGTGTTGTGATTATTGGTCAAGACCCGTATCACGAACCGGGCCAGGCGCATGGCCTTTGTTTTTCGGTGCCGGATGGAATTACGCCACCACCGTCACTGGTCAATATTTATAAAGAAATCGAATCGGATATTGGTCGCCCAAGCACAACGCATGGCGATTTGACATCGTGGGCGCGTCAGGGTGTTTTGCTGTTAAATTCTACACTTACGGTTGCAGCGCATTTGGCGGCATCGCACGCAGGGCGCGGGTGGGAACAATTTACCGATGCGGTGATTCGCGCAACCGCCACGCGCGATGGGTTGGTTTATATGCTGTGGGGCAGTTACGCCCAATGCAAGGCGGAATTTGTGGATGGGTCGCGTAATTTGATTTTGAAAAGCGCACATCCATCACCGCTTTCGGCATATCGCGGATTTTTTGGGTGCAAACATTTTTCCAAGGCAAATGAATATATTGTTGCGCACGGGGGCAGGGCGATTGAGTGGTAGTTAAAAACTATACGTCATACCAAGGCCGTAGAAAGCATAGGAATAATTTTCTGGGGCGGTATTACCGTTTGAAAAATGGTGCATAAATATTTCCAATGCCCAATTGTTGTTTATATGATATCCGCCGATTATTTTGAATTGAAATAAAAGTTTTGCCCCAAGGCGTTCGTTTTGTTGGGCTTGCATGCCGACACCGGCACCCGCCGCGACATAAAAGTTCTTATATTCCGAAAGGCGCACATCACCAGAAAGCATCACCATCGGAATCGTGTATTTATCCCAATTCCAACCGTATTTTGAACCAAAACCAAGTGTTTGCCCGACACTGAGTGATTGTCGCGCGGGCAGACTGAAAAATGTTGTTGGTTGCGAATATTGCAGATTGAACAGGTAAAACGGAACCGGCTTTAATGGTGGCGGCAACAGGAAACCACTGTCGATTCCTTGGCCGAAATACAAAGAAAATTGATTCTTGTAATACCCGGTAAATGTATTGCGGGTCACATCGGCAAACGCCGAATATATCGGAATTATTGTGGATAATAAAACAACCGCAAACTTTTTCATGACAAATCATTATACACTATTTTAGGGTGATGTTCAAATGGTAAAATAGGTTTGGATTTTTGTCTGATTTTCGTGCGTATATGAAATTCTTGCAATCGGGAAAATCTTTGTTATAATGCGCGGTGTTATGGCGGCGTAGCTCAGTGGTAGAGCAGAGGAATCATAATCCTTTGGTCAGGGGTCCGAATCCCTTCGCCGCTACCAAAAATTCAAACCGGGTGTGTCCCGGTTTTAATTTTGGTATAGTCGCGAAAGATGAGGACCCCTGGGTCCGACACGATAGCCGGTTTTGCAAGCATAGGCGTAGCAAAACCGTTGCGAGTGGAAAGGGTTCCCACAAGCAAAGCGCAGTGGGAATGTGCAATCCCTTCGCCGCTACTACGAATTTTTCAAAAAAACACCGGTATTTACCGGTGTTTTTTAATGAACAATTCAGTGTCACGCCGTAGCCCACGTAGTTGGCGAAGACGGGCAAAAATGCATAAAGTCTCGCATTATTTTCTACACATACGTTACACAGATGTTTACACCAATAAAATATGCTGATATAATGGGCATATAACAAAGGATTTTTTACGTCATGAAAAAATATACAGAACAGGATAAAGAAAGACTTTTGAAAGTGACAACATGTTTTACAGCAAACGAAGAAGCTGATATTATAAAAATATGGCGCCAAGAATACGGGCTGGATATAAAGCGATTTTATGTGGATGTTAATAGCAGGATAGATGCAGAAGCACTGGAATTATTTGGAACAAAAATATTGAAAGATTCTTTGTCTAATAATGTTAATTATTATCAACTGTTGATACCATCAACTGCGGTAAAAGATATTTGGCACGCAGTTGCTTTTATGATAGATCATAAGCAGAAAGTTATGAGATATCACGATTCTCATGGTGTTGATATGAGACCAGAAATGAAAGATTTTTTAGTGAAGTTGTTTCCTGGCTATAGAATCATGATAAATCATTCCAAGCAACAAGAAGATGTTGTAAGTAACAATCACCAAGAGGGTAAAAACGATAATTCTTGTGGTTTATTATCGTTGTATAACTTGCGAGATATGTGGTTTGAACAGAATGGTCAACCGGATAAAGTTTGTGATTTTAATTCGTTGGATGCTAGACAAGATGTTTGGAAAATCCTTGAAACCATAGTTACAGAGCAAAAACAAACTGTTGAAGCAAATCCTGTTTTGAAATCAACTTTTTCGTTTGGGAAAGCAAAAATTCCCACAATAGAAGAAAGACAAAAACAAATACAGGAAAATCAAAAACAAACACAAGAAAATTTTGAATATCGTTTATACAAAGAGCCAAATTATAAAGAATTGATTGATATAGCTGTTAAAAATGCACGTGCAAATTTTGAAATCTATCGTGATGCGAAAATCTTTTTACAGGGTGGTAATAGCAGGATATAAAATAAACAAGTGCTATTTTTTTGTTAATTTTACAATCCTGTCAAAGTCGCTTTCGATGTTTTGTGTCTTGTTAAATTCATCGTATATTGCTTCAGCATATTGTTTTGCATCGGCGGCACTTATGCTGCCCAAGCCATGCAATACTTTATAATCATTAAATGTAAGTAGTTTATCAACGGATTCTGCGAATTGTGCCATATTAAACGCTTTTTTGTCTTCGATTTGGTGTTCGATATAGTCAAAAAACATTGTCACTAGGCGTTCAAGGTCTTTTAATTCTTTTTCTGTTAAATAATTCTTGGCGATTGAAACATCTGTTTTCAAAATGCGACCATTTGGCGAATTTTTCCATGTGGTCAACCCCATATGTGGTTTTTCAAGACTGGCACGACCCCTGATAATTTCGGCGGCAGTGTGTCCGTGTATAGCATAGTGAAATTTGTTCTGTATATTCGCGTAAAAGTTGAAAGCGGTTTCGGAATTCGGGTCATAATCAATACTGCACTCAGCAAAAATATCAGTTATTTGTTGATAAATACGGCGTTCTGACGCCCTGATAGACCGGACACGTTCCAATAATTCACGGAAATAATCAACCCCAAATGGTTTTCCAGCCATTTTTAAGCGTTCATCATCCAGCGCAAAGCCTTTTTGTATGTATTCGTGCAGGACTTTTGTCGCCCAAATGCGAAACTGGGTCGCCCGCTTTGAATTAACACGATATCCGACAGATATTATCATATCGAGATTGTAATAATTTGTTGGATTTTGTGCTGGGAATCCTCCGGATTTCTGCAAATGTTCCATTTTGGAACATGTGTTTTCTTGTGATAATTCTCCCTCTTCATATATATTGCTTATGTGTTTTGTTATCGCAGGACGTTGCACGCCAAATAATTCTGCAATAGCTGCCTGAGTTAACCACAAAGATTCACCATATATCAAACCGTTCAGTTTGACCGTGCCATATTCATCTTTATATAAAAATATTTCGCCATTTATTGGTTTTAATCCTATTGCCATATACAATCCTTTGATAACAACAATATGGCACAAGTTTATGGATAATACAATAAAAATCCCTAGCTAGCTCAATTTATAAAATCTGCGGAATGGTTTTTTGTGGGAAGTGGGAAGTAAGAGGTTTTAGCTACAAACGCATATGGTTTTAGGATAAACTTGGTTCTACACATTCTCTACACAGAGAAAAATTTGATGGGTTAAAAAATCGCTGTAAGCTGCAGGAATCTGCGTTATCTGGTTTTTATCTCAAACTTATCATAATCCTTTGGTCAGGGGTCCGACACGATAGCCGGTTTCACAAGTGTAACGCAGTGAAACCGTTGCGAGTGGAAAGGGTTCCCGCAAGCAAAGCGCAGTGGGAATGTGCAATCCCTTCGCCGCATAGTATCAAAACCAAAAAACATGAATTTTGTTAAAACTGTCCAATCTTTACATAATTCTACACATCGACTACATGGCGGTTTACACGGTGTATATGTTGAAAAATAGACAGTTTTATGATATAATGCCGAAAAGAAAAACAAAGGTTTTTATAATGATTTATTACAATGAAAACGATATTTTAATCAGAGATTTGGTTGAATCTGATGCCGAAGTAATATCCCACGAAGAACATTTACAAGGGCTGTTGGATAAACAACCAGCTAGATATTTTCGCAGATTAAAAGACGTAGCAGACGGTAAATGTGTTTCTTTGGTTGCTGAATACAAGGGTAATCCTGCTGGTTATATCAATGTATATTTTGATTCTCAATGGGGTGCATTTGCTGGTAAAGGTTGGCCAGAAATTATTGATATGAGGGTGCTGGAGAAATATCAGAAAAATGGTGTTGGTAATATGTTAATGAATATCGCAGAAGATATATCAAAAAAATATTCTGATACAGTTTATTTAGGTGTTGGTGTAAATAGTAATTACGGTTCTGCATTCAGAATGTATGTTAAACACGGATTTGTCCCAGACGGTACTGGTTTGTGGAGAAATGACGAACATTTAGAAAATTACACGGATATAAAATATGACGACGACGTTATTATCTATATGTCAAAGAAATTCTAATGGGTTTGAATATGAATGATTATTTAGCAATTATCAAAGAAACATTTCCTGAATTAAATATTCAAGATTTTTCTATTCTGGGAAAAGGTAATTTGGCTGCAACTTGTTTAGTTAATAAAAATATTGTTTTCAAAATTACAGGTACAAGTGAAAAAGCCCTTAAAGATACAGAACACGAAATATATCTTTTGAAACTGATAAAACATAATATGTCATTTAATATCCCTAAAATTCTGTATGACGGTAAAATAAACAATGGTGGTTGGATATTTGGTGAAAGTTTGTTGCCAGGGATTACTTATTCCAAAGAGTTACATAACAGTTTTGATAAAGATACCCAGATAGATATTTTACGACAAATTGGCAAAATTATGCGCGAATTACATTCTGTCAAAATAAATGACGATAAGAAAATGTTATTTGTGGGCGATTATAAACAGAATATCGCTATGTTTAACAAATACTTTTCTGACGAAGTTAAACAATGTTTCAACCAATCAGATATTGAACGAATAAATGCTGTTCGTGAAAGATATGAATATCTCTCTACTCATTATCCTGTTGAATTGGTTTTAGTGCATGCTGATATGCATTTTGGTAATTTTATGTTTGATACTGAACACAAAAAGATTACTGGTTTAATAGATTTTGGTGCAGCACATTTCTCAGAACCAGCACGAGATATGCATTATTACTATGGTGAAGATATAAAAAATATTTTGGAAGGTTATGATGAAACCCAAGATATTTATTTACCAGAACGTCAGAAATTCCATTCTGTTACGAATTTTTTGGAAAATGTAGGCGGATATATACAAGAAAATCTATCCCCAGATAAGGAAATACAAAAATTGTTAAGTATTCTATAAAACAAAAAACCGGTCGAACGACCGGTTTTTTGTTTAGAAAATTCAGTGTCGCGTCGTAGCAAGCGCGTTTATCGAAAAACATTTAATTTACAAACATTATTTGTTTTTCAAAATTAAGCACTAGCGTAGGCGGGCCATCGTCCGATTTATTCGGTTTTTTGTTACTTTTTTCTTGTTTTTAATTATAATAACCCCATGGAGGTGCGCATGCAAAAAATATGTCAAAGTTGTGCTATGCCGATGAATGATGAATCGGTGTTTGGAACAAACAAAGATGGTTCAAAAAATTCGGATTATTGTGTTTATTGTTATAAAGCTGGTGAATTTGTCGATAATGTTTCAATGGAAAAATATATCGAAATGATGGTGTCTTTTGCGGCCCAGGCGCATATGGCCGGTGATGAAATGCGGGCGTATTGTGAAAAAGTTTTTCCAACCTTAAAAAGGTGGAAAAAGTCATAGATTATCTATGTTCTGTTCCGACCGGAAACAATGCAGAATGTGGACTTCTTTGCCGGTTATTGTGTATAAAATACGAAAGCCGCGTTTGAATACCAAGTGGCGGATTTCATGTTCGTGGACGATAATGATTATTTGATGCCTTTCGGGGAATTGTTCCAAAGAACGCATTTGTTCCAACAATTCATTATGTATTTGTTCCGCAATCAGTGGTGAATCCCGGGCAATATAGATGAACAGGTTTCGCAAATCGTCATATGCGCGTTCTTCGACAATAACAGAATATTTTTTTGCCATTTTTTAACCCAAATGTTTTGTGGCTATGCGCATATCGTGTTTTAACATGGCAAAGGCATCTTCTAATGGAACGCCACGTTTTTTTGACATGCTTTGCAGACCATCTTCGATGCCGCGCATCATTGAACCGATTTCCGCATCTTTGGCGATTTTTTGATATTCTTTGGCATCCAGCACGACCACCGAAGCCGCACCATTTACGGTCAGAATCGCAGGTGATTTTTCGTTCCTGATACGACGAACAACATCCGCCGCGTTGCGTTTGAAGTCGGTTAGGGAAATAACGTTTTCTGGGTTTGCTATCATATTTTGCCCCGCATTTTATTTGATGTCTAATTAGATGCTAACATTATAAGATAAAAAAGTCAAATATCACCTTGCATTTCGAAATGGTTTTTGGCTATCATAGGGCTAAGGAAGGAAAGGAGAAATTATGAAAGTCTTGAAAATCTTTGCTTTGGCGTTGTTTTTTGTGTTTGGTGCGGCGCGTGCGGAAAATTTAATTGTATATTTTTCAGAATCGGGTAACACAGAACGCGTTGCGAATACTATCCATGGTTTGGTTGGTGGCGATGTGGCACGAATCGTTTCTGTTATACCGTATCCGAATTCAGATACAGATAAAACATATGTTGCAAAACGGGAACAGGAAAGCGATGCACGTCCAGAATATGAAGATTTGGGTGTAGATGTTGCGGATTATGACCTGGTGTTCCTTGGGTATCCGATATGGTGGGGTGGAATGCCGATGGTTGTTTATACTTTCTTGGAAAATAATGATTTTAATGGCAAGGTAATAGTTCCATTTGCCACATACGGGAAATCTGGTTTGGGAAATACGGTTAATGAAATAAGGCGGATTGCGCGTGGGGCAACGGTTACCGAAGGTTTGGGAATGACCAGTGCCGATGCGAAAAAAGACCATGTAGAGGCGGTAAAAGCATGGTTGGGAAAAATTTCTGGTAATAATGCGGAATAAAAACATTGCTCTTGATTCCCTGTATGCGGCGGCGGATGCCGTATACAGGGATTTTAATTCGAAACTTGTTCCAACGGTTGATAAAAATAAATTTATTGGTGTGCGAACGCCGATATTGCGTGTGATGGCACGCAATATGGCTAAATCCGGCGTATACAAAGATTTTATTCATAAATTGCCACATGAGTTTTTTGAAGAAAATCAATTACATGCCTTTATTATTTCTGAATTTCGTGATTTTGAATCGGCGGTGCGTGCGGTGGACGAATTTTTGCTATACGTTGATAATTGGGCAACATGTGACCAAATGTCACCGAAAATTTTTGCAAAAAATACCGATAAACTTTTGCCATTTATTAAAAAATGGTTATGGTCAAAACATGTCTATACGGTGCGTTTTGCGGTGCTCTGTTTGATGCGGTATTATATGGATGCGAATTTTGATAAAAAATATGCCGATATGGTGTTAAATATAAAATCAGACGAATATTATATAAATATGATGCGGGCGTGGTATTTTGCGACCGCCGCCGCAAAGCATTTTGATGTTGTTTATCCGTATTTCGAAAAACTTGATTCATGGACACGGGCGCGTGCAATTCAAAAGGCCATAGAATCCTATCGCGTATCGCCGGAACATAAGGTAAAATTGCGGGCATTAAGGGGGAAAATATGACGGACTTTATAAATATGCTTAGAAATCGGCGGTCGGTGTATTCACTGAATAAAACTTTGCCGGTTGCGGAAAATACGGTGACCGATTTTGTGCGTGCGGCGGTGCAATATGTGCCGGACGCGTTTAATATGAAAAGCCAGCGTGTGGTTGTTGTAATGGGTGCGCAGCATGAAAAATTTTGGAATGCGGTTTATGATGAAATGGTGAAATTTACCGGTGAACGATTTTCGCGTGAAAAAATCGATTCGTTTGCGGCGGCGTATGGAACGGTCCTTTATTTTTATGATACGGCGGCGGTCGAAGAAACGCGGCGCGCATATCCGGGCTATGCCGAAAATTTTCATGATTGGGTTATGCAATCGAACGGAATGTTGCAGTTTGCAATTTGGGTTGGCCTGGCAGGAATGAATGTTGGTGCGAATTTGCAACACTATAATCCGGTTATCGATAATATGGTGCGTGAAATGTTTGAATTGCCGGACGGGTGGACACTGGTCGCGCAAATGCCGTTCGGTGGAATTGCCGCCCCACCAAGCCCAAGGCCGGACGCGGATATTCCCGGGCGGGTTAAGGTAGCGGGATAGAAAGACCACCTCCCGGCTTCGTCGTACTCCTCCACAGGAGGAGAACGTTTTTCCTTGATTTTTTTGTGGTCGGCCGTATAATCAACGGGTATTTTTGCGAATTGCCCTAATAGTCTAGTGGTAAAACACGTCCTTGGTAAGGACGAGTCGCAAGTCCGATTCTTGCTTAGGGCACCACCCTTCGCGTCCATGACGCTTCGGGTGGCGGGCCACCCAAGCGGAATGGGTATGCGAAGGAGTGGCACCCTGATGGGCACGCAAATACATCATCTGTTTTGCGTTTGGCGGTGATGTGACCAACAACCACGGAGCCAGATTCAAAAACAAAAAAGTGATAAATTCGGGTGGCACCGCGCATAGCCAAATCTTTATGCGCCCCGAAAGAAAAATTTGTTTAACCAATGGGTGCCAAAATTCAATGTGTTTTTTGTCGCCCATCCCCCTTCGCCAGTCTGTCGGCATTGGGTTTGCGATGGATAACGGCTTCGGGGGATAAACCAAAAAGGCGAAAATATGTTATCACTTCAATCAAAATACAGAACACATACTTGCGGGGAATTGTCCGCGAAAAATGTTGGTGAAACCGTGACACTGTCGGGTTGGGTTCATCGGAAACGTGACCATGGGTCGTTGTTGTTTATTGACCTGCGCGATAATTACGGAATTACCCAGATTGTCCTGGATGGCGGAAATGATGATTTGGAACGCGTGCGGCCGGAATCTGTGTTGCAAGTCAGCGGAAAGGTTGTTGCGCGTGATGCGTCACAGGTAAATGAAAAAATCCCAACGGGTGCAATTGAAATAAGTGTGGAATCTTGGAAAGTTTTGACGAACGCGGATGTGTTACCTTTTCAAGTTTTTGGTGATGATGACACGGTGTCCGAAGATTTGCGGTTAAAGTATCGCTATATCGATTTGCGGCGCGACAGTTTGCACAATAATATTTTGACGCGCAATCGTATTATGAAATTCTTGCGTGATAAAATGTGGGATTTGGGTTTTTCGGAATTCCAAACGCCGATTCTTACGGTGTCCAGTCCCGAAGGTGCGCGCGACTATATTGTCCCCAGTCGTAATCACCACGGTATGTTCTATGCATTGCCCCAGGCGCCACAGCAATTTAAGCAATTGATTCAAATTGCCGGATTTGACCGGTATTTCCAGATTGCGCCTTGTTTCCGTGACGAAGATTTGCGTGCGGACCGGTTGTTGGAATTCTATCAATTGGATTTGGAAATGTCGTTTGTTGACCTGCGCGATATTCAGGCGGTCGGGAACGAGGTTATGCCGGAGCTTATTAAAACATTTGTGCCGGATGCGATTATTGACCCAAACATTCCGCATATCCCGTTTGACGAGGCGATGTTAAAATACGGTTCGGATAAACCCGATTTGCGCAACCCGATTATTATTTCCGATGTGACGGAAATTTTCCGTGGTTCGGATTTCGGAATCTTTGCGAACGCAATAGAGGCGGGCAGTGTGGTGCGTGCGATTCCGGCACCGAACAGCGCCGATAAACCGCGGTCGTGGTTCGATAAACTTGGCGAATATGCGGTAAAGGAATTGGGCCTTGGGGGGCTTGGCTATATTATCTTTGCGGACGAAGCCAAAGGGCCGGTTGCCAAGAAACTTGATGCGGACCGCGTTGCGAAACTGCGCAAAATTGCCGGGGATAATTCGTCGCTGTTCTTTGTGTGTGACACCGCCGATGCGGCGGCCAAGGCGGCGGGTAAGTTGCGTATTAAACTTGGTGAAGATTTGGGATTGATAAATCCGCACGAATTTAAATTCTGTTGGATAGAAGATTTCCCAATGTATGAATTGAACGAAGAAACGGGCGCAATTGATTTTGGCCACAATCCATTCAGTTTGCCAAAGGGCGAACTTGACGGTGACCCGTTGAAAATCAAAGCAAATCAGTTTGATATGGTTTTGAATGGTGCCGAAATTTGCAGTGGGGGATTGCGTAACTATAATCCGGAAACGATGGTAAAGGCATTTGCTATTGCGGGTTACGGGCCGGAAGTTGTGAAGGAAAAATTCGGTGGAATGTATGCCGCGTTCCAATATGGTGCGCCGCCGCATGGGGGGTGCGCGTTTGGAATTGACCGTTTGGTTTCCATTATTTTGGGGACAAATAATTTGCGTGAAGTGGTGTTGTTCCCGACGAACCAACGGGGGCAAGACCTGATGTTGGGTGCACCACGTGAAGTGACCGAACAGCAATTGCGCGAAGTGCATATTCAGGTTCGGAAGAAGAATTAAAAAGACCACCCCGGCCTTCGGCCACCCCTCCACAGGAGGGGAACTTGTCGCCCGCAGATGCGGGCGATTTTTTGTTGAAATCCTTTGGTTTTGTAGTATGTTCTGTGGCGGAATATGGGTAGACAAAAGGTAAAAAAATGAGATTGGAAAAAAATGTTAATTTTAGTTTAAATACAGATTTATTCTATTGGTGGCATAAAACCGAAGGCGGCATGGAATTTAGGCGATCCGAACGCAAGGAAAGTTTTGCATCGGGGAAAACCGATGATTTGGTGCAACAGGTTAAAAATTGGTGTACATATATTTGCAAAGATGCCAAAAATAATGTCGATAAAAAAATGTATGATATCAGTTTGTCACGCTATGTGTTTATAACAGATAGAGATAATTTGTTGAGTTTTAGGTTTTGGGACAGGGGGTGCAATTTTATTCTTTCAACAGATGGATGTTTGATATATCCGTCCGATATCCGGGATTCTTTGCGGGTTCCTTTTTATTTTGATAGAGTTGTTTTTCCCGAAAAAATGTCGGTCGAGCAAAAAGCGTTGCCGGTATTTGTAGAAGAATATAATTTATATAACGCGTGGGTCCGGCCGTTGAACGATAGTGATATTGTTGTTGGTCCGGATCTTAATCAAATTTGGCCGATAAATGGTGCGGGCAAAGTGCCGGTCACAATAGAAAAATTATTGAAAAAGAAAAACGAGAGAATATACACGGCAAAATAATTTTATAAACGCCCGCGGTTGCGGGCGATTTTTTCTGTTTAAAACTTGTCGTGGGTTTTAATAAATTCGCGCATATATGCCGGGTCGAAAAATCGTATGATTTCGCCCATTGAATATCCGCGGCGACCATTTGGTGCAACCGTCATCGATACGGTTATTGGGTCGGGCGCGGTGCCACGCAAAAGTATATTTAACTGTGTTGTCATTGCGCCGTTTGTTACATTCATTTTTCCAACCGCGTCTGCGTGGCGCATTGATATTTCCATTGGCACTGTGGTTTCAAACGTGCCATGGTCATATTGCCCGATTATGCGTATATTCTTGATTTTTGTAACGCCGGATTCCAATGCCGTCATAAGGCGGTCTTCGACATTCAACCTTGTTAAATCGTCGTATGCGATATAGAACGCGTCCAGTCCAATGCCGTCAAGGTAACCGCCATCAAATGTTAAATCAACATCACCCGTCAGGTTATACCAAATGTCGTGTGCAATATGGCCGGATGTGTTTAAGGATAGTTCTGCGGTTACGGTTGTATTCATTATATTCAATGGAAAATTCTTTGTTAATAATGGGCCGTTGATTATGAAATTGTTTAATTGAATAAATATGTCGTAGTTTGAATGTTCTTTGATAACGGTGGCAAGCAGGTTTCCGCGCGCACGGTCGGTAATTGAAAATGTTTGTGTGCCAGATTTTAATGAGTATACAAAATTTTTGTATGCATTATTGTCATATACAAGTGTTTTGGCGGAAAGATATAAATTCTTACCAATGTCGAAAAGTGATACGATTGGTGCGTTGGTTAGAAATTCCATTTCTTCGTAATGTGCAAAAAATTCATGATTTAGAAAATCATCAAGTGTAAGTGTGTCTGTTTTTAATGTTATGCCGTTTGCGTCAACCGCGCCAGTGAATACATGACCGGCAATTTTAAGAGTCAGGTTTGATATATCACCGCGTTCGTTGTATGAACCAGAGGCAATGTAATCAAGACTGCGTAAAAATTGTAAATCAAATTTTGGAACCCAATCTTTGATGTTTGTTCCCGTTAGATAAAATGAATTGTTTTGAACAATCAATGACCATGCGTTTGAGTTCGGAATAAATGTTATTGCGTCACCGTTCCAAACTATGTTCCCGGGTTCATTTAACATCTTTTCGGGTAATATACGCAAGTTTGGATTTAATGAGCCAAGGCTTTGGTTGTATATATATTCGTATTCTGTCTTTGCACTTTTGCCATTTGATGTGAATGTGCCGCCAATATTTGCAAATGTGAATTTTATATTTGCCGGTCGACCGTCAAGTTTTGCAATGTATGATGAAAGGCCACGTGAATCAATTGGTTGTGATGATTTTATTTCGGCGGTTATGTGATTACGATTGTTGCGGATAAACCCGTAAACATTTCCATATTTGAATTTTTCACATTGCCATTTTTCTGGGGTTCCGGAAAACAAACATTCTGTATCAACACCATCAAGATTTGTTCTTATCATTATATCGTGTGCGCCGTTTGCGTCAATCATGCCGCCGGTAAATGTTGTATCGTCCGCGATAATTTTATCTATTTGAATATAATCTTCGGTGCCGATTGCGTTTATTTTTAGGTGTTCGAATTTTTTGTTTTCAAATGTTAAATCACCATAGAAATCGATGTTTAACTTTGTATTACGCAACAGTTTTGTTGAACGTGCCAAAAATGAAAAATCAAATGTTACATTATTAGATGTTAAATCAATTATACGCCAATCATTTGTATCAAGTTCGATATTTCCATGGACATTGTTCGCGACAATATCGTCAAATTTGAATCCGTATTCACCGTCCCATACAAAATTTGTAACCAATTTTACGCGCTTGTTTATTTTCGGTTCTGGGAATTCAAACCACGTATTTATTTTATCTGTATCGATTGAAAGAGTTCCAAATGCGCCACCCGATGGATAAAGTTCGCCAACAATTTTTAATTCGACATTTTTATTTGTTATGGTAAATTTTTCGCCATGAAATTCTATGTTGTATTTATGTTGCCGTGTACGAATAAGTCCGTTAAATGTTCCGTTGTGAAAAATGCCGTTTATTATATGATAATTTTTACCCATAAAGTTTATCACGGAATCTTTGACCGCGATGTTATAGTTTTTCATAAATGGCGCAAGCGAATCTATTTTGATTTGTGCGCCGGATATCATCATTGTTCCGGTAAGTGTCGCGTTTTGAATGTCAAATAGGTCGCGAAATGGTATTTGTACCGAAATTTTACTGATGTTACCAAATGGTGTTGCGACATCGTTTGCAAGGATTGTTGTCTTTCCGACAATCCCAAATGTTACATCGCCTTTTATCTTAACATCCATACCTGTTTGTGTGGCGATTGCGGTTTCAAGTCGTCCGCGAACATTGTTTAGCGTCATAAACAACGGCGCAACAAGCAATCCCGCCATCATAATGACGATGATTGTTAAAATTGTCCAAAAAATTCTGCGTTTATATCGTGGCTTGGTTGGCATTCTCTCGGTCCTCTTGTTTTTTCATTATAATTTATTATACTTGGCATTGTGAACAAAAAAATTTTTAATCTTGAAAGTAATTATAAACCGATGGGTGATCAACCAACGGCCATTTCTGATTTGGTGAATGGTATTAATGATGGTCGCCGGTCCCAGGTTTTATTAGGGGTAACGGGGTCGGGGAAAACATTTACAATGGCAAATGTTATTGCCGAACTTGGTCGGCCGGCGTTGTTGATGGCGCCAAACAAGATTCTTGCGGCGCAGTTGTTCACAGAAATGAAATCTTTTTTCCCGCATAATCATGTGGAATATTTTGTGTCGTATTATGACTATTATCAACCAGAGGCATATTTGCCGACAACCGATACATATATTGATAAAGATGCGTCGATAAACGACCAATTGGACCGTATGCGTCACAGTGCCACACGTGCAATGTTGGAAGAACGCGATGTTATTGTTGTGTCGTCGGTGTCATCAATATACGGCCTTGGGACGCCGGAACAATATTCGGAAATGAAGCTTGTTTTGCATGTGGGTGATATGATAGGGCGAAACGATGTGATGCGGGAATTGGTTGATATACAATATAAAAGAAATGATATTGCTTTTGAACGTGGAAATTTTCGTGTGCGTGGTGATACACTTGATATATTCCCGTCACATAGTCAAGATATTGGTTGGAAGGTTTCTTTTTGGGGTGATGAAATCGAAGAAATTTGGGAATTTGATGTTTTGACCGGTGCAAAATTGCGAAAAGTTGATAGAATTGTGGTTTATCCAAATACGCACTATGCAACACCGATGCCGTCTATTTTGCAGGCAATTGGTAATATCAGGGCGGATTTGAATGAACGATTGAAATACTTTCACGATAATATGAAGTATATAGAAGAGCAACGTTTGCGAGAGCGTGTAAATATGGATATAGAAATGATGGAATCGACCGGAACATGTCGCGGAATTGAAAACTATTCGCGGTATTTATCTGGGCGCGCGCCGGGGCAACCGCCACCGACATTGTTTGAATATTTACCACGTGATGCAATTCTGTTTATTGATGAAAGCCATGTAACCGTTCCGCAAATTGCCGCAATGTCGCGGGGTGATAGGGCGCGTAAAGAAACATTGGCACAATATGGTTTTCGTTTGCCGTCATGTGTTGATAATCGTCCACTGACTTTTGATGAGTGGAATTCGATGCGTCCGCAGACGATTTTTGTTTCGGCAACACCCGCCGAATGGGAAATGAAAGAATCTGGTGGAATCGTAGCAGAGCAGGTGATACGACCAACAGGTTTGCTTGACCCGGAATGTATTGTTCGGCCGATAAAAAATCAGGTTGATGATTTGTTGGACGAAGTAAAATCGGTAAAAGGGCGTGTGTTGGTAACAACGCTTACGAAAAAAATGGCGGAACAATTGACGGATTATTTTGTTGAAAATGGGGTTAGGGCGCGGTACCTGCACAGTGATATTGAAACATTGGAACGCATAGAATTGCTGCGTGATTTGCGTATGGGAAAGTTTGATGTTTTGGTTGGAATAAATTTATTGCGTGAAGGTTTGGATGTGCCTGAATGTGAATTGGTTGCAATTATGGATGCAGATAAAGAAGGTTTTCTGCGTTCTGCGCGGTCGCTTATTCAAACCATAGGGCGTGCGGCACGGAATGCAAATGGACGTGTGATACTGTATGCCGATGTTATAACCGATTCTATGCGTGCGGCGTTGGATGAAACAAATAGGCGTCGTGAAAAACAAATGGCGTACAATTTACAACATGGAATTGTACCCAAAACTGTGTCAAAGGCGGTGTTTGATGAGGTCGCCGATGTCAAAGAAAAGACCGATAAAAAGCGTCGTTTCGTTTATACCAGGGACGGTGTATTTGATGCCGAAACTTTGCGTAAAGAAATAAAGAAATTGAATAAAAAAATGCGTGATGCGGCGGAAAATTTGGACTTTGAAACGGCGGCTGAAATTCGTGACGCGGTGCGAAAAATGGAAGATGACTTATTATTGTTGGAGTAACAGATGAAAACATACATTACAAAAAATATAAACGAAACGCGTGATTGGGCGGCGAATTTTGCAAAAAATTTGCACGCGCCGATGACGATTGCGTTGCATGGTGATTTGGGTGTTGGAAAATCAGAAATTGCGCGAACAATAATTCAAACGCTTTGTGGTGCGGATACCGTGGTGCCAAGTCCAACATTTACAATTGTTCAATCGTATGAAAATGGCAAGGATAGATTGTCGCACTTTGATTTGTATCGTGTTTCGGATGTTTCAGAATTGGTGGAAATTGGACTTTTGTATGCAATACAAAATGATATCACCCTTATTGAATGGCCCGATATTGCGAAAGATTTTTTACCACCGGATACCGTTCATATATATATAACTGAATTTCAAGATGGTCGAAAAATAGAAGTTGCGTGTTAAATACTTTTTGCCGATGGCAATAATGATATGACCGCCAGTGGAAAGTCGGGTGCATGTGCAAGGTATGAACCACTGACCAGTGCATCTGCACCGGCGCCCCAGCAAAGGCGCGCAGTTTCATTGTTAATTCCGCCGTCGACCGATATTACAAATTTAAGTCCATACTTTTTGCGTGTTCCCGCAAGGACCGATATTTTATTTAACACGTTCATATTAAACTTTTGACCCGCGGCGCCAGGCGATACGCCCATGACCATAATTTCATCGATGTCGCGCAAAATTGTTTTTAACAAAGATACCGAAGATTCAGGATTTAATGCGATTCCGACGCGTTTGCCGGCATGTTTTACAATTTGAATTGCGCGTCGCAATCCGACGGTGTTTGTTGAAAGTATTACCGTATCTGCGCCCGCGTTAATTGCATCGGTGGCCCATGCCGATGGCGCATCGGTCATAAGGTGTACATGCAAATGTCCCGCCCAATTTGCACGAATTTTTCGTAATTCTTCGATGCCACCTGTGATTTTATCGACATATAATCCGTCCATAATATCAACATGTATTGCCGATATTCCACCCGCACGAAACATGGTGTATGTTTCCGGTCGCGACATGTTAAAGCATAGTGTGCTTGGCATAATTGGAACGATTGTTTGGCGTTTTTTTTGTTTTGGTTTGCGATGATTTAAAACGCCAAAAATTTTGTTTGTGATCCGTTGCCATCGTCTAAGGCGTGCGATATATGCGCGCCGGTATGGGCGTGCCGATTCCCATATGTATTTTGCAAGTGCACGAACATTTGTATCGGGACCTGTTTGGGTTATTGGAATTTCAAATGTTTGTGAAAGTAATTCAACAATTCCGTTTAACCCTGCGCCGCCGCCGGTTATTATTATCTCAGATGGTTGATATTTTTCAATGTACCTTGCCGAATCGTTTTTCATTTGTTCAACAAGATTATAGAAAAAAGGAACAACAATTTCGTTCACATCGGCACAAGAAAATGCGTATGCGCTATCGGCCGGGCTGAAACGTGCCATTTCATTCGAATAAAGGTTTGCAACATTGCGTTTTATTCTTTCGGCTTCGGCAAATGGTATATCAAGTTTTGTTGATATTTCTGATGTTAAATCAGTGCCGCCAATAAAATGCCCGTCATACCACACCGGGCCACGGTCCGTCCAAATGGACGCGGTTGTGTGTTCGGCGCCAAAATCAATGAACATTACATTTGTTTTTTTGTGGCGTAAAACATTGGCGTTAATAAATTGCGATGTATAAAAACCGGATGGTTGTATGTGAGATTGTCGTAAAAGACGGAGTAATCTTTGCATGCGTTCATCTTCAAAAAACAACGCAGAAATTGTAGATGTTAATTGTGTGTCACTTTGCCCAATCGGTGTCAGCATATTACGCGTTTTGCCCGTATCGTAACGCAAAGGTATAATGTGCATTGGATAAAAACCGTCGGGTGCATCAATTTGCGCAATTTGTGATTTTAAGTCAGATGTGTTGATTTTATGTTCGTTGTTCCATTTTGTTTCTTTGGTTGATATAGTAAAAAATGCCGTGCCAAAATTCCCGGTTATATACGCGGTATCAAAATAGGTTCCCATTTGTTGTTCAAGTTCGTCCGCAACAGATTTTAATGCTGATACGGTGTCAAAATCATCGACAGAATAATATGCCGATTGGTCAATCATTGCGTTTTTTATGCGGTGCGCAATTCCACGGACCCCGCATGTACCGATATCAAGACATAAAAAACAAGAATCAATCATTCGCATTTTTATTTTACCAAAATTCTTGTGTCATCGCGCATATCTATTACTTTTAAATCTTTGGATAATATGTTGTGTTTTTTATCCAATGTAACGATATTTCCGATTGCGGCAACCGGGTCGTTTTCCGGTAACATAATTGTAATTCCGCCAAGTGTTATTAAATTCCACCGCCGTTTATCAACCCATTCAAGGTAATTTAGGTCATGGATAAGGTTGTGTGCCGCCTTGGTTATTTCGCCAATGTCATTTGGAACGTCGCCACGAAAAACAACTGTGCTCGCGCCACGTGTTTCAGACGGTGTTTCTATGCGTTTGCCTTCGGCAGAAAGCGGATAATAATAGGTACCGTCCGTTATTTCCGCGACCGCTTTGTAAAAATTTACTTTGATAGATAGATTACCGTTCGATAGTCGTCGAACCGAAGATTCTTTGATATTAGGTATTTTTTGCTTAAGGCGGTCGTTTAAAAGTTCAAGTTTTTTCGCGTATGTGTGGGTTCCCGCAATAATCCCCAGGGCATTTTCAATGGATGAAAGATTTTTATCTTTTGTATCCGTGGATATAGATATATGGCGAATCGTTGCGGTGGGACCATAACCTATGTATGCCATAATTATGCGGGTTGCAAAATAAATGCTAAGCAAAATAGCGGCAATAAAATACAGCCAAAACCAAAGATTTCGTTTCATGGTGGATATTATAACATATTTTAGTGAAAAGTGTTAGTGGTTAGTGTTAGTGGTTGGTGGTATCTGGAATCCGTTTGTAATTACGCAATTATTCCAGAATTCCCCCGATGACCATTTTCTTTATGTTGCACGAAGTAAATAACCGCGTTTGAACATGCATTTACGGTACGAACCAACGGAACGTGATGTGGTGTTTCGTGGCACCGATAACAGGGCGCGTTGACCGACATCCCGATATTCATTTGATTGAAATGTTACCCAAAGTCCGTCCCAATCCGGCATACGTACGGTCTGATTCGGTGATAAAAGCTTTGCAAGACGGGATCGTGGCAGATATGACGGTTTTGTTATCCCAAGGCATGATTTATGATCACGAACAAATTGTTCCATTGTGACCGATTCATTTTCCCAATTCAGGATTGTGGCGTCATCAATACTGCCCCCATTTGGGGATGCACAGGCGCATAAACCAAGTAATAAAAATACTTTTAATATTTTCATCTTTCCTATTATAATTTAATTGCGTTTTTGTGGCAATAGTTTTTATAATGTATAAAAATACATCGGGAGAAAAGAGATGGCGGTTACCGTTCAAAACTTTGTAAAGTTAGCAAATTTCTATAATCAAATGGCAAAGACCATGTCGGCGATATGTGTAAGCAAAGGCGGAATTCCAATGGAAAAATATGTTGGACGATTCTTTGCCGCCGATGTTTTGGAATTTGTTGTGGAATATGGTGAACGTTTATTAAAATCAAAAAAAGATGTGGCGCCGGATGTGGTGTCGGTTATAGATATGTTTAAAAAACAATTGGCCGGTGTTAAAGAATGGGTGACGACTTCGCAAAAACCAATATACGAAATGTCGTTGGAAGAATTTGAACGGGTGATGAATATATAAAGGATGCAGTATGAAAAATTTGAAATGCTTTATGTTAATGTTTGTCGGAATTGCCTTTGCCGGGTGTATGGAGGTTCGGGATCCGTATGATGTAGAAAATGTTGAATATACGACCGTTCAGGTTGTTGATAATTTGGTCATAGATGGTAATTCGGTGCCAATTTTTCCGAAAAAAGCGGCATTGACCACCGATACGGCGCGGCGTTTTTCAATTGAGTTGCCACGGCGTTGCACGGTGGGTTGGGATTCACAATCGGTTATGTCAATTGTGCCGGATGAAAAAATTGAAATTGTTCGTTTGAATGTTGGTGATCCTTTGCCTGATTTGACTGTGTCAGATTATGATTTTAGAAAGCAGGGTGTTCGTGATGTGTTGGATAAATTGCTTTCGGGAACAGATATTGCGGTCATAGAGCAAGAGCAGAATTTTGAAAGGATATCCGGGTCGATTGTTGGTGGAAATCTTGCGGATGCGGTTGATTTGATTACTCACCTTGGGCGTGCATATTATTCATACGATGAAAAATTGGGTGAATTGAAATTGTTCAATCGTGGAAAATGGCTAATTAAAATGCCAAAGAACGAAGATATTGTTATGGCGATTTTGGATGCGATGCATGGTGCCGATGTACGAAATGTGATTGTTGATTGGGCGGATAATACGCTGGTATTCGAAGGTAATTATCAAACAGAGCGTGAGGTTGCAAGAATTCTTGCCGATATTGCGTCAAAAAAATATGTGATGGCGTGGGATATGGATGTGTATCGCGTTTATCCGCGGACCGATAATCCGATTGTGTGGATGAATATGTTGCCGGCATTTGGTGAAAAAAATATAAAAATGTCGATACCGGGTGTTGTTGGGCGCGCATTGGTTGTGGGACCAGAGGTGAATACGAAAACATTGCAAGAATTTTTGTCGCAACAGGCAAATGTTGTTTTGATATCCCAAGGGCATTTTGTTGTACCTGATGGATGGCAATCGCGTTTTGATATTGGGCAATGTGGCAAAGAAGAGAGGTTAGAAACAGATTTGATTGTTGGTGCAACCGCAAAGTATGGTGATTTTGGTGGCAAAGATAAAATTGATGCGAAAATTGTTTTGCGGACCAGTAATGGTGAACTTTCGTCGTTTACAATTCCGTCCAGTGTCGGGGATAATTATGTGATTGTTGGTATTCCAACACATTCATTTGTGACTACACCGGAAACATTGATAAGTCCGTTCGCCGAGTTGGTTGTGTTCATGTCGCCACGAATCGTTTCAATTGTGAATCCAGCGGATGTTTCGGATGATGCGCCATTGGTCGGTGATGCATTGCGTGATTGGTTAAAGGAATAAAATATGTTTACGAAATTAGAGCGAAAAATTGCATTTAGGTATTTGGCGGCGCGGCGGCGTGGGTTTGGTTCTGTTGTGTCGTGGGTGTCGTTTTTGGGGATTATGTTGGGTGTTGCGACGCTGATTGTTGTTATGTCGGTGATGGGTGGGTTTCATGATACATTGCTTGCACGGATTGTTGGTATGAACGGGCATGTCGTTGTGTATCACCAAGATGGCGCGATTGCGGACTATGATTTCTTGGCCGAAAAAATGATGGAAAATAAAACGGTTGCGCGTGCGGTTTCCGCGGTTATTCCAATCGCCGAAGGCCAGGTTATGGTTACCGCAAATGGAAAAAATTCAGGTGCGATGGTACGTGGAATTCGTATGGATGATTTAATGACGAAAACCAAAAGTGGTGTGCGCATGTACGGTCGTGATTTGGCGGATATTCGCGACGGCGAATTGATAATTGGGTCAACGCTTTCGCGGAATTTAGGTGTGCATATGGGCGAAAGTGTTTCACTGGTATCCGCCGATAATGCGACGCCAACACCTTTTGGAACAATGCCGCGTATTATGTCGTATCCGGTGCAAACATCTTTCTTTATGGGAATGTATGAATACGATTCGGGATATATATTTATGCCACTTACAACAGCGCAAAAATATTTGAACCTGGGCGATGCGGTGACGCATATTGATTTGTTCTTGCATAATCCTGATGATACGGACGCGGTGCGGGATGTGTTGATTGATGTTTTGCCTGATGGTTATATTGTGCGTGATTGGCGTGATTTGAATCGGGGCTTTGTTGGTGCATTGCAAGTCGAATCAAATGTAATGTTTTTAATTTTGATGTTGATTGTTATCGTCGCAGCGTTTAATATAGTTTCGTCGTTGGTAATGTTGGTAAAGGATAAGTCCAAAGATATCGCGGTGTTACGGACATTTGGGGTTTCGCGTCGTTCGATGATGCGCATATTTATATTGTCGGGAACCAGTATCGGCGTGGTTGGTGCAGTGTTTGGAACGATACTTGGTGTGGTGGTTGCAATCTATATCGAACCGATACGGCGATTCTTTCAATGGGCAACGGGGCGTGACCTTTTTCCGGCAGAGTTGTATTATTTGTCGGAATTGCCGTCGCGTGTGGAATTTGCAAGTGTGCTGGGGATCGCGCTGATTGCAATTGCACTGGCGTTCTTGGCCACAATTTATCCGGCATGGAAAGCGGCAAACACGGACCCGGTAGAGGTTTTGCGGAACGAGTAGAGAGAAATAATGGCGTCGATATTGAATTCTTTATCACGTGTGAAAAAGGGCGAAGTCGTCCTTTCTGTGCGTGATATAAAAAAGACCTTTATCGAAGGTGGGCAACCGTTACATATTCTAACCGGCGGTGGTTTTGATTTGCACCGTGGTGAAATTGTCGCGCTGGTTGGACCGTCGGGGTCGGGTAAATCAACACTGTTGCAATGTGTTGGATTATTGGATAAACCGTCGGGGGGTAGCATTATTGTGTCGGGTACCCCGGTGCATAAAATGAATGATGAAATGCGGACGATGATGCGCCGGCGGAAAATGGGGTTTGTGTATCAGCGGCATAATTTATTGTCTGATTTTACGGCATTGGAAAATGTTATGTTACCGATGCTTGCTAATGGGGTTGATACAGATGTTGCAATGGCACGCGCGAAGTCTTTGTTAAAGGCGGCAAATGTTGCACATCGTGCGTCACACTTGCCGGGGCAAATGTCGGGTGGGGAGCAGCAACGGACCGCGGTGGCGCGTGCGCTGGCCAACAATCCTGATATTTTATTGGCGGATGAACCAACGGGCAGTTTGGATCCAAATCATGCGATTGCTGTTTTTGAACTGTTGCTTTCTTTGGTTCGAAAAAACAAAATGGCGATGTTATTCGTTACGCATGATATGTCATTGGCCAATCGTGCGGACCGGCGCATAACAATCAAAAATGGAACAGTTAAATAAACAATAAACTTAAAAAAAGGAGAGAGGAAAATGAAAGACATCAAAAATACAAATTGTGAGAATTGCTATATCTGTTCGCGCAGGCAAAAGTTTTGGGCGTGGGTGTTATTGTTTGGTATATTTGGTTGCGGGGTTATGACGGGGCTTTATCCGTTGGGACATAAATTGACCAATACGCCGGATTCTGCCGTAAAGACCGAAACCAAAGAGTCAGAAGCAGTCGTCGTTTTGCCGGACCCGGAACCGCAAAAAGCATGTGAAATAAATGAAAAGGTTTTGAAAACGCGTCTTGCACGGAACATAGATGATACGCTTCCGGGGGCATTTACCGCCCATCAAAACAATATGTTGGTTTATAAACGTTTGTTCAATACGGGCTGTTTGGAAAATCGTGATTATTTTTCAGAAATGGCGGCGAACGAGCGGATATATATGGATGCACTTACGGTAATTGAAAAAAAGAATAACGAATCGATTGAAAGACCGTGTCGTGAAATTGAAAGTGCGTTAAGTCGGCGTATTATTTCGGGGTGCGATACAAATCAATATGTTTCGGAATGCCATTTGAATAATGCCGAAGTTTATTCAAAACTTGCCGAAGATGGATGCCCGGAAAATATTGAACGTTATCGTAAAAATGCGTTGGACGAATTGCAAATTGCGGATGGTGTGCGTATAAATGCAAGTGATGTGAACCCGCGTGAGGTACGTTCAACAATAAATACATATAAGAAATTACAGATGCAGAGCGAGGCGCGTCGGTACCTTAATAAAGTTGAAAAAATGTTGGATCCGGGGATTGATTTTATCATGGAATTGCAAAAGGTTATTGAAGAATAAAAAGGAATTTTGATGAATATAAAAATAATTCCGGTTATTGCAATTGGTGTCGTTTTGATGGCGACACCAAGTGTGCGCGCCGAAGACGATTCTTATCAAGAAACACAATATAATGATTACGAAGACTATGAAGTGTTTGATGATGTTGAGGATTTGATAGATGGTGAGTTGATTGGTGCAGAAGATATTGTTGAAGAAGTGGATGACGATATACAGAATCTTGCGATTACAGAGGTTCCGGCGCCGCGTGCGGTTGTAAATAGGATGTCTTGTGATGAAATAAATGCGCGTGTTGATGAATTGCGCACGGATGTGAAGTCTTATCCGGATTTACGGGCTGATTTGGAATATATGCTTTTGCGCCAGCGTGACCAATGTGCACCGCGTGCCGCGCGTCGTCCGGTGCATAACTATCGGAATGTGAATCCAGTTGTTGAACTTGAAGCCCAGGAAGTACAGGCGCCCGAAGAATCGGTTGCGCCGGAAAAAACAAAAGAAATAGTAAAAGAGGTTGTTATAACAGATACGGTAAGTTTGGCACAGATAGAAGAAAATCGTGCCAATGGTTTGTGTGATAATGGCGATAAACCGAATCGGTATGGATGTTGTGATGGCGAGAAATTTAAAGAAGTTTCACAGATGAATTTTGCATGCTGTCCAAAAGAAGGTGAGGGCGAGTGTGTTGCGCCGCGGAAAAAATAGCCATTTATTGTAAAAGTTGACAATATTGTGTGCTTGTGTTATTGTTTGCTTAAAATAAAGGAGTTTTTTATGACCGATCAAGATATTTTAAAATTTGTGAACAAGATAGATCGTTTCGAAGACGGTGCTAACTATATGAATGTTTATTTTAAACCGAAATCGGGCGATGATATTAAAAGTTTGACCCAATCTTTCATAGATTTGGGCGTAACCAATATTGTTGATTCTAGGAATTCTGTGGTGAATGGTACAAATGTAGCAGAGATCAAATTTGTATTGAGCTATAGGTATTCTAAACAAGGAAAAATTATAGATGATTTAATGGTAAAGCATGCGCGTATAAAGGCATGGGAAGTGTTGCGTAATAATGGTGGTACAAATATGAATGCGGCAGAGGCGGCTTTCTTTGCCACAAAGGGTTATGAAGTGGCCAAGATGAAATCGCAACAAACGAGAAGAGCAAAAATCTAAAATTTCTGGTGTGATTTTTTGATATTTTTTATGAGGAAAGATATCATAAATTTTATAAATAAAAAATATAATGTAAATCCGGAATACCTTTGGCGGCGGTATCCGGATTTTTGTGTGTTTCGGCGCGGCGATAATAGAAAATGGTTCGCGATAATTATGAAAATTCCGCGCGGGAAACTTCGACTTTCGGGCGATGGCGCGGTTGATGTGATAAATGTTAAAACCGATAATGTGGAATTCTTTTTGGGTGTGCCGGGAATTTTGCCGGCATATCATATGAATAAAGATAATTGGGTGACGGTCATGTTGGACGGAACCGTGCCGGCGACCAATGTCAAAAAATTGATAGAAATGTCGTATGGGTTGGTGGGGTAAAGTCAATCCCTTTTCGGTTTGTAAACGATTCGGTTTTGGTTCATGTAATCGCGCAGGACTGATTCGCCATGTTCGGGTTCGATATTGCCGTATACGGTGATATTCCGGCGTTTGAATTCGTCCAGCCAATCCGGTTTGAAACCTTCGTCGAATCCGGTTATTGATTCGACGGCCCTGGACGGAACGCCGAAAAATACATGCCGAATTCCGGACCACATTATTCCGCCCAAACACATGATGCACGGTTCAGCCGTCACATACAGCGACAGGTTGTGTCCCGATAAATCGTATGTGTGCAGTAATTCTTCGGCGTCGCGTATGGCGTTCATTTCGGCGTGGTTGTGACTGCAATTCATGGAAACCACGCTGTTTGCGGCGCGTGCGATTTGATTGCCGTCCGCGTCATAAATCGCGGCTAAGAACGGCCCATGTCCGCGTGCGATATAGTTCGGCAATTCGTCGTATAATTCAGTGATGATTTTTTTTGCGTGCGCAAGTTTGCGTGCATCGATTTTTTCATTCGCAATTATGTTGTCTGTATTTTGCATTTTTTGCCCCCGTAATCTTTGTGATAATTTTACGATTCGGTGCATAAAATCGCAAGTGATTTTGATAAAACCGATTCGGTGATGGGTATTTTTTACGAAATATTATGAGTGGTGCGTTGTTTTCGGATGTATTTAGTTGATATCGGTTGTTTTATATTGTATAATTTTCTTGAATCCGATGCAAATCGGGTTTGGGGTTGTAGAAAGCCCACTTCATTCGGTGCGAAAGCATCGTAATTGTTTATTTTCGGTGCTTTTTGCATCGTTTGCCCCCAGCCAGAATGGTTGGGGAGCTGTTGGTGTATATATGAAGGCCACAGAATCAATAATGAAGTGATTTTCTAACTCCCCAACCGTCAATTTATTGGCGGTTTTATGTAATAAATATAAAACATTAAAAGGAGAATGTTATGAAAAATAATACTTTGTTTTCAGTAATAGGTTGTGTTTCTGCTGTTGTTATGTGTGAATCTGCGAAAGCAGGTTCGAATATTAGACCATATATTGGTTTAAATTTTACATATGCGCATGCAAATTTAAATGATGAACTTGGGGATTTAGCTAGTTATATTTCGGGATATGATTTTGGAACCGATGATTTAATTAACCCTAATACGGTTGGTTTTACTGCTAATATTGGTGCACAGTTTAATAAATATTTGGGTGCAGAGTTGTTTTTGAATTATACGGCATCAACAGCCGAGGTGTCTTTTTATGATAATTATGCAACAGTAGTTGCAACAATGAAAAACAATGGTTCTTCTTTTGGAATTGGCGCGGATGTTATTGGAAGTTTACAAATTTCTGATAGCGATTTTTCTATGTTGGGTTCTATTGGGGGTGGATACTATAATTTTAAATTAAAAGTAAATTATGAGGATTATTTGTATAAATATAGTGATAGTGGAAATGAGAAACATTTTGGTTTTCGTTTGGGAATCGGGGGCCAATATGCATTCACTGATAATTTCGCAGCACGTACACTGGTTCGATATGTCATTATAAATTCTGACGAACAAGATCTTATAAAAGGGATGTTGGATTGGTCGATTGGTCTAAAATGTACGTTTTAATATTTTTGTACCCGCCGTTCGGCGGGTATAATGTTTTTTCTATGGAAGAGGCGCGGGGCGCACGGATTCGTTCGCAATTATGTTGTCTGTATTTCGCATTTTTTTGCCCCCGTAATCTTTGTGATAATTTTACGATTCGGTGCATAAAATCGCAAGTGATTTTGATAAAACCGATTCGGTGATGGGTATTTTTTATATAAAAAATATGATTTTTTTACGGGCGATATTTTTTCCTAGGGTAAAAATTTTTTGTTATGTAAAAAAGACAAAAAACCTTAGGAAAATCAACGGATGCGGCGTGTTTTGTGTGTTGTGATTTTAGGCATAATGAAAAAATATGCTTGTGTCCCATGTATCTGTTTGTTTTTAGGGCGTTTATATAAAACTTTTTGTATCTGTGTGTCCCTTTTGGGTTATCCGATGCATAAAAATAGGATAACCTAAATTTTCCTGGGAATGAATATAATGTGGACATGGTTAACAAACAAAAGGAGATTACCATGACTCATCAAGATATATGGCAAGCAATTGATAATTTCGCTTTTCAGCATAACATGTCCTGTTCAGGATTGGCGAGATTTTCAGGATTAGATGCAACCACGTTTAACAAGAGCAAACGTTGGTCGAAATATGGTCAACCACGGTGGCCTTCGACAAACAGTATTGCCAAGATATTAAATTCCACCGGAAAAACTATCGCGGATTTTATAAAATGTATCGGTGAATAAAATATTTTTGTTTACAAAGGTATTTGGTCGTGTAGGATACATTGCATGTCAACACTAAAAACAAAAATAATTTTATTGAAAGAATTATTGGCACTAAAAGAGGTTGTTGATAAGGGCAGTATTCAAATCGCCGCGGGTGAAAACGGTATCAAAAATTCTAATCTGTCGCAAATGATTAGGAATTTAGAACATAGGTTTCATACTAAACTTATCAACAGGGGCGCGAGTGGCAGTTTACCAACGAATTCTGCGCAACTTATATATAATGATATATGTGCGATAGAAGAAATGCTTGGTAAAATTTCCGAAAATTTTGTCGATATGGATGCGCTGTCTGGGTCTATGTCTATATGGACCGAAGAAGGTCTGATTGGCAGTTATATTATGAAAGATTTGTCCGAATTCTATGCGAAATATCCAAAGATTCGTTTGGAATTGTTCATGCGCAAAGAACCTGATATATCCACAATGGATATTTTAATTATTAAACCGAAATTGCATCCGAATATTCATGGAACGGTTTTGTTTAAGTTTAAAACGCACTTGAAGTTTTATGCCAGTAAAAAATATCTTGAATTGCGTGGCGTTCCGAAAAATATAAATGATTTGTTGGAAAATCATGATTTGTGCATGGTTTATCGGTATATGAATTTGCCGGAATATCAAAGTATTATAAAACGCGCGAAACATTTGAATACTACATCCGATTCGTTGGCGTTGATATACCGGTTGGTTAGTGATGGTGACGGTATCACGGTTTTTCCGTCGTGGTTCCAAGAAAGTAATGAAAATCTTGTTTGTTTGGATAAATTAAATTTTGAATATGAAATGGAAACGCAGTGTATTTGTCGCACGGAAATCGCGGAATCACCAAAGGTCGGCGCATTCGTAAATTTCTTTATGGATTTCTGCAAGGGCCACCAAGTGCCGATTGATATTTATTTTTGATTGCGGACGGTGGGTGAAATACGTGGTTGTTTTATTTTGATATTGCCATAGTTGTTTTTATACAGATTCTGGGTTTGGGGTGATTTTATAACTTCCAGTGCCCTTGGTTTTATTTTTAATTGTTCGGGATGTTTTAATCCGTATGATTTTGCTGCATTTATTAGTTTTGTAATAATTTTTAATTCTAAATCATAATATTCAGGATTGGCCGGCATATCTGGAATATCAGTCAATAATAATAAAATCAAATCACCAATATTTCTGATTTTTTTAATAGGTCGCAAATCAATTATGTAAAATTTTTTGGATTTTGGATTTAGTAATAAATTTCCTTCGCTTGGGTCTATGGTGAAATCTGTGTTTGCCAAATGATTCAAATCTTCTATTAGTTTTTTAAATGATTTTTGTGGCATAGACGCGATAATTTTCATTTTTGTTATGGCTTTTTGTTGTGCAGTCAAAATTTGTCTTGGGGTTAAAGGTGGTTCAACTAAATCATTTGTTGGAAAACCGTCAGCCTTTTTGCATACCGATAAAACAATTGTTGATTTAGATTCGTCAATTAAATTGTATATAGCTTGACCAAAATTCCTGCGCCCGTGAACATTTTGTGCTTTTTTTGTTTTGTAAACATTGCTTGCCAATTTGTTTCTAAATAGTGCATCATTTTTTATGTGTTTTGGCATACGCAGAACATATTTGCCTGCATCATACGTGATGGCCTCTGTTCCTTTGCCAATAGGTCTTTGTGATAAATATGTTAAAATTTCTAAATTTGTCAGTTTCATGAGGTAATTATAACATGAGATGTGTGAGTTTCTATGTTTATTTTACTCTCTGGAATGCGCACGGGTGCCTCGATACACAATAACAAAAATCAAAAAAATCTCCGCGGGTCGATTTTTTAAGATTTTTCTAATTGTGTATTCTCGTATTGGTGCTGCGCCCGACGGGCTTGCGCCGATCCGTGCGCCCAGGAATAAATAAAAACACCAAAAAGGGTGTTTTTGTTTATTCTGGTTGAGGTGTGTGTGCAAAACGCGAGTTGAGATGGCACATGTATTTCAAATGAAGCATTTAAAATGCATTACCACCATATTCCTTAATAATACTTGCGATATCTTTTGAAACAGCTGTTCCGACAGAGATTCCACCATTCGCATTCGATGTTTCTGGACTGATGGAAATTCCTTTGCCTAACATATCTCCAACCAATCCATCGTTTGAACGCACAAATGGTTGAATTGCGGTAGCGATTTGTTTTTCTAAGTTTGGATTTCTAGCATTTGTATAAATAGTTACAGGGTCATGTCGCGATAATATTTCATCGTAAAAATTCGTTTTGGGAAATTTGTAAGAATTAATATATCTTCCCCCATCTTTAATCAAAAAGTCATCTAAAACTTTAATTAAATCTTTTGTGACACGAACATTCAGACTGATATGAAAACCATTCGGATTACCAGAATCAATAACAGGGGTTTCTGTATTACCGCCACAAGATCGGAACCAAGTCCAATTTTGCATTCCATGCATGTTTATATGTCTACCTTGTGGCCATTGTTTAGAACACGATGCTAAAGCATAATCAAAGGCCTCTTCAAATTCTTTTTGCGAGACATCTGTATATTCTCCATCTTGCTTGTAACGCAACATCCTGTATATCATATCCTCATCAGTCGGGCTTTCAGACCGAAGGATATTCAATATCGTTACCGTTGATAAATTTGGATAGTTTTGTTGGATAATTTCAATTAATTTGTTTTCCAGTTTTTCTCGCCCATTTGCAAAAACACTTATTTTATCCATAGGTCTGCTGGCTTTTGTGAACCAATAGTACATAGATCCATTTTGCATATAAGGGACCAGCTGAACACCAATTTCAATTAAAGATTTATTCAACTGTGCCCATTCTTCTTTTGTCAATCGCGAGTCAGGCAAACCTGTTGTTTCGCCAGTGGCCAAAAAATTATTTAAATATTTTTCAAAATTTTTACTAGCACGCTTACGTAAATCATTAACAGAACCTAATTTTGCAAACCAATAGTATAACACACCTTTATCTGTACCGGGTATCAATACAACACCTTGGGAAGATAACTCTGTGTTTAATTGTTTCCATTCGGCATCGTTTAATCTTTCTCCAGGCAAACCTACGGTCTCCCCTTTAGTCAAAAAATTACTTAAATATTTTTCAAAACTTTGGCTGGCACGTTTACGCAAATTGTTATCCATAAGAATATCCTTTCTTTACCATGCGTAATTTTATCATGATATATTTGAGAAAACAACTTCTTTTCGCCCACACACCACAACCACATCGAATGAAAATGATACCTAGAGCAAATTTTGATTAGTTTTATAAGCTTATTGTTGGTTCGAATGTTTTTAGTGATTTATAAGTAGTTCGAAAGCGTGTTTCAAAAGACAAAAAATCGAAATTTTAACTTTCGAACTCATGAAAATTTAATTTTTTTTGCTCTCTGGAATGCGCACGAGACCTTGATAAACAATAACCAACCGCAGGGCAAAAACTCTATTAAAAATATCCGTTTTTGCGCGGTTGCTAATTGTTCATCTGCGTATTGGGCATGCGCTCTTACGGGCTCTGACCGATCCGTGCGCGGGGCGCACAGGATTCGCTCGGTCGGCTTTGCCGACACTGCGCGCAACCCGTGACGATTTGGCTACGCTTTGCTTGCCAAATCTACTTGGTTTCGAACCCGCAACAAAGTTGCGGATGGCGACCCGTGGCCCCAACCAAAAATTAAACCGGCAAAAGCCGGTTGAATTTTTGGTTGTGGGGTGTGGGCGAAACGCGAGCTGAATTATAGTTGCAAAAAATAATACAGCGGAATATAATCACAGTGTTATAAAAAGGATGGAATATGAAAAAATTTTTTGCTTTGTTATGTTTCGTTTTATCTGGTTGTGTTTCAGTTGATATGAATAAAGTCATGACTGTAAATGAAACAGATACAGAAAAATTGCCAACATTAGAAACTGTGTATATTGATGCTACATCAAAAGTACCACAATATTGGGAAGCTGGAGCCAAAGTCGTACAAAGTGGCTCTAATAGGGCAACGTTATTTTATCAACAAATCGAAAAAAATCTGACAGACCCATATGGTGATATGCATGGTTATATAGAATTGCGCGATAATACATTTTTAAATGGTCCAGACCCTGTTAAGGTTGGAGATGCTTGGGGTGCGATGTCTATAGTAACCCTTGGTGTTTTTAATTTGGTTGGTATGCCGGCGTATCATTTTAAACCATATAGTGAAATTAATGTTCGTGTATTAGATAAAACAGGGAAACTTATAAAACGCTACCAAGCTAGTTTTGAAGATTCTGAATATGCAGCATTATATTGGGGGTATTCGTTGGGTGCAGGGGATGAATTATTGTTAAGAACATATAGAAAAGCACTTGATGATGTTATAGAACAAATGCAAAACGATAAAGAATTTTTATTAAAGAAATTAAAATAATAAGTTTGATATTCTTATAATCGGGATGGATGATATATTGTATAATTTTGATAGAGAATATGGCAATATAGTGGAGTATAATGCTAGAGATATATCTTGGTTTCATATAGAAAAATTGAATATATTTTATACTGCTATAAATGCCAGTCTAAAAAGTTTGAAGAAAGAATTAAATCGCTTGCCGATATTGAAATCTCCTTTGGAATATAGAACAGATTTGTTTAATGAGGTTCTAAATGAAATGAGACAGGCAGCAATAGTTGGCATATTTCATTTATGGTTACATAATTTACAAGAATTTTTGGCTATCGGTGGTGATTTTAATAATAACAAAAAAATAAAACTCATCAGTAGTCCAACTGAAACTATTTTAAACTTGTTTAATGAAGATAAAATCTTGCAATCATTGGTTCCTGTATTAGAAAAATACGGATATTTAGTAAATACGATAAAACATGGAATAGGTCCTTCTTATAAAAAGTTGCAACATTTATATCCAGAATTTTTTGTGGAACCTGGGGAATACAAAGAAGAGCTTATTTTAGATGGTGAAAGTTATGATTCTACAATAGCTATGCCACCCTATGTTTTACAAAATCATATAGATGAATTTTACAAAACCGCAAAAAATTTCTGGCAAAATATTCCAGAAAAACTAGTTATAGATTTCACAGAAAAAATACCAAAGCGAGTTATAAAAGCATAAATTTTATTCGTTTCGCCCACACACCACAACCACATTGAATATAAATACTAAATATAGCGGTTTTAGGTTGGTTTTCTTTCGTTTTTATTAGTTCGAAAGTTTTTGAATGTCTTGATTTTTATAAATTGTATCCGTATACTCCAATTGTGCTTGTCAGAGAGTTGGTTCTTTGCTTGAAACACATTATTTTAGTCAGGACAACAGATGGCGACAATAATGTTGTTATCGAGTACATGGTGAACTTTAATTCACCTGAATAAAAAGGACTCAAAATGAGTACAATAAAAAGGGCTAGAAGCGCTGTCAATGGTAGATTCGTACCAATGAAAGTGGCTCAAAAGCAGCCAAAAACTCATGTTGTTGAAACTATAAAGCGGAAGTAAACAACATAATTCTCTCTGACAGGTGCATTATACCATAAATTATGACAAAAATATACAGTTATTTTTAATAGTTCGAAAGTGTTAGTAAGAACGCTGTTTCCCTAAATTAAACTTTCGAACTTGCCAAACTCTTGTATTCTGAACAAAAAATGCTCTGAAGAGCATTTTGTTAACTTTGGTTGGGGCGCACGGATTCGAACCATGATAAAGAGAACCAAAATCTCTTGTCCTACCATTAGACGACACCCCAAAAACAGTGTGGATTATAGTAGTTTTTCGGCTTTTTGCAATAATAAAATAATTTTTGTTATTTTAGGACTTGATTTTTAATCGTTAAAAATTATAATGATTGCTGGTTTTAATAAAGCACTAGGGGGTGAAAATGGCTCATAAAGAGTTGGTTTCTTTGATGTGGAAAAATATTTTGTCGTTCGCGAAATTGTCTGAACGCATAAATCGTAGTCAAATGTCATTTAATGATTATTCGCGGACACAAATGCAATTGCTGATTCGCCTTTATCTTGGTGGGCGGGTGCGGTTAAAGGATTTGGCGGCGCGCGAATTTGTGCCGGCGCCGAATTTATGCACGGCTTTTCGTAAAATGGAACATGATGGTTTGGTGGTGCGTGCGGTGGACGAAGATGACCGTCGGAATACGTGGTATTCGGTTAGTGAACGCGGGGCACGGGTTGCAAGTGATATTATTGAAATGTTGCACAATGCAATTGGGGCTATGTTCAAAGATATTGATAAAAAGGACGAAGAAGAATTGGTTCGGTCGTTCAAATCTATGAATGAAATTTTGGCAAAGATGGAGAATAAAAATGCGTAAAATTTTTGGTTGTGTTTTTGCGCTATACGCCGGATTTTCCTGTATAGACGGTTTTGCGATGGATTTGTCGTTGAATGATGCGGTGCAAAAAATTGTGGCTGAATCGCATGATTTGAAAAAGGCGGATGCCAATGTCAAAAAGGCCCAGGCATCTTTGGATGCGGTGAGTGCCAATCGTTGGTTTAATATTGAAGGTTCGGCATCGTATATGAACCTTATCAATGTGGAAAAACCGTTTGATTCGTTCAATGTGCAATTGCCGCCTGAAATTGGTGGGTTGGTGCCGCAAATGGCGGGATTAGAAAATATAGAGGTTCCGGATAATATATTTATGGCGGGGGTAACAATAACGCAGCCGATTTATACTTTTGGAAAAATTGGTAATGCGGTGGACAGTATGCGCAGTGCGATAAAGATGAGTGAATATAGCAAGGAAATGGTCCTGCGTGAGGTAAGGTATAGCGCCGTGGATTTATATTGGACCGCAAAAATGACCGATGGGATTGTGGAAATTGCGCGTAAAAATTTGAATGATGCGGTTGCCGCAAAAAAGAAACTGACCGGGGCGGGACGCGCAAATCGTAGTAATCTTGTTAAAATAGAATCAGATATTGCGACCAAAGAAATCAACCTTTCGGATGCAGAATTTAATCGTGACACCGCGCATAGGATGCTAAAAATTTTGGCGGGAATTGATATCGATGAACCGTTAAACCTTACCGATGAATTCCCAGAAACTTTTCCGGAAATTGAAAACAAAAAACTTTCCAATACGCCAGAATGGCAGGTTTTGGACCAGCAGGTAAAAATGTATGAATCCAAAGCATCGTCGAATCGTGCGAACGGTTATCCGACACTTGCGGCGGTTGGTTCGTATAATTATGTGACGATGGATAAAGATTTCAAAAATATGTTTAATAGTAATGGGTCGCAATCTGCGTATTGGGGACTTGCGTTAAAAGTTCCGATTTTTAGTGGCGGGGTAAATCGTGCAAATGCGACAATTGATGTGATGAATGCAGAGGCCGCACGGCAAGATTTAGATAAGTCAAAAAAAATCACCTCGGAAAAGTATACCAATGCAATAAAGCAATATAATCATTTGCGAGGAAATTTGTCGGGGCTTAGCAATGCGCGTAATTTGGCGGCCAAGGCGTACGGTTTTTCGCTTGATAGGTTTGCGGCCGGACAAACATCGGCGGTTGAATTGGCAGATGTGTCCAGTGGTTTGTATCAATTAGATGTTGCGCTTCTTAATGCAAAATATAAAATTTTAATGTCAGCGGAATCAATCAAAAAACTTGGTGAATAATCATGAAAATACTTGGTAAAAATTTTGATGATAAGAAAACAAAAAAATTTCTCTATACGGCGGTTTTAGGCGTATTGGCAATTTGGTTTATATATCGTTTTATTATGGTTGCGATTGAATCGCATATGGTTGTTTTTAATCCTGTGCGTGATGCAGGCCAAAATGGAATCGCCGTTGATACTATTGTCGCCGAGCAAAAAATAGGTGTTATAAAGACGCCACTTTCGGTTGAAAATAATCGGGCATATGTTTCGGGGGCGCATCGGCGTGGTTTAAAGGTTGGGCAAAAGGTTGGTGGTGGTGAAATAACGTATGTTGCGAATAATTTGGATTTAGATACGGGTATGTATATTGTTAAAACAAAAAATGTTGATGATGGTGTTGTGTTTGCAGAAAGTGAATGTAACGGATTTTTTATTCCAACATATGCGGTGCGTGAATCGCAAATTATGCGTGCCGAATCTGGTGTGGCAGTTTCTGTGTCGGTAAACATTAATGCCGCTGATTCAGATTTTTCATGCGTTTCCGGCGATATACATGATGGTGATATTATCGTGTTATCCAAGGTTAGTGCAGGTCAAAAAATGAACGTTCAAAAGTAAAGGTGAGGATATGTTAAAGTTCTTTGTTAAACGGCCAGTTACAACGGTGATGTTTGTGTTGTTGTGGGTGGTGTTGGGTTTTGTTGCGTTTCCAAAGATGAATGTAGAACGCACACCGGCATTGGACTTTCCGATGGTGACGGCGACATTTGTTTATCCGGGGGCCGCGCCGGTTGAAATAGAATCGCAGGTTATTAAAAAGGCCGAAGATGCGATTTCCCAGGTGCCCGAACTTAAAAAAATCACAGCCCAGGCGTTTGAAAATGGTGGCTATGTGATGGCGGAATTTAATTTGGGGGTGAATGTCAACGACAAAGCGAGTGAGGTTAAATCCAAAATTGATGCGTTGGCTTCGGAATTTCCGTCTGAATTAAAACAGCCCGTGATAGAAAAGTTAAATCCGTTGCAGACATCGGTTGTTGATGTCGCGCTTTATGGTGCAAATCTGCGCGATTTGCAAGAATATGCCGATAACACGCTTGCGAATAAAATCACATCGATAAATGGTGTGGCAAGTGTGTCGATTTTTGGTGGTGAAAAGCGCGCGATTCGTGTGGCGCTAAATCCGGAAACTATGGCGGCCTACGGTGTAACGGTAATGGATGTTGTGACCGCAATGGGTGCGAATAATATCAATGTTCCGGGTGGAAAAATAGAGATTGGGGCGGATTCATCAAATGTGCGCTTTATTGGTGAATTTGAATCGGTTGATTCGATAAAGAATTTGCATATAACGACCGCCGAAGGGCAAAGGTTCAAACTTTCAGATGTTGCAACGGTTACTGATTCTGCGCGTGATATTGATACGGGGGCGCGTTTTAATGGTGATGATGTTGTTATATTGTCTGTTGTAAAGGCGTCTGATGGTAATGCGATAAAAGTGGCACGTGCGCTTAATAAAAAATTACCAGAATTTAATGCGGATTTGAATGTGCGTTTCCCGGGGGCGCAGATGGAGATAATTTCTGATTCATCCATTGTGATTTCAAGTGAAACAACCGGTACGATATATGGAATTTTAATTGGTGTTGTGTTTACAATTTTGGTGTTATTGGCGTTTACCGGAAATTGGCGTTCAACGATTGTTGCCGGTGTTGTGATTCCGGCATCACTTGTTGCGGGTTTGTTTTTTGTGAACGCAAGTGGATTTACGATAAATGTTATGACACTGCTTGCGTATTCGTCGGCGCTTGGGACATTGGTGTCGAATGCAATTATTCTTATCGAATCGGCATTGCAAGAAATGCGAAGTGGGAAAACGGCTGAAACCGCCGCAATTGACGGAACAAAAAAAGTTGCGGTGTCGGTGTTGGCTGGTGTTGGAACAAATGTCGTTGTGTTTTTGCCACTTGCGTTTATGGGCGGAATCGCGGGTAAATTTATGACACAGTTTGGTATGACGGTTGTGTATCTTACTTTGTTATCTTTGGTGTTTTCATTCACGTTGACGCCGATGATGATTGCAAAGATTTTGCGCATAACCAAGGAAAAACATGTTTCGGCGGTCAAGGCAAAAAAATCAGCATTTCAAAAATGGTTCGCGTATCAATATAAACATTCGGGGCGGGTGATATTGTTTGCTTTCCTTGCGTTGCTTGCGAGTGCGATGTTGATGCGGTTCACGGGGAACGAGTTTAGTCCGTCAACCGATGCAAATGAAATAAATATTACCGCGCGTGCGCCGATGGGGGCGACGTATGAAAAATCACAATCTATTGCCAAAGATATAGAAAAAGTTTTGTCCGGATTTGATGAGGTAAAATCAACATCTGTAAAAATTGGTGAACGCGGTTTACAAAATATTGCGGTGAAAATCAAATTGGTTGATAAAGCAAAGCGTCGGCATACCGATAAAGAAATCGCACGCCGTATATTACCAAAACTTGCCGTGATTCCGGATGCGGAAATTCAAATTCGTGCGGGCGAAGGTGTGTCGTCGTCAATTTCGTCCGATATTGTTTTGAATATATATGGTGATGATGATGCGAAAAGGCAAGAGTATGCAACACGCGCATTAAATGCCATAAACAACATTTCCGAAGTGCAAACCGCGGTCTTTGCGCAACAGGTGCCGGGTAATGAAATAAAATTTATTCCGAACCCAGAGCAAATGGATTTTTGGGGCATAAAGAATTCTTATGCTGGGGCGGCGTTGCGCACGGCGCTTTATGGAAACGATACATATAAATATAAAGAAAATGGCGAAGAATATCCGATTGTTTTGGAATTCGCGCGGCCGTTCAAGAATCCGAAAATGTTTGAAAATGTTTTAGTGAATTCGCAAAAGGGTATGGTTGCGCTGTCGCAAATCGGAACGATAAAGACCGAATCAGCAACACCTAATATTTATCGTTTGGATAAAAGTCGTATTACGGAAATCGATATCAATATCGGAAAGTCAACCAGTGGCCCCGTGCAATCAAAAATTGTGTCGGAATTGGATAAATTTGATTGGGCACAGGGCTATGGTTATTCATTTGGTGGTATGGCGGAAATTCAAGGCGAAACGACCGGCGAAATTGGGACGGCGTTCTTGCTTGCTACCGTTTTGACATTTATGTTGCTGGCGGCGATTTTGAATTCTTTGATTCATCCGTTGACCATTGCGACATCAATTATCACAAGTTTTGCGGGCGTGTTTATATTGCTGTTTTTGTCGGGGGCATCAACGAATGTCGGCGCGATGCTTGCGTTCGTTATGTTGGTCGGGTTGGTCGTGAACAATAATATTTTGGTGTTGGAACCAACAGTCCAACGAATCGCGCGCGGCGAAAATCCAAAGGCCGCTTTGTGGGACGAACTGAACGCGAAAAAGAATATGGTGTTGATGACATCTATTGCGGTTATGGCGGGTATGTTGCCGCAACTTTGGAGTGCCGATGGTATGAAGCGCGCGATGGCGGCAGTTATGATTGGTGGAATGCTGGCGTCGCTGATATGGACATTTACACTAACGCCGGCGTTGTTCTTTGCGATGGAAAGATTGCGCCAAAGGTTAAAAGGAAAAAAATAAAATGCGGGCGTTTGCCCGTTTTTTATTTGCTATATCTGTTTTCATTATTATAATTCGGTGAATTTTAGAAAAGGTGAGTGTATATGTTGAAACCTGTTGATGTGGTGCTGTTTGATTTTGATGGAACGCTGTCGTGGCCGGATTCGAATATGGCGTTTGGACGGTACTGTTTCCGGCGTAGTTTGCGGCCGTGGTTGTTTTTGCCACTGATTGGTGTGTGCTTTGTTGCGCGAATTTTTAATCGTGGTGGGGTATGGTGGCGGCAAAATATACGTCGGTTTATCACGCCGAATATGATTAAAAAGTTTGCGCCGGGCTTTGTGCGTGAACATATGCGGAATCGCTTTGGTTGGGTGGCGGAGCAAATTGCAAACGAACGCGCGCGTGGGAACAAGGTTTTATTGATTACCGCATCGCCGGATTACCTGGTGGATGGGTTGGTGCGTGGTTTGCCGTTCGATGCGGTTATTTGTTCGAAAATGGATAAAAAAAGACCATGGAAATATGAATTTTTGTGTTGGGGCAAAAATAAAGTTGTTGCGATGGATGAATGGGCGGTGGCACATAAATTTATTCCGCATGTGGTGCGGGCGTATTCGGACAGTAAATCTGATTTACCAATGATGAACATCGCCGATGAACAGGTATGGATAAATCCAAAGACAGGAATGAGAAGATAGGACGCGACTATGCCGAGACTGCGCCAGGGCTTTGCACTGGCTTGGTGTGGGTGCGCGGGGCGCCCGTGTTTTTGTTTGTAGTAAATCGTTAAATATGTTATAATAAAGTTGTTATATAACAAGGAGAAATCAGATGGTGTCTATACCTGGAGGGGGTGGGGCGCATGCTTCAAAATGGGGAATGTTGCGGGCCTCGTTGGATGTGGAAAAACAGAAGTCGCCGAAAACGACGGATAAAGAAATTGAGATTCTTAAGAAATTGGATGGAACGTTTTTTTCTACTACGGAGTTTTTGTATTCGATGGCCCCAGATGAAAAGTCAAGGAAATCAGAATTTCGTCGTATGGTATGGGATTCAATATTTAATCGTAGGGCTTCGTATGAACAGATGTGCAAGGCCATGGAGTTTATTCGTCCAGCTGATGATACTATTTGGAAGGAAATGTTTTATGCGTTGAATTATACAGAAGCGGATGTTAAATGGGGTAAAGATCTTGTTCGTGCGGCGGGTAAGGTTTTACATATCGGTGACGATGAATTTGATGTGTCTGATTTTGATTTGATTAGCTTCTATAAGGAACTTATGGATGATAGCAAGGACGATTATTATCCCAAGATTTTGGTTGGAAGTTCAGATATGTTAACGATAATGTTACAAGAATTGAATTCAAAAATGATGTCAAAGTATAAAAGTTACAGGACTGGGATGAAAAAGATGATATATGACGATGGAACACTTGCCCATGTTATGTCTTTTCTACGTGATACTTTTGGCAAACAGGCTCGTAATGTACATAGGTCGGCACAGTTGAGAAATGCGTACAGGCAGATTATAGATAATGTACATAAAATCGAAATGCGCGTATTGCAAAATATTCAAGATGAAGACAAAGAATTTTTCAAGGTTGTTTATATGCTGACGGAACCAGTTAAATTTCGATCGGAAGAGTGGATGTATTAGTTGGTTTTCTGTGGTATGACGGGCGCGTGGCGCCCGTTTTTTGTCGCGGACCAAAGTTCCCCTCTGTTGTGCCAACGGCACAACGAAGAGAGGGGTGCCCCGTGGAACGGGGTGGGGTGTGGTAAAAAGACCACCTCGGCCTGCGGCCACTCCTCCAAAGGAGGAGAACTTCGAATTTTTTATTTTGAATAAAGTCAAATATGTGATATAATGCGTATGACGTGGCGGGTTGCCATGTCTGGGCATAGAAACCCATGTCAAGCGTCCCTGTTTTTGTGGGACGATAAAGAAAAATCCCAACCGTGGGTTGGGGTGTTGCGAATATATTGAATAAGCAACGCAATTCTTGACATTGTTTCTAAGCCCCAATCCACACCGTGGCGTTTGTCATTGTGTGATTCCAAAAGTGGGGAAAAATGAAACGTTATATTTTGATTTTTCTAATTCTATTTTCGCCGGTGGCGGCGCGGGCGGATGATACTGGTGTTATGGATGCGGATATGGCGCGGCAAATGGAACTTTCGAAATTGAAACGCGAAGTGAGTGAACTTGAAATCAAACTTTCCGAATGTAAACGAAAAAATAAAAATTGGCGCACGGCGACATGGATTGGTGCGGCGGGAACCGTTGCAACCGGCACCGCGGCGATAGTGCAGGGTGTAAAACTAAATAACCTAAAAAAAGAAAAAGCGAACGCAAAACAAAATGAAAAATAAAATTGTGATTTTGATTGGGATGTTTGCGTGCTGTGCGGTGCATGCCGCGGATTATGTCGATATGCAGATACGCGAACTGCAACAACGGCGCGATGAACTGCGTGCGGAATTGGACGCGTGCGAAGAAAACACGCGTAAATTCAAAATTGCCGGTGTTGCAACACTGGGTGCGACGGGTGTTGGTGTGGTTGGAAACATCGCATTGCATAACGAAATTAAAAAAATCGAACAATCCAAAAATGGTGGTGGGTATAGCGGCGGTGCTGTGGGTGGTGTTCAGATGGATACGCAATCAGACGAACAGAAAATGGATGCGATGTGTGTAAAACTTTGTAAAGAATTTCCTGATGAAGCTGCTGAAGATGAGTGTGAATGCTAATTGAGAAACAACAAAAAACAAAAGGAGAAAAAAATGAAAAAAACTTTGTTGTCTATGTTGGCTGGGGTGGCCATTGTAAATACTGCAAATGCAGATATTAGTGTAGATAGAATGCGTGAAAGATGTTTGAAACATCCAGATAAATGGGTTTGGGTGGAACAGACACACAGGTGTGTTGATATTAATCCGTGCAAATCTGATGACCCAATAGAGGTTGATGCATATTGTAATAAGACGTTTGCAGATGTTCAGGTTGGAGAACCGATGGTTGCACATAAGCTCGTGTATAAATATCTAAGACATGTTACGGGTATAAGAGACTATCGTACTGTTGAAGATGTGTTTGAAAAAAGATCTTGGTTTGGTCAGGATTATTATGGTTATACATTGCCAGGCGGGGGATACGTTGTTTTTGAATTTGATGATACAACCGATATTACTAATAAGGATGTACGAGATGGCACAATGGTGGCATTATGTTCTCATGTTTATGGTGGAACACTTGGTAAACAAGATACTTCAAAATCTTTTGAGTGTGGTGGTGTAACAGAGAATATTTGTGAAACTATTGCGACAGATCTTGAAGATTGGAATTTTGATCTTTGGGGTGGTCAATATCCAATTGTAAATTGGCAATATAGTGAAGAAGATGGTGTATGTTCGGTGTATTTTAAGTACGACAGGTAATATATCTATTCCGATCCGATTTGGTGGGGCATGACATAATAAAAACGGTTGCGATTGCAACCGTTTTTAACTTGGTCATACCGCCGCAGGGCGGTATCTTGTTAGGCAAGTCGTGGAATAATTCTCTGCAAGCCCGCGGAGATACCGGCGTTCGCCGGTATGATGGCGTTTTTTCTGGCGCAAAAACACGGGGCGAAAGCTCCGCGCACCCGTCGCGGCACGCCGCGCCGCGGTCGTGACGGACTAACCCCTGCCTCGCCGTAGCCTTGGCGTAGGCGGATGGCACCGAACGGCGACGGGGTAGTGGCCCATACCCCACCGCGTTCCGCGGTCCCCCCCTTTCCCAAAGGAAAGGGGAATTTACTTATCAAAATCCAGTTCTTTAATCTTTTCTGCGCGCGGGGTGATTTTGCCGATTGATGTTTGCATTTGTTCCAAATCGGTTTGTGTCATTGCAAAGTGGCTTTGTACCCGCGCCGCGCGGTCGGCAAGGCGCGAAAGGTCTGTCAGCAACATATCGAGTTCATGTTTAATCTGGCCCGCGACGCGTTTGATTTTTATGTCCGACAGCACCGCGCGAATTGTGTTCAGTGTCGCCCAAAGTGTCGCCGGTGAAACGATAAAAACTTTTCGGCGTGCGGCGTATTCTATGGCGCCCGGGAATTCGCGGTGTAATGTTTCAAATATAGATTCAGATGCGATGAACATCATTGCAACCTCGGCCGTTTTGCCGGGTATAATGTATTTTTCCGCGATTGCGTCAATATGCTTGCGCACGTCCAATTCAAATTGCTTGCGATATAGTTCCGGGTTGTCGCCGTTCATCATATGATTGTATGATTCCAATGGAAATTTACTGTCGATAATCATGTCGCCCGGCGGATAGGGCAGGCGGATTATGCAATCGGGCCGCACGCCTGTATCCAACACACTTTGAAACGCGTATGTTTCGGGCGGCATAATGTCGGCGATTAAATCCTCTAGTTGTCGTTCGCCGAATGTGCCGCGTGCCTGTTTATTGCCCATAAGGATGTTTTTGAAATTCGCAATATCTGAACTGATGTTTTTAAGTTCGATTGCATTTTGCGACAGTGCGCCAAGCCGTTCAGAAAGCCGTTCGCGCAGGCGGGCGTTGTCTTCGCGTAGTGCCGACATATCCATTTTTGCCGGCCGCATCAGCAGCGCGCCCAGCATGATGATTATAACCGCGCACATCGCAATCAAAATATAAGTTGTCATTTGGAATTCCTTTGCTATCATTTTATTATAAAAGGATTTAGATATGTTGCAAATGAAACTTTGTGGCGATTTGGTGTTGCGGGAAAAATGTGCGCCCGTGGATGACATAACGCCGGAAATTTTAGAAATTATGGACGAAATGGTTAAAATGATGGAGGAGCAAAAAGGGGTTGGCCTTGCCGCGCCCCAGGTTGGCGTGTCAAAGCGTTTTTTGGTTATGAAAAATCCGTCCAATGATAAAATTATGAAACTGATAAATCCGGTGATTTTATCGCGGTCGTCCGAAACCGTCGTTAAAGAAGAGGGGTGTCTTTCGGTGTTGGGACCTGATGGGTTGCCGGTTTATGCTGATGTTGAACGGCCTGCAAAGGTTACGGTTCAATGGACTGATATAGATGGCAAACAAAACGTTACCGAAATGTCTGGTTTTCGTGCGCGGATTGTGCAACATGAAACAGACCATTTGGATGGAATTTTGTTTATTGACTATCTGTCACCGGTAAAGCGGGAAATGGTTATGCGCAAGGTAAGGCGACGTAAATGAATGTGGTTTTAATGGGAACGCCCGATTTTGTTGTGCCTATTTTTGATGCGATTGCCGCGCGGCATAATGTTTTGGCGGTCTTTACGCGCGCGCCAAAGCCCGTTGGACGGAAGCACGCTATTACAAAATCGCCGGTGCATACATGGGCGGAATCACGAGGATTGCCGGTTTACCGTAAGCCAAGTGAATATAATTTTACGCCCGATATGGTTTTTGTTGCGGCCTATGGTGCAATATTGCGCGATAATGTTTTGAATTCGGCGCCGTGTGTAAATTTGCACCCAAGTTTGTTGCCAATGTATCGTGGGCCGTCACCGATTATAACCGCAATTAAAAACGGCGATGCGGAAAGTGGCGTGTGCCTAATGAAAATGACGGCGGAATTGGATGCGGGCGATGTTTTAATGTGTCGCAAATTTAATATTGATATTGATGACACAACCGAAACTGTTGAACAAAAGGTTTCAAAAATTGGCGTGGATATGATTTTGGAATATATGGAAAATCCAAAAAAATATTCACCGCTTCCGCAAAGTGGAAAAATCGTCTATACGGCGAAAACTGGCGTATACGACGAAATTATCGATTGGAAAAAATCGCCGAAAGAAATACATAACTTGGTGCGCGCGCTTGGTGCGGGACGGACAAAGATAAACGGCATTGATGTCAAGATTTTAAAAACAAAAATGAATGGTGATAAGTTAGAGATTTTAACAATTCAACCGGCGGGTAAAAAGCCAATGGACTGGAAAAGTTTTGTAAACGGCCTGCACGGTGCAGAGATTAAATATGGAGAATAAAATGGGAAAAAAATATTGTTTGAGTGTTAAACAAGAAGTAGAAATTACCCAATATAATAAAAATGGGGAATGCAAATGTCTAAATTGTTTGGAATCAGAATGCAAAGGTGTGCTATGTTCTGATTTCCCGCCGAATAATTGTACCAATGCGGTTGATTATTTCAAAGGGGAGAATTCAATGTGTGTGAAATGTCGTGGCGGAAGGTAAAATTATGACGCGGTACAAGGTTATTTTGGAATACGATGGAACGGATTTGATTGGCTGGCAAGAAAACCGCCAAGGTCCGTCTGTGCAATCGTTGTTAAAAGACGCAATAGAAAAATTCTGTGGTGCGCGGCCGGATGTTGTCGGGGCGGGACGGACGGATGCGGGTGTGCATGCGGTTGCAATGGTGGCGCATTTTGATTTGGTTTCCGATGCGGATGCGAACACGGTTATGCGGGCGATGAATTTTTACTTGAATGATGCGCCGGTGTCAGTGATTGATTGCAAAGTTGTATCGGATGATTTTAATGCACGTTTTTCATGTGTTATGCGGCACTATAAATACATAGTTCTAAATCGTTCTGCGCCGCCGGTGTTGGATAAAAATCGCGCCTGGTGGGTGCCACGGAAATTAAACATTAAGAAAATGCGTGATGCGGCGCGGCTTTTGGTTGGTGAACATGATTTTACATCTTTTCGTGCATCACAATGTCAGGCAAAAAGTCCGATAAAGACATTGGATTCTTGCCGTATAGAGAAAAAAGATGATTTGGTTGTTTTTGATTTTTCGGCGCGTTCATTTTTGCATCACCAGGTTCGAAATATGGTTGGAACATTGGTCGAAATTGGTCTTGGCACGCCATACAATATAAATGAAATTTTTACGGCGCGTAATCGGTCGGCGGCGGGTGCAACCGCGCCGGCATGTGGTCTTTATTTTATTCAGGCCGATTATGCCACCACCGATTAGACGGAATTTGAATCATCTTGCCGGATTGATATATCACACCGCCGTTTTGTATAATTTTATCTGCACATTTTTCAGAATTTATATCAAAGTTTGATGCAATATATTTTATGCGTGGGTTTTCACAAAGGAATGAAAAGTTTTTAGAAAGTGATACAAAATTTTTGAAATATACGATGTCAAAATCTTTTGCTGAAATTGTGTATACGCCGGATTCTGCTGTAAAGCGCAAATTATCTGTGCCTGATTGTTCGCCATTAAATCTTTTCCAATTATCAAATGCAAAGTAATTTCCACTGTCGTGTGATTTGTTAAATTGCAATTTGCCGTCCACGGGTGTGGCGATAAGTTTTCGGTCGGAACTGATATAAAAAATCGGTTTTTTGATTGTGCCGCAAATTACTATGCCGGTGCCAATAAATAGAATTGCAGCAAGTGGTCCAATATGTCGAGCAAAGAAGTTTTTGAAACTTTCATCGTCTTTGACAAGGATTAAACATGCAAAACCAATGGTTGTTAGTATTATTGCGGTGTTTGGTATGTTACCGATTGTAATTTCTGAATACGGTGTTTGTGATAATTTTTCGGCAAATGTGAATGCGTAATTATATATAATATGCGCGATTTCCAAAGGCGTATGCATGCCGATACACGCGCATAATGTGCCACCAATAACAAGCGGCATGATGATAAAAGAGAATATGGGTAGGAATATAATGTTGCCGATAATGCCATAAATTGGGATTGTACCGAAGTGTAAAATTATGAATGGCGCAGTGAACATTGTTGCGACCAATGCGGTTAAAACCGCCGTATAGAGATATTTTAATGTTTTGAAATTTGGGATTCGTGGCTTTATGTTTTGCCATAGCCATACGATTCCGAATATTGCGGCAAAAGATAACTGAAACCCCGCGGTCATTACATAATATGGATTGATTATTATAATCGCAAAAAACGCAAGCGCAATCATACGAAGTGATAATGCGTTGCGGCCGAACATAAATGCCGCCATAACCAGTGTCGCCATTATAAATGCGCGAAGTGTTGCAACGCCGGCCCCAGATATGAATACATAGCCAAGTAATCCAATCCAAGTGCAGGCAAGGGCGGGAATTCGTGCGGGAATATGTTTGACGATTGATGGAAATAATCGAAATATAAAATAAAACAATATGAATAACCAACCGCCAATAAGTGTCATGTGATAACCACTGATTGACCAAATGTGCGCCATACCGTTTGTCGCCCAAGTTTCACGGTGGCCATCGGGCAGGGCATTTTTATACCCCAAGACAAGTGCGTCAGTTAGGAAAGATTTTGCTATGTTATGTGTTTTATCTCGAACACTGTATACGCCGGAATCCGCCGTATAGATAATTTTTGTATCGCGTAAATATCCGGTCGCGCTAAGGTTTTTGAAATACATATGCCGTGCAAAATCAAATCCGTGTGGTGTGTCCGCCGGTTTGGGTTTGAATAGGCCGCCGTTGCCTAATATAATATCGCCGATTTTTATATTGATTTCGTCGGTTGTTGATACGCGCAGATTGCCAAAGTTTTCTGTATTCAGATATAGTTTTGTCTTTTCTCCGCCGGTGTCGATTTCTGTTACGCGACCGGTTATTTCAATTTCGTGGATATCGTGGCGTAATATCGGCACGGTTTTCATGTGTGTGTATATTCCGGCGTACCCGAAACCCAGTAAAAAACAGGTTGCCAGGGCGATAATTGGTCTGTGGCGAAATGCGATGATTATCGCGGTGCTTAATATAAATATGGTCGCCAAGAAAATAATATTGGGTTCGCCGAATATAGAAAAATATAATCCAACGCCAAATGCCGTTACCAATGGCGACCATAGAAATAAACTTTCGTATTGATTATACAGAAATTTTTTCATCGTGGGCCCATTATAGGATTTTATTATTGATTGGCAACAACGATTTTTTGTAACATTTTAATACATAAGGAGAAAAAACTTATGTCAAAATATATATTTGTAACCGGTGGTGTTGTTTCAAGTTTAGGCAAGGGCGTTTCGGCGGCATCGTTGGGCGCCCTTTTGCAATCGCGTGGATATAGTGTTCATGTCCGCAAATTTGACCCGTATCTTAATGTAGACCCGGGTACCATGTCGCCATTACAACATGGTGAAGTTTATGTTACCAATGATGGGTTCGAAACAGATTTGGATTTGGGATATTACGAGCGTTTCTTGGGAATCAAATTATCCAAAAACGATTCGGTTTCGGGTGGACGCATTTATTGGGAAGTGCTTAATGCGGAACGGCGTGGGGATTATTTAGGTGCCACCGTGCAAATGATTCCGCACGTTACAAATAAAATCAAAGAACATATTGGGGTGCCGACGGATACGGATTTTGTGATTTGTGAAATTGGTGGCACGGTTGGTGATATCGAAGGCAAAGTTTTCCTTGAATCGATTCGGCAATTTGCGAACGAGGTTGGACGCCGAAATGTTTTGTTTGCACATTTAACATTGGCGCCATATTTGGAACAAAGCGGTGAATTAAAAACTAAACCGACACAAATGTCAGTGCGACGCTTGCTTGAAAACGGAATTCAGGCGGATGTTTTGTTCGTACGTTCGCCGCGTATGTTGACCGCGGATGAACGCGCAAAGATTGGTATGTTCTGTAATTTGCCGGCCAAAAATGTTATTACAAGTATGGATGTGGATAATATTTACAAGATTCCGTTGGTGTATGATGCCCAAGATGTATTTAATATAATGGCGCAACATTTTGATTTGCCCGAAGCGGCCGGTGATATGTCGAAAATCAAAAAGATAGAACAATATTTAAATGCTGATTTGCCGGTATGTACAATTGGTATGGTTGGAAAATATTTTGATGTTTCTGATGCATATAAATCACTAAACGAAGCATTGTTTCATGCCGGAATTCAAAATAATGTGCATGTGAAAATAAAGAAAATAGATGCGGAAAATTTTAGTCCCGAAGATTGTGCTGATGTGGATGGAATACTTGTTCCCGGTGGTTTTGGTGTGCGTGGGGTCGAAGGTAAAATTGCCGCGGCGAAATATGCGCGTGAAAACAATGTGCCGTATATGGGAATCTGTTTGGGAATGCAGGTTGCGGTCATAGAATTTATGCGAAATGTTGTTGGTGATGAAAATGCAAATTCCACGGAATTTACCAAGAACTGCACGCCGGTCATAGATATTATGCGCGATTGCGATGCGGAAAATATGGGGGGAACATTGCGATTGGGCGCATACCCGTGTGAGATTAAATCTGGGACACTGGCAGAAAAAATCTATGGTTCAAATCATATTTCTGAACGGCACAGGCACCGGTACGAAGTGAATATCGAATATAAAGATGCGCTTGAAAAAAATGGTATGGTTATTTCAGGAATGTCGCCGGATGGTAAATTGCCAGAAATGATAGAGATACCGTCGCACAGGTTCTTTGTTGCCGGCCAATTTCATCCGGAATTTCAGAGTAACCCATTTACGGGACATCCTTTGTTCAATGCCTTTGTGGCCGCAGCCAAGGATAAATAATCATTTACCAAATATAAAATCCGAATTCGATGATACCGCGATGATTTCATCAATATCATCGTTTTCGGCACTGTGTTGTCGAATCGTTTTGCCGCATTTTTGACATTTATGGGTAATGATAAATCCATTGCCGGCGGGTTCGGCGGAAATTGGTTCCATCATGCCGCCACATATCGCACCACGGTCGCCGGGATTATTATCAACATGGCGTGACCATAAACATTTTGGGCAATGGTTTGTATATCCATTGCCCTGAACCGTTGCACCACAATGTGCGCAAACAAAATTTTCAACAGTTTTTGTGAATTTTTTCATTTGCAAAATTACAGACCAAGTGCGTTGCGATACATCTTGGTCAATTCGTCCGTTTCGTCCAATTCATCCGGGTCCATTTTACGCAGACGAATCATTTGGCGGATATATTTTGGGTCGTAACCTGCGGATTTTGCCTCTGTAAAAATTTCCTTGATATCCGCGGCGATGGCCGCGCTATCTTCGTTTAATTTTTCGATTCGTTCGATGATACCAAGCAATTGTTGGTTATCAAAACTTCCATGGTTTGCATTTTTCATTGATGTTTTCCCCTTGTTAAAGTGACCTTTTTATGATATACAATAAAACATAAAAATCAACCAGAGAGATTGTAAAATTATGACAAGATTTACAAAAATAACTGCTTCCATTGGTCCAAGTTGTGAAAGTGTTACCGTTTTGCGGAAAATGATTTTGGCCGGTGTAAATGTGTGCCGTATGAATTTTAGTCATGACACCGGCGCGGCCCAGGGGAAAAAGATTGATGCGATTCGCAAAATATCGGCGGAATTAGATATGCCGGTTGGGGTCTTGGTGGATTTACAGGGGCCAAAGCACCGAATCGGTAATTTCAAAACCGAAGAAAAATACCCGATTTCACCCGGACAAACGTTTACTTTTGATTCAAATCCGGAACCTGGAAATTCGGAACGTGTGCAATTGCCGGACGTGGATGTGATGCGGTCGTTACATGTCGGTGAAAGAATTTTGTTAAATGATGGCAAAATTGAAATGCAGGTGACCGATGTTTTGCCAGACGCCATAAAGACCAAGGTTATTCGTGGAACGGAAATTTGGTCACGTCGTGGTTTTAATTTGCCGGATACGGTTGTTGATACATCGGTTCTGACCGAAAAGGATAGGGCAGATTTGGAATATGCGCTTACCAAAAATCCGGATTGGGTGGCGGTTTCTTTTGTTCAACGGCCCGAAGATATTGCCGAAGTTCGTGACTTTATCACCGCGCATACCGCGCGGCCGGTTAAGATTATGGCAAAGATAGAGCGTAAAAGTGCGGTTGAACAAATTGATGAAATTGCACGGGCGGCGGATGGAATTATGATTGCACGTGGTGATTTGGCGGTTGAGTTGCCATATGAACAAGTGCCGGCTATTTCGCGTCATATTATACGTGAATGTCGGCGGTTAAATCGGCCGGTGGTTATGGCAACGCAAATGTTGGGATCAATGGTGGAAAGTGAATTTCCAACGCGCGCAGAAATAAGTGATGTGGCAAATGCGGCGTATCTGCGTGTGGATTCAACGATGACATCCGAAGAAACGACAATTGGTGCGAATCCACTAAATGTTATTGAAACGATGGCCAAAATTTTGAATTTTTCCGATGATGATGCGATGGAAAACCCAAATGATTGGATGCGTGCAGAAAAATCGTCTGATGAAAATGATTGGTCGCGGTCGATATCGTCGATGGCATACCTTAATAAAGCAAATGCAATAATCGTTTTTGCCCGTGATACCGAATCGGCGATAAGTATTTCTTGTCGGCGGCCGGATACAAAAATAATCGCCGTGTGCGATGGTGAAATTGTTGCAAATCAACTTTGTTTGGTGCGTGGTGTGTTTCCGGTCTATACGCCGGATTTGTTCGCACGGCGCGATGCGGTTGCCATTGCACACAATGTTGAAATTACAAAAGGCAATATCGTCATTGTTGACGGTGAAAATGTAAGTTTACAGAATCTTGATTAAATTTATTTTGTTATTGGTGGAAAACAATCACCACCACTGTCGGGGCAACAATTCCATCCAAATTCATTCATGTTGGTGTATGTTTCGCCCGGACAGCACCCATGTTCGTCGGGGTCGGCATTGTCTTTGCACATGAATTGTTCCGAAGTGTATAAAAAATCCATGATGTCGTGATTCATGATGTACACAGTCGCAAATGCGGTCACAATGCACGTTATTAAACAAGAGATTATAATCTTATATTTTGTTTTCATTTTATTCACCGTAATTTACTAATTTGATATTTCAACCGAATCGATATATGTTCGACTTATGTTATCCAAAGGTATGGGTTGGTAATCTTCGGATGTTATAGATTCAGAATCGTTTATTGGCAATACCGTTGATGTATGGAATATTGGCTCATTGGTTTCATGTGCCGGAGAATGATTTACACCGTATGTTTTGGCGTTATATTTTCCACGAAAACGTTCCGGAATTTTTATATAATCAAGTGGGTTTACACCGTCGGAATCCAAAGGCATGCTTTCAACCGCGGATACGTATGTTCCGCCTGTTCTATAAATCGGAACAGTAAACGCATCGGATTCGGTACGGGCAACGGATGTTGTGCCGTCACCGTTAAGGCGCATAATACGTAATGCCCGTTCATTTGTTCCATCACTATGTAATCTAAACAGGCCGTTTACACCGGTATACCCACTTGGGTTCATCAAGTGTGCGTGTATGTCATCATTTGAGTAAAGGGTGCCAATGGCAAGCATTGTTGATTCATATCCGATTGTTGACATGCGTGTCGGAAATGTTCCGGTTGCAATTGAATATGTGTTTCGAAAATCTTCGGGAATATCAGGCAGTGTTGCATACACGGCGCCGGTCATGGTCAAATCTGATGCGATATCACTGTCTTCCCATAGTGGCGTGCCATAAAATTTTACATCGCGTGCATCAACACCATAGTAGCGTAAAAATGACGCAACCGATTTTGTGTCGTTTCCGTCCCCAAGGAACAGAATCGAATCGTATGGTAAATCGCCAAGTGTGTCAAAACGGTTCAGGTTTTCAAGTTGCCGCGATAACGAATGTTTTTCAGAACCACTAAGTTTTTCATGGTTTATTATGGCGGATAAAATTTCCTTGGCGCGTTTGTTTGCCGCATTGCGTGCGTTATACATGGATGCGGTCATTGCGGTTGATTTTATCGAATCGGTATCGCGTTCGCCGTAATAAAATATGCCCACATTGTTCACATCGTAAAAATCAGAAATTGCATTTGCGGCGCCCGCCATAACCGGACCTGACGCATTATTCGGTGCAATGATGATAAAGTTTTTACCACCGGTTGCGGACATTTCTTGGATTGCAGATTCAACGGTGTTTGTCGGCATGACCGCCATGCTAATTACGCCGTCACCAACCGCCGATACATCGGATGTAAATGATAGTGCCGGCATGGCCGATGGTTTTTTGTCCCGTAACAGTCGTGCATTATCGGCAAATACCGGTCCAATGATTATTTCAGGGTTTGATGCCAATGCGCGATTTATTGTTTCGCCCGTATCCCCGGTTCCGGTATCAAAGAAATTTATTTGCAATCCATCGGGTGCGAACCGCATCGCCGCCGATTCGATTCCCAAACGAATCGTTTTACCAATCTTTGCATTTGGGCCACTGGTTGGAATCAATACAGCAATGCTGTGTGATGTATCGGATGCGCCCCCATACATTCCAAACGAATATGTGCCATATTGCAACTGGGTCGGTGCGGTAATCGGCACATCGGTATATTCCGAACGCCATGCGGAAACTTTATTGTTGTGACACGATGAAAGTAGCATCGCAAGGCAGGTTAAACCAAAAATCTGTTTTATAATATGCATTGAAAAATCCATTTTATTCTGTATTATTTTACTACAAAGGATTCATAAATGCAAACGGGGCTTTATATTGTTGGAACACCTATTGGAAATCTGGGCGATATGTCGCCGCGCGCGATAGATGTTTTAAGAAATGTTGATTTAATCGCCGCCGAAGATACACGGGTTTTTGGTAAGATTGCATCACATTTTGATATAAAAACGCGGCGCGTATCGTGTCATGAACATAATGAACGTGATGTAATCGATGGGTTGATAGAAAAAATAAAGGGCGGTGCAGCAATTGCGGTGGTAACCGATGCGGGTATGCCGGGAATAAGTGATCCAGGGTTTCGAATCGTTCGTGCCGCGCGTGATGCGTCTGTGCCGGTTTATGTTGTGCCTGGGCCGACGGCGGTGATATCGGCATTGGTGCTTAGTGGTTTTCCAACCGACCGATTCACGTTCTGTGGGTTCTTTGATGAAAAAAAATTGCGCGACGATAATAAGATTCGGCATACCATTGTTTATTACGAAAGTCCGAATCGAATTTTGAATTCTGTGGCGGCAATTGCGCGTATTATGCCGGAACGAAAAATTGCCATTGTGCGTGAAATAACGAAAATTCATGAACAGGCGATAATTGGATATCCGGCGGATTTGGTGAATATTGATCCACCACGTGGTGAAATTGTTATTGTGGTTGCGCCGGCCCCGGAACATAAAATGTCTGATGCGGAAATATCGGAAATTGTAAATGATGTTGTCGCAAATTCGACCAAGAGTGCGGCAAGTGATTTGGCCCGTCGTGCCGGAATTTCCAAGAAAGATGCGTATCGGCGTTTGATTAAAAAGGATTGAATATATGATAAAATTTGTTGGTGGTTTTGAAAATGTGCGTGATTTGCCACAAACACAATTCCCGGAATATGCTTTTGCGGGGCGCAGTAATGTTGGAAAATCTTCGCTGATAAATGCGGTTTTGGGTGAAAAAGTCGCGCGGACATCCAACACGCCGGGGCGGACGCAGACATTAAATATGTTTAATGTAAATGACAAAGTAATCATTTTGGATTTGCCGGGATATGGTTATGCGCGTGTTGCGCGTGCGGATAGTATGCGATGGATGTTAAGATTCCAAGAATATATTATGACACGCCGGCAATTAAAACGGCTTTTTATATTGATTGATTCGCGCATTGGACCGCGCGATTCGGATGTGGAATTGATGGAATTTTGCGATAAAAATGGGATATCTTATCAAATTGTTTACACCAAGAAAGATAAGCGTGTGCGTGAAAAAGACCAGGTTACAATCTGTGCGGACGTGCACCCAGCGATGGTTAATGATATTGTTGAAACATCGGCTGAAAAGAAATATGGTTTGGATAAGCTAAGGGTGGTAATTGGCATTAAATAATAATATCTTTTGTGTTTCAAATCCGGCAAAGATACTTGATGGGCTTTGGAAGGTTATGGTTGAATCTGGGGTTGATTTGACCAATATGTTAATTTTTTTGCCGAATAGGCGGACCGTCCGCAGTGTTGAAAAAATGATAGTGGATAAAGTTGGGCATGCAACGCTTTTGCCGCGGCTTGTGCCACTTGGTGAAGGAATCGAAGATGTTGATTTAGATGATAAAAGTGATGCGGGTGTGGTTTCAACCCAGGAACGCGTTGTTGCAATCACATATTTGTTATCATCTGTTCCGACAATCAAGACAATATCAAATGCGTTACCAATTGCACGCACTTTGATAACCATGCAAGATTATTTGGAAAACAGTGGCATAGATATTGCAACAATTGATTGGATGAATTTGATTGATGATAAATATGCCAAACATTTTCAGGATAAAGCGCAAATTTTATCGATTCTGTCGCGGGTACAATCGAATGTGTTTAATAATCGTGATATGGAAACAAAACGCCGGAATCGTGATGTATACGTGTGGCGTGATTATGTGAAAAATATGGATATGGATAAATCTTTGGTTGTTGTTTGTGGTTCAACCGCAAGTGTTCCGGTAACACGGAATTTGATGTCGATAATTGCGGAAATGCCAAATGGCCGTATAATTTTACCGGGGCGGATTGACGGCAGAACGGAAGATTTTGAACTTGATACGCATCCGTATAATTCGGAATATAAATTTCTTTCTGGGGTTGGTGCCGGCATATCAGATGTTCAAGAAATTGATGTTGGTGAATCACATATTGATTTTATGAATACGGCGTTTTCCAACGTATACAGCAATTTAAAAGAATATAATTTGTCGAATTGTCATTTAATAGAAACGGTGCGTGAATCAGAAGAGGCTGCCGTCACCGCAGAAATCGCGGCGCGTGCGATTGCCGATAAAAAAACGGTTCTTGTTATAACGCCTGATGCGGCGGGAAACCAAAGGTTAAAAACCGAATTTGAACGGCGAAATATTGTTGCGGATTTTTCGGGTGGTGTGTCGGCAACAATGACCAGGGCGGGGCGGGCAATTTTGAATATAATGGATGATTGGATTGAATCTGATTGTCATTTATTTGAAGAAATATATTCAAAAAATGGTTTTAATTTATTTGATACTATTGCTGAAATTGTTGATAAGTATACCGAAAGTTTTGCACCGCAATTTGATGTTGAAAGTTCGGAATCTGTGTCTGTTTGGGCGGCGATAAAAAAACTTTCAGATTGTTTGATAGATAAAAAAATAGAGATTAGTGCAATTGATGCGCGTGCGTTTATTGCGGATGCGCTTTCGTCGGTACGTGTTCGGTCGCCAATGAATGATTCTGCGGATGTTGTTGTTTTGGGGACGATTGAATCGCGCATGCAAACCGCAGATGTGGTTATACTTACGGGGCTGAACGAAGGTATGTTTCCGGCACCCGGTTATGAAAACCCATGGTTGCCACGTAAAATATCAAATCAGATTGGGTTGCCATCCCCAAATCACAAGGTGTCATTGATGGCCCTTGATTTTATGAATTTGTCTTGTGGTGCACAGGTTTATTGGTTGCGCAGCAAAAATTCCGGTGGTGTTCAAACCCAAGAATCGCGATTCATTTCGCGTGTGATTGTTGCACGTGGTCTGTTTGATACCAATGTGGCAAATGATATATTAAATGCGGTGCGTTCGCGCGATTCGGTTGAATCGCAACCGCTTTGTTATGATAATCCAAAGCCGCCGGCCGATTGGTCAGATGTTTATGTTACAAGTTTGGAATTGTTGATACATAATCCGTATGCGTTCTATGTGCGACATATATTGCGGTTGCGTCCAATTGATGATTATTGGATTGGGCCGGATGTGCGGGATTTTGGAACGTTGGTTCATGCCGCAATAGAAAAGGCGCCCACTGGTGTGACAGAGCAGTGGTTGATTGCGGAAATGGATAGACGTGCATTAGAGGTTTTAGGTCAAAATAATCTTATATTTTATTTCTGGCATCAGCGTTTTTTAGAAATTGCGCCGCGTGCACTACAAATGTTGCGTGATACCGCCGGTGCATATACAGAGGTCGAAGGTTGTGTGAACATTGCCGGACGTAATGTTCGTGCCCGTGCGGACCGAATTTGGGATGGCGGTGTGTTGGATATTAAAACCGGGGCGGCACCAAGCAAGAAACAATTGGCGGATGGAACAATGCCGCAATTACCGCTAGAGGCGTATATGTTGCAAAACAAAGGTTTTCGTTTTAGAACAACTGTAAAAAGTGAGATACCAATTATGCAGTTTTTACAACTTAAATCCGGCGATGCAAAAATAATAAAATATGATACGGAAGAAACAGCAATCGCAATAAATGCGGCGTATAGCAAGGTTACGGAATTATTTAATATGTATTCGGCGGGTGCAGCAGAATATGAATATCGTCGGACCGGTGACACAAAATATAAAGAATATGATGACTTTGCGCGGGCGGATGAACGCGATTAGGAAATTTTAATCATTAATCCGCAATGATCCGTTGGTTTTTCACCCATGCGTGGTTCAGGGTCAATTTCACATTCTGTAATTATTTTTGTGGCCGTTTTATTCGCCATGAAATAGTCAAGGCGCAGGCCATGTTTTTGTTCGAATCCGCGCTGACGATATCCATACCAAGTGTATCCGATTTCATCTGGGTGCATTTTACGCCACATATCGGTCCACCCGTCATCAAACCAAGATTGTAAAACCTTACGCGCCGCCGGGGCCGAAATACTGGATCCCACATAGTTTTCCGGTTTCCATATATCGCGGTCCGTAATTGCGACATTAAAATCGCCACCGATGATTACCGCTTCGGGTGAATCAAGATATTGTTTAATATATTTTCCAAATGCCCGCATCCAATCGATTTTATATTCGAACTTTGGCGAAGTTTCCGATTCACCGTTCGGCATATAAACATTGATAATGCGAATATGGCCATCAACAAGTGTTTCTAAAAATCGTGCGTTTACATCGGTATAGCCGGGTATGCCGCGAACCGTGTCTTCAATAGAAAATTTTGAAAAAGTTGCCACACCATTCCAACTTTTTTGGCCGAAAACCTTTATATTATATCCATATTCTTCGAATATATTGTGTGGAAATCCGGCGGTTTCGACCTTTAATTCTTGGACGAGTATGGTGTCGTATTCGCCTGATTCCAAGATTTTTATAAAACTTTCCGCGTGGGCGCGAATCGAATTGATATTGATGGTTAGTATTTTCATGTTTGCAATATTTCCTTTTATGGGTATAATAGCCGTAATAAGTTCTAAAAACAACAAGGATTTTGAATCATGAATAGTATGTTTCAATTTTTGGAAAGAGCCGTTAAAAAATGGCCGAATGGCATCTATTTGGTGCGTGAAAATGTGACGTTTTCGGACTTTATGAAGATGGTGCGGGCGCGGGCGGCGACGTTGCATTCGTTGGGGGTGAAACCTGGCGATGTCGTTGGAATTTTGTCGCATAATATACCGGCGTTTCCGATAACGCTGTTTGCGATTTGGTATTTGGGCGGGACGGTGTTGCTGCTGGATACGAATTTGACGCCGTTTGAATACGATAATATGGCAACGATTACAAAGTGTAAATTTATATGCGCGGAAAAATCGTTCTTTTATAAAACCGATGGGTTTCAGTTTTTTGATATTACAACCGAAGATAATGGCGAAAATCCCGATTTGAAACCGGCGGAATTAAAACCGGCGGACATCGCCACACTGTCGTTCACATCTGGGTCAACCGGTACGCCAAAGGTTGTGCCGCTTTCGCACTATAATTTGTTGGAATGTGCAAATTCGTTGTTGGATATGCGCGAATGGTTTGAGGTTGGCGATGTTATGTATGGCTTTTTGCCGATGTATCATATTTTTGGGTTTGCGGTGGAAATACTTGCGACATTACAATACGGCGCGGGCGTGTTGTTGCAACCGACGGTTAATCCAAAGGAAATCTTGGCGGATTTCAAACGCTATCGCCCACATGTCATTCCGGCGGTGCCACGGTTGTTTGAGGTTTTTCGTAATAAGATAATTGACGGCGTAAAGGCACAGCATAAATGGTGGCTATTTTCGTTTGTGTTGAAAAATGCGGATTTGCTGAAAAAAATCGGCCTGCGCAAATTGGTGGATATGGTGACAAAGCCGGTTCTGGACGTGTTCGGCGGTCGCGTAAAGTTGATGATTGCCGGTGGTGCGGCGACAAAACCCGAAATTGAAAATTTCTTTGTGGCGCTTGGGCTTGGGTTTATTCAGGGTTATGGTATGACCGAAACGGTCGGACCGATTTGCATTTCCAAACCGTGCAAGGGTCGGATTCCGTTCGCCTTTGGCGCGCCGACCACGAATAACGAGGTTGAAATCCGTGATAAAAACGAAGACGGCGTTGGTATTTTATGGCTGCGCGGGAATCAGATTTTCAAAGGTTATCTGAATAATGACGATGCGAATAAACAGGCGTTCGATGACCGCGGATTCTTTAACACCGGCGATATGGTGTCGATGGATAAAAACGGCGAATTGCACTTTGCCGGGCGCAAGAAACAGGTGATTGTTTTGGACAGTGGTAAAAATGTTTACCCGGATGAGTTAGAAGGTTTGTTCATAAATATCCCCGGGGTGAAAAATGTCGCGGTGTTTGAACATCGGGTAAAGGATAAAACCGTTGCATACGGCGTGTTTAGTGTGGAAGAGGGCATGACAATGGAGCAATTATCGGCGGCAATTGCGGCGGCGAATAAAAAGGTCGCGTCCTATAAATGGGTGACGCACTTTGCAATGACAACCGAAGATTTGCCGATGACCAGCACGCAAAAGGTTAAACACCACATTGTCCGTCAGAATTTGATTGATGGAAAATATCCGCTGCGTAAGGAATAATAAGTGTAAGAGGTTAGTGAAACGGGCGCCTCTGCGCCCGTTTGGTTTGTTTTTAAAATGGAGGAGTGCCAACTCCCGATGCTACACCTATTAAGTAAATAGGGGCGCCTTCTGCATTGATCTCTTGTATTATTATAGGTTCAGGTAGTGTAAAATTATTGTCGATATCTGCTATGTAACAATAATCCGCTGATACTTGGGCGCAAAAATTCTCTTGTGCATATGTTGTAGGATCTACATCATCAGGGATATTTGCTGCGTATTGCCTCACTAGGGTATATTGACTGTTTGGTAATGGATTATAGTTATAGTGTTTTAGTTCATAACCAACCGTACGCTTGGTTATTACGAATCTGTTCTCTTCTGAATAATATCTCAGATCGCACCATTTCTCTGATATTGTTTCATTACAAATATTTGCTGCAAACTCTACAATTTTATCATATGGTGCGTTTGTTAAGTATGTATATTGTGTTACCAATGTTTGAGCGTCAAGGTTAATTAGGTCATAAGCATACTCTGGTTGTGTGCCGCCGCCAGGATTTGTTGTTAGTGCATCAAGTGCATTTCTTACGGCTGTTGCGGTAACTAGTTGGTTTTCATTGGCCAAGATACTCAAATCGGTTGATATCATACCTGGTTTTATGCGTAAACCTGTGGTGGTTGCGCCTGTGTCTATATCGGTAGAATGCTCGTATATCTCTATATAGTTGTCTCCCGAAACAATGGATGACCATTCACCATTTTGTGCACCCAAACTTAGTGTTGTTGATTTGCTTTGTTTTTCGTTTACGGCATTTGTTACCGTCTTGTTTTGTATGGGGTGGGTGCTGGTTGCGGATAATTTACCATCCACAATAGTGATATCGTTGGGGCCAATTACTACCGCGCCTTCCGGAACAACAATTAGTCCACCATTCGGGTCAGTCCAGTTACCGCGTTCATCAATTTTGGGTACCTTTTGTTCTGATTCGGCAATCAGCGTGTCTATTTCATCTTTGGTATATGTTTTTGATTCGATATTTACTTGGGCTGATTCTGCGACATCGAGTTTATTTTGCAATTCTTCGATACGCGTATTAATCGCATTTAATTCTTGTTGTGCGCTGGTGGTATCTTTGATTTTACCGGGATTAAAACCTTTGATACCTTTTAACAGTGCAATACGCGCATCCGTTGTTTCGGTTGAAACCGGTGTCGCGATGGATTGCGTTGTTGTGACCGACGGCGCGGAAACGGACGATGTTTTCATCATTTGTGTTCGCATTGTTCCCGCACGTGCGATATTTGCCGTGGGTGTTGTGTTTGTTGCGGTGCCGCCAATTTGCGGAGCGCGCAGTGACGCCGCACCAAATGCGTTGCCGACAATTGCGGTGGCAATCGTTATGCATAAAATGCTGTATTTCATTTTTTTTCCTTTGTTTGTTGTTTTTGCGGGAATTAAAAAGACCGTCAAAAAGAACGGTCGGGGTGTTCGAAAATCACAAGAGTAATGATTCCTGTGGGCTTTATATATACACCACGGGCACCCCAACCAATCGGGGTATACTAAAATGACGGCACAAAACATCGGAAAATTTGCGATTTATCACGCGGATTACGACATGATGTGCCGACTCTTGCGGGCTTTCGACAGCCCCGAACCAAGTTCCCACTTGATTCATATGTATCATATCATAGTTTATATATAATTACAATTTTTAAATCACTTTCCCAAACACAATTGAGAAAAGGTCTTGTCAAGGATTTCGGCGGTGCCGATGGTGCCGAGTATTTTGCCAATTGCGTCCGCCGCGTATCGCACCTGTTCAGATAAAATATCATAGTCGCCATTAAAATCGTTCAATGCCGCAAATAATTCATCGCGCGCGGTCACCAGTAATTCGTATGTGCGTGCGTTTATCATGACCGCGCTTTCGCCGTTGTTTGTGATTTCGGCGATTCGGTTTCGAATTTCGTGCATAAGTTCCGATACGCCTGCACCGGTCTTGGCGGAAACATATATTGCGCCGCGTATGTCGCGTGAATCGATTGTGTCAGATTTATTTATGACCAAAATTTCATTTTCTGCAACCGGTGCGACCACACCCCGTCCGTCACCGCAAAGCGGTGCCGTGACACCCCTCTCTAGAGGGGAACTGGTGGCATCAATAACATGTAAAACTATATCGGCGTTGGCGATTTCCGTGTTTGTGCGTTCGATTCCGATTTTTTCCACGAAATCCACCGTATTGCGCAGGCCGGCCGTATCAGATAAATTTACCATGTATCCGTCAATGTCCATTTGTGCGGACACGACATCGCGCGTTGTGCCGGGGATATCGGATACTATGGCGCGGTTCGCACCAACGATGCGATTGAATAACGAAGATTTCCCGACATTTGTTTCGCCAACGATTGCGATATTTATTCCGCACATTATTGCACGTGAAACTTTGTAATTGCCCAATACGCCGGAAACCGCCGTATAGAGCGTTTTTATATGTTCCAAAATTATATCAGAAATGTTTGGCGGTAAATCGTCGGCGTCATAGTCCGTCATTGCGGCGGCGTATGCGGATATTTCCAACATTTGGGCGCGCCAATTTTCATAAATCGCACTGTCGCCACCCATCATGGAACGCAGTGCCGCCGCGCGTTGCTTATCCGTTTGTGCGTCAAGCAACGCAACCAGTCCGTCAACATCCGTCAAATCCATTTTGCCATTATAAAACGCGCGCCGCGAAAATTCGCCGGGCGTGGCGACACGCATATTATGCCCGCGCAAAAATTCAAAGATTTTATTTATAACCGCCGGCGCGCCGTGGCACTGAATTTCAATGATGTCTGTGCCGGTGAAACTGTGCGGCGCGGCAAAATAGATAATGACGCATTGGTCGATTATGTCGCCATTATCATCGCGCAAGTTTGTAAAATATGCGCGCCGGGGTACTGGCGTACGGCCAATAATTTTTTTTGCAAAATCGTGTAAATTGTTGCCCGATATGCGAATCACCGCAACGCCGGATTTCCCATGCCCAGATGAAAGCGCAAAAATATTATCGTTGTTATTCATATTATCTGTTTCCACTTATTTCTTTCAATGCCATCGGGACGAGTTTTGATACCCCCGCGTCTGGATTTTGTGCAACAAGTTTTTGTGCCATTTCGATTATGTCCATACGGCGGTACCCCAATGTTTCCAATGCCGCCAACAAATCGGGCAGGGCGCCCGTGTCGCCGGATGTATCAAATGCAAACGATGCGCCACCGACCTTTGATTTAAGTTCCACGATGATTTTTTCTGCGACCTTTTTGCCAACGCCCGGCGCGGTTGCGATTGTTTTCGCATCGCCGGTTGCAATTGCGGTCATCAGTGTATCGGTCTTTATCGTGCCCATTATCGCCATCGCGACCTTTGGCCCGACACCCGATACGCCGTTCAGCATATTAAATAAATTCTGTGCGGCGATGCTTGTGAATCCAAATAAACGAATCGAATCTTCGCGCACGACCGTTTCAATCCACAGCGATATGTTCGTCCCCAATGTCAATGTTTCCGGCGTATACACCTTGTACCCGATGGGGCCCGCCATCAAAATAATGAACCCGTCGCCGATATAATCAACAATGCCTTGCAATTTTCCAATCATTTGCTATCCTTTGCCGGTAATTTTAATCTAATTAAATCAAAAGGTCAAATCATGAGCGGACATAGCAAATGGCACAATATTCAACATAAAAAGGGACTTGCCGACGCGGCACGCAGTGGGTTGTTCACGAAACTTGCGCGTGAAATCACGATGGCGGCGAAATTGGGCGATAAAAATCCGGACAATAACCCGCGGTTGCGCCTGGCTATTTTACAGGCGCGCAAGAATTCTATGCCGAACGATAATATCAAACGCGCGATTGACAAGGCGTCGGGCGCAAACACCGAAAGTTATGTTGCAGTGCGGTACGAAGGCTATGGCCCGGGCGCGGTGCCGATTATAGTAGAGGCATTGACCGACAACCCGCGGCGCACGGTGCCAGAGGTGCGGAATATCTTTTCCAAACACGGCGGCAACATGGGCGAAGAGGGCAGTGTCGCATTTATGTTCACACGCGTCGGGCAAATTTTCTATCCGGCATCGATTGGTAAAACCGAAGATGAAATGATGGAAATTATTATGGACGCGGATGCGGATAATTTAGAGACAACCGAAGAAGGCTATATCATCACGACCAAACCTGATGATTTTATGAATGCCCAAAAGAAAATAGCGGATGTGCTGGGTGAACCGGAAAATGCGGAATTGACCTGGGTACCGAATATGCCGATGGATGTGGACGAAGAAACCTGGGCCAAGGTTGAAAGGTTGGTTGATGCACTGGACGCCAACGACGACGTGCAAAAGGTGTTTACCGGCGCAAATTAGTGGTTGGTGTAAGTAGATAGTGTTAGTGCGGGCGCGAATGCGCCCGTTTTTTATAATTCCCCATACAGCGCGTTAAATAATTTTACCAACAATTCGGTATCTTCGATATCGGGGATCAACAGCATTGGTTTTGCGCCGGGGTATGGGATTTCCGGTGTTGCGTTCGGGATAATTTTCTGTGCCGCCGTGGTCGGTTTAATTAGCAACCGGTTGTCATAAATTCCGCCGATGATTTTCCCGCGATAGTAAATAATATATTCACCCATCATCGCGCGGTATGTTATGTCCGGCAACGCGGATAATTGTGTAAGCACGAAATTCAAAAATTCTTTGCTTGATGGCATTTTATAAAGTTTTTTTGTATTCTGATTTTAGTTTTCCAAACATTGCGGTGCTGTGTATGGAACCATCCGGCCATAATTTGCGTTCGCGTTGAATGCCTTCAAGTTTATATCCATTTTTTTCGGCATGTTTGCGTGAAGCAATATTATCGTCGTCGCACCAAATATTTATTTTTCGTAAATTAAATTTTTCAAAACCTAATTCTTCTATTGCCGGTATCAATTTATCCACAATCCCCTGTCCGCGAGCAGATTTTTTTAGCCAATAACCAATTTCACCGGTTTGATTTTTTGTGTCTATGCCGGAAAGACCGATTTCGCCCAATAATTCATTGCACCTGAAAATGCCGTACATGGCATATTTCCACCGTGGGTCATTGCTTTGCGATTTATCACAGTAATATTTTTCTACTTCATCGACCGATTTCCACATACCTCCGTCGAACCAGTATTTGAATGTATCCGAATCGGTTGTGAATATGTCGTAAATTTCCTTTGCAAATTTTGGTGTCCCTGGAATTGGTTTAAGTACAAAATCGCAAATAATAATTTTTTCGGGTTTAATAAATTCTGACATGATGTATCCCTATTATTTTATAAATTTTTCAAATCGTGTTGTGTTGGCATGGGCCAGGGCGATTGCGATGGCGTCACTTTCGTCCGCGGTTTTGGGGTTTGCGGCGGGCAATAAAATTCGCACCATTTTATCGACCGCGGTTTTATCCGCATGACCCGCGCCGGTTAGAATTTTTTTTACTTTGTTTGGCTCGTATTCAAACACCGGAATTTCACGCACAGACACCGCGACCATTGCCGCCGCGCGTGCGTGCCCCAATATCAATGTCGTTGTCGGATTTTTATTCACAAATGTTATTTCCATACTGCATTCATCGGGAGAAAATGTTTCGCAAAGTTTTGTGACACCATTGAATATAATTGCAAGTCGTTCGGGCAATGCGCCGGTTTTCTTGGGCAAGATAACACCACTGGCCACATATTTTCTTTCGTTGCCGTTTGTGTCGATTATCGCCCATCCAGTATGTAAAAGTCCGGGGTCAATGCCAAGTATTCGTTTCGTCATTTTTTACGCCGTGTTTTAATTTCTGTTGCCGATAGTATATTGCGTTGATTCCGAAATACCCACGGACGATAAGTTTTTATAATATATGTTTTCCCGACTTGCAATCTTTTTTGTAACTCATTAGATTTTCGTTTCCAAGGTATCACATCGTTTAGGTTCAAAAAGGTTTCTTTGTTGGTTGTTTCAATTGCTTTATATGTGAATAATCCAACAACAGCGGTCTTTTTTGATTTTATCGTTACCTTGAATTTTCGAATACTAATCCATGGCAAAATAAGCAAGAAGTAAATAATTATCCATGTAATGATATTTAATGTCTTTGCAAAGATATCCATGCCAGGCAAAATTATGTCGTCTATTAAATATTCGACGGATAATATAATTATCAGTGCGACTATGAGAAATAAAAGGTATTTTGATTTTTTCATTTTGCTATTTCCTGAAACTTATTTTACCGACACAAGATGTGCCAAAGTATTTATTTATTTTCTTTGTGATTTCCGGAACCATATAGGACAGATTTAATGTATACGCCGGATTCCGTGGCCGCAAGACGATATTGTATGTTCCGTCACGCATTTTTTTTACCGCGCAAATATCGGCCAGGTTCGAAATTTCCGGACCGATTATTTCCGGCCAACGCGCAACAAGGTCGGAATCTGATGCGCGTACACCAAAAATTTTGAGAAGTCCCCCAAGCGCGCCCGCAATGGTTTGTGGGCGTTTCGTGCGTTTGGAAAAATCGTTTTTATTTTGGTTTGACATATACATATTCTTTCGGCATAAGGATATACATTTCGCCCTGGGCATGTTGACCGTGCGCGTATTGATACGCTTCGTCGCCCTTGCCAAAGAATATGTCGGCGCGCACGAAACCGCGTATCGCACTGCCGGTATCTTGGGCAATCATAAGGCGTCTAAATTTTTGTCCGTTCGAAAGGTTCGTATCGATGTATACGGGCAAACCCAACGTATAGAGCGAATCGTCCATCGCGATACTGCGTATTTTTGAAAGCGGTGTTCCCAACTTTCCAATCACATCCGGCGGCACCGATTCATAGAAATATACATACCGAGGATTGTTATAGATTACTTCGCGCGCCAGTTTCGGATTTTTCTTTAGATGCTTCCAAACCGCGTCCGCCGAATATCCGCCTTCGGGTTTTATGCCACGGTTGCGCAGTTGTTCACCGATGGATTTGAACGGCATGTCGTTCACGGCGGCAAAGTTCAGTTTTACCATTGTGCCGTCATCAAGTTTTAACATACCGCTGCCCTGGATTTGAATATTTTGCACATCGACGATGTTCGCCCAATAAAGTACTTTGCCGATTTTATCCTTTACGATTTTTTCCTTTGGTACGCCGCGGAAGTTTTGCCCGTTTGTCGGCACGCCCATCAGTGGTTCGTTGCATTCGGCGGTTTTTTTGCGGCACGCCGGAATTATCGGCGAATAGTATCCGGTAAAAGTGCCTTTGGTCGTTCCATTGTCATTATATATCTTGTACGGTTGAAAGTGTGATTCAAACCATGCGCGCACCGTTTCGTTGTCGGCACTGGCACTGGGTAACATATTGCATTTTTCTTCGAACAGCGCGCGGTCGGGTATTATGCGACCCTTGTATTGAATTTTCGCTTTGCATGAATTGCGAAATGCCTGGAGTGCATATCGGACATCGTCATCCCGCCATCCCGGCAGGTCCGAATACGATACTTTTCTTAAATTTTCGGACGGGATTGTCGAATCGTCGCCCGTGTGTGTCGGCGTTGAAACATCACAAGATGCAAGTACAACGCCCGCGATAACTAGTAAAATTCCCCTTTTTACCAGTTTAAGAATGTTTGTTGTCATTTTTTTTATTCCCCCACTTGTAAAATTCCCCCTGTATGCTATATTATCATAAAACGAGTCATAAAAAAAGGAGCAATCGCATGGCTAAGTTCAATATTATATCTCAATTTTTGAAAGACATTTCTTTTGAAAGCCCAAATGTCCCGGATTTATTCTTTAAGCAGGATAATGGCCAGGCGGAATTGGAAATCAATATCGATATGCAGGTCAAAGGTTCGGAAAAAAACCTGTTTATGGTTGATTTGATTACAAAAATCCATTCAAAGTTAAAGGCGGATTCGAAAACTATATTTTTGATAGAAACAACTTATTCCGGCCTTGTTCAGATGGAAGAAGAAAAAGACGAAGAAAAGAAAAAACGCACTTTGTTGATTGATGTGCCGACATTGTTGTTCCCGGCGGTGCGTGCATTGGTGACACGTCTTACGGCCGAATCTGGTTTTCCGCCGTTTGCGATGCAGATGGTTGATTTTGCAGATTTGTATGAAAAACGGAATCAAAAGCAAGCGGAAGCGAAATAATCAAGACGCACCGAAAGGTGCGTTTTTTTGGTGATTATTCCAGAGTACAAAGTTCCACTCCTGTGGAGGGGTGCCCAGTGAAACTGGGCGGGGTGGTCTTTCAGATTCCAGAAAATTTATATTTATAAAAGACCACCTCCCGGCGTTCCACGCCGTACTCCTCCGCAGGAGGAGAACCAGCACTCTGCAACCCCGCACTAACTGTTTTTTGCGATTCGGTTGTTTTTGTGATATATTTATGTGACGGGGGTGAGAGTAAATGGCCAAAGATAAATATATCTCTATGCGAAGTTCGCTTAGTGGGTTTTCGTTTGCAAATCTTGGGATTTTTACCGGATTTGCCGATGGTATTTACAATGCGGTTTATTCCCTTGTTATACTCGAAATCTTTATGAATTCCGCGGTTGTTGGTGTCTATGTCGCGATTTATTCGGTGTTCTGTATGATTGTCGCGTTGTTCGCGCATGAAATTTTTCGCCAGTTTTCCAAGACCAAGGTTTTCTATTTTGCATTGTTGATGTTGGTCGTGTGCTATGCGATGATGGGTTTTTCAGTGTTGCCGCGAACGTTTATCGTCCTTGATTATACCAGTGGTTTTGCAATCACACTTACGGCGATGTTGGTGCCATTGTTTATGTCGGATTTTTCACGCGATGTTGGCATGGCGCGACTAAATTCGCGATATCATTTGTGGATGAATATTGGTGCGCTGTTTGCACCGATGTTGGCGGTGATGGTTGCGACCCGATTCGGTAATCGGTCGGCGTTCTTTTTGTCATCGGCGATTTATTTGGGCGCGTGGGTGTTCTTTAAGTATTTTCATTTGACTCAAGAAGACAAAGTTATAAAACCGGTTAGTCCGCGGCGCACAGTTCGCGCGCTTTGGCGCAATACTATGGAATTTTTTAGGACACCCGGGATGAAGCGCGCGTATATTGTGAACTTTGGGTATTATTCGTTGCGTGCGATGCGTCTTTTGTATGTGCCGATTGTGGTCATAGAGGCCGGATTTACCAAGGATACACTTGGTTTGATTCTAAGTTTTGGTATCGTGCCGTATTTGATTTTATCGGAAATTATGGGGCATTTGGTGCGAAAGTTTGGAAAAAGTATATGGCTGATTTTGGGGTTCGGGTCGTTTGCGGCGTTTTCGGTTTGGGCGACATTCGCGACCGGGTTTCCGTTGCTTGCCATATTCGTATTATGGCAGATTTCAGGCGCCCTAATGGAACCGGTGCACGATTTGTTGTTCTTTGATGGGACAAAACCGGCACAGCAAACAAAGTTTTATGGTGTGTTTCGCACAAGTTGCAATTTGCCAAGTGTGATTGCACCCGGTATTGGCGCGGCATGTATTGCGGCGTTTGGAACAACCGCGGCGGTTTGGTGGGTGACGGCGGCATTGGGTGTATTTTCGATTTTGGTTTTGATGGCTAAAAAATAAATTGCATAGTGTTTTTTTTGCGGTATCATACGGGGCGTATAGCAAAGGAAGTTATTATGGCAAAGAAAGAAACGGCGGCCGTGGGTGCGGGCGCAAAAAATCCGGCACTTGAATCGGCACTTGCGCAAATTCAAAAGCAATTCGGCAAAGAAGCAATTATGAAAATGGGCGATGGTTCGCAACAGAATATAGAGGCGATTTCTTCGGGGTCGTTGGGCCTTGATATCGCACTGGGGATTGGTGGTTATCCGCGTGGGCGTATCGTTGAAATTTATGGTCCGGAAAGTTCGGGTAAAACGACGCTTGCGTTGCATGCGGTGGCCGAAGCGCAAAAGAAAGGCGGCACGTGCGCATATATCGATGCGGAAAATGCGCTGGACCCGAGTTATGCGAAAAAATTGGGTGTTGATGTCGCAAATTTGATTATATCGCAACCTGATTCTGGGGAACAGGCGTTGGAAATTGCGGACACGCTTATTAAATCTGGTGCGGTTGATGTTGTGGTTATTGATTCGGTTGCGGCGTTGGTGCCAAAGGCGGAACTGGAGGGCAACATCGGTGACAGTTTTGTTGGAACGACCGCGCGACTCATGAGTCAATCACTGAAGAAACTTGCGGGGTCTGTGTCGCGCAGTAATACTTTGCTTATTTTTATCAATCAGATTCGTATGAAGATTGGCGTGATGTTCGGAAACCCGGAGACGACCAGTGGTGGTAATGCGTTGAAATTCTATGCTTCGGTTCGTTTGGATATTCGTCGCACCGGGGCAATCAAAGATAAAGAAAATGTTATCGGAAATGAAACACGGGTAAAGGTTGTGAAAAATAAAGTCGCGCCACCTTTCCGCACTGTTGATTTCAAGATTATGTATGGCGAAGGAATTTCGCGGATAAGTGAAATCTTGGATATGGGTGTGAAATATGACTTTATCGACAAGGCCGGCAGTTTTTATTCATATAACAATGAACGCATAGGTCAGGGCGAGGCGAATGCGCGACAGTGGTTGAAAGATCATCCAGAGGCGCAGCAAGAGTTGCTTGATAAAATTATGGCGCGCGCGGGTGGTATTGCCGAAGAAATGACGACCGGGCCGTCGGATGATGAAGATGAAAGTGTGACAGAAGAATAATTTGTTCGGGCGGCGTTTGTCGCCCGATGCTTTAACCAAAGGGGCGGGAATGAACATAGCAAAAATGTGGGCCAAGACCTGTGCAGTATGGCAGGGGCATATTGTTAACTGGTTTTGGCGGTCGCGCGCACATCGGCATAATGTTCGGACTGGGGTTCTTGCACGGATAATACCGTCTTATCTTAAACGGTATTTGCCGGCCGCGGCGGCGATTCCGGAACGCGTGGTTGTGCATGATGATGAACATGAAAAGATTTTTACTATTTGGCTTCAGGGTGAAGAAAGTGCGCCGGATTTAATAAAGGCATGTTTCCGCAGTATTCGTCGGCATTGCACCCAGGAATTGGTTGTGCTGGATGAAAATTCGATTTTTGATTATATTTCTTTGCCGAATGAAATCATTAATAAATATCGGGCGGGTAAAATTTCGCGTGCACATTTTGCGGACATATGTCGTGTGGAATTATTGTATGAACATGGTGGAATTTGGATGGATTCGACATGCTTTGTAACGGGCCCAATCCCGGATTGGATTATCAAAGAAGATTTTTTTGTTTATATGTATGGCAAAGGGCATTATGAATATTCGTTTATGCAAAACTGTTGGATACGGGCGCGCAAGGGGGCGTATTTATTGGATGCGTGGCGTGCGATGATGATTGATTATTGGATGCATGAAGATGGTGTCTTTGATTATTTTATGCATCAGTTGATGTTTAAAACTTTGGTTCAAAATGATCCGCGGGCGATAAAATATTTTGAAAAAATGCCGCATGTTGACCAAACGCCAACACATGCACTGTGGTGGGATTATGGTGATAAACCTTTTGATAAAAAGATTTTTGATGAAATAACATCGAAAACTTTTTGGCAAAAGACAACGTTTAAGCATTATAAGACAATACCCGAAGGGTCTTTTGCGGATGTTATGATTAATAAAATGTAGGAAATGAGATGACACCAAAAATATCTGTGATAATTCCGGTTTATAATGTAGAAAAATATTTGCGACGTTGTTTGGACAGCGTACAAAATCAAACTTTCACCGATTGGCAGGCGATATGTGTTGATGATGGCAGTCCTGATAACTGTGGAAAAATTTTGGATGAATACGCGGCACGCGATAGTCGATTCGTTGTTGTGCATAAGGAAAATGGTGGTGTGTCGGCGGCGCGCAATGATGGGATGAATTTGGCGCGCGGGGAATATATCCATTTTATGGATGCGGATGATTTTATAGATTCGGATTATTACGAAAAAATGTTTGCGATGGTCTTTGAAACGGCTGCTGATATTGTGTGCAGTGGTTTTGTCACGAATACAAAGTATGCCATCGATTTGAAATATCCCAAGAATTTTACGGAAACAAGTTTGAAAAAAAAGTTGCGGAAAACATATGCCTTTACCGATGGATTTGTTTGGCGTTATTTATTCAAGCGGGATTTTATTACGGCAAATAACTTTGAATTTGATACAAAATTGATTTCCCAAGAAGATGTGGTGTTTGTATTGAATGCTTTGGTAAAGGCGAATAGGGTGTCGTTTGTTTCGGGAACTTTTTATCACTATATGTTTAATGAAACGTCTGCGTTACATGCGCGTGATGTGGAACATCACAAAAAAATAAAAGAACAATATAAAATAGGTAAAAAATATAGACGTGATTTTGCGCGTGCGTGTGGGGTTTATGGACTTTGGATATGGCGCAAGATTTTAAGAAGACTGTGAAAGGAGTGTTTTATGAAACGGCCAAAAATATCAATTATTATACCTATGTACAATGTTGAAAAATATGTGTGGCGTTGTTTGGATAGTGTGTTAAATCAAACGTTTACCGATTGGCAGGCAATATGTGTTGATGATGGGTGCAGTGATAAAACTGGTGAAATTGCTGCCGAATATGCTGCGCGCGACAAGCGGTTCATTGTTTTGCACGGTGAACATGACGGGCCTTCGGGGGCGCGAAATTTGGCGTTGGAACATGCAACGGGCGAATACATAATGTGTTTGGATGGTGACGATTTTATTCATCCACAAACAATGGAAATTGCAATTGGGTTGGCGTTGCGTGATAATGCGGATATGGTTTCTTATACGTATGATAGGGCATACAGGCCGCACCTTATGATTCGGTATTTGTTAAAGATGGATGTTGATTCGGTTGAACCGTTTGCAATTAAAAGAAAGTATAATTTATCAAAAATAAAAACTGTGGTGACCGATAATATTTTTGAATATGCCACCGAATCCACGCATAATGCGTTTAATAAAAATCGACGTTGGCTGGTTAAACATTGTCAGGTATGGAAAAATTTGTATCGTCGTGATTTGGTCAAAGATATAAAATTCATAGATGGTATTTTGTTTGAAGACTTTCCATGGTGGAGCGAGGTTTTATTAAAAAATCCGCGAACAACTATTGTTAATTTGCCTTTGTATTTTTATCGGCCTAATTTTAAGGGGATTGTTTTGTCGGCAAAGCAAATTCAGATAATGCAATCGCTGTTCGTTGGTTTGGTGGATATTTATGAAAAATACAAATCTTGTGCGAATGATTATCAAATGAAAATGTGGACGGAAAATTTCTTGTGGTTTTTTATTGCGCGTGCATTTGACAAGACAAAATATTTGAAAACGGATAAAGAGTTTAAACTTGCGCGTGATGGCTTCAAAAAACTGAAAGAAACGGGAATGTTTGATAATGTTCCAAACGAATGGTATGCGTTGTGTGAAAAAATTTATAGATTCATAGATAAGTAAAAATGCGGTGTTATACCGCATTTTCTATTTTTCAAATTCGCATTTATTCGGGAAACGTTGTTCCAAAAACTCACGATTTTTTTCCAATATTTCGGGTGTGTTATTTGGTGCATCGTTTATACAAAATGTTGGTGCCTTGGAAATAGCATCGGCGCAAGCCACAACATTTGGGCATACAACATTAGAATTGCGAATACCGATGAAATGTAGTGTGTTATAAATAAAATTCAAAATTTTATGTCGTGTATATTTACGCGCGCGCGCATGTTTGAATACGGCACGTCCAGTTGCCAAATCGTAAAGGTTAAAAGTCCATCTTTGAATCTCTGTATTTGTTCTGAATTTGTTTGGAATTTGTTTTTCTATTTGTTCTTTTATTCGTGGAATATTCATGCATTCTTTGATTGAAGATTTAATGTATGGGTCGATTCCGTGTGATGGACGACCGAAATACAATCTTTTACCAAGTGCATCTTCCAAAATTTTGGACGATAAAATCAGCGTTTTTGTATAATTATCCACAGAGTCTATCCATTTGTTAATTTCGGATGGATGTTTAGTGTAGGAATTGTATCGAACAATCGGATGTCCATCGGTGTCAAAAAAGAAATCTGGCGATAGTTTTTTATTAAAAAACATATCGTCGTTCATTAATAAAAAATGTTCGGATAGTTCCGAAATGTTTGGAATACACATTTCGATAGATGTCGCATTAAATGTAGGTAGTGCGTGTGCGGGTATAATTTGTTCGTGTGGAACAATTGTGATTTTTGGATGGTTTGTGTTTAGCCATTTTGGTACCTGATCAAACCCTGTGATGATATAAATATGGTTTACCCATGGGGTACATTCGGCAACGCTGCGCAAGGAATGTAAAAATTCACCGTTGTCGCGCCATCTTTCTTTGGTCGCGGCACCGTGGTAAATTGGTGTCTTGCCATTAATCTTTTCATACCATTTGTCTTTTTCAGTGCGCCATTTTTCATCGGCACCATCAACCCAAAGGTAAACAATATCTATTTTTTCTTTTGTCATTTTCATATCCCTGTTTTTTGAAATCGTGTTGGAATCTTTACGACCCATTTTATACCGAACATGCCAGGTTTATCCAGTGCATAGATTGGACGGAATATGCGTTGCAACATACGGGCAATTTTTATATGTCTTTCACCATGTGCGGTTTTGGTTGTTGTTAAATTTATTGTTCCGTTACCGCGGCGGCGCAGGTGGTTCACCCAATCTGCACCACGTTTTTCCGCCTTTTTAATCAGCATTTCCATATCAACCGCACCAAAGTGAAACAGATATAAATTTTTATCAATGTGAAAATTTTTACCTTTGACGCTGTGAAATCCGCTGCCCCAACGGGCCGGGCGTGATAGTACAACCGGTTTTGTATAACGGGTTGAAAGCAATGCATATTCGCGTTGTTCCAACATTGGCCGTGTTTGGTCGAGCGGTTTTTCGGTTTTCATATTTTGCCCAATGTCAAACCCAAGGCCGGAAACGGTTGTTTTTATCTTTGTTGATGACAGGTATTCGCGCAAAGATTTTTTTGTTGCCGGGTCAACGACCAAGAATTCGTCACTGTCGCACCCGATTACTATGTCATATGTTTTGAATAATTCGTTTGCCAAATCAGATATTTTTCCGATTCGGTATTTGTCGCCGGCGGTGCGTGACATTTCCACGTGTGTCAGTTTTATTATGTTTGCACCGTCTGCGTTTTGTGGTTCGGTTTGGTCGGTGCCATCAAGAATAATATAAAGATTTTCATTGCCTAATTCGTGACCGTAATAATCCACCCACCGCGATAGAAAAAATTCATCATTTCGTGCCATTGTGATGGCGGCAATTTTTTTGTTTTTCATTATATTTCCCCGGAAATAATTCGTTTCACTGTATGTTTTAATTTTGTAATAAAACTTATCAACATACCATTATGTAAAACCCTATCTGTATATTCGGCACCATAAACGCGTTTCGCATTATTAACAATGGCAATGGACAAATCTTTGGGGATACGATTCAAAATATATTTTATTTGATATCCCAATGCGCCTTCGAGTGCAAGAAATGCGGCCTTTTTCATAAATGGCATACGGCGTTTATATAGTGATTTTACCCTTTTGTATACACCGCGATTTAATACGTGGAACAAGCAGAAATATTTTATGTTATGTTTTTTTATCAGTTGGGTAAACCCAGTTTCATACATAATTGCAACATGATTCTTAGATGGCTGATGACATACAGACCTTATGAATTCATCAAACCAATCTGACATGAATACCGTGGGGCGCATCCCGATAAACCATGATTGAATATGTGGTGCGTGTCCCATGGTTTTATCAACCATTCCAAATGCACCACATTCATCTTTGGATTCCATCTTTGTGAAATACGGTTTCAAGTCAAAGAACGGACCATATACAGAATCATTTACCATATAGACGAATTCGTAGTTTTCTAATCCGACATTTTCGACCGCCCAAATATATGCACGTTTATAAGAACCGAAATCGTATTCGCCATGACGCACGGCGGCGGCATAAAGACAATACGGTTTTATTTTTTGTAGTTCTTGTTCGGCGCAATCCGAATCCATAACCAATACTACATCGCCGAATTTTGCCAGATGACTTGCGTAATAAACCAATGTGTCGTCAATAATTCCGTCACGGTCATATCCAGCCATTAAAAATAGTCGCTGTCGTTTTTGCATAATAAAAAATCCCTTGTTTACAATATAATCATATTTACGATAGATTTACAAGAAAAACAAAACCGCCCGTGTGTACGGGCGATATCTTTATATTTCATCTTTGCCGCGGGCAAGTTTTTTTCGTTTTCCGCTGTCTAATTCTTTCTTGCGCAGGCGGATTGTTGCCGGTGTGACTTCGACCAATTCATCGTCTTGGATATATGACAATGCTTCTTCCAATGACATTTTACGTGGCGGCGCAAGGAACAATTTTTCATCGGCCGTCACGCTGCGCACATTGGTAAGTTCTTTACCCTTTATCGGGTTCACTTCCAAATCGTTTTCTTTGCTGTGTTCGCCTATAATCATACCGGAATAAACCTCGGTCTGGGGGCCAACAAACAAAACACCACGCGGTTCAAGGTTATGCAACGCGTATGTCGCCGTCACGCCATTTTCCATTGAAACCAAAACGCCTGGACGATATTGTACGATTGGTCCGCGATATGGACCGTATTTATCAAACACGCGATTCATAATTCCGGTGCCGCGCGTATCGGTTCTGAATTCCGAAAGGTAACCGATAAGTCCACGTGACGGTGCAGAAAATACAATGCGTGTTTTGCCACCGCCGGATGCCTTCATTTCGGTAATTGTTGCTTTGCGCTTTGTCATTTTTTCGATAACAACACCGCTGAATTCATCATCGACATCAACAACGACTTCTTCGATTGGTTCTAACATTTCGCCGTTTTCGCCTGTGTGCATAACAACGCGCGGACGCGATACCGAAAGTTCGAAACCTTCACGCCGCATTGTTTCAATAAGAATCCCCAGTTGCAATTCGCCACGGCCGGAAACTTCAAAAGATTCTTTGTTTTCGCTTTGTGTCACTTTCAGGGCGATATTCGTTTCGGCCTCTTTGAACAGGCGTTCACCAATCATACGTGATGTAAGTTTTTTACCACTTTTGCCCGCAAGTGGCGATGTGTTTACGAAAAATGTCATGGTAAGTGTTGGTGGGTCAATCGGCATTGCGGGAATTGGTTCGGTGACTTCTGGCGCGCACAGTGTGTCCGCCACGGTTGCTTTGGTGAATCCGGCAACAACGACAATATCGCCGGCCGATGCGCTTTCGCGGGAAATTTTTTCAATTCCGCGATGTTCGATGATTTTTGTAATTTTTGCGTTTTCGATAAATTCACCCTGCATATTAATTGCTTTGACGCTTTGTCCAACGCGCACGGTTCCCGATTCGATTTTACCAGTTAAAATGCGGCCGACATAGGGGTCTGATTCAAGGGTTGTGGCCAGCATAGTAAATGGTGCATCCAATTGGCAACGTGAACCATTGCAATCGGGTGCCGGCACATGATCAACAATCAGTTGGAACAGGGGTGTCAGGTCTTTATGTTCGTCCTTTAAATCGCGAACCGCCCAACCGTCGCGACCGACCGCATAAAGGTACGGAAAATCAAGTTGCGCATCGTCCGCACCCAATTTATCAAACAGGTCAAATGTTTCGGATAAAACCTCATCTGGACGGGCATCGCCACGGTCAACCTTGTTGATGCAAACAATAGGGCGCAGGCCAAGTTTTAATGCCTTGGACAACACAAATTTCGTTTGGGGCAGGGGGCCTTCGGCACTGTCGACAAGCAACACCACACCATCAACCATCGACAAAATGCGTTCGACTTCGCCACCAAAATCCGCGTGGCCGGGGGTATCCACGATGTTTATCTTGTAATCGTGCCACAGAACAGATGTTGGCTTTGCGGAAATAGTAATGCCGCGTTCGCGTTCGATGTCGCCACTGTCCATGACGCGGTCTTCGACGCGTTCGTTTTCGCGGAAAGTTCCCGCCTGTTTCAACATATTGTCGACCAGGGTCGTTTTTCCGTGGTCAACGTGTGCAATAATCGCAATATTACGAATTTTCATTTTCTTAGCCTTTTTTTGCCCTAAGAACACAGGGTACACTATATTTTTGAATTTTCAACAATTTGTGGTGCGTTTTTTGTAAAATTGACATGTGCGAAATTTTGAGTATACTTTTGCAGAAAATACGTTTCACAGGGAAAAGGGGTCATTTATGAAAGACAATTTTAAAAAAGATGTTTCTGAAAGTTTGAAAAGGTTACATTTTGTGTTGTTGAAAAAGGCGAAGTCGAAAAAATTATCACCGTGGCAGTTTCAGAAATGTATGGAATATCTAAATTTTTTGCAAATTGTTGCGTCTAATGCTGGGGCGTATTGCAATCCGGAATATTTTGTTAGGAATGTGCAAAAATTGGGGTTTGATGTGGCAACAGATTTTAATCTGCTTAATGTGGATGAATTTGCCGCCCAAAGTGTTTATGATATTATGGTTTGTCGGCGTGATTATATATTTTTGGGTGACGAAAAATTGCGAAAAACACGCAAATTTGGTCCTTGTAAATATGATTCGCGCCAGGATGCGATTGATGCCATGCGGTTGTTTAAGCGCGATTCGGTGCAAATGGCCGGTGGTATAATTCCGTGTATGGTGCGGAAAGTTTGGAATTCTGTGTGCGGTAAAAACAAATAAAAACCGCCCGTTTGGGCGGTGTGAATTATCAGTGTTTTCCGCCTATCTTTGTTCTTCCGCCCATTAATGGTTGCAGTTTTTTCGGGATATTCACCGAACCGTCGGCGTTTTGGTGGTTTTCGATTACCGGTACCAATGCGCGGGGCAGGGCGATTCCGGTGTTATTTAATGTTGCAACAAATTTTACTTCGCCGGTTGCGTTTTCGCGGTAGCGTGTATTTGTGCGGCGTGCCTGGAATTGTCCAATCGATGAACAAGACCCCAATTCCCGATATGCATTTTCCGATGGGAACCATGCCTCTACATCGTTCATTTTTACCTTGTTGAATCCCATGTCGCCGGTGCTGTTCGCAATTACGCGATACGGTAATTCCAAATCGCCAACGACTTCGCACAAATTGTTTAATAAAAATTCATGCATTTCATCGCTTTCTTCGGGACGACAGAAAATATATTGTTCCACTTTATCAAAGTGATGAAACCGGACCAGTCCGCGCGTGTCGCGGCCGGCGGCACCGGCCTCTTTACGGAAACATGTGGAAAAACCGGCATACTTTATTGGTAATTCGTTTTCGGTTAAAATGTCATCCGCGTGCAGAGAATTCAAAATTATTTCCGCGGTGCCGGCCAAACAACGGTCTGTGTCGGCCAGCATGAAAACGTCGTCGTTCATAACCGATAAATCTGAACCCATAAAATGACCCGCATTGAATATGGTTTGTGGTTTTGTGACGGGTGGGCATTCGATATATTTGAAACCTTTACTAATCAATTTTTGAATGACGTATGTTTGTATCGCCAACGATAATTCCGCCAATTCGCCGCACAGGCAATATGTGCGTGTGCCACAAATGCCCGCTATTTTTTCCGGCATCCACCAACCATTCATATCCAATAATTCCCACTGGGGACGCGGCGTAAAATCAAACGTGCGCGGGGTACCAACGCGGCGAACCTCTACATTTGCGGAATCGTCCGCGCCGACGGGTGCGTCGGTCGACGGAATTTGTGGAACGCGATGCAAAAGGTCGTTAAGTTTTTCTTCTTTTTCGGACAATTCTGCCAAATCGTTTGCAATCTCTTCACCTATTTGTTTCGATTTTGCAATCAGTGGAGCCTTGTCCGTTGCGGTTGGAATTTCGCGCGAAATCTTGTTTTTTTCGGCGGTTTTCGTTTGTGTAATTGTCTTTAATTCGCGAACGCGCACATCAAGTGATAAAATGTCATCAACAACATCCGGAAAGTTTTTTACGCGACATGCGTTTTTTACAACATCTGGGTTTTCACGAATAAATTTCATATCTAACATTTTTTATCCTTTTTATTGTGCGTTTGCGTTAAGGTATGCAATTGCGTCCATTGCCGCGGTGCATCCCGTGCCGACCGCCGTCGCAATTTGCATTTTTATATTTGAATGAACATCGCCGGCGACAAACATTCCACGTGGCAGATTTTCCGGTGCAATCCGCCCAAGGTCGTCGCGTTTGATGTCTTCGGTTAAATAATCGGTGTTCGCTTCATGTCCAATCGCAACAAAAATTCCATCACAAACAATTTGTTCATCGTTTGTTGTTGTCGCAACAAGCTCGCCACTTTCGGAATTTGGGCGTGCCGATATAGATTTTAATTCAGTATTAAATATGCATTCGATGTTTTGTTTTTCCGCAACGCGTTCGCGGATGATTGCTTCGGCCCGCGTGAATGATGCCTTGCGATAAACGATTTTTACAGTTTTTGCGATGTCCGCCAAATACAACGCGTCGTTTAATGCCGCATTTCCGCCGCCAATAACAAGCACCGTTTTGCCACTGTAAAAAAATCCATCACATGTTGCGCAGTATGAAACGCCACGACCAAAGAATTCGCGTGCACCCGCAATTTCAAGTTTGCGGGGTGATGCACCCGTTGCCAAAATAACGGCACGCGAATCGTATTTTTTTCCGTGTGTGTCGGTTAGTGTAAAAGTGTTGTTTTCGCCATTTTCAATGTGCGCGATGGTGTTCATTTCGATTTTGGCACCGAAAGATTCCGCCTGGGTCTTCATAAATTGGATAAGGTCAAATCCAGACCCCCGGAATCCCGGATAATTTTCAAGTGTCGCGATTCCCGCGGTTTGACCACCAAGCGTGTCGCCACCCATGACAAGCGCATTTTTATTCGCGCGTCCGCAATACAGTGCCGCGGTTAATCCCGCCGGCCCAGAACCAAGTATAATGACATCGTACATGTAAAAAATCCTTTTTGTGCGTCATAACATAGCACAAAGCGGATAAATGTGCCATAAAAAATTCTTATTTGCCGAAATGTTTTTTTAGTGTTTGATATGCGGCGGAAATTTTTGCAAATTCGGCGCCATTCGAATCGGAACTTTTTGCCGTGTCTGGGTGATATTTTTTGGCGAGTGTGCGATATTTTGCGCCAATTTCGCGCCATGAAGCCGTGATTGGTAATTCAAGTGTTTTGAATGCCGCAACGATTGCTGAAGGCAACGATTTCTTTGGTGGCATTTTATCAAAAGTTGAACGGCCGGTTATAAAATCATTAAGGAATTTTATGTAATCGGCGCTGTCTTGCTTTGAACGATTGCCGATTGGTGTGCCAAATGTTTGGCGTTCCCAATCTTCTTCGATTTCATCGGCGGACATATTCGCGTAATAGTTCCAATTTTTGTTATATTCGGCGGCGTGTTCGCGGCAAAAAGACCAATATTCTTTTAGGTCGCGTGTCTTTGGTGCGCGACAAGTACCGGCGCGTGTGCAACCGGGAAAATCACATTTTTTAATCATTGGTTGTGTGTCCTTTGGTTTTCGAAAGAGGGTGATGTTCGGCGACAACCTGTTGCAACTTTTCCGGCAAAACATGCGTATATATTTGTGTCGTTGATATATCTTCGTGCCCAAGCATTGTTTGAATTGCGCGCAAATTTGCACCGTGTGACAATAGATGCGATGCAAACGAGTGTCGCAAAACATGCGGACCAACACGCGATGGTGAAATTCCGGCAAGTGTTGCGCATTTTTTTAACAGTTTGAAAAATCCGTCGCGTGTGATATGGCCCGATGCGCCACGGGATGGAAAAACATATTTTGATTCATCCGCATCACGCATCCGCAACCATCGGGTAAGCGCCGTTTGTGCTTCGGCATGCATGGGGACAATACGTTCCTTGGAACCTTTGCCGTGTATCAACAGGCGGTCGCCGAGTATCGCGGTCATTGGTAATTCGCAAAGTTCAGACACGCGCAGGCCCGATGCGTAAATTAATTCTATCATTGCGCGCAGGCGTGTTGCATTGCGGACATCGCCCGCCGAAGATATTAGCAATTCGATTTCTTCGGTGCTTAGTAATTTTGGTAACGGTTTTGGGCGTTTGGGTAATTCAATATTTGTTGTGGGGTTTTTTGTGATTATGTGTTCAAGCATTAGAAATTTGTAAAATCCGCGCAGTGCGCTGGCCTTGCGAGCGATGGATGTTGGACACGCATCAAGTTCCCCAAGGTATTTTTGAATATCCATGTCGGTCGCGTTTATCAATCCGCCGTTTATTGCGGCATCGGCCATGCGCAAATCATTGGCATATGACGCCAATGTGTTTTTACTGCGGCCTTTTTCGGCAGAAAGTGCCTCTAAGAATACATCAATGTAATTTGTCATTGATATAATATAACCTCGGTCACGTTATTTGTTGGTGGAAAATAGATGACCATCAAAATTACAAGTATGATGATAAGAACCCACATAACAATTTTCCAAATGTTCGAATTTTTTTTACGCAATGGCATGGTTTATCCCTTGGTTTTTATATTGTGTCAAATCCAGCAATAAATACACCCGCCGCCGCAATGATAATCAATGGTGGTGCGGCGATTGCAAGTAGTGTTGGTAATGTCCCGTTTGCGCCAAGTGCGCTAAATATATTTAATAAGAAATATAAAATAAAACAGGTAAGTATGCCGATGGCGAATTTTGTCCCAAAACTGTGGTTTCGACGTTGGTGTGTTTGTGAAAATGCAACACCAAGCGTTGTCATCGCAATCATACTAAGTGGCAAGAACAGTAACGTCCAAAACTGAATTATATGACCACGAACCGGGATGCCAACCGCGGACATCTTTTTGATAAATTCCGGCAATTGCCAAAAAGAAATTTGATCCGGTTGCAAATACCGGTCGAGTATTGTTTTTGGGGTTATTTGGGTTTCGCGCGTCCATTCACCACTATGTGTTTGACCGGTTGTATCAAATATGTTTGCATTCGTGGTTTGAAGACGGTTCCCCGAAAGTGTAATGTGCGCCGTATCAATGCGCGTATTTAGTTTGAATGCGTGGTCTTGGACAAAAATTATTGCGTCGTGGAAAATTAAATCTTGGTTATCTTGGGTTACATTTTTTGCCATGATTGTTGTGTATTCATTATCGGAAAAATCGCGTACCCATATTTTGCCATCAACCAGTTTAAGGTTTTCAGAACTTATATTTTTTGAACGTAATTCAACAGCGTATGGGTTTATAATTGTTGCGGCAAAAACCCCGATGATAAATGCGCCAAGCAAGAACGGCCGCGCCATTTGATATGGTGAAAGCCCCGCGCCAGAAATTATGACGCCTTCACTGGAACGGGTAAGGTTGTAATATGCAACAAGTGTCCCCATAAAAACAGCAAGAGGCAAAAACATTGGAACATATTCAATAAGTCGTATCCATGCGTCGTTTAATGCAAGTAATGCCGTTGGGTAGCCGGGTAATCTTTCCACAAAAGTTACCGCAAATATGATTCCGCATACGATTAACAACACCAACCCCACGCCCGTAAAAAAGCGTTTAAATAAAAATCTTGAAAGAATTCGACTGTACGCCATTTTTGTTGATGCCTGTTTGAAAAGTATAGCTTGTTTATTTCCCAATTGCAAAATTAAAATGAATATTTATAATAGGCAGGCAAAAGAAACAGGAAGTATAAAATGGATAAAAAACCAATATCAAAACAAGGTTTTGAAAACCTTATTAACGAGTTGAAAGATTTGAAAGAGGTGCAGCGTCCCGAAATCCTTAAAACTGTGCAATGGGCACGGTCGTTGGGTGATTTGTCGGAAAATGCGGATTACAGTGCCGCACGTGAAAAACAGCGTCAAATTGATAAACGTATTCAATATTTGGAAGATTTTGTGAACAATGCGGCGGTAATTGATGTTGATTCTTTATCGGGCGACCGCGTTGTCTTTGGGGCGCGCGTTGTATGCGAAGACGAAGATGGAAACCGTATGCAATGTCGAATTTTGTCTGATATAGAATCGGACGGAAAACAGGTTATATCATGCACTTCGCCGGTGGGAAGGGCGCTAATTGGGCGGTGCGTTGGCGATACTTGCGTTGTGCGGTTGCCGTCGGGTGAACGCGAATATGAAATCTTAGAGGTTAAATTCAAAGAATAGGGGGGCGTTTTGTCCATAAGGCTTTTGCCTGATTACTTGGTCAATCAAATCGCCGCCGGCGAAGTTGTTGAAAACGGCGCAAGTGTTGTCAAAGAACTGGTTGAAAATGCGCTGGACGCGGGTGCAAATCAGATTATTGTCGATGCCCACGATGGTGGTCGAACACTTATAAATGTTGTTGATAATGGATGCGGAATGTCTGCGGACGATTTGAAAAATTGCACTATGCGGCACGCAACGTCAAAGTTGCCCGATGATGATTTAATGAATATAAATTTTATGGGGTTTCGTGGCGAAGCGTTGCCGTCAATTGCATCTGTGTCTGATATGACGATTGATACATGTAATGGAATGGATGAAAATGGTTGGCACCTTGATTGCAATACGGGTGAAATTAAACCTTCGGATTGGCAGGGCGGAACGCGGATTCGTGTGCAGAATTTGTTTGCAAAAACACCGGCGCGATTGAAATTTTTGCGCAGTGACCGGGTTGAAACTATGGCGGTGTTGGATGTCATAAAGCGCCTTAGTATGGCGCGAAACGATGTTGGTTTTGTGTTGAATAACAAATGGCGTTTTACGAAAGATCAACCATTGATTGATCGAATCATTGCGGTAATGGGTGATGATGTGCGTGGGCGCATGCGCGTTGTTTCCGCGGAATCGTCATCGGGTGCGATGAAACTTTCGGGATATATTTCCGAACCAACGCTGCGGCGTGCATCGTCTGTGGACCAATTCTTGTTTGTAAATGGTCGACCGGTAAAGGACAAGGTTTTGGTCGGTGCATTACGCGCGGCGTATATGGATGTTATGCATGCACGTGAATTTCCATTGTGCGCATTGTATTTGACTTTGCCGTCGGCGAACGTGGATGTCAATGTTTCGCCAACGAAAAATGATGTGCACTTTTTGGAACCGTCGCATGTGCGCGCATTCATTATCAAGGCGTTGCGCGATGTGTTGGCACAAAATATGATTGATGCGCCCGCCGCCGCAACGCAAAAATTCACGGAAAAAATTTCATTTAATAATGCGCCAATTGTTACGCCGCACTTGCGCCCTATGTCAAAGGCGCCAATGGTGCATTCACCGAATAAATCGCAAAATTCGTTTGCGGAAAGTTTAATGTCTGATTTCGGTGCAATACAAAAAATGGCCCCCGTACCGGTGCAAAATGATGCCTGCGATATTTTTGATGATATGCCACTTGGGCGCGTGATTGGGCAAATTGCGAATAAATATATTCTTGCCGCGACGGCGGACAGTTTGGTTGTTGTGGACCAGCACGCGGCGCATGAACGTATTACATATGAAAAGCTGCGCACGCATGTGATAAAATCGCAACCGTTGCTAACGCCGATTGTGGCGCGACTTCGCACCGAAGATGTTGTCGCGGTGTTGTCCATTACCGATGATTTGCGCGAAAGCGGATTGGTCATCGATTCGTTTGGTGATGACGCGGTTGCGGTTTTTGAAAAGCCCGCGGATTGGGATATGGACTGGGCCACCGCGCTGCACGCAATTGCAGACGAGGTTCGCGCATACGGACATTCCAGTCAGTTAAAAGAGAAACTGCACCTTAAACTTGCGAATTATGCGTGTCATCATTCGGTGCGCGCAGGGCAAAAGTTAAATATGGAACAAATGAATGCGTTGCTGCGTGATATTGAAAAGACCACGCGTGGTGGCGAATGCAACCACGGCCGCCCGGTCTATAAATTTATCCCGATTACTCAAATTGATGGGTGGTTTGAGAGGGTGTAAGTCCCGCCTACGCCAAGGCTACGGCGAGGCAGGGGTTAGCGTGGGCGCGTTGCGCCCATAGCGTGTCTTGACTTTTGTGGTTTTTGTGGTATTGTTCAGCCACGAACAAAACCGAAGGTTGTTAAAATGGCGAATGATTTTAATAGAAATACGCCCACAAATGTGCTCTACACAAAGGTTCAAGAATATCTTTTGGACGCTAAAAAACAGTGGCAGTGTATGCCAATGAAAGATAAGCGGGGTTATCCCGATAGGGTCTTGTTTTTAGGTGTTCCTGGGGGCCAGATAAGGTTTTTTTTAGATTATAAATCCAATCCCTATAAATTTTCTCGTTCTGACCTGGTTATTCATTTTTTGATGGATGCTACTTATGTGCCTATGGGGTATTTTTATAATATTTATGGGAAAGAGGATTCATTGGTAGGATTGGTGCGGAATCTGGATACGAATAAGGACGCTGTTTATTATAAAGAACTATTCATTGATACCGGAGGACTGCGTGAATTGGCGGAATCTGTATATGTACGTGTTTATGAACGTGTTTGCACGGAGTTGTTCAGCAAATAATATCGTTTAATGTTGCAATACGCGTTGCGTAATTGTTTCGTGATTTCGCGGGGTGGGCGACCCGCAACAAAATTGATGGGATACCGCTTTGCGGCGGTATGACATTTCACTATCCATTTACACTTACCACTAACACTTTCTTCTTGCTTTTCGGTTTTATAATTTATTAAAGTAAAATTGTCGATGGGTGTTCCGTCGGCGGGGTGTAACGACCCGTTCATACGTTGCCAAAGTGGCGTAAAAAAACTCCAACCCGTGGGTTGGAGGGCCGTGAATAATATCGGGGATTCCCGATAAAATAAGCGCACAATACGTATGAATTGTCGTTAACCTCCAACCACTTGAAGTAATTCGGTGGTTTTTGTTTTGATACCAAGGGAGGATTCATTGAGAAAAATCATTGTTGCAATTTGCGGAATAATCTTGGCCGGCGGTGCGATTGGGGCGGAGAATCGTACATATGAACATCCTAATGTGGTAGCAGACAGAATACAAAATGCGTGGGGGTGGTCAAGTAGTTTTGCCTATCCGACCAAGGTGAGCGAAAAAATTTCTCCGGCAAGTTTTTACAATGATAAAACCGGCACTTTTGGATATGGAAGTAGCGATGATGAAGGTTCTATTATCCCGGTTATTGCACGTGAAATTTATGAACATGGTGGGCGTTTCGGCATGACACAAATGCAGGCAGCATGGACAAATAAGTCAGGAACAGGTCAACCAAGGTGGATTGATTTCTTTGAGCAGGATGAATATAAGCGACAGGTTGTGTGTGAATCTGGCTGGTCTGGTACTAAGTGTGAAAAACATGAATATGACTGTTCCGATTTGAGTATCTATTATAAAACAGAATTAAATGATCCTTTGGATGGTAAATATAGAATTCTTAGTGGGGAACAAGATGGTCGGATTACATCTGAGATAGATGTTTTTGATTATCTTGATGGTTATCAGGGGCGTTCAAATAAGCTTCCTGATGGGAATTTTAGCAATTCTACAACAAATGACCATTATTCGGTGGTATTAGCAGTTATTGAGATAAAACCTCATGCGCTTATTGTTGGACCAACGAAAGTTAGTGCAAATAAAAATACTATTACAAAAGCATTTTCAAAAAAAGATTCTTACAAAGTGTTGTGCGCGCCGGGATATACTGAAAATAGCACCCATGATGATTGTGTCATGGCGCCGGAATGTGCCGAGAGTATAACCAATCAAAATTGGTGCACATCATGGAATGATTCTAAATACAATGAAACACAACATAAATTGCTCTCCATTGATGGGTGCAAACAATTTCGCTGTAAAAATGAAAATTATGGATTTGAAAGTGAAACAAATCATAACTGTACCCCTTGTGGCGAAACAAAAAAATCAGGTTTGTCGAATGATGGTGTGTGCAGGAAATGCGAAACCGGAAAATTGTTTGATGAAAATGCTGATGGTTTTTGTAAATTAGCGAAAAGAATTACCAAAGAAAAAATGCGGGCGTGTTTTATGAAAACTGACCCCGATGAGTTTAAGACTTGTGTGAATAATTGATAAAAGACCACCCCGTCGCCGTTCGGCGCCACCCCTCCACAGGAGGGGAACTTTACACCCGCCACTATTTCCTTTACTTTCGCCGTTTTTTTTTCTACGCTAGGTCAGAAATAATAAAAAAGGAGAAAATCCATGGAAGAAACAGCAGTTGTTGAAACGGTGCAAACGGTTGCGGATAATGCCGCGCAGTCCGCACAGCAGGGCAGTTGGAGTGGTTTGTTGCTTTACTGTTTAATAGTGTTTGCGGTGATATACCTGTTTATGGTGCGGCCAAATAAAAAGCGCATGGCCGAATATCAAAAGATGGTAGACAGTATTCAGGTTGGCAATCGTATTTTGGCCGCCGGGATTTATGGAACGGTTAAAAAAATCGGCGAACGGACGATTGAAATGGAAATCGCCCCCGGCGTTGTGATAGAGGTTAGCAAGAATGCCGTCGCAAGTGTAGAGGCAAAATAAAGGGTTGTGCAGATGTTTAAAAAATTGCTGATTGTTTTTGTGGCGATATTTGGTGTGTTGCTTTCGGTGCCGACAATGTTTCCGAACGCGGCGAAGTATTTCCCGTCTTGGGCGCATCCGATATCACTTGGGCTTGATTTAAAGGGCGGTGCGCAATTGTTGCTTGAGGTTGATACCAAGACAATGTTCGATGAAAAGTCAGTGCAACTGTATGACGAAGTGCGCAGTGCGATGATTGACCGGTCAAAGGGTATGATTCGTTTTTCAGGCCTTAAAAATGTTGATGGTGTGGTGTCGTTGACTGTGCGTGAAGATGATGAAGTGTCCAAGGCCAAAGGGCGTTTGAAAGGTGTGCTTGGTGACACGGTGGATATTTCTTCATCGGGAAATACGATAACGCTTTCGTATTCGGAAAAGCAACGCGAAGAAATGATTCAAGACGCACTGACGCGCAGTATTGAAATTGTGCGCCGGCGTATCGATGCGTTGGGAACCAAGGAACCATCTATTCAAAGTCAGGGCGGAAAATATATCCTTGTGCAGTTACCGGGCGTTGATAATCCAGAGCATATTAAAGAGTTGATTGGAAAAACCGCCAAAATGACGTTTCATTTGGTAAATGAAAATGTTACGCCGGAACAATTGGCGGCCGGTGTCGCGCCGGCGGGAACAGAGTTTTTGCCGTATATGGAAAGTCCGTGGTCCAGTGTGCCCGTGTATTCACGTATTGAGGTTTCAGGTGAAAGTTTAAAGGATTCCCAGGCGGATTTTGACCAGAATAACATGCCGGTTGTTACGACGGTGTTTGATGCAACGGGTGCGCGGCGATTCGCAAAACTGACCACCGAACATGTGAACGAAAGGTTCGCGATTGTTTTGGATGGCAAGGTTTTGTCGGCGCCGACGATTCGTGAACCGATTCCGGGTGGACGCGGTCAGATTTCTGGTGGTTTCACTTTACAGGGTGCAAAAGATTTGGCGGTATTGCTGCGCAGTGGTGCGTTGCCGGCGCCGTTACAGGTTATCGAAGAACGTACGGTTGGTGCGGGTTTGGGGGCCGATACGATTGCCCAGGGTAAGGTTGGGTGTTTGGTTGGTGTGATTCTTATTATGCTGTTTATGATAATTGTATATCGCGCGTTTGGATTTATTGCGGACATTGTTTTGTTGGTGAATTTGGCGATGATTATTGGTGTGTCGGCGTTAATGGGGGCAACACTAACATTGCCCGGAATTGCCGGTATCGTGTTGACACTGGGTATGGCGGTGGACGCAAATATTTTGCCATTTGAACGTATTCGTGATGAAATTCGTGGTGGGGCAACACCTTTGCGTGCGGTGGATTCTGGATTTAATCGTTCGATGAAGACGGTGTTGGACGGGGAACTTACGAACCTTATTTGTTCGCTTATTTTGTTTCAATTTGGTGCGGGGCCGATTCGCGGTTTCGCGGTCACATTGTCCATTGGTGTTATCACGACATTGTTTACTTGCATATGGTTGTCACGTGTGTTGATTGATTTCTATATGCGTGGGAAAAATAAGAAAATTGGTTATGTGAAGAAGTAAGGGGTTTGGTCATGAAACTGCATTTTATGAAGTATCGGAAATTGTCGTATTGGATTTCTGGGGCGTTGATTTTGGGTTCGATTCTTTCGCTGTGTTTTAAGGGATTGAATTATGGTATAGATTTTGCCGGTGGTATTTCGATGGAGGTTACATCAAATGAGCCAGATTACACCGTGGATAAAATGCGTCATGATTTGGTGGCATTTAATCCCGAATTGCAATCGGTGGACGATAATGCAATCCTGATTCGTGTTGGGTTGCCAAAGGGTGCGACGGATGCGCAACAAAATGAACGCGTGCGTGAAATCAAAGATATTTTGGGTGAACGTGTAAATTATTCCCAGGTGCAAATTGTTGGACCAAAAATTGGTGGTGAATTGGTGCGTGGCGGTATTTTGGCCGTATTGGTGTCATTTATATTGATGGCGGTTTATATTTGGATTCGATATCGCGGCGGATATGCGGTTGGTTCGTTTGTGTCGTTGGTGTTTGACTTTGTATTGATGTTCGGATTCTTTTCGGTGACGGGACTTGAATTTAATCAGACGGCGATTGCGGTTGTTTTGATGGGGGTTGGATATTCGATTAATGATAAAGTTGTGAACTATGACCGAATCGATGAGAATATAAAAAAGTATCACAAAATGCCGATGGATGAACTGATTGATTTGTCGGTCAATGAAATGTTGTCGCGAACAATGATGACAAGTATTACAACAATGTTGGCATTGGTTGGACTTTATGTGTTTGGTGGATTGGCGTTGCAAGAATTCGCACTGGCCATGGCGTTTTCAATTGTGATGGGGACGCTTACCAGTATGTATATTTCGAATGTTATTTTGTATCACTTTAATTTGCGTGAAACAAAATATTAAACATATTGCAAAACGGGAGAGGGACATATGAAAAGTTTATTGAAAATATTTTTTTGTGGGGTTTTGGGGCTGGCGATGGCGACAGGTGCGCGTGGCGACAGTTTGTTTTTTGAAAATGAACCGATTCAAAATGGAATAAATGTTTTTGATATGTCACGTGGCTTTGCCGAAATTTATGAAAAATTGGCAAGTGTTAGTTGGGGTGGAAAAAATATAAATGTTGCAATCGAAGGCCTTGAAAACTTGCATCAAAATGCACATATTGCGGCGACCGATGAACGTGTGGTTTTGGTTTGGGGTGATACGATTGTTGGAAATTATCCGGCCCCGGAATCACGTGATTGGAATGCATACGGTGAAATCACGACGGCCTTGGTTTTAAAATTGCGCGAACGTGATGCAACACTTGCGATGGCGGCCGAGCCAGATATATACCGGGCGGTTGTGGATTCATTGATGCGTGGAATTGATGAAAATGGACGCTATACGGCTTCTGATGATGTGGCGGTTGTTAATGATGGACGTATTCTTACCAGTGTTGGTATCGAAGGTGCGCGTGATAACAAAGGCAATTTTCGTGTGTTGGGGGTTTATAAGGGGTCGCCTGCTGATAATGCGGGGATAAAAGATGGTGATTTGATTGGTGAAATAAATGGGACATTGGTTTCAGAAATGGCCGATTCGGTGTTGGCATCTATGATGTCCGGATTTAATTCAGGAACGGTAAAGATGACATTGCTTACACCGTCGGGCCAGCGTCGTGTTGTTGTTCGTCGGGCAACTATTGTTATTGCCGATGCAGATGTTGTCTTTATGGATGATGAAAATGGGGGGATTCTTGATATTATTGTAAATAAGATATCTAATAGTGCGGTTGCAATTATTAGTGAGGCGTTAAAGAAGCATCCTGATGTTTCGGGGGTTATTTTAGATTTGCGTGTGGCCGATGGTGATGATGAACGGGCGGCGGCAAAGTTGGCGGGGCTTTTTATCGGGGCGCGACCGATTATGCGTATCATTGAAAATTCACGTGATGAAATAGAAGTTGTGCCGGCTGATTCGGCGGTGACCGATGCACATGTCGTTGTCATTGTTTCAAACATGACCCGTGGAACCGCAGAGGCGATATCTGCAGCGTTTTATGAAAACGGTCGTGGTGTTTTGATTGGAACGCCAACCGCGGGAACGGCGCGTATTGCATCAACATTAAAACTTAGCAATGGTGGTGCGCTGGAATTGTTAAATAAATCTGTTAAAACAGGGCGGGGACGCAATATTGATGGACGCGGCGTATTTCCGGTGGTATGTTTGTCGAATATTCGTACCGGTGCGCAACAAAGTGCGTTTTTTATAAATGTTATTAATGGGGATTTTCGTTGGCATGATTATAATACAGATAAAAGTGCGGATGCCGATTCTGTGCGCCGTGGTTGCCCAACAATTACAAATGGTGAAGATGAAGATTTGTTGGCGATGTCGGTGGCAGTACAGATTTTAACCGATTCAAAGGTGTACAGTCGTTTATTAAATTATGAAGAGTAAAAGGGTTCAAAGTATGTTTATCACACATGAAAATAAATTAAATTGGATGCGGATTTTAATCGGTTTTGTTGTAACGCTTGCGTTGGTGTTCACAGGGATTTTTTGGTTTGACATTCCAATGTTTAATTTACTGCGGTGGTTCGATTGTACGGGTTGCGAATATGTCGGTAAAATTTTTGGGGCCAAGGTTTGGTTGATTGTTTCGTTTGCTGTGCTTTGTGTTTTTTATATTCGAAAATTTTTACGTTCAAAGGAAAAAGGTTTTTTCAGCAATATTTATGGTCGTGTAAAAAATAGTTATGCGTTCATGGTTTTTGCATCGGTGTTTCTTGCATCGTTTGTTGGGATATTTTTGAAATTTTTGATTGGTCGTGCGCGTCCTATTTTTTATGAAACATTTGGTATGACGGGTTTTTATCCTTTTGCGCGTGATTGGGCATTTCATTCTATGCCGTCGGGGCATACGATGGCATCATTTGCGGGATTGGTTATGATTGGAATGTTGGTACCACGTGCAAAATGGTTTACTTGGTCGCTTGCAATTATAATTGGTGTGTCGCGAATTTGTGTTGGTGCGCATTGGCCAACGGATGTTATATTGGGTGCGTTTATCGGTATGATCGCGGCGGACATTGTTCGGGTGGTTGTCGCGCGTGGTAAATAATATTTTGTTTGGTGGTGCTTTTTTCCTTTTTTTATGATATAATGTCCGCGGTATGAGTGGTCAATCAAGATTTTTACCGGAAAGTGTTTCGGGGGCTTTGCGTGGGCTGTGCGCAAAGTTGTGTGGTGTTGGTGTTTTAATTTTTGCGGCTTGGTCAATTGTATCGTTATTTTTTCATAATCCATATTTGACTGGTATTGCGGCGTCTGGAAATTTTGGGGCGCAAAGTTTGATGGGAAATTTTGTTGGGGTCTTTCGCTATTCAATTGGGTATATTCCAACGTTGTTTTTGTTTTTGTGTGTTGCGCGTTTTGGGTTGATTTTAATGTCTGGGGCGGTGCGTGATGGAACGCCAGAGTATAATATATTGCGCGGGTTTGTCGCAATTTGTTTGGGCGCGGCGGGTTTTGGATTGATTGCGCCGCGGACGACGTATGGTGGAATGTTGGGGGCGGTTGCGGCCGCGGATATTTCAAATATTATGGGTGGTATTGGTGCCGTGGTCCTTGGGGTTTTGTGTTTGTGTGGTTTCTTTATGATTGCGGGAATTTTATTGCACATTAGTTTTGCCGATGTTACGCGTATTATGCGTAATGTTATTGGGGCGGTGCGTTGGGTATTGACCGCGTTCCATTTGATGAAACCGGTTGAGACAGATGAAGAAGAGGAGGCCGAAGAGGAAGAAGTAGAAGAAGTGGAGGAAGAAGAGGAGGAAGAACCGAAACCGCGCAGGAAGCCTGTGCGCAGGCGCGCCGTTTCGAAAAGTGCCGAAGTAATAGAATACGAATTGCCAGATCCCGAATTTTTGGAAAAATCCAATTTTGGTAAAAGTGTCGTTACACCGGAATTAAAGCAAAATGCGCGCGCAATGGAAATTCATTTTGCTGAATATGGTGTGAACGGTCATGTGGTTGGAATCCGTCCGGGACCGATTGTAACGCTTTATGAATTCAAGCCCGATAGTGGTGTTCGTATGGTTGATATAAATAAAACGGTCAAAGATATGACGCGTGCGATGGCGACCGAAAATATTCGTATTGCGCATATTCCGCGCACGGAACTTATTGGTGTTGAAATGGTGAACCTTAATCGTCAAACGGTCCGGTTCCAGGGACTGGTTGCGGACGATGCGTTTGTGAATTCTAAATATAAAATACCGCTTGCGCTCGGGGTTGATATTGGTGGTAACCCAATGTATTTCGATTTGGCAAAAATGCCGCATGTTCTGATTGCTGGGCGTACCGGTTCGGGTAAGTCTGTGTTCGTGCAGTCGATAATTATGTCGGTGCTTTATCACTTTACGCCGGATAAATGTAAACTTATGATTATTGATCCAAAGGGTGTTGACTTTGGTTTTTGGGACGACATACCGCACCTTATTACGCCGATTATAAAACTTGATCCAAATGCTGCGGTGAATGGACTTAAATGGTCGGTCCAAGAAATGGAATTGCGTTATAAACGATTGCTGGATTTCGGGGTGCAAAATATAGAGGCGTATAACGAAGCGGTTGCCGCTAAACGTGCCGCGGGCGAAGTTGTGACAAAGCAGGTTGCCGTTGGAACAAACGAAGAAACCGGTGAATTGGAATACGAAACGCAAACGGTCGATTTGTCTGATATGCCGTACCTGGTAATCGTGATTGACGAGGTTGCGGACCTTATGGGTGTTGCGCGTAAAGAGGTCGAGGCCTGTGTTCAACGTTTGGCGCAAAAGGCGCGTGCCGCCGGAATACACCTTGTTATGGCGACCCAGCGTCCGGATGCGACGACGATTACCGGCGTTATCAAGGCGAATTTCCCAACGCGTATTTCTTTCCAGGCGCGCAGTAATATTGACAGTATGACGACACTTGGTGAAAAGGGCGCGGAAAATTTACTGGCCTGTGGCGATATGCTGTTTAGCGAGGCCGGTCGTGTTCCGGTGCGCATACATGGTGCATTTATTGAACCGGCGGAAATGACACGCGTGGCGGATTTCCTGCGGTCACAGGGTGAACCGGAATATGTGGCCGGGGTTGTTGATGGCGAAGATGGTGGTGTGGCGGCCGGTGGTGCGGTGCCGGGGATTTCAAGTGGTGGCACCGGCGATAAAGATGCCGACCTGTATGCCCAGGCCAAAGAATATGTTATTAAAGATAAAAAGCCGACCATATCTTATATCCAACGGCGTTTGAGTGTTGGATATAACAAAGCCGCCGGGTTTATGGAACGCATGGAGCAAGAAGGTATTGTCAGTGCACCTGACCCGAACGGCAAACGGCATATATTATAATTTTTTATGCTTTATAAATGGGATTTTTTATGGTATAATTCGTTCATGAAACAGTAAGGAGTAAAATAAATGAAAAGATATTTATCTGTGTTTGCGTTGTTGACGTTTGTGGGTGCGATGCCCGCGTTTGCGGCAACAAATTCGGGAATGGGTGGTGCTTCGGCGGCGAACCTTGATACGACAACGCCGGCGGTGCGAACAAATCCGAATGTGAATTATCAAAAGTATGAAACGCGCACGACTACGCGGACCTATGCAACACCGGTTCGGCAATCGAATGTTGGATATACGACGACATCGAATTATTATGCCCCGAATAATCGGACCCAGATGTATTATAACACGGGTGCCGCGTCATCTTCGTCGTCGGCGTATAATCGTTCTTCGACGGTGCGCAGCCAGATAAAGCGTAAATATTACCTGGCGCATCCGTTCTTTCAACCAACCGAAGGAAAGTTCGGTATGATAACGGATATTTCGTATAATTCTGCATCGTATGATGTTGATTTTGATGGTCTTTCCGACCCAAAGGCGAAATGGAGTGCGCGTGGTTTTGCCATCAAGGAAGACCTTAGTTACGGTATTACCGACCGGTTCGGTGTTTTGTTGATGGGGCGGTATGATTCCACCAAATACAAGTTTGATTGGTCGACGGTGCCGGATGATGTTATGAAGGATAATGGGCTAAATATCTATGGTGCCGGTTTGCAATGGCGTTTTGTTGATAACGAAAAATGGATTGCAACTGCATCGTTGTACTATGAACGCCAGCAAGATATTGCCAATGAATTCGTTTTGGATTTAAAGGGTGGTTATAAAGTTGCAAAATCCACGATATATGGTTTAGGGCGTGGTTGGTTGGTCAGCTTTGATGACAAATATTATGGAAATGGTATTACCGGGACAAACGTTGCCGGGGATGTTGAATCTTTGTTCATTGCATACAATGGGGATACGCAGACGACGTTGTTTGTTGAAGGTGGCCTTGGCGTGTTCAGTGTGTTAGAGGAGGATTGGACATTGAATTTAGAGGCCATATATGGTTATTATGACTGGCATGGCCAAGCGTATGTCAAGGCGGCGATTGGTTGGCAACCGAATGATTGGTTTGCTTTGAACCTGTATGGAAAGACATCTTTCTATGATAGTGCGGATGGTCAAAGTTTGGATGCGTATTTAACAGAAGGGGGGGTATGGCAATCTGCGGGTAAAGCAAAGATTGATAGATATAATGAAATGTCGGTTGGGGGGCAGATTATATTCTACTTCTAAGCCATGTGTTTGAACCGGCGGCGTGAATGTCGCCGGTTGTTTTATAAAAAATATGGGAACAGATTAGATGCGGAAATTTTTAATCGGATTTTTGGGAATTATGGTGTGCGTTGGTGTGCGCGCCGAAGGGTTGGTTGATGATACGTCTGACCCTTTGTTCATTGCGGCGCGCGGGCGGTTGTTGTCGCAAACATTGTTTGATTATTTTGAAAATGGGTTGCGCGTGGGGCAATACCTGAACTATGGTATTGTTGATGGTTTGGTTGTCGGTGGAAATTTTCATTATCAACGCGACTTTGATGGCAACCAAAATGGTTTTTCAAGTGTTGATTTAAATGCACTTTATCGTGTTGCAAATTCGGCGGATAATCATTTGATTTACGATGTGTTGGGCGGTGTGAAATTTGGCGGAACGCATCGTTTGCGGTCGCCTGATTTCGCTGATTCGGTTTACTATTTGGGTTTTCGGTTTGGTCAGCAATATGAACATGTGACACTTGCCGCGACCGTAAAGTCCAGTTGGATTTTTAATAACGAACATGGTATGGCATTTATTGATTTTTCGCCGGATTTATATTTGCGTGTGACGAATGATTGGCGTGTTGGAATTGGTGCGACATTGCGCAAGGCGACCGACAAGGCGTATGATGAAGAAACCGTTGGTGGGCGCATTGTTCGGCAATATGGGCGCACGCAGTATGTTGGGCATTTTGACTATTCCTTTGAAGTGGAAAAATTCACGGCGGGATTGAAAATAAATATCTTGTTTTAATTTTCCGAATCTTTATTCGCGCGGGCGCGCAATGCGTTCCAATATTCAAGACGCTTTTTAATTTCGCGTTCGAATCCGCGTTCGATTGGGTGATAAAAACTTTGTCGTTGCATGCTTTCGGGAAAACAGTTTTGACCACTGCATCCGGATTCGGTGTCGGGGTCATAGACGTAGTTCTTTCCGTACCCAAGGTTCTTCATCATTTTTGTTGGCGCGTTCAAAATATTCTTTGGCGGCATAAGGTTCGATGTTTGTCGCGCCACCGCGTATGATGCGGATTGCGCCCGATACGCCGCGACACTTTTTGGCGCGGTGCCAAGGTATATAACAAGTTCCGTCATGGCGATGTCGCCTTCGGGACTGCCCATTCTTTCGTACACTTGCCACGCCGCCAATGCCATTTGCATCGCGTTCGGGTCGGCAAGTCCGATATCTTCCATTGCAAACCGCGTAAGACGGCGGAAAATATACATCGGGTCTTGGCCCGCGGTCATCATGCGCGCAACCCAATAAAGCGCCGCGTCCGTGTCACTTGCGCGCAATGATTTGTGAACGGCGGAAATCATATTGTAATGTTCATCGCCACTTTTGTCGGAAAGCGGCGCGCGCTTTTGAATCACTTTGTCCAGTTCGTCGGGACCAATGTTCTTTTTAAATTTTGCGTTTACAAGGTATTCTATTGTGTTTAAAAGAAATCGCGCATCGCCGTCGGAAATTTCCGCAAGGTGTTTTCTTGCATCTGCGGTCAATGGAATTTTTTTGTTTATAAATTTTTCTGCACGGTCAATGAGTGTCATCAAATCCGCCGTATTCAGAGGTTCTAAAACACCGATATGACAACGTGATAACAATGCGTTATTCAAATTGAAACTTGGGTTTTCAGTGGTTGCACCGATAAAGACAACGGTTCCGTCTTCCAAATATGGTAGTAATGTATCCTGTTGTGTTTTGTTGAATCGATGAATTTCGTCGATGAACAAAAGTGTGCCACGGCCGAGCGCGGAATTTGTGCGTGCAACCTCCATCGTTTTTTTTATGTCCGCCGTTCCGGAAAAAACCGCAGACATGGGAACAAAATCCATATCGACAGAATTTGCAAGTGCGCGTGCAATTGTTGTTTTACCGCAACCCGGTGGCCCCCACAGCAACAGGTTCGAAAGTTTGCGCGCCACAACCATACGGCGGACAATGCCGTTTTCGCCAAGCAGTGCAGTTTGCCCAACAACATCGTCAATTGTGTTTGGACGCATTAAATCGGCAAGTGGTCGCGAATTATTCTGCATTTTATTTATTCTACGTTTTATGGTATAATCATAGAAAATAAACGCCTTGGAGGCAAATATAAAATATGGGGGAATGTGTTATGCGTGTTTTTGTAAATACCGAAGATAAACGTTGGGAAAAATATAAAATTGATTTTGAAAAAATCGCAAATGCTGCGGTTACGGCCGTATACAAGAATTCAGAAGTGTCGATTACACTTGTTAATGACGTGGCGATAAAAAAGATAAATAAGAAATATCGCGGAATAAACAAGCCGACAAATGTGTTGTCTTTTGAATTGAATGATGATGTGTTGTTGGGTGACATTTTTATATCAATTGATACGGTGCGGCGTGAAGCGAAAAGCGAAGGTATTTCCGTTGAAGAACATACGGCACATATGGTTGTGCATGGTGTTTTGCACCTTTTGGGGTATGATCATTTGAATGATACAGATGCGGAAAAGATGGAAAAAAAGGAAACGGTCATATTAAAAAAATTGGGGTATAAAAATCCCTATACGGCGGAATCCGGCGTATGCAGTGATGAATCTTGTTGTCCGGGTGGAATGTTTGTTATGAAATTAAAGCGGTTTTTTCATGGTGCGTTTGGTCGAACGGTTATGTATGCGGTCTGTGCGGTGGTGGCAAGTTTTGGTTTTGCGCCATTTAATTTATGGTGGGCGACATTGATCGGGATTGGTGGTGCGTATTTGTTGTCTTTGAAAAATTTGGTTGGAGTTTCGGGATGGCGAAAGTTCTGGCGAATTTTCCCGTTCGGTTTTGTGTATGCAATCGCAATGTTTTGGTGGGTGTTGAACAGTATTTATGTTGTGCCAGAATTGGCAAGTCAATTCGCAATTTGGACGTTGCCGGCAATTTTAGGAATTGGTTTTTTGGGTGGAATTATTTTTGTGCCACCGTTCCTTGCAATTTCATCTAAACGGCTAAATCCGGCGTGTAGACCATTTTTGTTTGCGGCCGTTTGGACACTTGTTTTATGGTTGCGTGAATGGTTATTTACTGGGTTCCCATGGAATCCGATTGCAAATATATCGTTGCAGAATTTACATGTGGCGAATTCGATGTCTTTGTATGGTGCATTGGGCCTTACGTTCGCAATTATTGGAATAATTGCCGCGGTTTGTGAAATTATAAAAAATCGACATAGTGGATTAAATTGGTTCGTTTTAATGTGCTTTTTGATGTTTGGTGCGATTGGTATTGTGTATGGAAATCGAAACATAGATGTTGTTGCAAAAGCATGCAGTTCAGGTGAAAGTCCAATTATAAGAATTGTTCAGCCCGCGCAAAGTGCAATTCAAAAGGCGACATATTCGCGCGCGGCGGCGTTACAAAATGCGAATCATAATTTGAATGTGTTGTCAGAACTTGCACTTGCCGAAGGTGAATATGATTTGGTTGTTTTTCCCGAAACGGCGTATCCGTTTGTTATGATGCCGGGTGATATAATTTCAATGGCGCGTGTTTTAGATAAGCCGATGGTTATAGGTGCAAATTATTTTGATGATGGAAAATTATATAATTCTATGTTGATGGTAAGTCCCGATGCCACGGTTTCCGACGTATACAGCAAATCACACCTTGTGCCGTTTGGTGAATATCGACCGTTTGGTGATTTAATCCCAACACCGGGACAATTGACACCTGGGGGTGGACCGGATTTGATAACAATGAATTTGGCGAAAACAAAATTTATTTTTGCACCTGCAATTTGTTATGAAGTTATTTTTTCTGATTCACTTGTTCCGCGTGGTAAAACACCACATGCGATTGTGAATATTACAAATGACAATTGGTTTGGAAAAACACCGGGAACATACCAACACCTTGATATGGTACGCAGGTATGCAATCGAATCGGGGTTGCCGATTGTGCGGTCTGATTATTCCGGAATAAGTGCTTTTGTTGCGGCCGATGGAAATGTTGAAGCGATGATTCCAATTGGTGTTGCGGGACATGCTGATGGAACTGTTTGTGGTGCGCACAGAACCGCGTATCGTAAATTTGGTCGTGATATGTGGATGATAATTATATTGGTTGTGTCGTGTTTGGGGACAATATGGGTCGCAGGTGTAACGCGCAAGAAATAAAAAATTATTTACGAAAATATTTTAGAATCCAAATGCGTATTGCCGATGATAGGTTCGTGCCAACAGTACGGTTTTCGTCAATTTCACCGATGATTTTTGCAATTGGTTTGTTCGTTGATTTTGCAATATCGTATAGGGCGCTGACGAATTCTGGTTCGAGTGATATGCTGGTTTGATGTCCAGATAAAGATACAGATATTTTTTTCATTTTAAAATTTTCCCCCGGCAAGACATTCATAGATTGCACGATATATATCATCGTATTTGCGCAATGTTTGTAACCCTAAATTATCAAGCATAGTGCATGTGCCAAGCGTATCAAATGCAAACCAAAATAAATCATTTCGACCAAATATAGTTTTGCCACGAAGTGATGGTATATTGGTTAATTCCTGATTTATTTGTAATATGTTCGGAACAGGGTGTGCGCGTCCCGTTTTGAATTCGTTTGGACCAAAGATATATCCATTACCAAGTTTTATTCCACCGCAAATTTGATAAAACTTTATGAATTCAGATGGCAATGTGGCCGCGCGAATCTTTTGTAAATTCATATTAAGGATGTTTAATTGACCACTTGGCGCCGACGGTGCAAAAAACGCGCCGTGTTGTTTTAAAGATTCAAGCAGTTGGTTCATTTTTGTCCTTTTTATGATTGGCGGCGTCCGGTGTTCATTGTTGCGGCAAATTGGCTGAGCCTATCTGCGGTTGAGTTTCCGCCATTACCACTTATTGTTGAATGTATTGGTAAATAAATTTTCCTTTCGGGGTTCGGTAACCATATTGTTTCGTTGCCATATTGTTCAATTATAAAACGGTCAAGGTTTTGCGATTGTGGAAATGTGAAACACATAAACATATTGTCAATCTCTAATTTCCCGCCCCAAACAAGTGGAATACGAAAACGAAACGATAAATTATCCGGAATTTTGCGCCCCATTAATAAATCCATAAATTCTTCGCGACTAAGATTCATTAGTGCAAGTTCTTGGACACAATCAGAAAGAGAACGCATAAATTCATGGCAAAGTTTTTTATATTGTGCAAACCAATCGTTTGGCACCACGGAAATTTTTGGTTTTATCGGAACAATCGGCATATCCGGCATTTTCATGTCGGATAATCTTTTTTCCGCGATTGCCTGGTTCCATTGCATTATGTTTTTCCAATGTATCCGGTTACGGTGCCAATATATGTGGAAAACGCTTCAAATAGTTCGGCATCGTAATCGTCTGGTTTTGTATTCTTGTGTTCGTTAACATACTTTACAAAATCCGCGGTGTTGTCAAATGCTATAATTAAATTGTCATCCCGTTTCACTTGTTCAATAGGATCAATTATAAATCCACGAAGTGTGATATCGTTTGCGGTTTCACCGAGTGTGTCATCAAATATTGTAACAAGTGTTTGAATCGCATCAAGCATATTGTCGGGTGCAACCTTGGTACCGATAATCCACATTGCTTGATCATATGCGATGGCGACAATGGGGTTTTGAAGCTTGCCGATTCGGGCACATTTTTTTACTATATATTCATTTGATTCTAATGCTTTTTGAATTTCTGGTGAATTTGTGTTTTGTATGGGTGGTGTTGGAATCTTTGGTGTCATTTGTGTCGGTTGTGGGTTGGTGCCCGTTGGGAGGACAATCGGGGGACGTAATCCCATTGGTGATGTTGGCCGTGGACCCAAAGATATCGCCGGTGCAGGGCGAGGGGTAAAATTGTTTTCTGTTTTGTTTTCGGGTGTTGATTGTGTGGCAGGTAGGGACACAGGTGTTTGTGGCGTGGCAACTGTATTTGATTTTGGAGCCTGTGGTTCTGTGATTTTTATATGTCGCATGCGTGGTCGGACAATAAAGTACAGCCCAATTAGCGCGATAAAAAGTGCACTGACAAGCGAGATGTAAAATTCTGGCTTTATATTGGAACGTTGTGCCTGAAGCGTGCCAAGGTATTCCCAATGTGCCGCCGACAGCATGTCGAAACCATAGTTCGTGTTCATCCAAAGTGTCGTTACAAGCGTGATGGATAATAACCATAAAATCCCCAGTAAAAATTTATCTAAAAATCTTTTCATAGCATTCAAATTATATCACAATTGTGATAAAGTAGAAAGTGTTATGATGAATTTGAATTATATTTTTGATGATATAACGGGAATGCGTGCGTGGTGGATTCCTGAATCTGAAACGGATGCGTCTGATTTGGCGGCGGTGGCGGATGTGGTGTTGGAATCGGGCGTGTCATTGATATCTGTGCCATGTGCGGCCACGGGTGAAATTTGGCCGTGGGTGGAAAAAAATGATATTAAAATTGTAAATCGTTTTGTCCTTTCAATCGGTGAAGATGCGGATTTTATCGATATTGTTTCGCGGTTGGCAAAATCTATTACTGAATCATTTAAATTGGGGGCTGTTGGGGCGCAGGTTTTTGTGCATGTGGCCGATATTGAACGGTTTTGTGATGCGATGAAGCCTGTGCGACAAGATTTGTTTTTTGATAAAACTTTTTCGGTGGCGATTGATATTGATGAGATGCGAGGGGGAACGTGGACCGCGGTTTTCGACGTGTTACGGAAAATTGCGCCCGATGCTATTGTGATGACAGCAAAAGGCGATTCGTTTGACGCGAATTCAGACTTTGTTGGTTTGGTTTTTGATATGTTGAACAATTGGAGCTTGAAATCAGATTTGCATTTGTGGTTTGGGAAAAATATGTTCCGTGTAAGTCAGGTTTTGCGCCTTTGCCAAAAAATTCAACCGGGGTTGGTTCAAAATATGCGCGTGTTTATGGACGCATAAGGATAATATATTTTGGTGCGTTTGTGTGTGCCATATTCTTTTTTTGATATCGTGTTTTGATAATATCGTGTGCCGAATCAGTTTGGCAGAGGTTTGTATTTTTTACCTGGTCCAGAATCCAATCATAATATTCCCAATGATCGGTGCCGATAATGATTTTGCCGTCCGCCGATAAATTTTTTGATAATAAATTTAGAAAATCCGAATTCAGCAATCGGCGCTTTTCATGGCGTGCCTTGGGCCATGGATCGGGGTGCAAAATCCAAATCTCATCAAAGTTGTGTGTGTCGCCGTTCAAAACGATTCGCACATCGTCCGGAAAAATTCGTATGTTTTTGTATTCGGCCAATACCGCGCCATTTTCATCACAAATGGCGGAGAGCAGGGCGGCAACGCCGTTCATAAACGGTTCGGCACCAAGAATAATCTTGTCTGGGTTCGTGATGGCGAGTTCCCGAACATGTTCGCCCGAACCAAAACCGATTTCCAATATATCGATTTTTTCGCCCGCGCGCGGGGCGATAGTCGGCAATGTGTCGCGAACGAGTGATTCTTTGCGTGCGGATAATTTTTTGCCGTGGCGGCGGCCAAAAGTTCTTATTTCTTGTTTTTCCATATTATTAGTATAAAATGCACATATTAAAAACACAAGGATTTGATTATGAGAACGGGTTTATCGGAAGATTTAATCGCACGCGTTTTGGGCGCGGCGCCGAAATATACCATCGCGGAATTAGAGGAAAAATTCCCGCCACGCGACTTGCCCGACGGCGCGATGGTGACGCGTTTTGCCCCCAGTCCGACGGGATATATGCACCTTGGCGGGCTGTATAGTGCGTTGATAGATTACAAATTGGCACAACAATCGAACGGGTTGTTTTTATTGCGTATAGAAGATACAGATACGAAACGTGAGGTTAAAGAAGCGGTTGATTTGATAATAAGTTCTTTGAATCGGTTCGGAATAAAAAATAATAATGATGAAACCTATGGCCCGTATTATCAGTCGCAGCGACGTGATATTTATCATTCTGTGGTGGCGGAATTGTTGCGAACTGGGCGCGCATATCCGTGCTTTTTAACGCAAAACGAAATGGATGAAATTCGTGAAAATCAAAAGGCGGCGGGATTCGCGACGGGAATTTATGGTGAATTTGCGCGCGATCGTGACATAGGTGAAGAAGATATTATTCGTCATTTGGATAATGGTGAAGTACCGTCGATTCGTTTTTATTCAATGGGTGACCCGAACAAAAGAATTTTCTGTAAAGATATGGTTCGGGGGTCTATTTCTGTGCCGGAAAATAACGAAGATATCGTTTTAATTAAATCCACAGATAGGTTGCCGACGTACCATTTCGCGCATTTGTGTGATGACCATTTTATGCGCGTTACACATGTTGTTCGCGGTGAAGAATATTTTGGAACGGTCGCATTGCATATTCAGATGTTTAATATGATGGGTTGGAAATTGCCAAATTATATTCATACGGCGACACTTGATAAAATTGATGCGGAAACGGGCAAACAAAGAAAATTGTCCAAACGACATGACCCAGAGGCAAATGTTGCGTTTTTCTTGATTGATGGTTGGCCGACCGATGCGGTTGTTGAATACCTTGGGAATATTTTAGCGTCGGGGTATGAGGAGGCAAAGTTAAAGGGTGCGGTCAAAAATTTCTGGGAATATGAAATGAAACCGAAAAAGATTCCGATGTCGGGTGCGCTGTTCGATATGAAAAAATTGGAATGGTGGGCCAAAGAATATATCGGCGCGATGACGGTTTCCGATTTGGTAAAATCTGTGGTGACATGGGCAAATGAATACGGTGATGAAAAACAAAAAATGCAGGTCGCGGATACCGATTATTTAACGGCGGTGCTTTCCATTGAACGTGACAATCCCCGGCGTATACGTAAAGATTTTATTACTTGGAAACAGACATTGGAAATAGAAGAATTTTTTTGGGATGAATTGTTTGTGCCGAATACGGAATACAAATATAACGCGGACGTGTTGCGGGCGTTTTTGGAAACTTTTGATATTGCCGATGACAAAGATACTTGGTGGAATAAAATTGTTGCGATTGCCGAAAAGTTTGGTGTTAAAAATGGTGATGTTGCGATGGATTTGCGCGTGGCCCTTTCGGGGCGCACGAACACGCCGGACCTTTATTCCATTATGCAAGTCATGGGTGCAGATAGGGTAATCAAAAGGATAAAAGATGCAATTTGAACCAAATTTTGATTTGTTGTGTTATTGGGACAAAGCCAAAAAGGCAAAAGATTTTGCGTGTAGTTCGGCTTTTGTCGCGGTGTTTAGACGAGGTAATAAAACATTAGTTTATATGTGTGATAGACATTGTTATAATATATCATTTAATATGGTTGATATGTGCTTTGCTGATGATTTTGGAATAAAACCTGATGTTGTTTTGACCGAAATGGAAAACACAAATTATGAAAGAAAGTTTGATTGGTTTTGGTGCCAGGATAATACCCTTTCGTATATTGCGTGTGTTGCGGCGAAAAAGAATGTCCCGGTTGTGTTTGCGGACTTGTCCGATAATCAAATGGTTGATGTTATAAACGCGGGATTCCCGGATAATCAAATAGCGCGGCCGGATTTGGCTAAGGTGTTTCATTGTGGTGGGCCGAATTCCAATGGAACGTTGTATCAGCAAATGTCTGCATATGTGGATAGATTCGGTCGTGATAGATTTATGTTGCAGAATATAGCGGAGGCTTTGAATAAGTATGATACGGTGTTCGTGATATTTGGGTGCGGGCATTATGAAAGTCAACGTCTTGCTTTGGAAGATATGATGGGAAAGCCGGAATATATAACAAAAATAAAAAATATGCGGGGTGATTTTTCCGATGTTAAAATCGAACCAATAAAACTTTGTGAATTTGAAATGGTGAAAAATGAAGACAAAAAATCGTAAGGTTGTTCGAACGAAATTAAAGTCTGTGCGGCGTGATAAACATGCGTCGCGGTTGTTGCGGTGTCTGCGTGCGACGGGGCTTTTTCGATGGGAACGCCGGTCAACGCATGGCGAAGAAGTGTTGAATATCCTAACGCATGGAATTGGTATTGGGCTTGCGATTGCGGGTTTAACATTGTTGGTGGTGTTCGCGGCGATTTATGGAAACGCTTGGTCGGTTGTGTCTTGCGCGATTTTTGGCGTCACTATGTTCACGCTTTATTTCGGTTCAACAATGTGCCACATCACCATCGGTCGCAAAAGCGAATGTTTTTTCGAAGTGTGGGACAGTGTCGCCATCTATGCGTTGATTGCCGGCACATACACGCCGTTCTTGCTTGTGAATTTACGGGGCGCGATTGGGTGGACGGTTTTTGGAATTTTGTGGGCGATTGTGATTTTCGGCGCGATTGCAAAGGTTCGTAATCCGCGGCAGCAGCCAAAGTGGGTCGTTGCGCTTTATTTGTTGATGGGTTGGACATTGATATTTATTTTACCGATTATGTTGGCACGTGTGCCGGCGCGGGGATTGTGGTTTATACTTGCCGGCGGGCTTTCGTATTCGATTGGGGTGATATTTTACCTTTGGCGAAAATTAAAGTTTTCACATGCGATTTGGCATTTATTTGTAATCGCCGGAACGGTGTGTTTTTTCTTTGCGGTTCTTTACGGCGCGATATTGGATGTATAGGGAAAGTGTTATCCGTCTGCGTCCGTCACCGCAAAGCGGTGCCGTGACGGGTGCGGGGGCATCAAATCGCGATAAGGCGATAGCGAAGACGGATGCGCCGGTTTTTGTTGTCATACCGGCATAGGCCGGTATCCCGTGGTTTCAACTGTGACAAAGAGATACCGCGTTTCCGCGGTATGACGGCATAGTTTTTGTATAAAATTTTTGGGCTTTTGAATTTTACGCAACCCGGCGGAATTCGTGGGGTTGCTGGGGATGAAAAGTGTTGAAAAAAACCAAGGTTTTTAGTCAACAACTTTTTTTCAAAAATCCAAAATTTTTATTTGTAGTAAAATCAATGACTTACGATTTTCCGAATTTTGGCCGGACA